>CAJTPV010000035.1 GCA_910578505.1 uncultured Oscillospiraceae bacterium | reverse complement strand
CGGAGACATGCTGCGGCACGGAGCTGTAACCAAACTCGAAAATCCGGGAATTCAGGACAGCGAAATCCCGCAGAAGGTTTTCTGAACGAGACCTTCTGCGGGATTTCCTTAACTTTTAGAAAAAGTGCTTTTGGAGAATAGGGACTTTTTTACAGCCCCCTAAATCTATGTATGCGCTTCCCGATACTTTTTACTTCACGAAAAAGCATCAATACCCCCGACTGCGGTCCACCGTATGGTTCAGCGGCTCTCCGGCCAGATAGCGGGTGAGGTTCTCCTTGAAAATCTCATAAATTGACTCCGCGTTGATAGGATCGTCGTCATGCCCGGAGATATGGGGCGTCAAGACCACGTTATCCATGTCCCACAGGGGGCTGTCCGTCGGCAGCGGCTCTACCTCCGCCACGTCCAGCACCGCCGCCGCAATGCGCTTTTCCTGCAGTGCGCGGGTTAGGGCCCCCTGGTCCACCGTGTAGCCGCGGCCGCAGTTGACCACAATGGTCCTGGGATTCATGGCGGCGATGACCTCCTTGGAAATCATGCCAGTGGTCTCCCTGGTACCGGGCAGGCACATCACCACCGCGTCCACGTCCCGCACGGCCTCGGCCAGCTGGGCGGAGGCAAACACCTCGTCAAAATTCTCCGGCACGCCTCGGGGGCTGCGGCGCACACCCCGCACATATGCGCCCAGCGCCTTGGCCCGGGCGGCGAACTTGGCGCCGATGTCCCCCATGCCGACCACGGTAATCCTGCTGCCGTAAATGGAGCGGCAGAGGCCCATGCCCTTCCAGATGTGCTTTTTCTGGTTGTCCATATAGGCAGGCATGTTGCGCATAACCATCAGCAGGCCGGTGAGCATGTATTCTGAGATGGCCACGCCGAAAGCGCCGGAGCAGTTGGTGAGCACCACGTCAGGACTTTTGTAGATATTGCCGCAGAGCTTCTCCACCCCCGCCGCCGGCGTCTGCACCCACTTGAGGGCGGGCAGCTGCCCGATCAAGTCCGGCGGAAAATACCCCATCAGCACCTCGCATCCGGAGAGCTCCTCCGCGGTGGGCGTGACGCCGGCGGCGTACCAGATTGTCTCATATCCGGCGCCGCGCGCCAGGGCGTCCAGGCTGTCGGCCTGCTGCTGGGAAAAGGGAACATGGCGAAATGCAATCTTCACGGTTCAATCTCCTTTTACATGAATAATTTAGACAATCCATGCCGGTTACAGCGGCAGATGGACCCAGCGCTCCTCCCGGTGGGAGAGTTCGGCGGCGTTAATCAGCTCCTGGACCCGAGCGCTCTGGGTAAAGTTGCCCTCGTTCTTCGCGCCGCCGCCGGCAATTTCCTCCAGGAAGTTCTGAATCAGGCAGCCATAGAAGGCGGTATCCCAGGCGTCGTCGGGACGGTGGCCGGGATTCCAGTACCGGTCGGGAATTTCCAGAGGACGGAACTTGACGGCAGCCGCGTCGGCGTGGGTGAGGATCCTGGGGTTATCGGCGGCATAGCCGTCAGCATATTCCAGCTTCTGTATCTCGCCGGTTTCGGGGTCCGTGATAAGGGTGGCCCGCAGAGCGCCACGGGAGCCGTAGATGATGGCGGTGATGCCGGGGTAGTTGCCGACGGTGACAAAACTGGTCTGCATGGAGAAGAGGGAGCCGTTCTTGCAGCGGGCAATCCACATGTCTGCGTCATCCCAGTTGATGCGCTCCAGATGGTCGTCCACGTTGTAGCGGCGGCGCTCGGGCACCAGGTTCGCCATCTCGCAGACAATCTTCTCAATATCGCTGCCGATCAGCTCCAGGCCGATGTCGATGGTCGGCGCGCCGTAGCCCTCCAGGGAGCCGACCTCGATTTTTCTGGGGTCAGGATCGGCGCCCACCAGGGGAATATTGTGAGGATACTGCTTAAAAAGGCGCTTGTCCTGAGGATACCAGGGGTCCAGCCACTGGCTGTTCTGCTCGAAGCCGTTAAAAAGCCAGGGGGAGCCGATCTTCCCCTCGCGCACCAGGTCGAACATGTACTGGACAGCCGGAGCGTAGCGGAAGGTGAGGCCCACCTTGGTTTTCAGGCCCTTGGACTGGGCCAGGGCGTCCAGCTGACGGACCCGGTTGTAGTCCTGGGCCACCGGCTTCTCCACCAGCACGTGCTTGCCCTCCTGGAGGGCCAGGGCGGTAAGAGGCTCGTGGGTCTCGCCGTGTTCGTCGCGGGTACACACGTCGATAACGTCTAGGTCGCCCCGCATAATCATTTTTTCCGCATCGACAGCAGTCTCGGCTATGCCGAACTGCTTTGCCCGCTGCTCCGCCAGCTCCGCGTCCTGGTCGCAGATGCACACCAGATCGCACAGATCGCTGCGCACCCAACCGGGGATATGCGCCCTGGAGGACCAGCGGCCTGCGCCGATAATTCCTACCCGAAGTCTTTCCTTAGCCATACTCGCTTCCTCCGTTTCAAATAGTGTAGACAAAGACTATGAAAATATATACAAACACCATTCACATCTTTCATCATATTTCGTCCCGCCGCAAAAGTCAAGAGAAAGTGAAATTCCCATGCAATTCTCACATGGGATGCGTCTGCTGCCGGGCCGTTGAGAGACGGAGGACGCTGCTGCGCTCAATGAGCTGCGGGTTGTAAATCAGCAGGCTGCGGGGGGCGGAGGGCTGGCGGCGGCGCTTGCAGAGCATCTTTACCGCGCCGCAGGCCATGGACTTGAAGTCCACGCACATGGAGGTGAGGGGCACCTGGCAGTGGGTGGCCATCACGCTGTCCTCGCAGTTGCATATGCTGATATCCTCCGGGACACGGACGCCGCGACTCATCAGTTCGTTGAGGATGCCCACGGATACGTCGTTGGAGGTGACCAGGGCGGTGGGCAGCTCCCGCAGGGCCAGCAGCTGGTTGGCAATGGCTACCGCGTTTTTGTAGATCAGCCGCTTGGCGTGGATAATCCACTCCGGCCGCAGCTCCAGCCCGTTGGCGCGCATACAGTCCTCGAAGCCGGTGCGCTTGTCCTGGGTGATGGTGGATTCCAAACTTCCGCCGATGAAGCCGATGTTCTGATGACCATTCTGAATCAGGTGCTCCGCGCACTGGAAACCGATGCGGTAGTAGTCCGCCCGCAGACAGTCGCAGTCCAGGGAGGGGAGGTACCGCTCCAGCAGGACTAGGGGGCAGTTGTAATTGGCCAGCATGGCCAGGGTCTCCGGCGTCTCGGTCAGGGACATAGCCAGGACGCCGAAAAAGTGGTTGTCCGCGGCGAATTGGAGGTAGGACCGCTCCATCTCCGTGGAGAAGCAGCTGACGGCCACAAAGGGCCGCTTCTGCCGCCGGATCAGCTCGGCCACCAGGTACTCCACAATCTGTGAGGCCACGGAGCTGCGGATGCCGCCCACCAGAATCATCACCAGCTCCTCTCCGCCCTTGCGGATCTGGGGCATGGGGGGGCGGCGGCTGTAGCTCAGGCGCTGGACCGCCTCCTCCACCAGCCGGCGGGCCTCATCGGAGACGTACCCCTTGCCGGTGGTGACCCTGGACACCGTGGAGACGGACAGGCCTGTTTCCTCTGCGATCTGCTTCAATGTTGCGCCCATACCCTCAGCGCTCCTTTTCCTGTTCCAGATACCAGAGGAAGTGCTCCTCCAAAATATCCAGGGGGATGGCGCCGAACTGGAGCACGGCGTCGTGGAAGCGGCGCAGGTCGAAGCGCTCTCCCAGCTCCTTTTCGGCCCGGCTGCGCATGTTCTGGAAGAACCTGCTGCCCCACTTATAGGCCAGCGCCTGGGCGGGCATACCGAAGGCGTAGCGCAGCAGCTCCGTGCCGATCTCCGCATCGGTGAGCATGGTATGTTCCAGGAGGAAGGCCTTAGCCTCGTCCAGGGTCCAGCCCAGGGCGTTCAGGCCGGTGTCCACAATCAGGCGGCAGCAGAGGAAGCAGTCCCAGGACAGCCGCCCCAGGTCGTCGCAGCCGCTGTAGAGGCCCAGCTCCCGGCAGAAGCCGGAGGCGTACTCCGCCCAGCCGTCGGCGAAGGCGGTGTTGTAGTGGTGGTGGATGATGTCCGGCAGGGTGGGGTCCTCCAGCACCAGGTTCATCTGGTAGTGGTGTCCGGGCAGCAGCTCATGGTAGACCACGGCGCGGGTGCGGATCTGGCAGCGGCGGTCCAGCTCCAGGGCACTGTAGTAGTACACGCCCACCGGTTTTTCCACCGGGACGTTGTAGTATCCCCAGCTGGTGGTAGCCTCTGCCGCCGGGTTCAGCCGGGCCACGGCGCAGTCCGCCTTGGGCATACGGGAGAAGTAGCGGGGCATCAAGGGGCGGATCTGGTCCAGGTAGGCGGTCATAGTCTCCTGCATCTCTTCGGGGGAGTGGAAGCGCCAGCGGGGATCGTTCTGCACCGCGTCCAGGCATTCCCGCAGGGTTCCCCGGCAGCCCAGGGAGCGCACGATTTCCAGCATAGCGGCCTCGGACTTTGCCAGCTCCTCATAGCCCACCCGCTGGATTTCCCTGGGGTCCAGGCGCTGGGAGATGTAGGTGTCCACCTCGTTCATATAGAGCACACTACCGCCGGGGTACTGACACATGCCGGCGGCCTGAGGGGCCTGCTTCATGTAGGGGCCACGGATGTAGCCCAACAGCTCCGCCATGGCCTGCCGGGCAGCCTTGGCGGCGGAGGCGCAGCCCTCAAATCTGTCCAGGGCGTCCAGGCGGCCGGCGCAGTTTTCCAGGCTGGCCAGGGTCAGGCGGCAGCCCTCCAGGGGCATCCGGATATAGCGGCGGGACTGCTCCGCCAGCTTCTGGTGCTGGGAGCGGATGAAGGGGGACAGATTGTCCAGGATGGTCCGGTAGCGCGCCTGCTGCGCCGGGGTTTCCACAGGCAGCGCCAGCATCTTATCCAGAAAAGTGGGAATCATATTGTAATAGTGGTTGAGATCGAAACGCAGCCAATAATTCTCCTGATTTTTGCGGATATAGCCGCAGTAGTAGATGAGAATTTTCAGCATGATCTGGTCGTTATGCTCCGGGTGCCGGGCCAGCATCTCCCGGGCCTGCTTTTCCACTGCGTCCGCCAGGGCGCTGTCGGACACGGTCCGTTCGTAGGAGAGGTCTGGAAAGGCGCCGTCGGGGAATTGCCATTTTACGATATATACCTCGTTGTTTTCCACGGTAGAGCGGTAGAAACGGTTGCAGAGATCAAAAACTTCCTTGGATAGTGTCATGGTAAATTCCTCTTTCCAAAATTTTCTAAGTAAACCCATCTGGAATCATAACACAATTTTTCCATTCTGTAAATTGCGGGAATGAAGCGCGTTTGACGGCAGGCATGCCATGACTTTAAATAATTTTCCATAATATGTGCAAATATCGCATAAATTTCATAAAATATATAACTTTTTTGTGATAAATATTCCGGTGGCAACGGGAAAAATTCGGGCCTTTTGCTATTTTATCCACATTTTAGACCGGGTAAAAGTGGGAAATAAAATATTTTCCATTTCCTTTTCTCATACATTCTCATAATTGACAGGAAGTTAGTGTTAAGACTATAATTGTAAAAAATTCAATTTGCCTGAATTTTATGCATCAAAAGAGAAACGCGGTCTATGCGATAAAAGGTCTCAACCAAAGGCGCGCCTTTGATGAGAATATTAGCAGCAGCAAGTCATTCAAAATGGTCCAAAAAAGGAGAGAAAACGTATGAAGAAGGTATTTGCACTATTTTTAGCCGCAATGCTTCTGGCCTGCACCGCCTGCGGCGGCAGCGCCGGCAGCACGGGCAGCACCGGAACGGCCGATCCCGGCGACTCCGTCGCCAGCGGCGGCAGCGGGAACACCAGCACCCCCGCAGGCGACGAAACCCCCAGACAGGGCGGCGAGATCGTCGTGGGCCTGTCCTATGAGCCGGACACCATGAACGTCTATTCCACCCACCTGCTGGGCGATGTCCAGGCCATGGTGGTGGAGGGCCTGCTGGTCCCCAACAGTGAGATGGAATACGTGCCCGTCCTGGCCAAGGAGGTGCCCACCGTTGAAAACGGCGGCATCGTCATGGACGAGACGGCCGGCACCATGGACGTCACCTATCATCTGCGCGACGATGTGCAGTGGCACTGCGGCGAGAAGTTCACCGCTGCCGACGTAGTGGCCACCTGGGAGGCCCTCTGCGACCCCAACTGGGAAGCCGAGTCCAAGGACGGCGCCTCTGACATCGACTCTATTGAGACGCCCGACGACTACACCGTCATCTGCCACTACAACACCATCATCCCCGACTTTGCCCAGACCCTCTTCACCTTCGGCATCATGCCCGCCCACGACATCGCCGGCAAGGACATGAACGACCCCAACAACGGCTACAACAACACCCCCTGCGGCACCGGTCCCTATGTATTCTCCGAGTGGGTTTCCGGCGAATACATCAAGCTCACCCGCAACGACAACTACTACGGCGATAACGGCCCCTATCTGGACTCCGTCACCGTTCGATTTGTCGTCGATGAGAACACCCGCATCAACATGCTCAAGTCCGGCGAGATTGACTTCACCTACGGCATCAGCTTTGCCAACTACGACCAGGTCAAGGACCTGCCCGGCTGCACCGCCATTGTCCACGGCCTCAACTCCTGGCGGTACTTTGACATGAATCACAACGTCCCCGGTCTGGACGACGTGAACGTCCGCCGCGCTATCGCCTGCGCCATTGACAAGGAGGCCCTGGTCAACCAGCTCTTCTCCGGCATTCCCCAGGCTTGGGACCAGCCCTGGATGCCCAGCGACCCCTTCCATGTGGAGGGCTTCAAGTCCGAGTGGAGCTTTGACATGGACAAGGCCAACAAGCTGCTGGACGATGCCGGCTGGGTCATGGGTTCCGACGGCGTCCGCGCTAAGGACGGCGTTCGCCTGGAGTTCACCGTCATCTGCCGTTCAGGCACCGCTACCGACGGCTTCATCGCCCAGGTGATCACCTCCTACCTCAGCCAGGTCGGCATCAAAATCAACACCGAGGAGTACGCCTCCTCCACCTGGAGCGCAAAAATGTACGACGGCGACTATGAGCTGGGCATCGGCGGCTATATCACCAGCCCCGGCGCCACCCGCACCAAGATGTACGCCATCGGCGGCGCGCTGAACCGGGGCGGCTGGGAGAACCAGGCCTTCACCGACCTGTGCGCCAAGATCGACAAGGAGCTGGACGCCGAAGCCCGCAAGGCCCAGGTCGCCGAGGCCCTGACCTACTTTGACAGCGAACTGCCCCAGATCGTCATCTACGCCAACAACGAGATCATCGTTGTCAACGAGAAACTGCGGGGGTTTTCGCCCAACCCCACCAACATGACCAACTTCTGCCAGTCCGCCGGCTGGTGGCTGGCCGAGTAATCACCGATTCGCTGCTGAAAATCCATTCGGAGCGCCGCCGGTACGAGGGATCTGCCGTGCCGGCGGCGTGCTGTATATTCAGAGCGCGAGGGCCAACCGGCCATTTGCTGCACAAAGGAGGATACTTCCTTGCTGAAATATATCATAAAACGTGTATTGAAGGCCATCCCGATGCTGCTCGCCGTGTCCATCGTCATCTATGCGCTGCTGCAGGCGATGCCCGGCGACCCCATCGACATGTACCTGGAAAATCCCAGCGCCACGCCGGAAGCCATCGAGGCCATCAAAAAGGCCTATGGCCTGGACCAGCCTGTGCATATCCAGTACCTCAACTGGCTGAAGGGCATTGTCACCGGCGACTGGGGCCGCAGCTTCATGTCCCGCCGTCCGGTGCTGGAGCTGATCGGTGAGAAGCTGGCCCCCACCCTCCAGCTGTCCGGTACGGCCTTTCTGATCGCCCTGGTGATCGCCATACCGCTGGGCATATCCGGCGCTATACGTAAGGGAAAATTTTTCGACAACGCCACCTCTACCATGACCTTCCTGGGGATCTCCATGCCGGCCTTCTGGTTCGGCATGATGCTCCAGCTGCTCTTTGCCGTGCAATTGCAGTGGCTGCCCACGGCTGGGCGGACCTCCCTCACCGGCGGGGATGTGGGCAGCTTTACGGACGTGTTGCGGCACCTGATTATGCCGTCCATCGTGCTCTCGCTGATTTATATCGCCAGCTGGGCCAGGTATGCCCGCTCCAACTTTATCGAGGTTCTCAACCAGGACTATATCCGTACCGCCCGGGCCAAGGGCCTGCGGGAAAAGACGGTCTATACTGTCCACGCCCTGCGCAACGCCCTCATCCCCCTGGTCACGGTGGTCATGCTGGACATTCCCGCCATCTTTTCCGGCGCGGTGGTTACGGAGACGGTGTTCGCGTGGCCGGGCATGGGGTCGTTTTTCAACGACGCACTGAACAAGCAGGACTTCCCGGTCCTGATGGGCATCCTGATGATTAACGCCGTGCTGGTCATTGTCAGCAATCTGATTGCCGATATACTCTACGCGATCCTTGATCCGCGCATCAAATACTGAGGAGGGCCGATTGATGTCTCTGTTTACAAGCCGCAAAAAGGCGGCGGAGAATGTGGCGGGGCCGGCGGAGCCTCTGGTCCGCACCCCCACCCAACAGGCGTGGATCAGGTTTCGCAAGAACCAGCTGGCCATGGCGGGAGCGGGTATGCTGGTGGTGCTGGTGCTGTTCGTGTTCGTTGGCTGCTTGGTGACGCCCTACGACCCGGACATGGTAGACCTGACGCTGATTCGGGCCAAACCATCGGCCGGCCACTGGCTGGGGTGCGACGATCTGGGGCGGGACCTTCTCACGCGCCTGCTCTTCGGCGGCAGGATCTCCCTGGCGGTGGGCCTGGCCAGCGCCCTGCTGTCCATGACCCTGGGCTCCTTCATTGGCGCGATTGCCGGATTTTTCGGCGGCTGGGTTGACTCGCTGATGATGCAGCTGACGGATCTGGTGCTCACCATTCCGTCCCTGCCCCTGCTGATGGTGGTGGGCGCGGTGTTCAAGCCGTCGCCCATGTTTCTGGTGGTGATGATCAGCGTGCTCAACTGGACGAAGACCGCTCGCCTGGTGCGCAGCCGGTTCCTGACCCTGCGCACCCTGGACTACACCAAGGCCGCCCGGGCCATCGGGGCCAAAGACGGCCGGATCATCCTGCACCATCTGCTGCCCAACTCCCTGGGTGCCATCATCGTCACCGCAACGCTGGCCGTGGGCCGCTCCATCATCATGGAGTCCACGCTGTCCTATCTGGGCTGCGGCATCAACCCGCCCACCGCCAGCTGGGGCAATATGCTGCAGGGGGCGCAGAGCACGATGACCACTGCGCCGCTGACGGCCATTGCCCCCGGCGCGATGATCCTCTTGACCGTGCTGGCCTTCAACTTCCTTGGAGATGGCCTGGACGACGCCATCGACCCCAAACGCAGCCGCTAGGAGGAAAGATTATGGAGTTTCGTTTAAGCGATCAGACAATTGCTTTTTCCGTAGACGTGGCCCGGGCCACCATGGGCGTGGACGCCCTCTACCGCAGGGAGACCGGCTTTACCGATCTCCACGACGGGCTGGTGGTGCTGAACATGGCCAATGTGGAGCCGGCGGCCTATGAGAGCTACCAGGCGGCCCAGAGCCATCTGGCGGAGCTGGCGCAAAAGGCCCTCGCCCTGCCGGAGCCGGACCGCCGGCTGTACTACGCCCAGGCGTGCACCTCCCTCTGGTCCTTCTGCCAGTGGCGGCAGGACCAGCTGCCCTCCATGAGCAGCCAGATCGGGCTGTTCCTCCATGCAGACCCGGCCCCCGCCAGCCAGGCGGCGCTGGACGTCTACAGCGGGGAGCTGTATCGTATGCTGGGGGAGGCCGGGTATGCCGGCAGTCTAAAGCAGCGTATCGACGCCTGGGAGCAGAAGAACCTGGTCCCGGCGGACGAGGTGCAGGGGACCATGGACGAGATGATGGTGGAGGCCCGCCGGCGCACAGGCGAGATCCTGCCCCTTCCGGAGGGAGACTACTACCGCTGCGAGACCGTCAGCGGCGGCCCTTTTAACGCCAGCAGCGACTACGGCAACCGTCGGGTCATTATCAATACCGACCCCATCCTCACCACCCAGAAGCTCAAGCACCTGGTGTGCCATGAGGTCTACCCCGGCCACTTCATGCAGTTCACTCTGCGCCGCCAGGCGTGGGAGCAGGGCGTGGGCGGCCTGGACGGGACGTTGTCCGTGTGCAACCACTCCTCCTCCTGCACCTTTGAGGGCATCGCCGACTGCGGCATCCGCTTTCTGGACTGGGAGGAGGGCATCGACGACCGCATCAGCGGCCTGGTGTCGGTGATCCAGTCCGCCCTGGGCACGGCGGCGTCCTATCAGATGCACACCCTTGGCTGGGAGAACGCCCAGGTGGAGGACTTTTTGCGCAAAAACGCCCCCGGCGGCGGCGAGGGCTGGGTGAACAACCGGATGGGCTTTATCAGCGACCCGGCCCGGGCGGCCCTGATCTCCTCCTACTGGCGGGGAGACGAGGGCGTATTCCCCGTGTGGGAGCGGGTGGAAAAGGCGGACCGCCCCCGCTTTTTCACATACATCTACAACCGGCTACATACGATCCAATCCATGCAGCTTTTCAGGTAAAGGGGGGAATGGAGGATCATGCAGGAGAAACTGCTGGAGGTAACCAACCTGGTGACCCGCTTCCATACCGATGACGGTATGGTGACGGCTGTCAATAACCTGTGCTTCGACGTGAAGCCGGGGGAGAGCGTGTGCATCGTGGGCGAGTCCGGGTGCGGCAAGAGCGTGACCAGCATGTCCATCATGCGCCTTTTGAACGAGGCCCAGTCAGAGGTAAGCGGCTCCATCCGCTTTGACGGGCGGGAGCTGCTGGAGCTGTCCATGGATGAGATGCGCAAGATCCGCGGCAAGGAGATCGCCATGATCTTCCAGGAGCCTATGACCGCCCTCAACCCGGTGTTCACCTGCGGCTATCAGATTTCCGAGGTGCTCCATCTGCCCAAGGCGAAGGCCCGGGCCCGGGCCATTGAGCTGATGAAGCTGGTGGGCATCCCCCTGCCGGAAAAGCGGGTGGACGAGTATCCCCACCAGCTGTCCGGCGGTATGCGCCAGCGGGTGATGATCGCTATGGCCCTGGCCTGCCAGCCCAAGCTGCTGATCGCGGACGAGCCGACCACGGCCCTGGACGTGACCATCCAGGCCCAGATTATGGAGCTGATCCGGGACCTGAAGGAGCGGCTGAACATGGCGCTGGTGCTGATTACCCACGACATGGGCGTGGTGGCGGAGATGGCGGAACGGGTGGTGGTCATGTACGCCGGCGACGCCGTGGAGGAGGCGGATGTAAAGGCCCTCTTCCGGGAGCCGATGCACCCCTATACCCGCGGCCTTCTGGCATCCATCCCCCGGCTGGATACGGAGACGGAGGAGCTGAGCGCCATTGAGGGCACGGTGCCCGGTCTCTTCGAGATGCCTAAGGGCTGCCGCTTCGCGCCCCGGTGCGCCTACTGTACGGCCCGCTGCGAGGCGGAGGACCCCCCGCTGGCGGATATGGGGAACAATCATATGGTACGCTGCTTCCATGTGTGCGGCCAGGAAGGAGCGGGACATGCTGAATCTTGACACTGTGAAGGCCGGAGAGGAGCTGCTCCGGCTGGAAAATCTGAAAAAATATTATCCTGCCAACAAGGCCCTCCTTGTGAAGGACCGGAAATACGTCAAGGCGGTGGACGACATTTCTCTGTCCCTGCGGTGCGGGGAGACCATGGGCCTGGTGGGGGAGTCCGGCTGCGGGAAATCCACCCTGGGCCAGACCATTTTGTGCCTGGAAAAAGCCACCGCGGGAAAGATCATCTACCGGGGCGTGGAGGTCACAAGCCTGAAGAAGGACGATATGCGGGAACTGCGCAGGGAAATCCAGATCATCTTCCAGGACCCCTACTCCTCCCTGAACCCCAAGATGACCGTGGGCAGTATCATTGCCGAGCCTATGCTGGTCCACCATATGGGCTCCGCCGCCCAGCGGTACCGGCGGGTGGGCGAGCTGCTGGAGCTGGTGGGCCTGCGGCCCGAGCACGCCAAGCGCTATCCCCACGAGTTCTCCGGCGGCCAGCGCCAGCGCATCGGCATCGCACGGGCCCTGGCGGTGGACCCAAAGCTGATCATCTGCGACGAGGCGGTGTCCGCCTTGGACGTGTCCATCCAGGCCCAGGTGCTCAACCTGCTGCGCAAGCTGCAAAAGGAGTTGGGCCTGACCTACATCTTCATTGCCCACGGCCTGGCGGTGGTCAAACACATCTCCAACCGGGTGGGGGTGATGTATCTGGGCAAGATGGTGGAGCTGGCGGAGGGGGACGGCGTGTACAAAAACGCCCTGCACCCCTATACACGGGCCTTGATTTCCGCCATCCCCGAGCCGGACCCGGAGAAGGTCCGGCAGCGGGAAATTCTGGTGGGGGACGTGCCCAGCCCGGTGGACCCCCCCAGCGGCTGCCGCTTCCATACCCGCTGCCCCCATGCCGCGGAGCAGTGCCGCCAGAGTGAACCGGTATTCCGGGATGTGGGCGGCGGCCATTTCGTGGCCTGCCATCTGGTAAAATAGGAGGAGCTGAGCGATGGTCATTCAGGAAAAATATGGGCAGATTGCCCAGATTTTGCAGGAGAAGAATATCGGGCTGTGGCTGCTGATGGGCCGGGAGACGGTGGACGTCTGCGACCCCGGACTGCGGCTGGTACTGCCCACCAACATCATGGGGGTGTCCGCCTTCTTCTTCACCCCGGACGGACGCCGCCGGGCACTGGTGCGGCGGCAGGACGTGAGCGGCGTGGAGGAGGCCGGGGGCTTCGATGAGGTGCGTGGCTACGGCGCCGACTTTGACGAACAGCTGCTGGCAATGATTCAGGCAATCGACCCCAATGTGATTGACGTGAACGTAGACCTCTACGACGCCATGACCGACGGCCTGACCACTGGACTCTACCTGCGCCTGCTCCAGGATCTGGAGGGGACGGTCTACGCCGGCCGCATCAGCCATGGACAGGCCGTCCGCTCCATCCGGGGCCGCAAGACGCCGGGGGAGACTGCCCGGCAAAGGGAGGTGCTCAAGCTGCTCAATCAGGTGTGCGCCAAGCTCCAAGACTGGGTCCGCGTGGGGACCACGGAGGCAGACATATACCGCTTCTGCCAGAAATTCATGGAGGAAAACGGCATGGTGGGTTCCTGGGAGAACAGCTGCTGCCCCTTGGTCCATGCGGGGGCCAGGAGCCGCCAGGGGCTGGTGCCCCCTGCGGAAAACCCCATCCGCCCCGGCGACGCCTTCCATCTCAGCTTCGGCGCGAAGAAGAACGGCTACGCCACGGACTTCCAGCGAACCTGGTATGTGTTTGAGGAGGGGGAGACCGCTGTCCCCCAGGAGGTACAGCACGCCTTTGATACGATCCGCAGGGTGATTGAGACCGTGCGCACCGCTGTGCGTCCGGGCATTGAGGGCCGGCAGGTGGATGAGATGGCCCGGGAGATCATGGGGCGGGAGGGCTTCCCCTACTCCCGGGGCAGCGGCCACGCCGTGGGCATGGCCCTCCATGACGGCTGCTTCCAGCTGTGCCCAGACACGCCGGTGCTGGGGGACCTGCCGGGACGCCCATTGGAGGCGGGCAATGTGTTCACATTGGAATTTTTCTGCGATACCTCCCGCGGCGTAGTGGCCATGGAGGAGATGATCGAGCTGACGGAGCACGGCGGCGAATACGTCTACCTCCCCCAGACGGAGCTGTGGACGCTGAATAAGCAATAATTTTCAGAAAAGAGGCGGCTTTTTATGTTTACTATGACCAGACTCAGCGATGAATCTCTGCGCTTTGGAGAGGAGCTTGCTTCCGTTACCCTGGGCATCGACACTCTGGACCGCCGTCTGCACCACTACACGGAGATGGCGGACGGGCTGGTGGTCATCAACATGGGCTGGAAGAAGGTCCGGGAGTTCGAGAGCTGCGCCGAGGCCCGGGCAGCGCTGGGGGAGCTGGCGCGAAAAACCTTCTCCCTGCCGGAGCCGGACCGGCGGCTGTACTATTTGCAGGCCTGCCTGTCCCTGGACAGCTTCTGCGCCTTCAGCATGGGCCAGCTGCCGGAGCTGACGGACCAGGTGGGGCTGTTCCTCCATGCCGACTGCGCGCCGGTGAGCGAGGCGTATCTGAAGGAGCGCTGCGCCCGTTTGCAGGCCCTCTTCGACCGCATGGGCTACAAGGGCTCCCTCCAGGAGATGACCGCCAAGTGGGAGGCGGAAAACCGGGTCCCGGCGGATAAGGTGCAGGAGACCATGCTGTCCCTGATGGCGGCGGCCCGGAAAAAGACCGGCGAGTTTCTGCCCCTGCCGGAGGCGGAGTACACCTGCGCGGTGGAGAAGGGCGGGGCCTTCAGCGCCCGCAGCGACTACAACCACCTGCGGGTGGTGGTCAACATTGAGCCGGACTACACCCTGCAGTCTTTAAAGCATCTGGTGGGCCACGAGGCCTATCCGGGTCACTATATGCAGTTCACCATGCGCCGGGAGTACTATGAGCAGGGCTATGGCGCGGCGGACGGCCTTCTGTCCGTGTGCAACCACTCCTCCTCCAGCACCTTCGAGGGCATCGCCGACATGGGCGTCCGGATGATGGGCTGGATCAAGGATGACAACGACAGAGCCTTTGAAATTCTCAGCGAGATCAAGTCCGCCATGGGCACCGCATCCTCCTACCAGAAAAATGTGCTTCAGTGGACGGACAGCCAGGTCCGCGATTACATGCACAAGTGGCCCATGCTGGGCGGCGAAGGCGCGGTGAGAAGCCGTCTGCGGTTTGTGGGCGACCCGTCCCGAGCGGCGCTGATCTGGTCCTATTGGCGGGGCGACCAGGCGGTTTCCGGCGTGCTGGACCGCGTGGAGGCGAAGGATATGGACCGCTATCTTGACTATGCCTACGGCAGGCTGCACACCCCCGCCAGCTTGCAGCTGTTTCACTGATCGTTACAGGAGGTTTGAAAGCCATGAAAACAATAGAGGAAAAATTTGCCAAACTGGGGGTGGACAATGCCCCAGGGCAGGAGGTACGCTTGAAGGACGTGGACGCCGGACTGATCGGTGATCCCATTCCCGGAGCCCAGGTGGATTTCTCCCACGGCGACGTCAACGCCTTCCCGCCCCTGCCCAGCACCCTGGACCTCTTCTGCCGGGGATTCCGCGCGGGGGCGGAGCAGGCCTACACGGAGTACCGGGGCAAGCGAAGCCTGTGCGAGGACGTGGCGGCGAAGCTGGCCGCATTTACCGGCGCGCCGGTTTCGGCGGAGCGGGAACTGATTCTCACTCCCGGCACCCAGGGGGCGCTGTTTCTGGCCATGGGCGCCAACATCGTCCGGGGGGACAAGGTGGCCATTGTGGAGCCGGACTACTTCGCCAACCGTAAGCTGGTGGAGTTCTTTGAGGGCGAGCTGCGGCCCGTGCCCATGGACTATTTCGGGGCCAAGGAGGGGGCGGGGTTGGACCTGGTGAAGCTGGAGGAGGAATTTTCCAATGGCGTGAAGCTGTTCCTGTTCTCCACCCCCAACAACCCCACCGGCGCGGTGTACTCCGAACGGGAGCTGCGGGCTATCGGCACGCTGGCGGACAAGTATGGCGTCAAAGTCATCTGCGACGAGCTGTACGCCCGGCAGATCTTTGACGGACGGACCTATGTTCACCTGCGGTCCCTGGGCCTGATGGACCCGGAGAATCTGATGACCATTATGGGACCGTCCAAGACTGAGTCCGCCAGCGGCTTCCGGCTGGGGGCGGCGTTCGGCTCTCCGTCCATGATTCTGCGCATGGAGAAATTGCAGGCAGTGGTCTCCCTCCGGGCTGCGGGCTACTGTCAGGCGGTGCTGGGCAGCTGGTTCTCCGAGCCTGAGGACTGGATGCGCGAGCGGGTGGCGGCCCACCAGGCCATCCGGGACGATCTGGTCGGCGAGTTCCGGAAGATTCCGGGCTGCATAGTCCGGCCCACCGAGGGCGGCAGCTACCTGTTCCCGAAGCTGCCGCCGCTGAAGGTGGAAATGCAGGATTTTGTGGCAGCACTGCGGGCACAGGCTAACGTGACGGTAACTCCGGGCACGGAGTTCGGCCCCTACCTGGACAGCTTCCGCATAAACTTTTCTCAGGATCATCAGGCGGCGGTGGCGGCGGTCCGCCGCATTGCCCAGATGGTGGAGCGCTACCGCGCGTAACCGGCGGCTTTTATTTTAAATCAGGAAAGAAGGCCAGCCGCGCTCTGACGGCGCGGCTGGTCCGGAGGAAACGATACTATGAAACGAGTAGGATTTCTCGGCTGCGGCAAGATCGGCCGCGCCATGCTGGGACGGGTGCAGGAAACCGGCCACGAGGTGGCCTTTGTGCAGGACATGTTTTATAAAGAGCGGGCAGATTTTCCGGTAGTGAAAGCTGTGGACCCAGCGGTCCTGACAAGGGTGGATTTGATCGTGGAGTGCGCCACAGCGGACGCGCTGCGGGAGAATTTTGACGCCATGATCACTGCCGCGGACATGCTGATTTTCTCCCTCACTGCCTTTAGCGACGAGGACTTTTTGCAGCACGCCAAGGTCAAAGCCGCGGAATGCGGTCACCGTATGTATTTCCCCCACGGCGCGATTTTGGGTCTGGACGGCATTTCGGACGCCCGGAAGATTCTCAGCGGCGCGTCTATTGAGACAGTAAAAAGTCCTAAAAGCCTGGGGCTGGAACTGCCGGAGCGCAAGGTGGTCTATGAGGGCAGCACACGGGGCGCATGCAGGGCCTTCCCCCGGAATGTAAACATCCACGCAGCGGTGGCGCTGGCGGGAATCGGGTTTGACAGGACTGTGTCCCGCATTGTAGCGGACCCGGCGGTATCCACCAACGACCACGTAATCTCTATTGAGGGGGAAGGAATTCATTTCACCATCTGTGTCTCCTCCTTTACCACCGGCGGCGTAACCGGTGTCTATACGCCCGTGTCCGCCTGCGGCAGTCTGGACCGCATGCTGGATAACCGGGGCGAATACTGCTTTGTGTAGGGCGCGCTCGTCTTTCACTTGCTGCGGGCTGTGCTTTCGGCGGCGCACCCTTTTCTCCCCGGGCGCATAGACTGACAGTGAGCAGGAGTGTGAAGTAATTATGGCTTATTCCGATCGTGAGCTGCTGGCCCGCCTCATTGAGTGCGAGGCCGGCGGGGAGGGTGAAACCGGAATGAAGGCAGTGGCCTGTGTGGTCATGAACCGCGTCCATGCCAGGGGCGGCGAGTACGCACGGGTCGGGCAGGGCAGTATCCGCAACATCATCTTCCAGCCCTATCAATTCGTTTGCGCCAGCGAGACGGAGGGGGGCGCATACAACCCGCAGAATATCTACAACATGCGCCCCGAGGCGATCCACTATGAAATCGCCGACTGGGCCATCGCAGGCAACCGCCTCCCGGATCTGGGAGAGTCCCTCTGGTTTTATAATCCCTTCAGCAGCAAATGCCGCAATCGTTTCCCATCCGATGTGGGTTACTGGCAGACCCGCATCGGCGATCATTGTTTTTATAACCCGACAAACGCTTATTTCAGCACTTGAGCGCAATTTTTTAAGGAGTGACGCAACCTATGGCAAATGTCCAGAACACCCCCGCAGCCCACGGCATGCAGGCCACGCAGAACAATCACAACACCCAGAACATCACCATCAACAACCACAACGTTTCGCCGGACGAGACGAGCTACACCATGCCGCCGGACCCCGGCGCGCCTGCCAACAGCACCTGGATCTACGGCGACCCCAATCTCACCTACGACGGACAGACCCCCTCCAACGGCGTGTCCGTCTATACCATGGACGGCAGCACGCCGGCCAGCGAGACGGACAGCACGCCCATGCCCATCCCCGGATTGAACGGTGAGGACCATCGGGGAACCGGCATATCCAGCAGGGCCGCCCAGAGCCTGCGGATGACCAACCCCCTCAGCATGTCCGCCACCCACACCCCCTCCAACAGCGAGGAGGCCTATCAGGCGTCCCTGCGGAGCCTGCTGGACAGGAATGTGGGCTACTTTATTGTCGCCAGCTTCCTCATCGGCACCCAGCAGACCGTAACCTGGCAGGGGATTTTACATACGGTGGGCAGCGACTACATCGTCCTCTACCAGCCGGATTACGAGCGGTACATCTCCTGCGACATCTACTCCCTGAAATTCGTCCAGTTCCACAACGTGAAGGGCGTGCCCTACTGCGCCGCCTCCCAGAACTGGCAGGGCCATTCCTCCTTCTGACGCCGCGCTGTCAACACGCCCCCGCCCTCAGTCAGGGCGGGGGCGCTCTGCTTCAGCGCGGAAATACGGCGGCCTCCAGGTCCGTCTGGGCGGGTCCGCTCAGCAGCCTTCCCCGCAGGTCAAACCGGGAGCCGTGACAGGGGCAGTCCCAGCTTCTCTCGTCCGGATTCCACTCCAGCTGGCACCCCAGGTGGGGGCACCGGATGTCCACTGCGTACAGCGTCCCGTCGTTGGCCTTGTAGACGCCCACCTTCCGCCCGTCCAGCTCCACCACGCCGCCGTGGTCCGGCGGCAGGGCCGCAGCCGCCCCCCTGGCCGGCGCCAGCAGCTCCCTGGTAAGGTCCCGCACCGCGTGGACACCGTTTTCCACCAGTCCGGAGGCCGACGCGGCGGGCGTAAAGCGCTGGGGGGAAAACAGCTCCGCCCAGGCGTTTTCCCGCCCCAGGATCTGGTCCCGCAGCAGCTGTGCGGCCACCATGGACGCTGTCATGCCCCACTTGCCGAAGCCGGTGGCCACATACCAGTTGGGCGTATTGGCGGAAAACTGCCCGATATAGGGCATGCCGTCCAGGGTCATGCAGTCCTGGGCGGACCACTGACGGGCGATCTCCCCCCCTGGAAACAGCAGGGCGGCGGACCGTCTCAGGGCCTCGTATTTTCCTCCGCCCCGGTTCTCGCCGGTCCGGTGGCCGCCGCCGCCCACCAGCAGCAGGTCCCCGGCGCTGCGCAGGGAGAGGCCCCCGGCATCCACACTGTAGTACATCCCCGGCAGCTTCCCCGCGCCTGTGAGCGCAGCCACATAGCTGCGCTCCTGATGCATCCGCATGAAATAGTACCCCGGCACGTTGACAAAGGGGAAGTGGCAGGCAAAGACCATGTGCCGGGCCCGGACGGACCCGTTGTCAGTGCGCAGCGTATCGCCGTCCGCCTCCAGTACCCGTGTGCACTCATAGATGGACAGCGTGTCCGCCAGGGTATACAGCAGCCGCAGGGGGTGGAACTGGGCCTGCCGCTCGCAGCGCACCGCCCCTTTGACCGGAAAGGGCAGCCCGGTCTCTCTGGTCAGTGCTGCCGGCAGCCCGGCCCGCTGCTGGGCGGCACACTCCTCCTCCAGAATATTCTCCTCCTCCACAGAGTAGAGATACGCCGGCAGCCTCTCCCAGCCGCAGGTGATCCGGCGGTCCTGGATCATTTTCTGATACGCCTCAATAGCCGCCTGATGGGCCTGGGCGTACCCCTGGGCCGCGGGACCGCCCAGCTCTGCCTCCAGCCGCCGGTAGAGGGCCCCGTGCTGGGCCGTCACCTTGGCGGTGGTGTTGCCCGTCTGTCCAAAGCCTGTCCGGTTTGCCTCCAGAACAACGGTGGACACCCCCGCCTCCGCCAGCAGGGCGGCGGTCAGGACCCCCGCCAGACCGCCGCCGATCACCGCCGCCTCCGTCTCCAGGTCCCCCTGCAGCGGAGGACAGGGGGCAAATTTTGCCGTTTGATGCCAAATCGATTCCATACGTCAATTCCTCGCAGTACATTTTTTCAGCAGGCGCAGCGCTCCCGCCGCGTCATCTGCGGCAGAAGCGTCCCTGCGGCGGCCAGCAGAAGAAAGAGTCCTGCGCCGTGCCACAGCGTCAGCGCCAGGGCGGCGGCAGTCAACATCGCGGAGCAGCCCACCCCCACCGGCCGGCACACCCGGCCGGCCAGCACCGGGTCCGTACACCAGCTCACCAGCAGGTACAGCAGCCGCCCGCCGTCCAGGGACGGAATGGGCAGAAGGTTGAAGCATCCCAGCAGCAGGTTCGCCCCCGCCAGGATATAGTCCCCCGCCGTCCGGGCCAGGACCAGCGCCAGCAGCAGATTCACCGCCGGCCCCGCCAGCGTACACAGGATCTCCCGCCCGTAGGGCAGATACCGGGTATCCGCCCGGATCTCCGCGCCGAAAGCGGTAAGGCGGAAGCTCTCCACCGCCGCCCCCGCCAGACGCAGCCCGGCCAGGTGCCCCAGCTCGTGGCACACCGCAGACAGCGCCACCAGCGGCATCACGCTGCCGGCCCCGGCCAGCCCGGCCACCAGCAGCATCGCGCCGAAGCCCCAGGTGACGGAGAACCTACCCCACGTCCACATAGAAGATCGGGTTGAGATACAGCCCGCCGTCGTGGAGCTCAAAGTGCAGGTGGGGCCCGGTGGCCAGGCCTGTGGCCCCCACCTCGGCAATTTTGTCCCCCATGGCCACGCTGCCGCCGGAGGCCGTCACCCGGCTGCAGTGGGCGTACAGAGTGATATAGCCGCCCGCATGCTGGAGCATGATATAGTTGCCCAGGGTGCTGCTCTCCCCTGTGGCGTAGACAGAGCCGTCAGCAAAGGCGAGGACCGGCGCGCCCTCCTCCGCCGCCAGGTCCACGCCGTAGTGGAACTTGCTGCCCCCCTCCACCGGGTGCTCCCGCCAGCCGAAGGTGGAGCTGAGGACGCCGGAGACCGGCGTGCAGTGGACAAAGCCCAGGTTCCGCTGCTCCAGGCTGGCATTCTCCGGCAGGGCGGGCATGGTGTAGACATAGGAGAGGGCCTCGCTGGCGGTGGTGTCGTCCGGCTCCGGCGCGCTCTGGCCGGGGTCCTCCACCACCGTCTCTGTCACAGCGTCCAGCACCTCCTCCGGCGGCTGGGGCAGGGTCTGGGGCGCCAGGCCGCCCAGGTCCAGCGCCGTCAGGGCGCTGGAGGCTGGCGGGGCCTGCGGAACCTGTGCGGTCTGTGAGGCCGGCGAGGCCGGCGGGGTCTGCGAGGCCTGCGAGGCCTGCGAGGCCTGCGAGGCCGACGGGACCCGGGCGGCCTGATCGCGCTGGACAGCCGCCGCGTCCGGCTGGGAATCCGGCTGGGAATCCGGCGGGGCCGCGGAGCTTCCGGTGTCCGGCGGAGCCGGATTGAATACGGCGGTATAGGCGTCCTGGAGGGAGGCGGCGGCGGGCTCCTCCCCGCTGATGGCGCGGCCCATCGCGGCGAAGGCCTCCTTGAAATCCGCGTTTCTGCCGATCAGCTGCCCGGCGGATCGGGTCACGCCGCTGACAGCCTCCGGAAACAGCAGCTTTGCCGCTACGAGCAGCACAAAAATCACGCCGCAGACAAGCAGGCGCAGGGTCGCCGTGCTGCCGTCGCCCTGTTCCCTGGCGCGTTCCCGCCGGAGCTGCTGGGCGCGGCGGCGTACATTGCTGGACCTGTTCAAAATCCATCCCTCCTTTTGCTCTTCCTAGTTTATGCGCAAATCCAGGAAAATTATGCAGGTCCTGGCAGGAGGCGGGATCTGCCGGCAGCGCACCGCCGGCTCACCTCCTTTTGCTGCCGCTGGCGCCGTTACACGTCTCTGCGAAGCACGCATCAAGAACTTTTTGTTGATATCGAGACTTTTTTGTTGTATACTCATTTTGTAAGGAGGCGAGCACCTTCGCAAGCGTGACAATGCTTCTGTTTTCGTTCATATCCGCCCCCATTGACCAGCTCCAGGAATTCTATGCTGCAAAGAAATTGCAGGGCGGTATAAAGATTGCGCTGCTGATTGTCCTGTTCGGCGTGTCCGTCGCCCTCTATCGGCTGCGTTAGAAAGACGGTGTACATATGAGAAACAACAACAATTCCGGCGGTCTGATAACGCTGCTGACCGTGCTGCTGGCGAGCTGCATCATCGCAGAGGCCGGGATAGCGTCCTATGTGGGCGTTACGGTACAGATCAACCAGCAGGCCAACGAAGATGCCATAGCGCGGTACGAGGAATATCAGGAGCAGCGGCGGCAGGAGCGAGACGAACCGGCGGCAGTCGATTATGTCGGCCCAAACGTCCATGTCAAAGACGGCCAGGTGGTCAGGGGCGCGATGCCCGGAACAGCAACCACGCGGTCCGTGGTAGCGGAGCCGCAGCCAGACCCCGTGCCCACCCAGGAGACAGAGCCGCAAAATGAGCCGGAACCCGCCAAAGAGCTGGAGGCTCAACCAACAACAGCACCAAGCGAGAAGCCTAAAGCTCCTGCCGCATCTACAGCAAGCAGCAACCAGGCGAACGCGAACGGCGGAGGCACACCAAGCAGGGAAACAAATGCGGATAAATTCTCGGCAGGCAAGGTATTGATAACAACAGCGTCAAACAACAACGGAAAGCCGGTTTATCACACAAAATACTGCTCTTCTGCTCAAAAAATAGCGCAAAACGATATGTACTGGTATGATTCAGCAGAAGACGCAATAGCGGATGGAAGAAAATTGTGCGGAAATTGTAGCAGATAAAACACCGCCCCCGGTGCTGCCAACGCCGGGAACGGCTATAGGGCAGACGCTTTGGCGAGCCGTCTGCCCTCTTATTTTGCCATAATATACAGAGATAAGTCGTTAGTTGCTGGTTAGTTACAAATTCATCTGAAACCGTTTTATGCAGATTCCCTCTTGACATTTTCGGTCATTTGTTCTATACTATCTGCAAGAACATTTGTTTTCAAGAGGGGAGGAGGACTGCCGGTGGACGTAATGGAAAAGCTGACAATCCTGACGGACGCGGCAAAATACGACGCCGCCTGTACCTCCAGCGGGGCCCAGCGGGGGCACCGCAAGGGGTATATCGGCAACACGTCGTCTTCGCTGGCCGGGTGCTGCCACACCTTCTCCGGGGACGGGCGGTGCGTGACGCTGCTGAAGGTGCTGATGACCAACTGCTGCGTCTATGACTGCAAGTACTGCGTCAACCGCTGCTCCAACGACACCCGCCGGGCCGTCTTCACGCCGGAGGAGCTGGCGGACCTGACAATCCAGTTCTACCGGCGCAACTATATCGAGGGCCTGTTTTTGTCCTCCGGGGTACTGCAGAGCCCGGACTATACCACCGAGCGGATGATCCGGTGTCTGGATCTGCTGCGCAATCACTACCGGTTCAACGGCTACATCCACGCCAAGGCCATTCCCGGCACGTCGCCGGAGCTGGTCACGCAGTTGGGCCTGCTGGCGGACAGGCTCAGCGTCAATATCGAGCTGCCGTCGGAAAGCGGCCTGAAGACTTTAGCCCCCAACAAGACCCGCAAGGCCATCTTCCGTCCTATGGGACTCATTACCAACACCCTGCACGAGAACAAGGAGGAACTGGTGAAGTACCGCCACGCGCCCAAATTCGCCCCTGCGGGACAGAGCACCCAGATGATCATTGGGGCCACGCCGGACTCTGACCGGCACATCCTCTCCCTCACCCAGGCGCTGTACGACCGGTACCAGCTGCGGCGGGTGTTCTACTCCGCCTATGTCCCCGTTGTGGAAAATACGCTGCTGCCCTCCATCGACACCAAGCCGCCGCTGCTGCGGGAGCACCGGCTGTATCAGGCGGATTGGCTGCTGCGGTTCTACGGCTTCCGGGCGGAGGAGCTGCTGGACGAGGAGAACCCCAATTTCAACACCCTGGTGGACCCCAAGTGCAGCTGGGCCCTGAGCCACCCGGAATTTTTCCCCGTGGAGGTCAACACCGCCGACCGGGAGACGCTGCTGCGGGTGCCGGGGATGGGGGTGACGTCCGTGCGGCGGATTTTGTACGCCCGCCGGGCCAGGAAGCTGGAGCATGCGGACCTGCGGAAAATGGGGGTGGTCATGAAGCGGGCCCAGTATTTCATCACCTGCAAGGGCAGGGTCCTGGAGGGCCTGCAGGTGCGGCAGGACAGCATCCTCCGCAATCTCATCGCGGCGGAGCGGGCCGCCCTGCCCCAGCCGGAGATGGAACAGCTGTCGCTGTTTTGAAGGGAGGCGAGCACATGTCCATGCCAAACGTGATCTTCCGCTACGACGGGTCCTTTGAGGGCTTTCTCTGCTGTGTCTTTGACAGCTACGTGTACAAGGAATACCCCGCCCACTTCCAGACCCCGGAGCACCTGGAGCAGTCCCTCTTCCCGGCCCGCTGGGTGGGGACGGATTCCCGCCACGCAGAGCGCATCCTGGTCAGCCTGGAGAAGATCGACCCCTATGCGAAGGAACTGGTGATCAAGGGGTTTCTCACCTGCGCGCCCAACCGGGAAAAGCTCCTCTATGCGTTCATCCGCGCCCTCTACGACATCGGCAGGCCTTTACTCCGCCAGCTCAGCGACGACGCGGTGCTGCCCCTGCTGAAAGCCGTCCGCCATCTGGACGGCGAGGTGCATCTGCTCAAGGGCTTTGTCCGCTTCTCCGAATTTGAGGGGATGCTGGCGGGGGAAATCCGGCCTAAAAACCGGGTCCTCCCCCTGCTGCGCTACCACTTCTGCGACCGGATGTACAACGAGGTCTTTCTGCTCTACGACCGCACCCACCGGGAGGCGCTGGTCCACAAGCCCGGTCAGTGGGCCATTATCCCGCTGGAGAGCTTCAAAATGGCGGCCCCCTCCGCCGCCGAGGCCCAGTACCGCAGTCTGTGGAAGCGGTTTTACGACACCATTGAGATCAAGGAGCGCCACAATCCCCGGCTGCGCCGGACCAATATGCCCCAGCGCTATTGGTCCACCATGACGGAATTCCAGGACGAGGCCTTCTTTACCGCCGGCTCGGAATCATTGCCGGAAAAAAAGGCAACATGGTAGTCCGAGCGGTCGTTCACCTCTGCGCCCGCAGCCGCGCGGTTCCGCCGTGATGCCATAATACAATCGTACCCACCGCGCATATAGCAATCATCTGTATTCCTTGCGCAGCAGCTGCAAGGCCTGGCGCGACTCCTGCTCCGCCTTATGCTCCATGTATGTGAGAATACTCCGGTAAGGAGCAAGCTGGGGAATATGCAGCATCTTTCGATCCGAAGCGTTCAGCGGCTTTACCAAGTGACAGGATTCGAATTCCATGAGTGTCTCCAAATCCATTTCTAATGTCATTATGAAAACCGCCTAAATAGACAATCGCGTTCTGACATACGGGTTCATCATGATACGTTGTCAGATTTTCCACGGTAATCAGTGAGGTCCCCTCAATGGATACATTACGGATGACCGGGACTGCCGTGGACGGAAGCGAGATACCTCCAGGAACTTTTTCAAGGTGGATTTCCTGGCCATTGATGTTGATGTGCAAAAAGCCCTTGAACATGATATAAGTCGGGTTTCTGCATATCGTTTTGCTATTTCTTCGGTCAATTCCGGATGCTCCAATCGAAACCGGTCACATTCGGCCTTTGAGCCATCCGGATCCATCATATTCTGCGTAATTGCCTTTTGGGCTTCTGTAACGATCTGCTTCTGCTTCCAAACGCGCTCCTTCAGCGCGTCGATTTGCGCATACGCTGCAAGCGGTAGCCCTGGTGGCGCAAAAGGTCGTGGGTAACGCTGCGGGAAAAATCCTCCAGTTCCGAGGCTGCTTCACAGCAGACGATCCCATTCAGCAGGTAATTGACATACTGCTTTGCAACATAATTTTCGCTTCCAATCTTATAAGCGAGCATATTTGTTTCAGGCGGGGACCATCTTTGGCTGTCCCGCATTAAAGACGGCGTATCCACCAGCGATACGTCGCCGACTTTTTCACCCAGGCCGGTAAACACCTGTTTTGCCGCCTGGTAATGGGATGGGGAAACAATTATATCAAACCGCCGGAACCCCAGCGCTGCCTCCGCGCACTCCTGCCAACCGGTGTCCTCCATATAGAGCACTTCGCTGAATATTTTTGCATCGCACTCCATGCCGCGTTTTTGGAACTCCGCATTGACGGCCCCACGCAGCAGTTCGGATTCCTTGGGGTACACCATTTTTCCTTCCCGCAGTTTTTTCAGCTCCCCCTTATCGTTGGCGAGCGCCGCGTCAGCAGCATCCATATCTTTGCGGCAGAGGTCTGCGTATACGCCTTTGTAATCGTCTGTTTAGAGAAAAATACTACTTGGTTACCAATAACGAGGAGGAATTGCAGACAATATTCCGTCCTTTGGGATATTCTATTGTCATCAACCGCACGCTGCGGGTGGCGCAGCTGGTCAATCTCCATGAGTGGACCGCCTGGAAAATTCTTCTGCCCGTATTCCGCAGAGGACGAGTATGTGTGCAGGCCGATGATTTTTACAATATCCTCTGTTTGGGGGTATCGCTCCGCCAGCTCCCGGGCAGTAACAGCCTGACGCCGCTTCAGGACAGTGTGTGCAAAACGATTTACATTTTCCGCCGTGACCGCGTTCCGCGCATACTGCAGCAGCTGCGCTTGATGTGCTGCAACCGCCTGTGCGTCCACTTCTTCCAGTTCCGGCAATTTTTCAATTGGCGTGGGGGTCCTGGGCCGGACAGGGGGCTTCAGGGATTTCGCATCAAAAAATCCCTGCGGATACATCTGGAATAGTGACGCCAGGATCTCGTCCTCTGTATGGTAAAAGTCCTCTGGTTCCTCAATCACTGCGGCACAATAGCGCAGGATACGGTTGATTTTACTTTTGACTGTTCCATCAGACAGAAGCAAAAATTAGGCCCTCTGGACGGCGCGGGTACGGTACAGGATGTGCCGCTCATCAATCACCTTCATAATCTCTCCCATCTCCCGCAAGTCCTCCTCCAATTTGAAGACAAGCTGGCCGATGGCAAGATTTGCGTCCTCGTCGGACACCTGCTCCACCAGAGCAAAGTCCTGGATTAGCGCCTCCAGACACTCTGTCCGGCACAGTTCAAGCTGTTCCATCAGCTCAGAGCGATAGTAAAAGAGATTGTCATTGGTTTTAAAGCGATGATAAGCGCCTACGACAATCTTTTCCTCGTAAGAATCGAACAGATTCAAAATTTCCTCCGGTGTCTTTCCGCGAGTCAGTTCATCCATATAAGTTCCGATGGAGGCCGCCAACTGCCGCAGCGATGCGTTCAGTTCATCCAAGTCGCCGGAAACCTCACGCAGGATGGTTTCATAAGGACTCTCCTCTTCAGAAATACTCTGAAGCAGCTTGTAAACTTTGAACAGCTTTCCCTTATAGGTAATCATTTGCGGCGAGACAATATCATGGAATGCGCGTATAATGGGAACGATCCTGTGATTGACTACAATGAGTGCCTCCTCCTCGTAGCTGCCTTCGCGCTCCTCCAGCCAACCGGTATCTTTCAACCGGCGCAGGAACATGGCGGCATAAAAGCGCGGAGATTGGGAAGCAGGTTCCTCTCCTCTGAAATCGCTCAAATCATCCGGGTCGAACGGGATTTTCTGATGCAATCCGGCAAAATACTCTTCCAGCCAATCTAAAACCATTGTCTTCGATTCTCCATAGATTGGGCTGCGCTTGCACCGCTGCCAAATCAGTGTAATGATATCTATATACTCACGGCGGTTAATCCCTGTCAGCGGTTTGAAAAAGTCCGATGGAATGATATCAAAAAGTTGCAAAACACACCTCCGTTCTGAAAATCCGCCAAATTTCTTCCGCGTCATTGGTTAGAATGATGGGGAGAGGTGATACTATGCTCAGCAATAAACGCAAACAAGACTTAGAGGATTTGTTTTTTCTGGATGATACCCCACCTGACCACTTAGATGAGGAAGAATTGGACTACTGGTCAATGCTTTCCCAACAGTGGAATCAGGCTTTGTCACAGATGTATCAAAAAATCTCACGGCAGGATAACTTGCGTGATAAGACTTTGTAACTACGCTGCGGCCTATATCAAAGAGCTGGCCGATGGCTTTTTGTGTCAGCTATTACCCTTACCTCAATACCGTTTTCTCCCGCATCTTTGGTAAAAACCAGGAAATCAATCGCACTGTCCTCACATGTGTATTTTCTAAACTTTTATCCTATTATAGCAAAAAAGCTCTCGATTTACAAGGTATCCAAAGCAGGAATACGGACATTTGATTATTAATTATGTCAAGCAGATTGTAAAAAAATTGCTTATCAGAACAAATAGTGGGATAAATCGAAACATATCTGTAGTTTTGACATTTATTTGTACTCAAATCCTAATTTTTTGTGACCACGCCACCACCGTGCTACCAACACAACCCAGCTGAAAACCCCTGCAAATCAAAGCCACAGGGTTAACATAACCCACCCTTCTGCTACCACCCCACCCAAAAACGCTACCAGCCAAATCCACCACCGCCTCAAACTCCTTGTCCCGCAGTGCTTTCCGGCGCTGCATGTTTCGCCTCAGGGGATTGATACTTGCCGTTTTGTTGCAAAAACAGCAACTTTTCGGAAAGAAAG
>CAJTPV010000034.1 GCA_910578505.1 uncultured Oscillospiraceae bacterium | reverse complement strand
ATCTGCAAGCCGCTGTGGAGGATTACCGGCGCAAATTTGGCTGCTATCCCGCCGCTGTGCTGGCGGATAAAATCTACCAGACCAGAGCCAACAGGTCCTACTGCAAAGAACGGGGCATCCGTCTCTCCGGCCCGCCTCTGGGCCGCAGAAAAGCCACTGTATCTGACGCCAAGATTAAACGTCAGATCGTTCACGACTCCTGTGAGCGCAACACTGTTGAAGGCCGTATCGGCAACGCAAAACGCCGCTTCGGCCTTGATTGTATTTTCGCTAAACTGGATGAAACCGCCAAAACCCAGGCCGCCCTCATCCTCTTCGCCTTGAACGCCAGCCTCCGTCTGGCGCGCTCGCTTTTCCTCATTTTTCAGTAAACCCTACATAGGCAATTCTATTTATGGGCAGCAAGAAAAGGTTTCGTATAAAAGTAAAAAGCGGGTGCGTACTGCGCCGCATATGCACACCTTGGAAAACTCTCTAACTGCTCTAATCACTATATTCGCTATGAAGCGGTATATACCTGTGGCAGTTTTTGTGCCAGAAAGCATATACATGAATCGAGGTGATGCAACATGGACAGCCCGCAGCGAGAACTGGCAGCTTCGCCATGCAAGCCCCTGGAAATTCCAGGGGCTTGCTCTTCGCCAGGGGCAGCCGGATGAGGTCTTATGGCTCCAACTCAAAGAGCATCTTTCCGGGACGCCCCGCCGCGATATCGGCAAAGGCCTTTTCGTAATCCTCCAGCCTGTAAACGCCGCCAATCACGTCATCCATCGTAAACTTGCCTTTTTTCAGGATCTCCGTACACTGGAACCAGGTTTCGTACATCAGCCGTCCGGTGCAGCCGTTGATGCGCGCCTCTTTATAGATGACGGCATTGGTCAGGTCCAGGGACAGTTTTTGGCTGGGAAGGCCTACGAGCGTAAATCTGCCGCCCTTCTTCAGAGCCCGGAAGGCCGACTCGATCAGGCCGGCGGCGCCGGTATAGTCAATGATCACGTCCGCGCCCTGGCCATCGGTGGCCTGCAGAACCACGTCAATAAAATTCTCGTTTTTGGAGTTGATGCACACATCGGCTCCTAATTTTTTGGCCATCTCCAGCTTTTCGTCAAATATATCCACAGCGAACACCTTGGACGCGCCGGCGGTGGCAGCCGCGCCGACAGCCATTACACCGATGGGGCCGCAGCCCAGAATGACCACGGACTTCAAATTGACCTCCCCCGACATCACGCCGTGGACCGCGACGCCCATAGGCTCCAGCATGGCCCCGTGGCGGTAGGAGACGGCGCTGTCCAGCTTCCACACGCAGTCCGCCGGGACCACGGCATAGTCGGAGAACCCGCCGGGGACATGGACGCCGATGATCCGCATGTTTTCGCAGTTGTGCTGGTTTCCCGTCCGGCACTGGCAGCAGCTGTTGCAGGGGATGTGCGTCTCCGCCGCCACCCGGTCGCCGGTCCGAAAACCGGTGACGCCGGCGCCAAGGGCCACGATGTCCCCGGAGAATTCGTGCCCGAACACCATGGGGATGGGGATGCGCTCCTGGGCCCACGCATTCCAGGTGTATATGTGCTGATCGGTTCCGCAGATCGCCGCTGTGCGGACTTTGACCAGCACCTCGTTGTCCGCCGGCTGGGGAATTGGCAGGTCCGTCCGCAGGACCGCGCCCTGGGAAGGGGTCTGCTTGACAAGTCCGCGCATTGTTTTTTCCATTGTGTGTTTCCTCCTTGTGTTCTTTTGAAAGGGTTTCAATCCCGGCGGGTGATGTGCAGGAACCGCATGATCTTGACGATCACGTCCCGCTGTCCCAGTCCGCCGGATTTGCTGATGATCACATGGTTTTTGCGGCTGTGGCTCATGGCGCAGGCCGCCGGTACGCCCACCTCCACCTCCCCCTGGGGCACAATGCCGAAGGGGAACAGCCGGTCAATGATCGCCTGCAGCGTGTCGCCGCCGAACACCGCCACCGCGTAGTTTTCCTCGCCGGTCAATATGCATTGCACCAGCATGGCGATGCTCTCGCTGATATTGACAAATTGCTCCTTGGGGATGGCCTCCCGCCGCCCGCCCACGCCGGCGGTCTCCAGAATGGCCACCCGGCCCTCCCGCAGCGTCCGCCGCACCTGCTCCGAAAAACTCCGGCAGGCGGGGGAGCCCACATAGCCCGGCGCCAGCTCCGCGTCCTCGTGGAGCTGGAAGGCGGGGATCCCCCGCTCCTTGCCGTAGCGCAGCTGCTCCGCTGTGATGTCGTTGAGACTGCCTGAGACGATCAGCAGGCTGTCCGGCGCGGGCGGCGGCTGGCCGGCCCCGCCGCGGGACAGCGCCAGCAGCAGCTCCTTGGCCACATGCTCCGCAAATCCGGCGCATCCGGCCAGGAGCAGGGGGGACTCCGGGCAGGCGGCGGGCAGGCGGCGGCAGACGCTCTGGATGTCGGCGTCCTCCTGGCTGTCGCAGATGTAGATGCCGGCCTGGCCGCCGCCCTGGGGAAACGCGCCGCCCCGCGCCACCACCCGGCTGGACATGGAGGTCTGCGATGCGAGGATCTTCCGCACGTCCGAGTGGGCCACGGGCTCAAGGGGGTCCCGACCGAAGACGCTCTGGGCGATGGGGATGCCGTCGTAATACTGGACGCCGCCGACGGTGGTGCGGGCGCTGCGCGGGTAGCCCGGCAGAAAGTAGATGGGAGCGGAGCGCCCGCAGGCGTCCGCCATGGCCTGCAGCTCGCTGCCCACATTGCCCCGCAGGGCGGAGTCCGTTTTTTTGTACAGGATCGAGGCCCGCTGGCCCATGGCCCAGCGGCTCAGCGCGTACACCCGGGCGTAGGCTTCCGACGGCTGGAGGTGGCGGCTCTCCGAATTGACCACGACTACGCAGACGCCGCCGTCCACCTGGGGCAGCTCCTTTCTGGCGGAGGGATAGGCGACGGTCGGTATGCCAATTTTGGAGAACTGGGAGGCCGTATCCAGGGCTCCCGTAAAATCGTCTGCAATCACAATTACTTTCACAGTCTCCTCCTGTCCGCAGCCCCCTGTGTCAGACGCCGCTCTCCAGATTGTCCGCCATCAGGATGGCGGCGTCGATGGCATCCCGCATGCTCTCCTCGTTGGCGCGGCCCTCGCCGGCCTTGCCGTAGGCCGTCCCGTGATCCACCGACGTGCGGATGATGGGCAGCCCGACGGTGCAGTTGATGCCGCTCATGGAGGAATAGGTGTTGGTACCGGGGTCCAGCCGGAACCCCTGGAGCTTGATGGGGATATGGCCCTGATCGTGGTACTGGGCCACCACGATGTCGTACATCCCGCCCAGGGCCTTGCAGAATACGGTGTCAGCCGGGACCGGGCCCTCGGCCAGGATGCCCTCCGCCTGGGCCTGGTGGACGGCGGGGGCGATGGCCTCCGCCTCCTGGCTGCCGAACAGGCCGTTTTCCGAGCAGTGGGCGTTAAAGCCCGCCACGGCGATCCGGGGCCGTTCACAGCCCAGCAGCCGCATCCCCCGGTGGGCCAGGCGGATCACCTCCAGCTCCCGCTCCGCCGTGATGCGCCTGCAGGCCTCCTCCATGGATACGTGGGTGGTGGCGTGGATGACCCGCAGGCCGCCGCCGGAGAGCAGCATGGCGTACTTGTCCGTATGGGTATAGGCGGCGAAGATCTCCGTGTGGCCCGAGTAGTTGTGCCCGGCCATATGGATGGCCTCCTTGCTGATCGGGCCGGTGACCACGGCGCTGCAGCGCCCCTCCACAGCGTCGCGGATGGCGGAAACAACGTACTGGAACGACGCGCCGCCGGAGCCCGCCTGGTTCCGCTTGTACGTCCAGCCGCCGGCCCGCAGCAGCCCGGCGTCAAAAAACTCGATCGCGCCGTATTGGCCCGAGGCCTCCTCCCAGCTGTGGATCTCCTTCAGCCTGAGATGGCCCAGCCGGCAAAAGGAGAGGGCGTCCTCCAGCGGGGCCCGGTCGCCGTAGACCACCGGCACGGCCCTGTCGTATACGGCGGCGTCGGACAGGGCCTTCACCGTGATCTCCGCGCCGATGCCGGCCGCGTCGCCCATGGTAATTGCTATGCGTTTTCTCATCAGCCATGACCTCCCATAAATCTTTATGAACTCTTGACACGTCTATTTTTGCAGATGCAAATTGAAACTGCAAGCGCGGCCCGGCATAAAAAGTGTTTCGATTTGCAACATTTTCATGCGTTGACATCCCCCATCCTGCACATCATAATAGGAAAAACCAACGTTGAACCCATGCGGGAGAGGGGGGAGGGCCTATCAAAAACATCCGTATTCTTTCCGTTGCTCCCTATGAGGAGCTGCAGAATCTGGTCGCCATGGTGGCCTCGGAGTACCCCGAGATCCGGCTGGATCGGTTTACGGGCAATCTGGACCGGGCCATCGAATACGTGGCCGCCTTTCCCCAGCAGAAGTTTGACGCGATCATCTCCCGCGGCGGGACGGCCGGCGTCCTGCGCAAGCATGTGGACATCCCGGTCATCGAAATTGAGATATCGATCCTGGACATGCTGCGGGCCCTGAAGCTGGCGGAGAGCTGCGCTGAGCCCTTTGCCGTGGTGGGCTACGGCAGCATCGTCCACATCGCCAGCAGCCTGTGCGACGTGCTGCAGTGCGACAGGCCCCTGATCCGGGAGATCACCGCCCGCCGCGTCCGCCAGTCCGTGGAGGAGCTGCGGGACCAGGGGATCCGCCTGATCCTGGGCGATGTGATCGCCGTGCAGGCGGCGGAGGAGGCGGGGCTTTTGAGCATCCTGATCACCTCGTCCCGGGAGAGCGTGACGGCGGCGATCGAGTCGGCGGCGGCGCTGTGCAGGAGCATGGTCCGCGATCAGACCTTCTACAAGCTCTATCAGGCCATCGTGGACTGCATCCAGACCGGTATTGTCGTCTTTGACCGGAGCGGGAACCAGATCCAGGCCAACCACCAGTCCAAGCTGATGGACCAGGAGCTGCTGATGGCCACGCTCCAAAAATGCATCCCCCACCTCCAGGAGCAGGGGGAGATGCATCTCTACCGCCAGAACAACCGCCAGCTGCTGGAGATCACGGGCCAGCTGCTGCAGGCGGACGGGAACCAGTACTGCTGCTTCTTCGTCCGCTCCTCCCACAAGGCCGCCTCCATCGTGCCCGGCGTGGCGGTGGACCGCCCGGAGGAGCTGCCGCCGGGCAGGCAGATCCTCCTCTCCGCCCTGCGCTCCCGGCTGGGGGCGGCTGTCATGGAAAAGGGGATACAGGGCAGCGGCGCTGTGGCCATCGTGGGGGAGCCCGGCATGCAGAAGACAGCCCTGGCCCGCAGCCTCCACTGCCGGGGGTCCCGGCGCAACGGGCTGTTCCTGCGGGTGTCCTGCGAGGTCCTGCAGGAGCGGCAGTGGACCCGGTTTGCGTCCAATATCAACAGCCCCGTCAACGGACAGGGCTGCACGGTCTTTTTTGAAAACGTCCACCGCCTGGCCCCCAGCATCCAGGAGCTGCTGAGCACCTACATTGAGGATACGCTGCTCTATAAGCGCAACCACATCATCTGCTCGTCCACCGTGGACCTGCAGGAGCTGGTGATGCAGGAACGGTTCTATCTCCCGCTCTACAAGCAGCTGTGCCAGATCCTCCTGCCGCTCCCGCCCCTGCGGGAGTGGCGGGAGGAGATCCCGGTCCTGGTGAGCCTGCTGATCAACCAGTTCAATATCGAACACAACAAATCGGTGGGCGGCATTCAGCCCGAGGCGCTGGAGATCCTGAAGGACTACGGGTGGCCGCTGAACCTGGTGCAGCTGGAGCAGGTGCTCTCCGCCTCGGTCCGGGACGCGGGCTCCTACCTGATCGCGCCGGAGGAGATCGACCGAGTCCTGCAGGAGCAGCGTCCCCTGCGGCACGCAAAGGAGCCGGCGGCGGAGCCGGAGCGGAGTCCGGGGCTGGACCTCAACAAGACGCTGGATGAAATAGAACGGGATATTATCCAGCAGATCCTGGCCGAGGAGGGGATGAACCAGAGCGCGGCGGCGAAACGGCTGGGGATCAGCCGCAGCACCCTCTGGCGGAAATTGAAATAGCGGCGGGAAACCGCCTCCCGCGCCGGACAGGGGGAGACGGTTTCCCAGAAAAACCGGGAAAATGTTTCGTTTTGCTACACAGGCCAAATTGACAGTGGAGATATGTTTGATTATGATAATACATATTTCACAGACAGTTGGCGCAAATTCAATAGAAAACGCATTTTTCGGAATTTCATGACTGCATTCGTGAGAAAGGAGTGAGTACATGCAGGAACGGCGCTGTACCTATGAGCTGCGGCGGGAGGGGGGCGAGGCGGTTTATCTGGATCATGAGGAGGGCCGCGAGATCCGCATTCCCCAGGCCTGGTGCGCCGGGCTGTATCAGGCGGCGAAGCCCGATCCCATCACCGACGAGGGCAAATTCCTGGAGGCTGTGCTGAACCCGGTGGAGGGGCCGCCGCTGCGGCAGATCGCCGCCCGGAAAAACGCCCGGACAGCGGCGGTGATCGTCTCCGACGCCACCCGCAGCGTGCCGACGGCAAAGGTGGCGGGGCATCTGGTGGACGAGCTGAAGGCCGGCGGCGTGCCGGAGGACGGCATCACGTTCTTCGTCGCCCTGGGCGTACACCGGGACGCCACGGAGGCGGAGATGCGCTCTTTTCTGGGCGAGGCCCTCTATGACCGGGGGATCCGCATAGAAAACCACGATCCCTACACCCCGGAAAAGCTCATCGATTTGGGCAGGACCTCCTTTGGTACGCCGGTAAAGGTGAACAAAAAAGCCCAGCAGTGCGACGTGAAGGTCACCGTGGGGAAAACCGAGCTCCATGAGATGGCGGGCTTTTCCGGCGGGCGCAAGTCCATTTTGCCGGGCGTGGCCTCGGAGGAGACGATCCTGGTGAACCACCGCCCGGAAATGATCTTCGCCCAAGGGACCGGGGCCGGCAGCCTGGAGCACAACCCGATCCATCTGGACATGCTGGAAACAGCGAAACTGTTCGGCGTGGACTTCAGCGTGAACTTTGTTGCGGGCCGGTCCGGTGAGCCGGCGGGCGTCTTTGCCGGCGGACTGGAGAGCTCCCATATGGCGTCCGTAGCGTATCTGCGGCGGTTTTGCAGCGTAGAAGTGCCCCGCAGGGCGGATGTGCTGGTCACCACACCCGGCGCGCCTCTCAACTGCGATATGTACCAGGGCGTCAAGTCCCTATTTGCCCTGAGCCACCTGCTGGAGCCGGACTCCGTGGTGCTCTTTTACGGCGCTTTCCCGGAGGGGATGAACTCCCTGGACTATGTCGAGCCGCTGCGGCGGTTCCAGAGCGACCTGCAGGCCGCCCGCCGGTACGCCTGGGAGAACTACCGCATCCAGATGGACCACACCCTGCCGACCATCGACATCCTGGAGAAGGGCGTGAAAATCGTGGTCTGCAGCGACACGGTGGCCCGGCAGGACATCCTGGACCTGCAGATGCACCCCTGCACAACCATGGGGGAGGCAATGGACACAGCCATCGGCCTGTCAGGGAAGGCCGAGCCTATGATCGGCTTTTTCCCCTCGGCCCAGAGCGCGATCCTGCGCTGCGCGCAGCCGTGACCGGGGCGGGGGAAAGGGATAAAAGAAACAAGGAAGAGGGGATGATGAAGCTATGAATGACACACACATTTTGTACACAGACGCCCACAAGCAGCTGCCGGTCATCGCACGGGCGAAGGGCATGTACCTCTATGACACGGAGGGGCGGGAGTACCTGGACTGCGCCGCGGGCATAGCGGTGGTCAATATTGGCCACGGCGTCCAGGAGGTGCTGGACGCCATCAGCGACCAGGCCGCCCGATGCGCCTATGTGTATGGCGGGACCTTTACCAGCGAGAGCCGGGCGCGGCTGGCGGATCAGGTCATCGGCATGGCGCCGGAGGGCATGGAGAAGGTGTTTTTGTGTTCCGGCGGCTCCGAGGCCATGGAATCGGTGATAAAAATTGCCAGACAGTACCACCTGGAGTGCGGAAACGCCGGGAAGCACAAGGTGATTTCCCGCTGGCAGAGCTATCACGGGAACACAATGGCCACCCTGGCCATCGGCGGACGCCCCTCCTGGCGGGCCAAGTACGGCCCCTACCTCTTTGGCAATACACATATCCCGGCCTGCAACTGCTACCGCTGCCCCTACCAGAAGGAATACCCCGGCTGCGGCCTGGCGTGCGCCTGCGAGCTGGAGCGCGCCATCCGGTACGAGGGGCCGGAGACGGTGTCCGTATTTGTTCTGGAGCCGGTCGTCGGCACCACCTCCGCGGCGGTGGTCCCGCCCAGGGAGTATTTCCAAAAGATCCGGGAAATCTGCGACAAATACAACGTGCTGCTGGCGGTGGACGAGGTCATCTGCGGCTTTGGCCGCACAGGGCGCAATTTCGCCGTCGACCACTTCGGCGTGGTCCCGGACCTGATGGCGGTGGCCAAGGGGATGGGCAGCGGCTATACGGCGGCGGGCGGCGTGCTGGTCCACCGGAAGATCGTCCAGACGCTGGAGGCGGGCAGCGGCGTGCTCACCCACAGCTTTACTTACTCGGGCAACCCCCTCATGTGCGCCACAGCCAGCGCGGTGCTGCAATATCTGCAGGACAACCGCCTGGTGGAGCGCTCGGCGCAGATGGGCGCTGTGTTCCTGAAAAAGCTGAAGGAGCTGGAGGAGCTGCCCTATGTGGGACAGGCCCGGGGGCTCGGCCTGATGCTTGGCCTGGAATTTGTGGAGGACAAGGCGGACAAGCGGCCCTTTGCCAACGGCTTTAACTTCAGTGCGCAGCTGGCCGCCTACTGCTTCCAGCGGGGAATCGTCATTACCGGCGGCGTGCTGGGGGCGGCGGACGGCATCCTGGGGGATGCGCTGCAGATCGCGCCGCCCTTTATCATCACGGAGCAGGAGATCGACCGGGTGGTGGACACGCTCCGGCAGGGGATCCTGGAGATCGGGCAGACCCTGCAGCCGCGGGTCTGAAAGGGCCCATGCATATACGGTGGGAAGCGTGTGCTGAAAAAACTGAAAGGGGAAAAACAAAAATGAAAAGGATCGTAAGTTTTATGATGGCGGCAGTCCTGCTGCTGGTTCTCACATCCTGCGGCAGCGGACAGAAGCCGGCCGGCAACGGTACGGCCCAGGGCGGCGCAGACCAGAGCCAAAGCGAAAACACCGCTGGAAGCGGCGCCCAGCCCGCCGGAGAGGGGATGGTCATCACGGTGACCAATGTTCTCTTTGACGACAGCCCTGAGAACGTGGCCCTGGCCCAGTTCAAGGAGGAGATCGAGGAGAAGAGCGGGGGCCGCATGAAAGTGGAGATCTACGCCAACGGCATCATGGGCGGCGAGATGGACAACGTGGAAAATGTGCGCAGCAACAACGTTACCATGACGATGGCTTCCACCTCCGTCCTGGCCAATTTCGTATCCCAGTGTGAGATTTTTGACCTGCCGTATGCGTTTCCCACGGTGGAGATCGGAACCAAGGTGCTGCAGGACCCGGACGTGCGCGCTGTTCTGGACGAGGCCTTCAACGCGGCGGGATTCCATTTTGTCGGCGCCAATACGGCGGATTTCCGGTGGCTCACCACCAGGGCGCCGGTCTATTCTGTGGCGGACCTGGCGGGCATGAAGGTCCGCGTCATGGAGAACCAGAACCATGTGGCGCTGTGGTCCGCCCTGGGCGCCAACCCCACCCCCATGGCGGGCGGCGGACAGCTGTTCACCTCTCTCCAGCAGAAGACGGTGGACGCCCAGGAAAACCCCGTTGCGCAGATCAACAACGGCAAGTACTATGAGGTGCAGGATTACGTCGTCGATACCCGGCACATCATGAACGTGTCCGGCTGGATCGTCAACAGCGGCTGGTACGAGGGCCTCTCCGAGGAGGACCGGGCCATCTTTGACACGGCGGCGGACAATTTCATCAGCTACGCCTGCCAGCTGGGCGCGGACCGCGTGGCGGACGACCTGGCCGCATGCGAGGCGGGCGGAATGACACACATCCCCCTGAGCGATGAGATCCGCGCCGAGTTCAAGGCCACCATCGGCGACACGGTAGAGAAGATGATCCGCAGCGATATCGGCGACGAGCTGGTGGACGCCATCCAGGCCGCGGCGCTGAAGTATCAATAAGGCGCCGGCTGTGGAGAGTGGACGGGTTCCCTGTATGGAGAAAGGAGATTGTGTTGAAAGTTCTGAAGTGGCTGGACAAAAACGTGGAGCTGCTGATCTGCTCCATCGCGCTGGTCGGTCTGTTCATCTGTATGCTGCTGGCGGTGCTTTTCCGGTATATGCTCAATAGCTCTCTGCCGTGGCCGGAGGAGCTGGGATGCTATCTCTTCATCTGGTTTTCGCTGGTAGGCGTGGCCTACTCCACCAAGGAGGGCATCCATCTGCGGGTGGACGTGCTGGTAAACGCCATGCCCAGACCGGTCCGTATGGCGCTGAACGCTGTGTCCGAGCTGGTGATGACCGTGTTCTTCCTCTATATGAGCGCGGTGGGCATGCGGGCCATCGCGGATATCATGGGCAACGGGACCACCAGCCCCGCCATGCGCATCCCCATGTGGCTGGTCTACCTGTCCTTCTGGCTGGGCTGCGTGCTGTCGCTGATCCGGCTGGCCCAGAGCTGGTACAGAAGGCTGCGGTCCGGGGGGGCCTGGGAAAAGGAGGCGGATGCAAATGCTGGCTAGTATCCTCATCGTGTTTCTGGTGTCGCTGGCCATCGGCATCCCCATCGCTATCGCGCTGATTTTGACGGTGGTGGTGGCCTGCCTGATGAATCCCATGCTGCCCATTGACGGCCTCTTTATCTTCAAGAATCTGGTGCTGGGACTCAACGTATACGCGATTTTGGCGGTGCCTCTGTTTGTCCTGGCCGGCGTCATCATGTCCCGGGGCGGCATATCCCGGCGGCTGTTCAACTTTTTTGCCTACTTCATCGGCAAGTTTACCGGCGGGCTGCCCTCCACCACCGTGGCGACCTGTCTCTTCTACGGCGCGATCTCCGGTTCCGGCCCCGCAACCACGGCGGCGGTGGGCATGATGAGCGTGCCCTATCTGACGGACAAGGGGTATGATAGGGACTTCAGCGTTGCGCTGGTGGCGGTGGCCGGCGGGCTGGGTGTGATCATCCCGCCCAGCGTCCCCTTTATCATGTACGGCACGTCCACCAACACCGTCTCCGTGGGCGGCATGTTCAAGGCCGGCGTGATGCCGGGGCTGCTGATCGGCGTCTTTCTGATGGCGTACTGCTATTTCCGCTGCCGGCGGACGGGCGAGGACAAGGCGGTGCTGGTGGCGGCCTACAACGAGATGCACCAGGGCGGCTTTGCCAAGAGCTTTCTGGGCATTCTCAAGGAGAGCGGCCCGGCCCTGCTGATGCCGGTCATTATCCTGGGCGGCATCTACGGCGGCGTCATGACGCCCACAGAGGCGGCGGCGGTCTCCGTGCTCTATGCGCTCTTCCTGAGCATGGTGGTCTATAAGACCATCACCATCAAGGACATCCCCGGCATCCTCAAGGAGAGCCTGGAGTCCGGCGTACCGATGAACCTGGTGGTGGCGGCGGCCACGGTCTTTACCCGCTGCCTGACGCTGCTGCAGATTCCCCAGATGGTGACGGTATTTCTCAGCGGCTTCCTGCAGACCAAGTTCATTTTCCTGCTGGGGATGAACCTGCTGCTGCTGTTCGTGGGCATGATCATGGACACCACCTCCGCTATTCTGATCCTGACCCCGCTGCTTCTGCCCGTGGCCCAGGGGCTGGGGATCAATCCCTACCACTTCGGCGTCATCATGGTGGTCAATCTGGCGATCGGCTTTGTCACGCCGCCGGTAGGCGTCAACCTCTATGTGGCAAGCGGCATTTCCGGCATGAGCGTGATGGATATCGCCAAAAAGGCGCTGCCGTTTATCGCGGTATTCTTCCTCGCACTGATCATCATCACCTATGTTCCCGCAATCAGTACGCTGCTGGTGGGGTAAGGACGAACCGGCGAGGCGTGAAAAATAACGAAGGAGAGCATCTATGTTTGATATTTTGATTCGCGGCGGCCGGATCGTGGACGGGACCGGCAGTGCGTCCTATCACGCCAACATAGGGGTGAAGGACGGCCGCATTGTAAAAATCGGCCGCCTGGAAGGGGAGGATGCGCCGCGTACCATTGACGCATCGGGGAAGTATGTGACGCCGGGCTTTATCGACGCCCACAGCCATTCTGATATGACGATACCCTCCAATCCCCTGGCCCAAAGCACGATCCGTCAGGGCATCACCGCCGAGATCGTGGGCCACTGCGGCATGGGCCTTGCCCCCCGCACGCTGGAATCGAAGGAGCGGGGGGCGGGAGCCCTGGGCAGCTTTCAGGAGAAGCGGGTGATCGTGGGGACCTTCCCCCAAATGATGGACCAGCTCTTTGGCGAGGGCGTGTCGGAAAACATGGGCTGGTTCGTTTCCCACGGGACCCTGCGCATGCTGGCGGACGTCCGGGGGCCCATGGCCTCAGACAGGCAGATGGGGTTCATGAAGGAGGCCCTGGCCGAAGCGATGGCCAACGGCGCACTGGGGCTGTCCACAGGCATGGAATTTGAACCGGGACGCTCCACCGATCCCAGGGAGATCGACGAGCTCCTGGCGGTGGTCCGGGCGTACGACGGCGTGTACTCCTGCCACATCCGCAACCGGGACGAGTTCATTCTGGAGGCGGTGGACGAGTATCTCACGGCTCTGCGCAAGGCGGGGATCCGCGGCTCCATCTCTCATTTTAACGTCCGCCACAACACCAACGTCCCGCCCAAGGGATGGGAAAACGCGATCAGAAAAATGGAGGAGGCCAGGGAGGAGGGATTGGACGTTCTGGGCGAAATGACCCCATTCCCCTATGGGATCGGCATTATGTCCACCCTGCTGCCGCCCTGGATCATGGAGCTGGGACCCGCTGCCGCTGCGGAAAAGCTCCAGGACCCGGAGGTCCGCAGGCGGCTGCGGGGCGAGTGCGACCGCTATTGGCGGTTTATTGCCAAGGGGGAGTGGGACCGGGTGGGGATCCAGTCCAATATCCCGTACCCCGAGCTCAACGGCCTGCCGATGACGGAGGCCGCCAGGCGTCTGGGGATGGATGAATGGGACTGCTTCTTTGACATCCTCTCCAAATCCGGGCCCCTGATGGGCGGCAACGTCCTGAAGGCGCGCCTGTACAGCGACGAGCATATGCTCCAGAAGATCGGGCAGCCCCAGTTTATGCTGACCGTGGACGGCTACAGCGGCGACCTGGGCAACCAGGAGCTGACCGATTCCTTGGGCTTCTGCCTCCACTACATGGGCATGATCCACTACCTGACGGCGTATGTGCGGGACATGAAGGTGATTTCCATTGAGGAATGTGTCCGCCGGATGACAGGGCTGACCGCGTCCCACTACCGCCTGAAGGACCGCGGCTGTCTCCGGGAGGGGGCTTTTGCGGACATCAATATCTTTGCGCTGGAAGAGCTGGCGGAGAATTCGACGCTGGACGATCCGTACCACTATGCCTCCGGGATCGACTATGTGCTGGTTAACGGCGTACTGGTCGTGGATAGGGGGGAGCATACGGGAGCGCGTCCCGGCGTGCTGCTGCGCGCGGCGTACTGAACATGGTTCCATTAGGGGCCCAAATGGCAAGAGGACCTTGAGACATGTAACATGCCAGACAGAAAAAGCCATAAAGCAATGAGCGCCAGGCAGAAAATTTTCTGCCTGGCATTTTTTGTGCCGGAAAGCATATCCGTGAATCGAGGTGATGCAACATGGACAGCCCGCAGCGAGAACTGGTAAGCGTCCTGCTGGAACACATTTTATCCGCTGGACTGATATCGAAAACCACCTATTCCGGCGCGTTGGATCTGGTACATTCTTCAATAGACTTTCCGGACTTCTTCCGGTATCCTGTGTGCCCGACAGAGGAGGCGAACGAGCATGAATGTACACCGGATACGAACTGAGATGCGGATGGGGAAGTCCATCTATGACCTGCCCCTCCGAGTGACCTTTTACGCCAGAGTTTCCACGGACAAAGATGAGCAGCTCAACAGCCTGGAGAATCAGGTGCAGTATTACACCGAATTTATCCAGAGCAAGCCAAACTGGACATATTGTGCCGGATATATAGACGAGGGTATTTCCGGGACAAGCACAAAAAAGCGGGATAGTTTCAATCGGATGATTGCGGATGCCAAAGCGGGACGCTTTGACTTCATCATCACGAAAGAAATATCCCGCTTTTCACGTTCTACATTGGACAGCATCCAATATACCCAGGAGCTTCTGGAGCATGATGTGGGCGTGTTTTTTCAGAATGATAACATCAATACCCTGGACAGCGACAGCGAGTTCCGGCTGGTGGTCATGGCCGGGGTGGCCCAGGACGAAGTACAATGACTACGCCAAAGATGCACAGCGGCTGGAAGCTGAGATAGAGGAGTTATCTGCTAAAAAAGACCGGCTGCTGGAACTGAGCATTGCCGGAGCAATCATCGTTGAGGAATTCAAACGCCGTAATGACAGCTTTAACATACAGATGCAGAATCTGGAGAACCAGATGGAAGCATTGCAGGCAGAGGAGGAGAAAAGCAGATGCTCAAAAGAGCAGCTTGCCGCAATCAAAGCCGCTGTCGAACAGGAGCTGTCCTTTAGCAGCGGGATAAATTTCAGCTTGGTGACAACGATCCTTGATCATATTGTAGTCAGGAGAGAGAGTACCAAAGAAAATATTTGCCTGGACATCCATCTGAAATTCGGCGCCCCATGGGAGGCCGCGTTCCAGCGGGAAAACACTTTCAGGTATCCAGGGGCGAGGCGGTATTGCAGAGGTGTGGGAAGAAAATACGTTTTTTGCAAGCCCGATGATCAGTCAAACAGCAGGTCGTACTTCTCCACATCCATCAGCGCCGAGCCGCCGGCCTCAAAGGTAATGGCGTCGGCGCTCTGCTCGGTATAGATGACCGCGCTGGCGGCCTGCTCGCCGTCATTGACGAACACCTCCAGGCTGAACCGGTCCATGACGATGCGCAGTTTGATCTCGCCCTCCCGGTTCCCCACGAAAAAGCTCCGGGTATGCACGATGTCCCAGGGCAGGCCGCTGCGGGTGCGGTCGATTTTCACGGTCCCCTCCTCAGGCCGGTAGCGGACAACGGTATCGTGCTGGCCGTCCTTGGCCAGGTGGATACGGAACCAGCGGTAGGAATCGTGGCCGATGGGCCGGACGGTGACGGTCATGTCCAGCACACGGCCCTGGATGCCGGGCAGGTTGACCTCCCCGCTGACGGGGATGTTGTGGTGGGATACGCAGGGGCCCCGGTAATTGTCCAGCTCCCGCACCGGCAGCTGATAGAGCCGCCCGTTTTTCACCGTCAGCTCCCTGGGAATGCTCATCTGCCCGAACCACCGGCACTGGCGGGGCTTGCCGCCTACGGTGTTCCAGTTCTGCATCCAGCCGATCATTACCCGCCGTCCGTCCGGGGTGAGCAGGGTCTGGGGGGCGTAGAAGTCAATGCCGTAGTCGATGGCCTGGACGTTCTGCCGGACAAACCGCCCGTCCTCCGATTCATCGCCGATGAGGCACACCGTTCCGTTGCCCGCGTGGAACTCCAGGCCGATGGGCGTCATCTCCTGGGGGCTGACAATCAGCACCTGCCGCCCGTCCAGGGGGAAGTAGTCCGGGCACTCCCACATCTTGCCGTACTGGTTGCGGCAGGCGTCGATCTCCCGCTCCAGCGTCCAGTGCAGGCCGTCCGCGCTGCGGTAGAGCAGCACCGCGCCGCTGGTGTCGGCGGTGCGGTTGCCGATGGCCGCCAGATAGGAGCCGTCCGCGTCCCGCCAGATTTTGGGGTCCCGGAAGTCCAGGGCGCTGCCGCCCTCCGGCAGGTCCCCCGCCGCCAGAACCGGGTTGCCGTCATACTTCTCGTAGTCCAGCCCGTCGCCGATAGCCACGCACTGGGTCTGGATCTCCTGCAGCGCGCCGTCCTCGGAGCGCACCCGGCGCACGCCGGTGTACATCAGCAGCTGCCGCCCGTCGGGCAGCTCCAGCGCGCCGCCGGAAAAGCAGCCGTTGGTGTCATATTTCTCCTGGTCCGGGGCCAGGGCGGCGGGCAGGCGCTCCCAGCGGATGAAGTCTTTGGTCTTGACGTGCCCCCAGTGCATGGGGCCCCACTCGCAGGAGTAGGGGTGGTACTGGTAGAACAGGTGGTACTCCCCCTTGTAGACGGAGAAGCCGTTGGGGTCGTTCATCCAGCCGATGGTGGGGGTGATATGGAACGCGGGGCGCTCCTTATCGGGGATGTGGGGGCCGTACTGGGCTTCAAAATCGCGGGCCTTCTGAAGCGCTTCGCTGATCATATGATTGTCCTCCTGAAATAATAGATTGGGAATTTTATACAAACGGGCCGTTTGGAACCCAGAGCTGACAAAGTTAAGGCGCGAGAGGTATGATAACATAAACTGCGTGGAAAGGGAAGCCTTTTCCTGATACTCTTTTTGAGAAGAGGGGGGACGGCGCACAGCCGCCCCCCTTTCCGTACATAGGCTTGGAATCAAATGAGAAAATTGGCAGGGAAAGAATCATTCAGCGGCGGTGTAGCGCTCGTAGGCATCCTGGTAGACCTTCAGGATCTGATCCATGCCATAGGTATCCACCAGCTCCTGCTTGTAAGCCTCCCACTCGGCGTCGGTGGGGCCGCCGTCCCGGAACCACAGGGCCTCCTGCTCGCTGACGTGGCTCTCAAAGTCGGGCCGGTACAGGTCCAGATCGTTCAGTTCATCCTCGGTGAACACGCAGTCCACGGGGTAGAAGGTGAAGTCGTCCACATACTTGAACCAGAAGTTCTGCAGGTCCTCCAGGCGCTGCATGGCGCGGTCCTCCATGTGGAAGACGTTGGTGTAGTAGTCGGAGAGGATCAGCTTGGGACCGGCCACCTCGCTGGCGCTCTTCAGCTCGCCGGCGGACTTGTTGAACTTCTCTTTGGCTTCCTCGTCGGTGATGGAGACGTACATGCCCTCCGCGTCCTTCTCCTCGTTGAAGTACACGCCGATGGGGCCGTACTGGAGCTGCATGACGTTCTCGCCGGTGTACCACTGGTCATAGAACTTCAGCAGGTTGATGGGGCTCTCGCAGGCTTTGGTGATGGACAGCTGCCCGGAGTTGACGGCGCTGCGGTACTCGTCGCTGACGCAGTCGAACACGACTTCCTTATCCTTGGTCAGCCGCAGGTCCATGCACACGTCGGACCAGTTGGTCAGTCCGAAGGGGGCGTAAAAGATGTTCTGGCCCCAGCACCACTGGTCAAAGCCGAAGGACATGGGGATGGTGCTGCCGGGATCGTTGCCGTACATCTTGGCGGCCATGTCGTTGTCCTTGAAAGCCTGCAGGGCGGTCTTCAGCTCCTCCACCGTCTCGGGGACGGCCAGTCCCAGGTCGTCCAGCCACGCCTTGTTAATCATGGAGAATTGCTGGATGGAGTGGATGGAGTAGTCGTCGGACGCTCCGGTGGCGGCGGTGCCCATCATCTCAGCGGCGGGCAGGCCGTAGATCTTGCCGTCGTCCTGGGTGATGGCGGCCTTGATTTTCGGATACCTCTCCAGGATGGCGGAGAGGTTGGGCATGACCTCCGGGTCGGTGACGTATGGGGTCAGGTCCAGGAAGGTGCCGCCGCGCCCATAGCGGCCCAGGTCGTAGTTGGACCAGCCCACCGCCTGCACAGCGTCGGGCAGCTGGTCGCCGCCGGCGGACAGGCGGATGTTCACCTGCTCGGCCAGGGAGTCGCTCATGGTCTCCCAGTTGATCTTGATGCCCGCGTTCTCCATCATCTGATTGAGGACGGGGTTGTCGTCATAGCCGGAGGACAGGGCGGAGATGCCGGAGATGACGTCAAACTCGGTCTGCTCGGTGTTGGTATTGGGTTCGCCGTTGTTGACGTTTCCGCCGCCGCCACCGCCGCAGCCGACCAGCAGACCGGCCATGGATACTGTTGCCAGTCCAAGAGACAGGACCTTTTTCAAACTCTTCCTCATAATAATAGCTCCTTTTCAGTTTATTTGCAGCTTGTCAATGATTTTGTTCAGGAGGGAGATCATTTGCTGGTTTGTTTTCTCGCGGGCCTCCACCATATTCCCGGCGGCAAGGGCGGCTTCACTGTCCAGGTTTTCCAGCGCCGCAATGCCCTCCCGCAGGGTAGAGGCCCCCTCCATAATCTGGTCGATTTTTTCCATTACATACGCGACGGTCATCTGCTCGTTTGGCATGGTGATATCATCCCTTCACAGCTCCGGCCATGAAGCCCTTCTCAAAGTATTTCTGGACATAGGGGTAAGCGATCAGCATGGGGACAGCCGCCACGATCATGGAGCAGAACTTGATGAGCTCTGTCTGCTTTTGCAGCTCTGCATAGCCGCCGGAGATGGTGGCAGCCTGCTCGGAGGCGGCGCTGCTCTTCATCAGGATGCCCCGCAGTACCAGGGGCAGAGGGGAGCCCTTGCCGCCCAGGTAGATCATGGCGGTGAACCAGTCGTTCCAGTAGGCCACCATGGCGAACACCGCCTGAACCGCCAGGATGGGCAGAGACAGGGGAATCACTACGCTGATAAAGGTACGGAACTTGGAGCAGCCGTCGATCTCGGACGCCTCCACCAGATCGTGGGGGATGCTGTTCTGGAAGTAGTTGCGGACCACGATCATGTTGCCCACGCCCACGCCGCCGGGGAGGAACAGGGACCACATGCTGCCGATGAGGCCCGTCTTCTGGACCACCAGGTAGGTGGGGATCAGGCCGCCGCCGAAGTACATGGTAAACACGAAGAAGAGGCTGATCCATTTCCGGCCCGGCAGATCCTTCTGGGCCAGGGGGTAGGCGGTGATGTACAGCATGATGACGGAGAAGCAGGTGCCGATGACAGTGTACTTCACGGAGTTGAGGAAGCCGGAGACGATGTCCGGGTCCTTGAATACCGCCTTGTAACCGTCCAGGGTAAACTTGCTGGGCAACAGAAAGGTCTTTCCCGCGTACACGTCGTAGGGGTCGGACACCGAGGCCACGAAGACGTAGTACAGGGGGTAGGCCACGATGATGAGGCAGACCGCCAGGATGGCCACCAGAATGACGTCGCTGGCCTTGTCGCTCAGGCCGGTGCTGTTTTTCTTTGCAGTAGCGGATGCGCTTGCCATAGTTGATTCCCCTCCTTTACACGAACTCCACGTCCGAAGCCTTGGACACGATCTTGTTGACGATGATCAGCAGCACGATGTTGATGACCGTGTTGAACAGGCCCACAGCGGTTGAGTAGCTGTATTTCGCCTGTTCAATACCCTGCTGGTACACATACACGGCAATAACGTCGCTGGTGGCCTTGTTCAGGTCTGTCTGCAGCAGCCACACCTTCTCGAAGCCCACGTTCATGATGCCGCCGGCGGCCATGATGAGGTTCAGGATGACCATGGGCAGCAGCTCCGGGATGTCGATGTGGAGGATGCGCTGGAACACGGACGCGCCGTCCATCTTGGCCGCCTCATAAAAACACAGATTTGGGAAATTGCCGGCGCGGTTCAGTTCTGCGGTAACCACCTCCCTGCGGGCTGTCTCTGCGGAGATCGCCTGTAACGATTCATACCTGCTTCAAATAATTTCGGCAACCGATGCGATTGCCGTTTGGCGTGAATCGTTATATTTGATATTGATATATTAACAAACTGTGTCGTATCTGTCAGGCGTGTTTTGACCATAAAATGCAATTTTAAGGTTTTGTACAAACAAAACGCTCAGTATTTGTCACTATTAACAAAAAGTATCGTTTCATATAATTTCATGAAATTTGCCTTTGCATTTTGTGTCGGCCTCTGTTATAATAGTTCCAGCATAAAGAAACAGTCCATGTTTTTTGGTTTCTGTGAAAAGTTTCAATCTGAGGAGGCCTGTTATGCAGAGGAAATCCACGCCAACCATGAAAGATGTTGCTCAGGAGGCCGGCGTGGCCCTGGGCACTGTTTCCAAGGTATTTAATGGTATCCCTGTCGGCGACAGCTACCGGCTCAAAGTGGAGGCTGCAGCCAAAAAGCTGGGGTATCAGGTCAACCAGTACGCCCGCGGGCTGCGGGCCAACAAAACATATACCGTGGCCGTCATTCTCCCCGGCGTAGACCACCCCTTTTTCGCTTCTCTCGCCCAGCATCTCTGTACCGCCCTGGCCCAGCGGGACCACCGGATGCTGCTGTACGTCACCGCGTCCAGGCCGGATATCGAGCAGCGCTGCGTGACCATGGTGCAGCAGAACCGGGTGGACGGCATCATCGGCCTGACCTATAACCCCCTGGAGGTGAACGAGGAGCTGCCGTTTGTCAGCATTGACCGCTGCTTCAGCTCAGACATGCCCTGCGTGGCGGCGGACAACTATTCCGGGGGCCGCATAGCGGCGGAGAAGCTGCTGGAGCTGGGCTGCAGGCGGCTGGCCTTTCTCCGCACCGGCTCGGTGAACCTGGGCGAGACGGACAAGCGGGGGGACGGCTTTGAAATGGTCTGCCGGACCAGGAATGTCCATTATGACGCCATCCGCCTGCGGGACGGCGAGTCCCTGGAGCTGTTCCGGGAATTCTTTCAGGCCCATATGTCCGGCGGAAAAATCGATGTGGACGGGATTTTTTGTTCTACCGACCTGCTGGCCTGGAGGGTACAGGGCATTTTGCAGGAGCTGGGGCTACGGGCGCCGGAGGATGTGCAGATCATCGGCTTTGACGGCATCCGGCGCTTCGGCAGCGAGAGCCTCTATTGCTCCACCATCGTCCAGCCGGTGCAGAAGATCGCGGAGACCAGCGTGGACCTGCTGCTGGAGCCGGACCGGTCGAAGGTGCCGTCTTTGGTCTGCCTGCCGGTGAGCTACGCCCCCGGCGGGACCACCAGAGAATAGAAAAGGAGGGGAGCCCATTGGCAAGCGAGTATTGGAAATGGAAGTTCAAGGACGTCCGGCCCGAGGAAAAGCGGGAGCTGACGCCGGAGGAGAAGCGGAAAAACTGGTGGCACTACCACAGGTGGCATGTAGTGATCGGTATCGTCCTGGTAGGTATCGCGGCAAACCTGGTCTGGAACGCCCTGGGCATCGGGAAGACCGAGCCGGACTACACCTTCGCCTATGTGGGCGGTGCGGCCCTGCCGGATGACACCGCCGCGGCCCTGGAGTCCGCCTTCGCCGCGTTGGGGGAGGACCTGAACGGCGACGGGCAGGTCACAGTGCAGCTGCGGCAGTACGTCTTCAAGACCGGCGACATGAGCCGGGAGGCCGCGGCAGCTCAGACCGCCCTGATGGCGGACATCCTGGAGGGGGACAGCTATTTCTTCCTGTTGGAGGAGCCCATGCCGTTCCAGCAGAACTTTCAGGTCCTCTGCCGGCTGGACGGCTCCCTGCCGGAGGAGGGGGATTTTTCCGGAGAAGGGACCTTTTATAGCTGGCGTCTGTGTCCGGTATTGCAGTCCATGGAGTTGGGCGAGTACGCCTATGACCTGCTGGGGGAGACGGTGACCGGCAGCAGCGATGCGCTGGTTTCCGGGCTGTTCGTTGCCCGCCGGGGGTATTGGAACGAAAAAGACTGCGCCTGCCCAGAGGGTTGGGCGGCGCTGTGGGACAAGCTGACGGAAGGAGCGATCGGGGTGGTATCTGTATGGTAAGAGCGGCAGCGTTTTGTCTGGCAGCGGCGGTATGCCTGGGCCTGACGGGCTGTATGGAGAGCGCCCCCGTCAAGGCGGCGGACGGCGCGGCGGAGTGGCTGTCTATGGCCACGGAGCAGTACGCTGTGGATAACACCGCGACAGAGACCTGCAACGGCCAGGAGTTTACCGTCATTACCTACACATACACGTCGGAAACCAACCCCTACGCCTGGGGAATCTCCGCCTTCGGGACCTATGGGAACTACGCGGTCAGCGTGGAGCTGTCCTGCCGGGAGGGCTTTGGAGATGATGCATTGGAGACGCTGGAGAACTTTTTGGAGCACTGCCACTACGCGGCGTAAAGGGAGGACGCTATGGGACTGTTTATTCACGATGAACCGCTATATGACGGCGGGCGGCTGACCGGTTTTTCGCGGTATAAGGAGCTGCTGTCCATTCGGTTTGGCCAGTGGTGGAAAATCAATCTGCTGACCCTGCTGGGGTTCACGCCCCTGGCCGCCGGGATCTTTTACGCGATCGCCACTTCGAGCATTCTGGTGCTGTGTCCCTGCTCGCTGGTTGGCGGCATGATTGCGGGGCCGTTTCTGGCCGGGATGTACGACGCTGTTCTGCGGGGTATGCGGGACGAGCACCGGCCCTGGTGGGACTGCTATCAGCTGGCTTGGAAACAGAACTGGAAGGGCGGCGCACTTCTGGGGGCGGTCATGGGGCTGCTGCTGGGGATGTACGCCTTTATGGGCATGATGCTGTTCTGGTGGGCTGAGGTGCGCCCCGGCCTGTGGACGGTGGCGCTGTACCTGTTGGGAATGCTGCTGATACTGGCAGTCAACTCCCTGCTGTGGCCCCAGATTGTGCTGTTCCGGCAGAAGGCGACCGTACGGCTGTACAATGCGGGACTTTTTTTCCTGCTGCATTTCTGGCGGGCGCTGGGGGTGGGGGCGCTGCAATTAGGGTACTGGGTGGTGTTCGTGCTGTTCGCGCCTTGGACGCTCCTGCTCCTGCCGGTGACCGGCATATGGTATATTGTGTTCCTGTCCCAATTCCTGCTCTATGAGCAGATGGACAACGCTTTCCATATTGAGGAGCAGTTCGATATGGAGGGTGAGCACCATTTCACTGATATGGACAGGGCCACAAATTAAATTGTGAAGCGGGCTGCTGACATTTTGCACCTGTACTATGAAATACTTGCAAAAAGGGGCGGGAAATTACGCTAATGCGTGGTTTCCCGCCCCTTTTGCGCGTTTGAGAAACAGCTCCCAAAGGCATACTGGCGAAATGCTGGTTTTTGTCTGTCAAACACCTTTGTTTTTGACAATATATACAAAAACGTCTTTGCAATACGGACAAATTTTGATAAAATATCTCTGTACAAGAGACGTGTACCTGCGCGATGAAAGAAGCAGTTGACAATGGCGATTTGTTAGTATTATACTATTATCGTAATATCATACAAATAGACAAATTGTTTGAGGAGGAATCGCCATGAATGAAAACCTGAGTGCCCTGCACCATATCCTGCAAAAAGAGGTCGCCCCGGCACTGGGATGCACCGGGCCTACGGCGGTATCTTATGTGGCTGCAGAGGCCGCTTCCGCTGTAGGTGGAAAGCCTTTGAAGGTTGCGGTGAAGGTAGACAGGCACATCGGCACGAAAAACAGCGACGTAGGTATTCCCGGTACTGCTGCTGTGGGGCTGAAGATGGCCGCCGCTCTGGGGGCGCTGGTGGGTGACGCCGCCGCTGGCCTGGAGGTTCTCCACAAGGTTACGCCGGAGAGTGAAAAGGAGGCTCTGTCCTTTTCTCAGTCCGGCAATGTGACGGTGGATGTGGATTTGGAAACGGATATCCTGGGCCTGTTTATGGACTGTACTGTCACCACCGACAAGGGCGTGGGCCGGGCAGTCGTGGTAAAAACCCACACGAACCTGGTATACCGGGAGGCCAACGGCCAGGTACAGGTGGACATTCCCTATGACCGCCGGGCCTCTATGAATGAGACTCACGACGAGATGGCAAGCTACCGGATGGCGGATTTTTACCAGTATGCTGTGGAGATGCCCTTGGAGGACCTGTTGTTCCTGCGGAAGGCCGTGACGATGAACAAAGCCTTGGCCCAGACAATTTTCGATCGCAAGGCCAAGGGCGCTGGTTTTGGACTTTCTATGATGGGCCGGGCGAAAGGGGATATGGTTCGCAAGGCCAAAGCGGTGACGGCTGCTGGTGCGGAGGCGCGTATGGAGGGCTTTTCCCTGCCGGCCATGAGCTGCGCCACCAGCGGCAACGTGGGCCTGACCGCATCCCTGCCCCTGATCAGCATGGCAGAGGACCTGCAGTGCAGTGAGGAACAGCTGCTGCGCGCATTGGCGCTCAGTTTCCTCACGACCATCTGTGTGAAAAACCGCATTGGGCGGGTGTCCTCCATGTGCGCCTGCGTCACCGCGGCGTCCCAGGGAATCGCAGCAGGGGCATCCATGCTGCTGGGCGGCGGTCTGGATTGCATCAACCGGGCGGTGAACAATACCGTGGTGAACATCTTCGGTGTAGTTTGCGACGGCGCCCGCCTGGCCTGTGCGCTGAAGCTGTCCTCCGCCGCCGGTGTGGCGCTGGAGTGCGCCATGATGGCCCGCGATGGTGTGATGACCCCGGCCAACGAGGGCGTCGTGGCGGAAAATGCCGACGGGACGCTGGATTTTATGGGCGATTTTGCCCAGCACGGTATGGCCGGCTCCGACCTGGCTCTGTGCAAGGCACTGTATCAAAAGCAAAACGGACGGAGCTGAGCAGGTTCGGCGGGCAAGCACGTTCTGTGCAAAAAGAAAGGAGGCCACCCTGTGGAATACTACGAAGGGATTAAAAGCAGGCCGCTGCGGACGCTCTACCGCGGGCTGATCACCGTGCAGCGAGGCATCTGCTATATCTGTGCCATTGCGCTCCCCCTGATTATTACCTATCAGGTAGTGCTGCGGTATGTATTGAAGGCTCCCCTGATGGGGATTGAGGAGCTGATGACCTTCTTCATTATCTGGCTGTATATGATGGGCGGGTCCGTGGCATCGGAGCAGCGCACACATATCGAGTGCGGTATTCTCACGCTCTATATGAAAAAGGAGAAAACCATCGCTGTTTTCCAATGCTGTAAGAATATCTTCTCCATGATCGTCTGTATCTGGCTGGCCCGGTGGGCCTACTGGTACTTCGACTATTCGCTGAATCTGTGGAAGACCAGCGATATCTTGAAGATTCCCATGTTCCTGGGCGAAAGCGCCATGTTTATCGGGCTGGTATTCATGCTCTTTTTCGGCATGCTGGAGCTGATGGACGCTTGCAAAAATGCAGTAAAGGTTTTTGGTAAAAATAAGACCGGGGAGGTGGACAAGGAATGAGTACATTGGCACTGGTAGGAATTGATATCATTCTCTTGATTGTCCTGTTGATGCTGAGTATCCCGCTGCCGTACTGCTTTGGCGGCGCGCTGATGTTCATGGCCATCTTCGGCGACGTTTCCATGAAGAGTATGATGCTCTGGGCGTATTCCCAGTCCATCGGCACGGTGCTGCTGGCAAGCCCGCTGTTTATTCTGGCAGGGACCTTTATGGGCGGCAGCGGCGTGGCAAAACGGCTGTTGGATCTATGCGATGCCTTTATCGGCCGGATCAAGGGCGGCCTGGGGATCGTCAGCGTAATCGTGTGCGCGGTGATTGGAGCCATCTCCGGCTCCGGCTTCACGGGTGTGGCCGCCACCGGGCCGATCATGATCCCCCGCATGGTGGAGCAGGGCTATCCCAGGGGCTTCGCCACCGCCCTGGTCACGGTCTCTTCCGTCCTGGGGCTGCTGATCCCGCCCAGCGCCATCATGATTATCTACGGCTGGATCACAGAGACTTCCATCCTGGCCTGCTTCCTGTCCACTGTGGGGCCGGGCCTGCTGGTTACACTGCTGTTCTGTATCATCAATATGCTGGAGTGCCGTAAATTTGACCTGGTGCTGATGCCGCCCATCTCCATGGGGGAAAAGCTCCGGATGACCGGCGCCCGCACTGTGGTGGCGATCCCCGCTCTCCTTATGCCCGTCATCATTCTGGGCGGCATCTACGGAGGCGTGTTCACGCCCACCGAGGCCGCGGCGGTAGCGGCCATCTACAGTATCCCCGTGGGCCTGTGGATCTACAAGGCTATGAAGCTGGGGGACATCAGGCAGATGCTCTTCGACTCCATCAATTCCATCGGCGGCATTATGGTTATGATCATCTTCTGTCTAATGCTCAGCCAGACGCTGACCATGCTGCAGGTGCCGCAAGCCCTCATAGAGATCATGTTCAGCATCACCAAAAACAGGGTCATCATCCTGATCCTGATGAATCTCTTCCTGTTTGTGGTGGGCATGATCGTCAACGACTCCACCGGTATGCTGTTATGCGCGCCGCTGCTGCTGCCTTTGGTGCGGGAGCTTGGCATTTCTCCTGTCCATTTTGCGGCCATCATGGGCGTGAATCTGGCCATGGGCGGTGTGACGCCCCCCTACGCAAGCATCCTCTATCTGGGCATGCGTATTGGAAAGTGTGAGTTCAGCGAGATTTTCGGGCCCACCATGAAGCTATTGGTTTTCGGCTATATTCCGGTGGTGTTCCTGACGACCTTCTGGCCGGATTTGTCCCTGTTTTTGCCGCGGCTGTTTGGGTTTGTGTAATACGCCCTGTCATTGGGGTATTAGCTTAGATCGCAATTTTGAGACCACATTTTTATTAACAGGAGGAGTTTTCCACATGACCAGAGTTTTTACAATTGATGAGCTGAAGAGCGTGATTGACATGAAGGACGCAGTGGAGTCTGTTGACCGCACCTTCAAGGGGTTTGGGGAAGGCACGGTCATCAATCCCACCAAGGTAACGCTGGATCTGGGCGAATCTGCGCCCTACCCGCCCTATGACGGATTTTTTAACGCCATGCCGGCATACATCGGCTACCAGGACAGCGCCGGCATCAAGTGGGTAGGCGGAATCCTGGGTGAGCGCAAAAAGGCCGGGCTGCCTTTCATCAGCGGTATGATTCTGCTGGCCAATCCCCGTCTTGGCACCTTCAAGGCCGTTATGGACGGCGCATATATCACCAATCTGCGCACGGGCGCACAGACCGCCATTGCTCTGAAGTACCTCTTCAAGGGACGTAAAAGCCTCAATATCGGCCTCTATGGCGCCGGGATGCAGGGGCACACCCAGACGGAGGCTATTTCCCATGTGTTCGGCATTGACAAGCTGTACGTATACGATGTGTACCGTCCTTCCGCGGAGAAATTTCAGGAGGACATGGCCTCCACAGTTACCGGCGAAATCATCCTCTGCGACGATCCCAAAGGTCCCACCGATGATGTGGATGCGATTATCACGGTAACCCAGGCACGGGACAGCTTCTTGAAGGCTGCATGGATCAAACCCGGCACGGTTGTGTTCCCTATGGGTTCCTATAAGGAGACGGAGGACGAAGTGATCCTCCAGTCCGACGGCATCGTAGTGGACCATGTGGGGCAGGCGCTTCACCGGGGTGCGCTCAAGAGCCTGGCCGACGCAGGCAAGCTGACGCCCGAGAGCATCACCACCACGATCGGCGAGCTGGCCATTGGCTCCAGCGACTTGGGGGATATCTCCGGCAAGCGCATTCTCTGCCTGCCCATTGGCACCGGAGCGCTGGACGTGGCTCTGGCGGGCATTGCCTACGAGCGCATGGTGAACAGGGGCATGGGCATTGATCTTGATATTACTGGAGAATAACATGCGTGATTTTCCGCCCGGCGGCGGACGAAAAGCTGTGTGCAAGCGGCAGTATCATCACAGATATACCCAACCAACCTGTTTTGAACAAAAAGGAGGACATTATGAAAAAATTATTGGCTTTAGTGCTTGCGATGACTATGATATTGGCCCTGACGGCCTGCGGCGGCGGAAACACAGGCGGCTCAGGCAATGGCGGCGGCAGCGCCAGCGGCTCCGGCAGCGCCGGCGGCGACAGCTCCGGCGATGAGACCGTTACGCTGTCCCTGGCCCACATCCGTCCCGTGGACTCCCCCTCCGATCTTGCGATCCGGGCCTTTGCCGAAGAGGCCACCGAACTGTCCGGCGGCAGCATTCAGTTTGAAATCTATCCCGCCAACCAGCTGGGCGACTACACCATTGTGCAGGAGCGCGTAAGCATTGGCGATGTAGATATGCAGATCGCTTCTTTGGGTTCCAACATGGATGAGTTCTTCGCCATGTCCAACGCCGCCTATCTCTGCGCCACCTGGGATGAGGCCCGCAAGGTCTTTGCCGAGGATAGCCCCATAGTCTCCCTCTACACAGAAAAGCTGGCCAAGTACAATATGACGTATCTGACCAATTACCCCCTGTACTTTGGCGGTATCAGCCTGAATGTGGATGCTGTTGACCCGACGAATCCCAACGCCAAGTCCGGAATCAAGATCCGTGTCCCTTCCATGACCACCTTTGAGAAGACCGCCACCACCCTGGGCTACCTGGCGACGCCTCTGCCATCCTCCGAGATGTTCACTGCGGTCCAGACGCATGTGGTGGATGGCGCCATCGGCGCAGGCGCGGAGATGTACTACGGCAACCTTTCAGGTCTGAACAAGTATTATCTTCCCATAAACGATCACTTTGAATGCTGGTGGATGTATATCAACACTGACCGCTGGAACTCCCTCTCCGACAACCAGCGCAATGCCCTACAGACAGCGGCGCGGCACATGAATGAGGCCCGCTGGGAGGTGGCTGAGGCGGAGACCAAGGAGTATGAGGACAAACTGGCCGAGAGCGGCTGCATAGTGGTGGAGTATACCGACGAGCAATTGGCGGAGTTTGCCGCTGTGGTACGCGAAGCTGTGTGGCCCGTCATTTCTGAGGAGTACGGCACAGAGAATTTTGAAGCCGTGACAGCCGGCATTCAGTAATCGCCTGTCCCAACAGAAGAAAGCAAGGGAGGCCGCACCGCTGACTGTGCGGCCCCCCTTGGCATGCTGTGGATTTTTATTGTGAGGTGGAAGAGATGCGGCAGCAAACAAAAGGCATTGGATATATGTTGTGTTCGGCCCTGTGCTTTTCAATGATGAACGCCTGTGTCCGCCTGGCGGGTGACGTCCCGTCCATGCAGAAGATGTTTTTCCGGAATTTGATCTCCATGCTGGTGGCGCTGTTTCTGATTTGGCGGGAGAAGGTCCCGATCCATGTTCCGCGCCCTCAGTGGCAGCACTTGTTTTTCAGAAGCTTTTGGGGGACGGTAGGGGTTGTCTGCAATTTCTATGCGGTAGATCACATGCTCCTGTCCGATGCGACAATGCTCAACAAGATGTCCCCCTTTTTTGCCCTGCTGTTCTCTGCGTGGCTTCTGCATGAGGGCGCGACGGCGGTACAGATGCTCTTGTCCTTTGTGGCCCTGGGAGGATGCGTCTTTATTCTCAAGCCGACTTTATCCGGCTTGATCTCCCCGGTGGCCTTGATTGCTCTGCTGGGAGGGATGACCGCCGGACTGGCGTATACAGAGGTGCGTATCCTGGGTGTTGCCAAGGTAAATAAGGATGTTATCATCCTGATTTTTTCCCTATTCTCCTGTTTAACCGCTCTCCCGTTCCTGATTTTTGATTACAGGGCGATGACCTTGGGGCAGCTGGGTTTCCTGCTGTTGACCGGAATGTTCGCTACTGGCGGCCAATTCTGTATCACGTCGGCCTACTGCTGCGCCCCCGCTTCCGAAGTAGCCGTCTACGACTACTCGCAGATCCTTTTTGCGGCGGTCCTGGGCTATTTCCTCTTCCAGCAGGCGCCTGACGCGCTGAGTGTGACCGGCTATGTGGTGATTTGTACTGCCGCTGTTGCCATGACGCTCTATAACCGTCGCCGCAGCGCCTCCTGCAGGACCTGACTGCGGTGTGCACAGGCGTACACCGCATGCGAATTTTTTGAAGGAGTACCAAAACTATGGGAATCAGTATATTTGAAATCATTGGTCCAATCATGATCGGACCGTCCAGCTCCCACACGGCCGGTATGGCCCGCATTGGCATGATGGCCTGCCGGATCATAGGAGATGGCGCTGTGTCCATTCATCTGGATTTAAGTCCGAAGATGCGCAGCACCTATGCCGGCCACCGCTCGGATGCCGCATTGATCGGGGGAGTGATTGGCCTGCGGGAGAGTGATCCGGAGATCCGCAATGCAATCGCCCAGGCCCGCAGCTGCGGCATTGCAGTTTCGGTGGGGTTCCTGCCGGAGGGGCTCTATCCCCAGAATACCGCCATGCTCACGGTGGCGGACCGGGCGGGGCGGACCACAAAGGTCCTGGGTACCTCCGTGGGTGGCGGAAGCATTGTGATTTCTGCCGTAGACGATGTTCCCCTGCAGGTCAGTCCGGAAGCCTATCACCTGATCGTCTGGAGCAGCGCCAGCCTTCCGGAGGATCTGTGGGCGGGTGCGGCGGTCCAGAGCGGGCGGAACAGCCAGGGCTTTGTCACCTGTCTCACGTTTCCGGCCATGCCCTCCCCGGAGGTCTGCCGGTCAGTGGAGAACGCCGGCGGTGTGTACCGGGTCAGCGTGGTGGAGCCGGTACTGGAATATGGCGTAAGCCTGCCCGCGGAGAAGCGGTACCGCTCGTTTGAAGAGGTGTGCCGGGTTGTGGCAGAAACCTCCATGCCCCTCACCGAGGTGGCGGTGGACTATGAAATGGCCCGGTCGGGCCGATCCAAGGAGACCGTCCGCGGACAGATGCACAAGCATTTGGCACAGATGAAAAAATCCGTGCAGGCGGGGGAGCGGGGCAGCCGCATGCTCTATGGTCTCACTTCTGGTCAGGACGGCCCCCGTATGCTGCAGGCGATTCAGGCAGGCCGGACTATTTCCGGCGGCATTATCCCCCTGGCGGTGGCACGGGCCATCGGTGTCATGGAGTACAACGGGGCCATGGGCTGTATTGTAGCTGCGCCTACCGCCGGTTCCTCCGGCATTGTTCCTGGGGCCATGACAGCGGTACAGGAGCAATTTGGTTTCCAGGACGAGGAGATTGTGGATGCATTGTTTGTCTCGGCGCTGGCGGGGGTGATCATGGCTGGACGGGAGGTATCCTTCTCCGGTTCCGTCGGAGGATGCCAAGGTGAAGTGGGGGTATCCAGCGCCATCACCGCTGCAGGTCTGGCCAGCCTCTTTACCAGGGATCCTGAGACGGTTTTCCACGCAATGGCCATGAGCTTGAAGAACTTGCTGGGTCTGGTGTGCGACCCTGTTGCGGGTCCGATTGAGGTCCCTTGTATCAAACGCAATGCCGTGGGTGTGGCCAATGCCTTTACCGCCGCAGATATGGCGCTGTCCGGCATCCGAAGCTATATCCCTCCAGATGAGGTTATCGATGCGCTTGTGGATACGGAGCGGCGCCTCCCGCCGGAATTGAAATGCGCTGCGGTGGGCGGCCTGGCCTGCACCGGGACGGCGTGCCGCCTGCGGGAGAGACTGGGATGAGAGGCACAGCAGCGGGAAGCTGTTGAGAAGAGGCAGATAAATATTTGCTTTTTCCACCTGATGATGATATAATATTTATTATTGAAATATAGAGGTGGAGGGGCAGGTATTGAAAACAATTAAACGGGTTTCACTCTCTGAGCAGGTAGTGAACTCTGTCATACAGTATATTCAGGAGAATGATTTGCATCCTGGTGACCAACTGCCAACGGAAAACGAGTTTTCTTCTTTGTTCGGCGTGAGCCGTACAAGCGTACGGGAGGCGATTAAGGCGCTGGGAATCAATGGCGTTTTAACCTCCGTACCCGGAAAAGGGACTTTTCTGCGGTCCCCGGCTGTAGCGCTGGAGCACAATAAGATTTTGCAAATGGAGGCTCATACCACCATCAGCGATGTCATGGAAGTGCGCACACCCCTGGAGATTCAGGCGGTAAAGCTGGCGGTGGAGCGAGGCTCCGGTGAAGAGATCGCCGTGCTGGAGGAAATCTGCGGCAATTACGATCTCGCTGTCCAACGGCATATGGATCACTCGGCCTGGGGCAGAAGATTCCATACACAGATTGCCGGCATGAGTTCCAACGGGCTTCTGATCAATATGCTGCAGAGTCTGTCCGATATCACGAACAAATACCGTGGAAGTCTGGCGGAGAGCGACACGGAGGTGGAGTTTTACGCCCAGAGCCATCGGGACATATACCGCGCATTTTGTATCCGGGACGCGGAGGCTGCCGGCAGGGAGATGGCGCGGCACATGGAACGAACGCGGCAGGCCCTTCTGGAGAGTGTGACCAGTGGCAACGCTACCAAATTTATTATCCACAGGTAGGACCGCTGCAGGCGCCGCTGCAGGCCAAAAATCTCATGGACTTTGTGCTGCAGCTGTGGTAGAATACGAACAGGAAAAGTATCAGGGCCGATGCCTCCATGTTGCTGTGCATCGGTTCTGATTTGGTCGGAACTTTTTTCAAAGAGTTCAGATTATTTCGGGCGAGGGGGGCTTATTCATGGTCAATATTCCTATGCGGTTGAAAAATCCCATGCGCACCTCAGACCTGGCCCGAATCAATCAGCCTGGCCGGAAGCAGACACTGCAGATGCTGCTCCAGCCTACTACGGACCGCCGGAATTCTTCCGCGCCCCCCGCTCCTGTCCGCAATGCTCCGCCGCCGGCCCCCGTCCGTGGGACTCCACCACCTGTGCCGGTTGTCAGGCGTTCGCATCCGCCGGCTACGGGTACCATTCTGCAAAAAGGTCAGAAAATCTCCCTGTCTCGTCTGGATCCGAACTTGGATATTCTTCAGGTGGGGTTGGGCTGGGACCTGGCTCCCGGTGGTCAGAGATACGACTTGGATGCGGAGGCGTTTCTTCTGGGTCCCTCTGGGGTGGTTTTAGGGGATGATTGGTTTGTGTTTTACAACCAGCCGGTCAGCCCTGACGGA
>CAJTPV010000033.1 GCA_910578505.1 uncultured Oscillospiraceae bacterium | reverse complement strand
GGGCTTTGCCCCTGCACCCCACGGCCTTTGAAAAGGCCGGCGAAACTTTTATTGCCACACATGAACGAAAGAAAGGGATTGTATGGACTACAGAGAAGAAATGAAACAACTGCGGGACCGCCTGAACGACGCGGGCTACCGCTATTACGTGCTGGATGACCCCGATCTGCCGGACCACGAGTATGACCGGATGCTCCGCCGTCTGGAGGAGCTGGAGGCGGAGCATCCCAAGGAGATCACGCCCGATTCTCCCACCCAGCGGGTGGGCGGCCAGGCCCTGGACAGCTTCACCCAGGTAGAGCACCCTGTGCCGCTGGAGAGCCTGCAGGACGTATTTTCCCAGGCTGAGGTGGAGGAGTTCGCCCAGCGGATGGAGGAGGCCCTGGCGGAGGTCTCCTACAGCGTGGAACCCAAGGTGGACGGTCTGTCCGTGGCGCTGGAGTATCGGGATGGCGAGTTTGTGCGCGGCGCTACCCGAGGCGACGGCCGGGTGGGGGAGGACGTGACGGAGAATCTGCGCACCATCCGCTCCATCCCCATGGTCCTGCCGGAAAAGCTGCCCCGCCTGATCGTCCGGGGCGAGGTCTTCATGCCCAAGAACGTGTTCCGCAAGCTCAACCGCCAGCGGGAGGAATTGGGGGAGCCCCTCTTCGCCAATCCCCGCAACGCCGCCGCCGGTTCCCTGCGGCAGCTGGACCCGAAAATCTGCGCGAAGCGGCTGCTGGATATCCGGGTGTTCAATCTGCAGCTGGCGGAGGGCAGGGAATTCGCCAGCCACAGCGAGAGCATTGACTATATCGAGAGCCAGGGCTTCCGGACCATCCCCCACAAGGTGCTTTCCAGCGCATCTGCAATCAACGCGGAAATTGTCCGCCTGGGGGACAGCCGGGAGGAGTTGCCCTTTGATATGGACGGCGCGGTTGTCAAGGTAGATGACCTGTCAGACCGCGGGAGAGTAGGGAGTACAGCCAAGTGCCCCCGCTGGGCCATTGCCTATAAGTATCCGCCGGAGCGGAAGCCGTCCAAAGTGCGGGAGATCGTGGTGCAGGTGGGCCGCACCGGCGTGCTGACGCCGAAGGTGGTGGTGGAGCCGGTGCGTCTGGCGGGGACCACCGTCACCAACGCCACGCTGCACAACCAGGACTTCATTGAGGAGAAGGACATCCGCGTCGGTGACACGGTAATTTTGCAGAAAGCCGGCGAGATCATCCCGGAAGTGGTGGAGGTGTGCAAGGACCTCCGCCCCGAGAACACGGAACCATACCGGATGCCGGCGGCCTGCCCGGTCTGCGGCGCCCCGGTGGTCCGGGACCCGGACGGCGCGGCGGTCCGCTGCACCGGGGCGGAGTGCCCCGCCCAGCTCCACCGGAACCTGACCCACTTCGCCAGCCGGGACGCCATGGACATCGACGGCGTTGGCCCGGCGGTGATGCTCCAGCTGATTGAAAAGGACCTGGTGCACAATCCCGCGGACCTGTATTTCCTGACAGAGGAGCAGCTGGCGGATTTGGAGCGCATGGGGAAGAAGTCCGCGAAAAACGCGGTGGCCGCTATTCAGGCCAGCCGCAGCCGGGGGCTGGAGCGGCTGCTGTTCGCCCTGGGCATCCGGCAGGTGGGGCAGAAGGCGGGCAAGGTGCTGGCCGCCCATTTCCAGACCTTTGACGCCCTGTCGGAGGCCACGGAGGAGGAGCTGACCGCCATTGACGACGTGGGGGGCATTACCGCCGCCTATATCCGCGAGTGGCTGGAGAGCCCACAGTCAAAGCACCTCATCGGGCGGCTGAAGGAGGCCGGGGTGTCCATGGAGGCCGCGGAGCAGCCCGCCGGGGAGCAGTTCAAGGGCATGACCTTTGTCCTCACCGGCGCGCTGCAGCGCTTTACCAGGGACGAGGCCGCCGCCCTGATTGAGCGGCGGGGCGGCAAGGCCAGCACCTCTGTCAGCAAAAAAACCACCTATGTGGTGGCAGGGGAGAACGCCGGCAGCAAGCTCCGGAAAGCCAATGAGCTGCAGATCCCCGTGCTGACGGAGGACCAGTTCGCGGCCATGCTGGAGGACGGGGAGTAGCTGGGCAAAACTGCCTAATTCCGGCGTGCTGGAATTGGAGTGATTGACAAAAATAACCAACTGCAGGAAATGGTCCTTGACACCGGCGGCAGATGCTGGTATCCTAACAAAAGAGTGCAACAAGTTCATACTGCGGATGAATGGTCCAGGAGAGACTGCGCTCTGAAAAGCGCGGCGCCGAAGGAGCAATGCCACACTCTCTCAGGCAGCAGGGACTGGATCGGGACGAAAATCTGGAAAGCACTGCGGTGCGCCGGCGGGGCAACCGGCAGGGGCGCGACTTCTGCCGGGAATCTCTCAGGTTATCAATACAGAGGCGTAACAAGGATTTGTTGCGCCCTGTTTTTTATATTGTGATTGTGACGCAAAAATGAAATGATATTAAGGAGGACGAGAGTATGAGTGAATTGAAGCGGACCCAGCTATACGACGTGCATGTGGCGGCTGGTGCGACGATGGTGGACTTCGGCGGGTGGGAGATGCCCATTAAGTACCCCACGGACATTGTGGCCGAGCACCTGTATACCCGCCACGCCTGCGGCATTTTTGATGTGTCCCACATGGGCCGCGTCCTGGTAGAGGGGTCCGAGGCTGTCCCATTCCTCCAGCACGTATTGAGCAGCAACGTTATGGCCCTGGATTTGAACCAGGCCCAGTATGCCATTATCCCCAACGAGAACGGCGGCGCGGTGGACGACGCCTACCTGTACCGCTTTGAGGAGGACCGGTATCTGCTGGTGGTCAACGCCGGCAATACGGACAAGGACCTGGTGCATCTCAACGAGCAGATCAAGAAGTTTGACGCGAAGATGACCGTCATCACCGGCGACTGGGCCGCCATTGCCGTGCAGGGCCCCAAGTCCAAGGAGATTTTGCAGGTCCTCTCCGGCGGCAAGGCCATCACCGAGCCGGTGAAGAATGCCCTGAACACCCTGGCCTTTGAGGGCCGCACGGTGCGTGTGGCCAAGACCGGCTATACCGGCGAGCCTCTGGGCTATGAGGTGTATATCGAGAGCGCGGAGTCTGCCTGGCTGTGGAACCGCCTGATTGAGCTGGGGGCCAAGCCCGCCGGACTGGGCGCCCGGGACACCCTGCGCATGGAGGCCTGCCTGCCCCTGTATGGCCACGACATGGGCGACGACCCGGAGGGGAAAGAGATTCCCGTGTTTGCCGTGCCTCTGGCCAAGTTTGCCGTCAGCTTCTCCAAGCAGAAGGGCGACTTCATTGGCCGCGAGCCCCTGGCCAAGCAGTACGAGGCGTTCAAGCGCATCATGAGCCGGGACTTCAGCGACCTGAGCGTCCTGCCCCGCCGCATCATGCCCATCACCCTGCTGGACCGGGGCGTCATGCGCCAGGGCATGCCCGTGTATAAGGGGGACAAGCAGATCGGCTTTGTCACCAGCGGCACGATGGTTCCCTACTACCGCCACGAGGGCGAGGGATTGCAGACGGTCATTCTGGACGAGACCGCCAAGCGCGCCATCGGCCTGGCCATTGTGGACAGCGACACCCTGGAGGACGACGAGGTCCAGGTGGATGTCCGCGGACGCCGTCTGAAGGCCGTCATTCCGCCCTATCATATGCGTGTGGACGCGCCGCCCTTTGCCCGCCCCATCATCTACCGGCCCGACGAGGAGGAGACCACGGCTGCTTCCGGCGACCGGACGCCCAAGGCGCTGGAGCTCATCAACCGGGCTGTGGAGAACCATCTCTGGCGGCAGGAGAAGTGCATCAACCTGATCCCCTCCGAGATGACGGCCTCCCGCGCCGTGCGCCTGCTGTGCGCCAGCGACCCGTCCTTCCGCTACGCGGAGCACAAAAAGGTCAAGAGCTTCTATGATGCGGACGTGTTCTACTATCAGGGCACCGCGTTCATCGACGAGGTGGAGCAGCTGCTGGTAGAGGAGATGAAGGCGTTCCTGGGCTGCTCCGAGGTGGAGACCCGCTGCATCAGCGGCCAGATGTCCAACACCGCCGTATTCTCCTCCCTGATGGACTGGAAGAACCGCCTGGACCGCAAGCACGACGCCAAGCGGCTGGGCTATATCATGAACAACCACATCATCAAGGGCGGCCACCTCTCCGCACAGCCCATGGGCGCGCTCCACGACTATATCGCCATTGACCCCGTTACTGAGCGCCACGCCCTGGTGAACTTCCCCGTCTGCGCGGACAACATCTACAGGATCGACGTGGAGGAGACGAAAAAGGCCATTGACCAGTACCGCCCGGAGTTCATTATCTTCGGCAAGAGTATGGTGCTGCACAAGGAGCCTGTGGCTGCCATCCGCAAGTTTGTGGACGAGATCGGCCTGCAGACCACCATTATGTACGACATGGCCCACGTTCTGGGCCTAATCGGCGACTACTTCCAGAAGCCCTTTGAGGAGGGCGCGGAGATCGTCACCGGCTCCACCCACAAGACCTTCTTCGGCCCCCAGCGCGGCGTCATCGGCGTCAACTACAAGAAAGGCGAGCTGAAATACGGCCTGTGGGAGACCATTGAGACCCGTGCCTTCCCCGGCAGCGTCTCCAACCACCACCTGGGCACCCAGCTGGGTCTGCTGATGGCGGCGTATGAGATGAACCATTTCAAGGATGCGTACCAGAAGGCCGTTGTCAGCAACGCCAAGAGCTTTGCCAAGAGCCTGAAAGCCGCCGGCCTGGACGTGGCGGGCGACCCGGCCAACGACTACACCGAGACCCATCAGGTCATCGTCAACGTGGGCTACGGCACCGGCCCGGATGTGGCCATGCGTCTGGAGCGGAACAACATCATCTGCAACTATCAGGCCACCCCTGAGGAGGAGGGCTTCACCGCCTCCGGCGCGCTGCGCATCGGCGTCAACGAGATGACCCGCTTCGGCTTTGGTCCGGAGGAGTTCGATAAGCTGGCCCAGATCATGGCGGACTGCATCCTGCGGGGCAAGGAAGTGGGCGAGGACGTGGCGAAGCTGCGCGCCGGTTATACCGAGATGCACTACTGCTTCAATGAGAATCAGGTTGTGGACGCGCTGAACACCCTGGCAAAGAAGTCCGGCATTTAAGTCGGGCGGCGGGATTTTCCTGCTGATTTGGGATTCTGCTTGACAGAATTTGCAAATAAATGGCAACAAAAACATCAATACTAGGAGGAACAAACTATGACTTTCCCTGCTGAACTGAAGTATACCAAGGACCATGAGTGGCTGAAAATGCTGGACGACACGACGGCTTTAGTGGGTATCACCGACTTTGCCCAGAGCGAGCTGGGCGACCTGGTGTTTATTAACCTGCCCCAGGAGGGCGACGAGGTGACGAAGGAGGAGTCCTTCTGCGACGTGGAGTCCGTCAAGGCGGTCAGCGACGTGATGAGCCCCGTGGACGGCGTCATCGCCGAGGTCAACACCGAGCTGGAGGACGAGCCCCAGAAGCTCAACGAGGACCCCTATGGCGCTTGGATCGTCAAGGTCGAGAAGATCAGCGGCTACGCGGAGCTGATGGACGCCGCCGCCTATGAGGCGTTTGTCCAGAAGTAATCGGAAATACATTTTGGCGCGGAACGTCGGTTTCGCTTCTGGGATCGTCTGGTAAGCGAAGCGGCGTTTCGCGCCGTATCATCAGAAAGGAGTGAGAAGATGGGTACCTATGTCCCCAATACCCTGGAGCAGCAGGAAGCCATGCTGGCCGCCGTGGGTGTGAAATCCTTTAATGACTTTTACGCCGGCGTGCCCCAGGAGATGCTGGTGGAGAGTCTGAAACTGCCGGAGGGCCTCAGCGAGCTGGAGGTCCGGCAGAAGGTGACGGCCATGGCGGCCAAAAATCGCGTGTACGGCACTGTCCTGCGGGGCGCTGGTTCCTACCGGCACTTTATCCCGGCGGTGGTGAAGAGCGTGGTCAGCCGCGAGGAGCTGGTGACGGCCTACACCCCCTATCAGGCCGAGATCAGCCAGGGCATTCTGCAGTCCATTTTTGAGTATCAGACCATGATCTGCGCCCTCACCGGCATGGAGGTGTCCAACGCCTCCGTATATGACGGCGCGACGGCGGCAGCCGAGGCCCTGGCCATGTGCCGCGACAGGAAGCAGAACAAGGCGTACGTCTCCGCCTGCGCGGACCCGAATACCATCCAGACCATGCAGACCTACTGCTTCGGCTCCGGCATGGTCCTGGAGGTGCTCCCCGAAAAGGATGGGCGCACCGACCTGGAGGCCGTCAAGGCCCTGGGCGCGGACGCGGCCTGTGTGTATATCCAGCAGCCCAACTATTACGGCAACGTGGAGGACGCCAAGGCCATCGGCGAGGCCGTCCATGCCGCGGGAGCCAAGTATATCATGGGCTGCAACCCCATCGCCCTGGCGGTGATGGAGACCCCCGCCGCCTGCGGCGCGGACGTGGCGGTGGGCGAGGCCCAGCCCCTGGGCCTGGACATCGCCTTCGGCGGGCCCTACCTGGGCTATATGGCCGCCACCAAGGCCATGTTCCGCAAGCTGCCGGGGCGCATTGTGGGCCAGACCCACGACGTGGACGGCAACGTGGGCTACGTGCTCACCCTGACCGCCCGTGAGCAGCATATCCGCCGGGAGAAAGCCTCCTCCAACATCTGCTCCAACCAGGCCCTGTGCGCCTTTACCGCCGGTGTGTACATGTCGGCCATGGGCGCGGACGGGCTGAAGCAGGCGGCGGTGAACGCCATGTCCAAGGCCCACTACTTTGCAGGCGAGCTGGAGAAGATCGGCCTGAAGCGGGTCCACAGCGGCGAGTATTTCCATGAGTTCGTCACCAGCTGCGGCGACGCGGAGAAGGTCCTCAAGGCCCTGGATGAGAAGGATATTCTGGGCGGCCTGCCCATCGGGGACGGCCAGATCCTCTGGTGCGTGACCGAGCTGGTGAGCAAGGAAGAGCTGGACAGAGCCGTGGCGATCATCAAGGAGGTGTGCTGATATGAAATTGATATTTGAAAAAGGCGCTCCCGGTCAGCACCTGAGCCTGATGCCCCCCTGCGACGTGCCGGAGGTGACCCTGTCCGAGTCCCGCACCGCGCCCCTGGACCTGCCCCACGTGTCGGAGACGGAGCTGACCCGCCACTATACCGCCCTGGCCAAGCGGGTCCACGGCGTCAACGACGGGTTCTATCCCCTGGGCTCCTGCACCATGAAGTACAACCCCAAGATCAACGAGGACATGGCGGCGCTGCCCGGCTTTGCCCAGGTCCATCCTCTCCAGCCGGTGGAGACGGTCCAGGGCTGCCTGGAGGCCTATGCAGAGGCGGAGAAGCTGCTGTGTGAGATCACCGGCATGGACGGCATGACCTTCCAGCCGGCGGCGGGCGCTCACGGCGAGTTCACCGGCCTGCTGCTCATCAAGGCATATCACACCCACCGGCAGGATACGGCCCGGACCAAGATCATCGTTCCCGACTCCGCCCACGGCACCAACCCCGCCTCCGCGGTGATGGCGGGCTACACGGTGGTGAACATCCCCTCCGGCGAGGACGGCTGCGTGGACGTGGAGGCCCTGCGGGCGGCTGTAGGGCCGGATACCGCCGGCCTGATGCTGACCAACCCCAACACGGTGGGGATTTTTGATAAGAACATTCTGGAGATCACGAAGATCGTCCACGAGGCCGGCGGCCTGTGCTACTACGACGGCGCCAACCTGAACGCGGTCATGGGCGTGGTGCGTCCCGGCGACATGGGCTTCGACGTCATCCACCTGAACCTGCACAAGACTTTCTCCACGCCCCACGGCGGCGGCGGCCCCGGCTCCGGCGCGGTAGGCTGCAAGGAGATGCTCAGGCAGTTCCTGCCCGGCCCCGTGGTGGAGGCCAGGGACGGCGGCTGGCAGCTGGTCCAGCCGGAGCACTCCATCGGTCGGGTGAAGAGCTTTTATGGCAACTTCACCGTGGTAATCAAGGCCCTGACCTATATTCTCACCCTGGGCAGGGCGGGCATCCCTGAGGCGGCGAAAAACGCCGTGCTCAACGCCAACTATATGATGAAGCGGCTGAGCGAAAAGTACACCATGGCCTATGCCGGACCCTGCATGCACGAGTTCGTCATGACCCTGGAGGACCTGCACCATGAGACCGGCATCTCCGCCATGGACATCGCCAAGGGACTGCTGGACCACGGCATCCATCCGCCTACGATGTACTTCCCGCTGATCGTCCACGAGGCGCTGATGATCGAGCCCACCGAGACCGAGAGCCAGGAGACCATGGACGAGGTCTGCGGCGTGTTCCTGGAGCTGTGGGAGCTGGCCCATACCAATCCCCAGGCCCTCCATGACGCGCCCACCAAGACGCCGGTACGCCGTCTGGATGAAGTCGGCGCAGCGAGAAATCCTGTATTGAGGTATACAAAAGCGTGATGAAGCAAATCCAAATCTACCGCACAGCGGAGACAAACCCCCACCGGAATCTGGCGGTAGAGCAGTACCTGCTGGAAAATGTCCAGCAGGAGACCTGTATTCTGTATCTGTGGCAGAACCGCCGCACGGTGGTTATTGGCCGCAACCAGAACGCCCTGCGGGAGTGCCGCACCACCCAGCTGGAGGCGGACGGCGGCTTTCTGGCCCGGCGTCTCTCCGGCGGCGGGGCTGTGTTTCACGACCTGGGGAACCTGAACTTCACGTTCCTGGTGAACAAGGAGGACTATGACCTGCAGCGGCAGCTGAGCGTTATTGTGGAGGCCTGCCGCGCCATGGGGATCCCGGCGGAGTGCTCAGGCCGGAACGACGTGCTGAGCGAGGGCCGCAAGTTCTCCGGAAACGCTTTCTATGAGCACCGCGGCAAGAGCTACCACCACGGCACGCTGCTGGTGGACGTGGATATGGAGAATATGAGCCGGTACCTGTGTCCCTCCGCGGCCAAGCTCCAGGCCAAGGGGGTGCAGTCGGTGCGGTCCCGGGTGGTGAACCTGAAGGAGCTGAAGCCGGACCTGACGATTGCGGAGATGGCCCGGCGGATGGAGGAGGCTTTCTGTAAGGTGTACGGCCTGGAGGCGGAGCATCTGGATGAGAGCGGCTTCGACCTGGGGTATATTGACGCCCTGGCGGAGCGCAACGGCAGCTGGGAGTGGCTGCACGGACAGAACCTGCCATGTACAATGGCATTTGGGGAGCGCTTTGCATGGGGAGAGATCGACCTGCAGATTCTAGCGGCGGAGGGCCTTGTCCGGCAGGCGGCGGTATATACCGACGCCATGGACTGGCAGCTTGCGCCGGAGCTGGAGAAGGCCCTCGCCGGCAGCCGCATGCAGCTGGGCGAGCTGCAGGGCCGCATCCGCGCCGCCGCCCTAGACGGGCAGGTGAAGGAGGATTTGTGCGGGCTTCTGGCCCGGCAGGATATGTAAAGACAACCGCAGGGGGATGGCGTCAGCCATCCCCCTGCTTGTCCGCGATTTGTTTGTGGCCGGTCAGCTCATCAATAGTGCTCAGCAGCTTTGAGATGTTGATTGGCTTGGCCAGATGGGTGTTCATCCCGCAGGCAATCGCCCGCTTCCGGTCCTCCTCAAAGGCATTGGCGGACAGGGCCACGATGGGGATGGAGGCCAGCGCCGGGTCCTTCAGCGCCCGAATGGCCTGGGCGGCGCTGTAGCCGTCCATCACCGGCATCTGCAGGTCCATGATCACCAGGGAGTAGTCCCCCGGCTGGGCGGAGCGGATCTTTTCCACGGCAATGCTGCCGTTCTCCGCCGCGTCCACCAGGAAACCGGCGTCCTCCAGCAGCTCCATTTCGATCTCCAGGTTGATGACGTTGTCCTCCACCACCAGGATCCGGCTCTGGCGGGACAGCGGATAGTCCGTCTGGCTTTGGGTCTCCGGGGTCTCCTCGGTGGGATGATGGGGGATTCCCAGGTTCAGCGTGACGGTGAAGCGGCTGCCCTGCCCCAGGACGCTGTCCACATGGATGGAGCCGCCCATCATGTCCACAATATTTTTGACAATGGTCAGGCCCAGCCCGGTGCCGTCCACACCGCTCATAGTGGTGTTGTTCTCCCGCTCAAAGGGCTCAAAAAGCCGGGGGAGGAACTCCTCGCTGATGCCGATGCCGGTGTCCTCCACGATGAAGCAGAAGGTGGCGTATGCCGCCGACACCGGCTCCTCCGCGAAGATCACGGCGGCTTTGCCGCCCTCGTGGGTGTATTTGACGGCATTTTCAGCCAGGCGCAGCAGAAGAAGGGTGAGGTTGTAGCGGTCACAGTACACGCTCTCGTGCTCCAAAGCCTGCAGGTCCACGGAAAAGGAGATGTTTTTGGCCTCAGCCCGCGGCAGTATGGCGGTCTGCAGGTTGCGGCCGATTTCCGCCAGGCTGCACAGCGACTCCTCCACATGGCCGGCCCCGGCGGCCAGGCGGGAAAATTCCAGCACGTTGTCCAGCAGCTTCAGCAGCCGCCCGCTGGCGGATTCGATCATATCCAGGTACTTCCACAGCTTTTTGGGGTCCGTTATGTGATTTTTGGCCAGGGTGGTAAAGCCTACGATGGCGTTCATCGGTGTACGCAGGTCGTGGGACATGTTGGAGAGGAACACATCCTTGGTGGCGCTGGCGGCCTTGGCCTGCTGCAGGGCGTCCTCCAGCAGATGGTTCTGCTCCAGCCCATGGCGGATCTCCTCGTCCACGCTGCGGCAGCCTAAGACGATCTGGGAGATATGCGTTATGCTGCCCACATTGACAAACCGGAACTGCAGATACTCCGGCGAGCCCTGCCCGACCCTGTAGTTGACGTGGTAGGTGCGCTGGTTGGTCAGGCGCCTGCGCAGCTCATCCGTGTCCAGGGCCTGGGTAATGAGCGGCTGGTCCTCCGGTATGACCCAGGTGCGGATGTACTCGCTGATGACCTCTGTGAAGGAGCGGGCGGTCAGCTTTTTGTCGAACATCCCCACGATTCTGCCGCCCACATGGTAGGGAAGGATGCGGTCGCTGTCCAGGTCCACATAGAAAAGGGACTCATAGTCCACGCTGAGGCCCTGGATCATCTCCATGCGGCGCATGTGCTCGCGGTTGATGACGTCCAGCTCGTTTAACCGGCGCTGGCGCTTTTCCGTGGCGTCGGCGAGAAACACATAGAACACGTCGCCCACGGCGGGAATATGGACAAAGTGGCCATAGTCCTCGATCCAGCGGACGCTGCCGTCCCAGGTGATAACGTGGTACTCCACGTAGTCCTCGTCGTACTCGCTGTTGGCAATCTGCTCCCGGATGCTGTGCTCCACAGCCTGCACTTCGTCCGGATGGACAAGGCCCTGAAAGGTGCCGCCGGTGAGGATCTGGAATTCCTCCGGGCTGGCACAGCCCAGAATGCGCAGAAGGGCGCGGTTGGCGTAGAGGTTCTCTCCGCTGTCTGCGCGGTAGATCAGAAAACCGCCGGGCATGGCCTCGATAAACTGCCGGAAATAGGTAGCTTGGGCGCTGTCCGGTTCGGAAAGGAAATATTCGATCAATGATTTCTCACATCGCACGGCACACACCTGCCTTTTCGGGAATTTTTGGTAGTATTCATCATATCACATTTTCCCGGCTCTGTCATTACTTATTTTCCCGGCAGGCCATTATACCACATTCCAGCCAGCTGCACCATGTATATTTTTACAAATGCCCGGCTGAACTTTTGCGGGCCGCGCCGATGGCATTTCTGCGGCTTTCCCGCTCGGCCGGGCGGGGGAAAAACAGGGGCTGCCAGGGCTGCCAGGGAAACAAATGTCTTGCGTTCATGGGGAAAACGTATTATAATACATTCCGCAATCTTATGAAGGAGCGTGAAGCTATGGCCCTGAAAATTGGCGTCATCTCAGATACCCACGGCGTTCTGCGGCCCGACGTGCTGGAGATTCTCAGCACCTGCGACCACATTCTCCACGCAGGGGACCTGGACAGGCTGGAGGTTCTGGAGGAGCTCCGGGACATCGCCCCCGTCCAGGCGGTGCGGGGCAACAATGACTGGGGCCGGTGGGCGGAAAAGCTGCCCAGACGGCTGGATTTTACAGTGGGCGGTTTTCGTTTTTTTATGACCCACAACCGCATGGATATACCGGCCAAGCTGCCCGGCGTCCAGGTGGTCATTTTTGGGCACTCCCACCAGTACCTGCAGCAGGAATTTGATGGCCGGCTATGGCTGAATCCCGGCAGCTGCGGCTGGCCCCGCTTCGGCAGGGGGCTGACCATGGCGCTGCTCCACATGGACGGGCAGGCGCTGGAGGTCGAGCCAGTGACGCTGGAAACCTGACGAGTATGGAGAATCGGTATATTGTTTTTGACGTGGAGACGCCCAACTCCGCCAACAGCCGTATGAGCGCCATCGGCATCACGGTGGTGGAAAACGGCATGATTGTGGACGAGCTGTCCACGCTGGTCAACCCGGAGACCTGGTTTCACGCCTTTAATATCCGCCTCACAGGCATCACGCCGGCCATGGCGGAAGCCGCGCCCGACTTCGGGCAGCTCTGGCCTGCCCTGGAGCCCATCCTGTCCAGCGGCCTGCTGGTAGCCCACAACGCGCCCTTTGACATGGGGGTGCTGGCCAAGTGCCTGCGGGCCTACTGCATTGACTGGCGGGACACGGTCTGGTACGCCTGCACCTGCCGGATGGGACGGCGGGTCTACCCGCAGCTGCCCAATCACAAGCTGGATACGCTGTGCGCCTACCTGGACATTGACCTGGACCACCACCAGGCGGGCAGCGACAGCCGGGCCTGCGCGGAAATTCTGATCGACTGCCTGGACAGAGGGGCGGACATCGAGGCATTCCGGCGGGAATACGACCTGGTTAACCGCCGTACGCTCCAGGGGAGGAGACAATGAGCGATATTGTGGAGAGCGTCCGGATGAGGCTTTTTGATTTGCAGGATCTGGACTATAAGGCGTTTCACTGTAAACTGATGCCTACCGTGCCGCCGGAGGCCGTCATCGGCGTGCGGACGCCGGAGATCCGGCAGCTGGCCCGCGAGCTGAGCAAAACGCCGGAGACGGCGGCAGAATACTTAGGAAGCCTGCCCCACCGGTACTATGAGGAAAACAACCTCCACGGCGCCCTGCTGTCACTGCTGCGGGACTACGGGCAGACGGTGGAGGCGCTGGAGGAATTCCTGCCCTATGTGGACAACTGGGCCACCTGCGACCTGCTCAGCCCCAAGGCTTTCCGGAAGCATCCGGAGCAGCTGCCGGAGCAGGCGCGGCGCTGGATGGACAGCCAGCACGTGTATACGGCACGGTTTGGGATCGGCGTGCTGCTGAGCTTCTATCTGGACGAAGCATTTCAGCCGGAATATCTGGCGTGGGTGTCCCAGGTGCGAGGCGGGGAGTACTATGTGGATATGATGGCGGCGTGGTATTTTGCCACCGCGCTGGCCAAGCAGTACGAGGCGGCGCTACCGTATCTGGAGCAGGGGAGGTTGGGGCTCTGGGTTCATAATAAGACGATCCAGAAAGCCATTGAGAGCCGGCGGATCACCGCGGCGCGGAAGGCGTATCTGCGGACACTGAGACGAAAAGAAGGGGCCTGACAGTCCATTCCCAGAGATTCTTTGCGCGAAATGGGATATATTGGATGGCTGAATAGATTTTTTTACAGGAAATCTTGACAAAGAAACCAGAAAAGCGTATATTCAAAGAAAGGCAGAGCGCAGGGGCCCCACCGTCTTGTGCGCTGCCACCCTTATGATATTCGGAGGAAGCATATGGAGCAAAAGGTAAAACGTATAGGCGTTCTGACAAGCGGCGGCGACGCGCCGGGCATGAACGCCGCTATCCGCGCCGTCGTACGGTCCGCCGTGGGCCAGGGCGTCAGCTGCATCGGCATCCGCAGAGGCTGGAACGGCCTGATCAACAGTGATTTTGTCAACATGGATACATCCAGCGTCAGCCACATCATCAACCGGGGCGGCACCCTCCTGTATACCGCCCGCAGCGATGAGTTCCGGACCGTGGCCGGTCAGGACAAGGCCTTGGCCACCTGCCGCCTGCTGGGCCTGGACGCCATTGTGGCCATTGGCGGCGACGGCACCTTCCGGGGGGCGCTGGAGCTGTCCCGCCGGGCCAAGGAGACGGGGTATCAGCTGCAGGTGGCCGGTATTCCCGCCACCATTGACAACGATATTGGCTGCTCCCACTATACCATTGGCTTTGACACCGCCTGCAACACCTGTATTGAGTGCATCGACAGGCTGCGGGACACCATGCAGTCCCACGAGCGCTGCTCCGTGGTGGAGGTCATGGGCCGCCACGCCGGCTATCTGGCGCTGGCCGTGGGGATTTCCACAGGGGCCACCGCCGTTTTGATTCCGGAAAAAGAGCTGGATTTTGACCGGGATATTGTCGAGAAGATTCGCCGGGCCCGTCTGGCGGGCACCACCCACTACATGGTGGTGGTGGCTGAGGGTGCAGGCGACACCATGGAGATCAGCCGCAGAATCCATGAGGCTGTGGGTCTGGACCCCCGTGTCACGGTTCTGGGCCACATCCAGCGCGGCGGCGCGCCCAGCCGGCAGGACCGGGAGACCGCCAGCTGTATGGGCTACGCGGTGGTGCAGTCCATCATCGCCATGCGGGGCAACTGCGTGGTAACGACGCAGTCCGGCCACTTTGAGGTGATGGATATGGAGGAGGCGCTGAAGATGACCAAGGAGTTCGATATGGGACGCTATCGGATTCTGGAGGCGCTGACCAATAACTGCGGCGCGCTTTGATGCTGCGTACATTGAAACAGACAGCGGGGATGGCATGAGAGCCATCCCCGCTGTCTGTGGTGCGGTAATCGGTTTAGCGGTCAAAAGAGGGGTTCATATAGTAGACGTTCTTTTCACCCAGGCGGTCCTTGGCCAGACGCAGTCCTTCGCCGAAGTTAGCAATTTAAGTAAGCGCCTCGGACGCTGCGGGTCCGGCTCATTCGCGCGCTGCATTTGCGGCGGCCTCGGCGGCCTGCAGCGTCTTGTCGGCAAAGGCGTACTTGTTCAGCACGAAATAGGAGCCGGATGTGGTGAAGATGGAGACAAAGAGGCCGTAGTCCGCAATAGCCAGATTGGTTGCGATGCCGATAGCCACAGCAATGATGGAGGGGATGGAGATGGCGGCGGGAATTTCGCTGGCGGGCAGGGTATACTTTTTGCGGAAGCAGTAGTAGTCCGTCAGGAAGAGGCCGATAATGGGGCAGAAGAACAGGCCCGTGACGTCCACCCACTGGGTAAAATAGGCGTACAGGTCGATCATGGTAAAGGTAGTGGTGATGACGAAGCTCAGCCCCAGCAGCAGCTCCTTGCGCTTGATGGGCAGCACGGAGGCGAAAGCCAGGGAGGAGGAGTAGAGGCTCTCGGCGCTGCTGGTCCAGGTCAGCAGCAGGATCAGCACCACCGCCAGTGAGGCGATGCCCAGCTTGTCGAAGATGCCGGGGATGTTGTCCACCCCGGTGGCCACGCCTGTCACCGCGCCGATGCCGTAGACCAGCGTCGCCCCGCCCACGAAGGCCAGAATGGTGGCCACCAGCGTATCCCGCCGGGAGCGGGAGAACCGGGAGATGTCCGGGGCCTGCAGGGGGGCGTTGATCCAGCAGGCCACCACGCCGGACACCACATAGGGGAAGCTGTGGGGATTGACCGGCACTTTTTCAAACAGAGGGGCCAGTCCGTACACCTGCCCGGTGCGGACAAAGGCGATGACGAAGACCACCGTGATGATGGGCACCGCCAGCCGGGAGAAAAAGCTCAGGCCCTTGAAGCTGGACCAGACTGTGCCCACGAAGATGATGTTCAGCCCGATGCCGCCCAGGGCGAAGCCCAGCGGCGTGGCAAAGAACGGGATGTACAGGGCCATCATTTCCACCACCACGATCACGCCGATGCCGGACCAGCCCAGCATCACGCTGATGAACATGACGGAGACGATCCGCCCGCCGGTATTGCCCAGGAAATATTTCATCAGCTCATAGCAGGACAGGCCGGTGTCCGCGCCGATGTTGGAGATGAGGATGGACAGCAGCGCCAGGATGGCTGTGCCGCAGACAATTGCCAGCAGCGCGTGTCCCAGGTCCAGGAAGGTGCCCAGCACGCCGCCGTACAGCATGGTGGCCGTGGAGAAGATCAGCCCCATCCAAATGGAGAGGATCTTCACCCAGCTCTGCCGGTTCTCCTTCTGAATTGCCGAGGTATCATAAGAGGTCACCTGTGAATTGTTGTGTTCCATATTCTCACCATACCTTTCCGCTGCGCCCGGGCGCAGCAACATCAACATTGGGCCGGCTCACTGGCCCAGATACCGCCGGATCTCCTGCTCTGCGTCCCGCACCAGTTTCTCCTCATCCACGCCGGTCAGCCGCCCGTCCCGGACGGTGACGCGCCCGTTGACCACCGTATAATCCACGGGACCCTTCACTCCCACGGTAGCCAGCACGGATTTGGGGTCGTAGCACGCACCCACCAACTCCAGGCGGTCCGCCCGCAGCAGGAACAGGTCCGCACATTTGCCCGGCTCCAGAGAGCCAATTTCCTTCTCCCGGCCCAGCAGCCGGGCGCTGCCCATTGTGGCCACCTTCAGCAGGTCATAGCCGCTGGGGGCCTTCTCGCTGGAGTTGAGGCGGTGGAGCAGGTAGCTTACCCGCAGCTCCTCCAGCAGGTTGGAGCCGTCGTTGGAGGCAGAGCCGTCCGCGCCCAGGCCCACCGGAATGCCCATCTCCAGCATCTCCGGAATGCGGGCGATGCCGGAGGAGAGCTTCATATTGGAGATGGGACAGTGGCACACGCCGGTGCCGGTCTCCGCCAGCAGGCGCAGCTCCTGGTCGTTGAAGTGGATGCCGTGGGCGTACCACACGTCGCTGCCGGTCCAGCCCAGCGTCTGCATATAGGCCAGGGGCCGCAATCCCACCCGCTCCAGGGTATAGTTTTCCTCATCCCTGGTCTCACACAGGTGGGTGTGCAGGCGCACCCCGTACTCCCGGGCCAGCACGGCGCTCTCCCGCAGCAGGTCCGCAGACACGGAGAAGGGTGAGCAGGGGGCCAGAGCAAGCCGCCGCATGGACTGGAAGGAGGGGTCGTGATACTTCCCGATAAGCCGGGCGCTGTCCTCCATGATCTCATCCACAGTCTGCACCACGCTGTCGGGAGGCAGGCCGCCGTCCTTCCGGGACAGGTCCATGCTGCCGCGAGAGAAGTGCATCCGCACCCCCAGGTCCCCGGCGGCCTGGGCCTGGGCCCCGATCAGATCCCCGGCATTCTTGGGAAAGACGTAGTGGTGGTCAAACACAGTGGTACACCCGTTTTTCATCAGCTCCCCCATGCCCACGCAGGAGGAGAGGCGGACAGTATCCTCATTCAGCCCCTTCCATATCTCATAGAGGGTGACCAGCCAGTCAAACAGCTCCATATTCTGCACCTGCGGCAGATTGCGGGAGAAGACCTGGTAGAGATGGTGGTGGGTGTTGATCAGTCCGGGATAGCAGAGCATTCCCGCCCCGTCGATGACCTCGTCCGCCTCCGGCGCGCCGGGTCCGATGGAGCGGATGAGTCCGTCCTCACAGAAGACGTTAACATTCTCATAGACACGGTCCTGTTCGTCGCAGGAAATCAGGGAGCGGATATTGCGGATGAGTAAGCGATTCATGAAAAACCTCCGTTTCTTCAGTCAGGCGGCAGGGACGTCGCGCCACTCCAGGGATATGCCGCATCCCCGCTGGTCCCTTTGTTGCAAATACCAAAAACACAGCTATATTGTCAAAGATATCATACATTCTGTACAAATGCAACCTCAGCTTTTTGGTGAAAATTTCTCCCTCTCCCAATGGATATTACTGATTTTTCCATTCACTTGCCGTCTTGCGCCGGCACTTTCCGGCAAATTCCGCGTATTATCCGCTTTGCGGCCCTTCTTTGGTATTTTCGGGGAATCATTTCCGGTGTCCTGCAAAAAATCAGTCATACTATTTGACCGCTGCAGCCAAAAAAGTTTTTTTCCTGCGTCATTTGGGTCTGGACAAAAACCGGCTTCTGCGGCAAAATAAAAGAAAACCACCGAGGGGGACAATAGGGCCATGAGGGACCAGCCATACGATCTGTATCCGGAGACCTACATCCGACTGCTGGAATGGATCCGCTCCTACGCCAAAGAACACACCGGCAGCCGCCTTCCTTCCGAAGCGGAGCTGGCGGCGCGCTTCGGCGTCAGCCGCGTCAAGATACGGGACGTCCTCTCCCAGCTGGAGGGGGCCGGGTATATCACCAGGAGGCGGGGCGTGGGGACGCTGATAAACCGCCACGTCCTCAATGAGCCGGCCCGGCTGGATATCGACAGCGTGTACCTGGATATTGTGGCCAACTGCGGCTACCAGCCCAGCTCCACCCTGTACCAGCTGCGGATGCTGTCCGCGCCGCCCCGCGCGGTGGCGGAAAAGCTGGCCCTGGAGGACGGGGAGAGCATCTATCAGATCGAAAACGTGGTCTATGCCGACGGGCAGCCCGTCATCTTTGTGGCGGACTACATCCCGGCCCGGTACTATGACCGCTCCAGCAGCAGCTTTTCGCTGGTGGACGTGAACATCTTCCTTTTCCTCCAGAGCATGTGCGACGAGCTGCTGGAGGCGCTGACCGTCCACATGGACGCCTGCGCGGCGGAGGGGCGGCTGGCGGAGATCATGGCGGTGGACGCGGGCTTCCCCCTGCTGAAGCTGGACTCCCTCTGCTACACCCAGGCGTCGGAGCCGGTTTTGTACTCGGTGGAGTATTACAACACCAAACTGATCCCCTTTTCCTTTCAGAAGCGGGTACTCAGCGCAAAATTCAAGCGCACCCTGCCGCCGGAGACGCTCCGGCAGGACCGGGTGCAGAAGGAGGTTCCTATGGTATCCCTCATCTGGCGCAGCGGGGAACGCAGCGGCACGGTCCCGGTCAAGGCTGGCACGGGGCTGATAGAGGCCATGCGGAGCACGGGGCTTCCGCTGGACTTCCCCTGCGGCGGGAACCACGCCTGCGGGAAATGCCGGGTAACGGCGTCGGGCGAGCTGTCCGCCCCCTCCCCGGAGGAGCTGGCGCTGCTGGGCGGCGCCTCCGGCGGGGTGCGCCTGGCCTGCTTTGCCAAAATTCTGGGAGACTGCTTTGTCACCCTCCCCTCCCAGGATGGCGACCGGATTGAGACGGACTATTTTCCGGACACCGCCCCCCTGGAGCCCATCTACAGCGGCGATCTGGGCGCGGCTTTCGACATCGGCACCACCACCGTGGTGGGCTACCTCTTCTCCAGAGAGGAGAAGCGGACCCTGGCGGTGGTGGGGGAGATGAACCGGCAGAGCCGCTACGGCGCAGACGTGCTCTCCCGCATCGACTACGCCAGCCGGAACACGGTGGAACCCCTGCAGGTGCTCATCTGCAGGCAGCTGGGGGACATGCTGCGCCGGCTGTGCCGGGACGCGGGCGTGGAGGACAGCCGGGTGTCCGGGCTGTGCGTCACCGGCAACACCACCATGCTCCATCTGGCCGCCGGGCTGGACCCCCGCTCCCTGTCCATGGCCCCCTTCCGGCCCCAGTCCCTGTTCGGGACCACGCTGGCTCTGGGACTGCCCGGCTTCCCCGGCCTGCCGGCCTACCTCCCACCCTGCATTTCCGCCTATGTGGGCGCGGATATCACCTGCAGCATCCTGGCCAGCGGACTGCTCAGCCAGCCGGGCTGTGTCCTGCTGGTGGACGCAGGTACCAATGGGGAGATGGCCCTGAAGACAGACAGGGGCCTCTACTGCTGCGCCACGGCGGCCGGCCCCGCCTTTGAGGGGGCGGGTATTTCCTGCGGCTCCAGCGCCCGCACCGGGGCCATCAGCCAGGTGTCTCTGGAGCCGGGCGGCCTGCGCTGCACGGTCATCGGCGGCGGACAGGCCGCCAGCCTCTGCGGCTCCGGCCTCATCGACGCCGTGGCCTGCCTGCTGGAGACCGGGGACATCCACCCCAAGGGCCGCATCCGTCCGGACCGGGGCGGGGAGCTGCTCCTCTCCGGCGATGTGCGGCTCACCCAGCGGGACATCCGCCAGCTGCAGCTGGCCAAGGGGGCGATCCGCGGGGGGATAGACACCCTGCTGGACGCCGCCGGTATCGGGTACGGCCAGCTGGACGGCGTGATCCTCTGCGGCGGCTTCGGCAGCTGGATGGACCCCGCCTCCGCCGAGCGCATTGGCCTGCTGCCGGCGGGGCTGGCCCGCCGGACGGCGGCCATCGGCAACGCCGCCGGCACCGGCGCGGGCCGTATCCTCCAGTCCGCCTCCCTGGTGGAGGAGGCGGGGCGGATCGCCGCCGCCGCCCAGGTGGTGGAGCTGTCCTCCAGCAAACTGTTCCAGAAGCGGTATATCGAGGCTATGAATTTCCCCCCGCTGTAGGAACCCGCCGCCTTCTTTCCGCCGAACCGAGAACCTTACCCCCTGCCAAAATAAGGAGGATGATGTCATGAGCAACACCATAGGCAAATGCGAGATTCGCGTGGACGCCTTTGACAAGGCGGCGGGCCGCGCCAAATTTACAGACGACCTGTGCGACAGCAGCGCCCTTGTCACACACCTGGTCCATGCCACCGTGGCCCACGGCCTGGTGAAGTCCATCGACACCGGCGCGGCGGAGAGGGTGCCGGGCGTGGTGAAGGTCTTCACCTGCTTTGACGTGCCGGAGAACTATTTCCCCACCGCCGGACATCCCTGGTCCACGGACCCCGGCCACCAGGATGTGGCCGACCGCCTGCTGCTGTCCAGGCACGTGCGCTACTACGGCGAGGACATCGCCGTAGTGGTGGCGGAAGACCCGGTGGCCGCCGCCCAGGCCGCCCGGCTGGTGCGGGTGGAGTACGAGGAGCTGCCCTTTGTGCTGGACGTGCAGAAGGCCCTGGAGCCCGGCGCGCCCCAGCTCCACGAGGCATATCCGGGCAATCTGGTGGACCACACCCGGCTTTGCCTGGGGGATTACGACGCCGCCATCCGGGAGCCGGGGCTCATCAAGGTGGAGGGCTGGTACGACACCCCCACGGTCCAGCACTGCCACCTGGAGAACAACATCTGCACCGCCTATATGGAAAATGGCCGCATCGTGGTGACGGCCTCCACCCAGATCCCCCATATCATCCGCCGCATCTGCGCCCAGGCCCTGGGCGTCCCCTGGGGCAGGGTGCGCATCATCAAGCCCTATATCGGCGGCGGCTTCGGCAACAAGCAGGACGCGCTGTACGAGCCCCTGTGCGCCTGGCTCACCACCCAGCTGGGCGGGCGGCTGGTCAAGGTGGACTGCGCCCGTGAGGACACCTTTGTGACCAACCGGGTCCGCCACGCCATCCGCAGCCACCTCATCACCTGGGTGCGGCCCGACGGCTCCCTGGCCGCCCGGAAGGCGGAGTACTTCTCCAACCAGGGGGCCTACATCTCCCACGGCCACGGCGTTGTGGCCAAGGGCATGAGCGCTCTGCCCGAGCTGTACCCCTGCCCCAACATCCAGGGGGATGCCTACACCGCCTTCACCAACCGGCCCTCCGGCGGGGCCATGCGGGGCTACGGCACCCCCCAGGTCATGTGGGCGGAGGAGGGCCATATCGATGAGATCGCCCAGGCGCTGGGCCGGGACCCAGTGGAGTACCGCCGCCAGATCGTCATGCCCCAGGGCTTCCGGGATCCCTTCAGCAAGAACGAGAACTACTGCGACAGCTTCCGCCAGGTGATGGACAAGGGCATGGAGGCCATGGACTACCAGCGCAAGCGGGAGGCGTACCGGGACCAGACCGGACCGGTACGCCGGGGCGTGGGCATGGCCCTTTTCTGGTACAACACCGGCGTGTGGCCCATCTCCCTAGAGTCCAGCTCCTGCCGGATGGTCCTCAACCAGGACGGCACCGTCCAGGTCCAGACCGGGGAGACGGAGATCGGCCAGGGCTGTGACACCGCCTTTGCCCAGATGGCCGCCGACGCCATCGGCATCCCCTTCCGCGACGTCCATATCGTCTCCACCCAGGATACGGACATCACCCCCTACGGCACCGGCGCGTACGCCTCCCGCCAGACCTATATGGGCGGCTTCTCCCTGAAGCAGACCGGCGGACTCCTGCGGGACAAGATCCTCACCTACGCCGTGGAGCTGACCCGGCAGATGAAGGAGAACCTGGCTTTGACGGACGGCAACATCATCCGGACCACCGACGGCCGGGTGCTGATGACCCTGGGCGAGCTGGCCACGGAGGCCCTGTACAGCACCACCCACTCCCAGCACATCACCGCCGAGAGTACATACCAGATCAAAAACAACGCCTACTCCTTTGGCTGCACCTTCGCCGAGGTGGAGGTGGACATCCCTCTCTGCCGGGTGAAGCTGCTGGACATTGTGAATGTCCACGACTGCGGACGGCTCATCAACCCCGCCCTGGCGGAGGCCCAGGTCCACGGCGGCATGTCCATGGGCATCGGCTATGGTCTGTCGGAGCAGCTGCTCTTTGATGAGAGAACCGGGCGGCCCCTGAACAACAACCTGCTGGACTACAAGCTCTCCACCGCCATGGACCACCCCAGATTGCGGGCGCTGTTTGTGGAGAACCCGGAGCCCACCAGCCCCTACGGCACCAAGGCCCTGGGTGAGCCGCCGGCCTGCTCCCCCGCCCCGGCCATCCGCAACGCCATCCTCCACGCCACCGGGGTGGCCTTCCGCACCGCCCCCATGGCCCCCCACGTCCTGTTTGCCGGTTTCCGGGAGGCGGGGCTGCTGTAAGAGCGGGAAAAAATCCGTCAGAAAAAAATTTTTGAACAATCAGTATGACTGCCTCCCTTGGACTTTCCCCGGAAAAAAAGGATTTTGCGGCATCGGCGGTCCCGCCGGACCCTGTCAGGGCGGCGGGGCCCCTTTTCTAAGAAAAAATGAGTAACACCCATCCCGGCGCAGCCCCTCCGCAGGGCCAAAACGGGGTTTGACATCTGTGCGGAATATATGGTATGCTACGGTTTGTAGAGATGATTTTTGGCGAATATGCCAAAAAACCGGCTGAAAAATGAGAAGGAGATGAAACCATGGAGCAGTATTACGAGAAACTGATGGCGTGTGTGCTGGATGGCGAGGAGGAGGAGGCCGTCGCGCTTACCCGCGCGGAGATCGAGGCGGGGGTCAACCCCCTGGACATCGTGCAGAAATGTCTGGTGCCCATTCTGGATGACGTGGGGGAGAAGTTCTCCCGGCTGGAGATTTTCCTGCCCGACCTGATCATGTCCGCGGACGTGGCCAAGGCTGTGAAGGACGAGATCCGTGCCCACCTGCTCAATTCCTCCGAGAAATCCGAGAGCGCGGGCAAGGTGGTCATCGGCACCGTCCAGGGCGACGTCCATGACATCGGCAAGAACATCGTGGCCACCCTGCTGGAGGTCAACGGCTACGAGGTCCTGGACCTGGGCAACGACGTGGCCCCCTACAACTTCATCGAGACCGCCAAGCGGGAAAACGTGGACATCATCGCCCTGTCCTCCCTGCTGACCACATCCATGCCCTACATGGTGGACGTGCTCAAGACCCTGGACGGCCTGGGGCTGCGGAGCAAGTACAAGGTCATCGTCGGCGGCGGCCCCGTGTCCGCCGAGTGGGCGGAGTCCATCGGCGCGGACGGCTACAGCAACGACGCCAACGAGGCGGTGGAGCTGTGCCGGAAAATCATGGCTGAGAGAAAGGCGGGCTGAGAGAAATGAAATCGCATACCAGACTTCTGACGGTCCTGGACCGCATGGACAACGGCCCTGTGATGGAGGAGAAGGATTTTGACAAGCTCATCTCCAAGACAGTGCGGGGCCTCATCAAAAAGTACAGCCTGCAGTACGACCGGAACGAGGCAATCATTACAGACGACGCCCTGGCGGACCGCTTTTTCGAGGCGGGCCTGGAGCTGGCCAGCACCACCGGCGTGTACTGCACGGACACCCATACCCAGATGAAGTTCAGCCGGGAGGAGATCCTGCAGGCCCTGCGCTGGGCGCCGGATACCCTGACCATCGGCTCCGGCCTGGACCAATGCACCATCGTGACCCGGCGGCCTGAGGACCCCGTGGTCCCCAAGATTGTGGGCGGCGGCTTCGGGGCGCCCATTCCTGAGGAGTGGTTCTCCGCAGTGATGGAGAGCTACGCCAAGGAGCCGGTCATTGACTCCATCGTCGGCTGCAACTTCTTCACCACCCACGGGCGCACGCCCAAGACCCGCAGCCCCTGGGAGGTCCTTCTGGCCTGGCGGGAGGTGGAGCTCATCAAATCCGCCGCCCAGCGGGCGGGGCGGCCCGGCATTGGCATCGGCGTGGTGGAAAACGCCGTGTCGGAGATCGGTGAGCTCTCCGGCTCCTCCTACGGCGGCTTCCCCCAGTGCGACTGGCACCACACCTGCTTTGTCAGCGAGCTGAAGACCAACTACGGACTGCTTATCAAGGTGGCCCACCTGGTCAAGACCGGCTGCGTCATCCACAGCTTCTACAACCCCATCCTTGGCGGATACGCCGGCGGTGCGGAGGGCGTTGCCATCTGCGCCGTGGCGGGCATCATCATGGAGTGCGTGGTCAATATGGCTACCACCTTCTCCATCTGCCCCACCCATCCCTTCTATAACTGCGACACCGCCCCCGAGCTGATCTGGGCGGTCAGCGCCGCCCAGCAGGCCGTCAACCGCAACACCCACCTGCTGACCACGGTGATGACCTCCCCCGTCTCCGGCCCTATGACCGAGAGCCTGCTGTACGAGTGCGCCGCCATGGCCACCACAGCCACCGTCTCCGGCACGGCCCGCATCGACGGCGTGCGCTCCGCAGTGGGCGTGGAAATCCTCCATGTCACCGGTCTGGAGGCCCGCTTCAACGGGGAGATCGCCTACGCGGCGGCCGGCCTGTCCCGTAAGGACGCCAACGAGATGGTCAAGGAGTTCCAGAAGCACTATGTGCCCTATCTGGACAAGCGGCCCATCGGCAAGAGCTTCCTGGAGGCCTATGACCCCATCAAGGTGGAGCCCACCCAGGAATGGCTGGATATCTACGGCAAGGTCAAGGACGATGTGGAGCGCATCGGCCTGAAAATGAAGTATTAAACAGATCCGCCCGCCGCTGCGTACCAGCGGCGGGCTGTTGAAAAGGGGGTATTATGCCATGAAACGAGATATGTGCGCGTGGAAAAACCAGGTCATTGCGGACCCGGTGAAAAAGCCTATGCCGATCCTGACCTTTCCGGTCATCCAGCTGTTGGGCATCTCCGTCCAGGAGCTCATCAGCGACAGCAACACCCAGGCCCAGGCGATGAAGCTGCTGGCGGACCGGGACGACTCTTTGGCGGCAGTGAGCATGATGGACCTGTCTTTGGAAGCAGAGTCCTTCGGCGCGGAGATCCTGGTCAGCGAGGGCGAGGTGCCGGCCATCGTCGGGACCCTGGTCAACAACCAGGAGGAGGCGGACCGGCTGGAAGTCCCCGCAGTGGGCATGGGGCGGACGCAGATCTATTTGGACGCCATGGCCCGTTCGGTGGAGCTGATCACGGACCGGCCTGTGCTGGCCGGCATCATCGGGCCCTATTCCCTGGCAGGCCGGCTGCTGGGCACAGCCCAGGCCATGAAGGCCTGCAAGAAGAACCCCCAGCTGGTACACACGGTGCTGGAGAAATGTACGCAGTTCCTCATCGCCTATGCCAAAGCCTATCAGTCCGCCGGCGCCAACGGCATCGTCATGGCGGAACCGTTGACCGGGCTGCTCTCCCCCAAGATGGCCGTGGATTTCTCCGAGCCCTATGTGAAGCGGATCGTGGATGCCGTGCAGCAGGACGACTTTATCGTCATCTACCACAACTGCGGCAACAACACCATGCTGATGATGGACTCCCTGCTGCGGGTGGGGGCCAAGGGCTACCACTTCGGCAACGCGATCTCCATGAAGGAGGCGGTGTCCCTCTGCCCCGGCGACCTGCTGTGCATGGGCAATGTAAACCCTGCCACCTTTACTTTCGGCACGCCGGAGAGTATCTATCAGGAGACGCAGACGGTGATGGAGGCGTGCTGCGGCTGGCCCCACTTCGTCATCTCCTCCGGCTGCGACATCCCGCCCATCGCAAAGTGGGAAAACATCGACGCCTTTTACAAGGCGGCGGCGGATTTCTACGCGGCGCGCTGAGGCATGCAGGAGACCGTCATCGCCTGTGAGATGCTCCGGGACGAGCTGGAGCTGGCCATCGCCCGCACCGGCGCCGCGCCGGAGGTGGTGTGGATGGACAAGGGCCTCCACGAGACGCCGGACGTGCTGCGCCGGGTCCTGCAGGACCGGCTGGACCAGCTGCCGGATACCTGCGGACGGGTGCTGCTGGCAATGGCCTACTGTGGCGGTGCTCTCAACGGCGTGACCAGCCGCCGGGCGGTGGTAGTGGCGCCCCGGTTCGACGACTGTGTGCGGATGCTGCTGGCAGTGGAGCCGGGGCAGCGGTCTCCCGCAGACAGCCGGAGCCTGTATGTCACACGGCAGTGGCTGCTGAGTGACCGCTACATCCTGCGGGATTACGAGCGCTACCAGCGCACCTATGGGGAGAAGCGGGCCGCCAGGATCATGGCCGCCATGCTCTCCAGCTACCGGAGCCTGCGGCTGGTGGATACCGGGGCCTATGACCTGTCGGCCTATGAGTCGGGGGCGGCGGCGGACGCGGCCCGTCTGGGTCTTGGCTACAGCCGTCAGGCCGGAACCGTGCGGGTTTTGGAGAAGCTGCTCCTGCACCAGTTTGACAGCGAGTTCTGCGTCGTCCAGCCCGGCGAGACGCTGACGCTCCAAGACTTTTTGCCTGTTTATGGCAAGCAGCAAAATTCTTGACAAGTTTCCCAATAAAACGCAATCTTAGGAAATCTGCCATGTTCTCCCCCGCCTCCGGCGGGGGAGAACGGCTTGTCTGGCAAAATTCAGTGCTCACGGGTATAGCAGCGTGCCGGGCGTAGTCCAAGGCGCGGAGGACACCCCCGATTCCTAGTTGTTCTTCTCACACCATACCGCAATTTCCCCAATCAATTCCAGCGGCAGCGGCTTGCTGTAGGGGAGCTGAATGGTGCCTTTGCTGGTTTTGTAGTCCGTCAATCTGTCGGCGAACGCCTCCACAGCCTCCGGGCCGGGGTACAGGCCGATATGCTTCTTGAACGCTGCAAACTGGATCAGGTTGCGGCCCTTCCAATAGGTGGGCATACTCCAGGAGATCTTTTCCCTGGCCTCTGGGATGCTGCCTTTGATGGCGTCATTCACCTGATGCAGATGGGGCTGAACATCCTCCGACTGGCTGCGGATGTATTCCTCAATCGTTTCGGGCGCTTTCCCGCAATAATGGTCTTGCCCCTTTTTGCGGAAGGAGCGACCGCATTTGGGACATACCCACATGGCAGGTTCATCCTGGCTCCGCAGAATCTTTTCCATAGGCTTGCCCTTGGCAAGTTCGTCGATGAGCTTATCCAGGTAACGGATTTCCCGCATAAGAGGGTCTTCGATCTCCTCGACCCGTATGCCGCAAACAACACCCTTTATCAGCGCCCGATTAGGATTGGGCGCGGGTGCGTTGCGGAAGAAGTCTCCGTAGCAAACAGGGGACAGGCGGGCTGCTTCCAATGCTTCAGCATCATATCCTGTAAGCCAGCAGATAATCTCGTCAACCTCCGCTTGTGTGCGCCCCTTCTTGACTGCCTTATTCAAAAGAAGTCCGTAGACTTTCCCAAAATCCATTTGGAATACTTTTTCATTGCTCATATGATTGAAAGTCCTCTTTTTTCTGGCTCTTCGGTAGAATGTGTGGGTGGCAGATTTGCTGAAAATCAGCCATAGCAATGGTTTTCAGGCATTTGGAGTGGTACACAAAAAAGGGCTGAAAATAGCACCGTGTCACAAGCCAGTCAAGGCACCGGCTTTGCCTCGCCTGCGGCGGCCTTGACAGCCTTGCGCCACAGTGCTTGCAGGTAGTCAAGAGGGGCTTGCGCCCCTCTCTGGCAGATGCTGCCCATATCTGATTTTCCTACCCACACATTCTACCGAAGCCTCTTTTTTCTCTATAGTATAGCCGCTAAAGCAGCGCTCTTGTCTTTCTCGCCAAATATAACGGGAGGTTGGTAATATACCCATCCTTCCGGTATCCTCGCTTAGAGAACCGGAGGGCGTGTTCCGGTTGGTGTTCCGCAATATACCGCTTGAAGGAGGGGGCTGATTTGTCCTCGCCGCTCTTGGCCTCAATGGGGATGATCTCTGTTCCATACTGCACGACAAAATCAATCTCACCATTTTTGTCGGAGTAGTAGCGTGGTTCTACCTCGAATTGCCCCCGGAGCTGCTGCAAGACAAAGTTCTCGGTCAAGGGGCCTTTGAATTGGTAATCGCTTTTCAAAAGGATGGCGCTGTTGTCGATCCCTGCCATCTGCTTGAGCAGTCCGGTGTCAAAGACAAAGAGCTTGAACTGATCCAGTTTGTCAAAAGCGGCGAGAGGATGCTCCATCTTGGAGATATTGTAGACCCGGTTCAGCATCCCGGCGGATACGAGCCATTCTATCGCTTCCTCGAAGTCTCTGGCACGGCCTCCTTCCCGGACAGCGCCGTACATAAACTTCTCATTGGCTTTGGCAAGCTGGGAAACGATACTGCGGAAGACCATCAGGATACGACCGCTGTTGACTTTGCCGTTGTGCTTGGAGAAGTCGTTCTCATATATCTCGATCAGCTCACGCTGGATCTGAGCCACCTTAACCGGGTCTTTGTATTTTATCCAGGAGGCCACGCACTCCGGCATCCCGCCAATGATGAAATAGTTATTGCAGGCTTCCATCAGGCGGCGGTGGAAAATCTCCTCGATAGGCTGCTCCTTCTGGATGCCGCAGTAGAACTCATACAGAGAAGGCTCCACAGCCGCCAGAAATTCGTCAAAGGTAAGAGGGGAGAGGTCCAGCAGGTTCACCATGCCCACCGGGTAAGATTTCGGCTGGGCCAGCAGCGTCCCCAAAAGACTGCCGGCCGAAACGATGTGGTACTCGTTTGCCTTCTCCTTGAAGTATTTCAAGGCGTTGAGGGCGGCGGGACACTCCTGTATCTCGTCAAAAATCACCAAAGTCTCGCCGGGCAGAATCTTCTCTCCGGCAATCAGGGAGAGCAATTCTATGATCCGCTGGGGGTTCTTGTTGACCTCGAAAATAGATTTCAGTTCGTCTTCTTCGTCAAAGTTGAAGTAAACGGAGTGTTCGTAGCAGTTTTGTCCAAACGCTTTCATGAGCCAGGTCTTGCCAACCTGACGCGCGCCCTTGAGTACCATGGGCTTTCGGTCTTCGCTGTGCTGCCACTTGATTAGAGCGTCTAAGGCGTTTCGTTTCATCACATCACCAGCCCTTCTTGTGTGGGATCAAGGATACTATAACATATTTTTCCGAGAGATACAACGCAACTTTTACACATTTTTCCCCGTCAACCAGTCCTCGATCCTGATTGCTGGGATGCCCTCATAGTTCCCTCGGAAGGAGCCTTCCTTATACAGAACCAGCTTCGGATAGTTGTCCCTGATTTCTAAGAGTGAGCCAAATTCCCGCTGAACAGTAGCTTCATCACTGAGCAGGCAGCAGACCTGGACATACAGTTTGTCCCCTTGTTTCTCGCCCACGAAGTCGATCTCCTTCGTCCCCACACGTCCGACACAGACCTTGTATCCCCGGCGAAGCAGTTCCAGGCCTACAATGTTTTCCAGAATGATTTCCACGTTTTGCAGGTTCTCCCCGATGACCGCTTCCCGCAGCCCGTGGTCTGCCGTATAGTATTTCTCATTGAACTTCAGTAGCTTCTTGCCGTTGATGTCCTGGCTCTTGAGACGGTACAGGAGGTAGGCTTCCTCACAGGCTTTCAGATAGTTCAAGATTGTTTCGGGGGCTACGGTGCGGTTCTCTGCCTTGAAGAACTTGGAGATACTGGTAGCTGAAAAGCTCCTGCCTACGTTAGCCAGGGCATAGGCAATGATGCGCTCCAGGAGGTCAACGTCCCGGATGTTGTTGCGCTTGACAATGTCCTTCAGCACCACCGAATTGAAAATGTCTTGGAGATAGTTTTTACTGATCTCCGGCTCAAAGCTGATGCTGGACAAGAAGGGCATACCACCGTATCGGATGTACTGGTCGAAAGTCAGGGCAGGGTCAGCCATCTGAAACTCTGTAAAGGAAAAAGGGTATACAACAAAGGAGATATACCGTCCGGCGATATAGGTCGCTAACTCGCCAGACAGCAGCCGGGAGTTGGAGCCAGTGATGTAGATGTCTGCATGGAACTTCACCCGGAGGGAGTTGACCGCTTTCTCCCAGCCCTGTACCTCCTGTATCTCATCAAAGAACAGATAGAATCGTTCCCTACTGTCACCGATCTTCTCACAAACATAATCGTGCAGGGCGTTGTATTCGCATAGGTGCTGGTTGCCCAAGTCCTCAAAGTTCAGAAAGATGGTGTTGGGGCTGCCTATCTCGTCACGGATCTGTTCCAGCAGGACGCTCTTGCCGCCACGCCTAATACCGGTCAATACTTTGATGGTGTCTTTGCCAATGAAGGGGCGAATTTTCGCTAAATAGCTTTCTCGAATAACCATGGCGTTCAACTCCTCTCCCGTATAGAATAGCACACAGCATAGCTTGCAGTCAATCGAATTTTGCGACTATATCAGATATAACTTATAAGGCAGTTAAAGGAGTGCCGTGCAACACTCCTTCTACATCTGCAATCAGTATACTACGCGGACTAATACTTTGACAGCAGATGGCGGTCTTTCGACGGTGGTACTCTCCAATTTGATGATAGCGGCACTACCCTTAGTCTACATCTTTATGAGTCCGAACACAAGAAGGAGGCACCACGATATGAGTATGAAGGATTTGCTTTACAAAGTGAAGCCGCCATGCGATAAATGCCCTTATAAGCTGGGGCTGGTACATACGGTAGCCAATCCCTGCCCACAGTGTAAAGAAAACGGCTATACGATGTTTGAGCGATTTCAAAAGCAGAGATTACAAAATCGGGATGAAGAATCAAAATAAAGGAGAGAAAATCGTGCTGGACATATATAGCTTTCTAAACTCCAAGACCATTTTTTATCAAGAAGTCGGATTCAAGTAACCGTAACTCGTGGATTTCGGAATGAGAGGATTTGTTCAAAACAGAGCTCGATCAACTGACATCGGCATCTGAATAGAGGATAAAGACAAAGCGATTGGTGTAGTCGGTCTGGTGGCCGACTACACCAATCGCTTCTCATTGGTTTTAAGAACGCTGGTATTGCCCTACAAAACAGAAAAAACCTTTCCTTGGACGAGTACCTGGACTTCAAGGCCAGCGGTTCTAACAGGAAATACCGTTTCCTGATTATACTCGCGAACGATGAAATATGCCGGAATGGGGACCCCTCAGTCACGCTTCGCGTGCCAGCTCCCCTTTCAGGGGAGTCTTTTCCCCTGATCCTTTGGAAAGCCTCCCCTGAAAGGGGAGGGGGACCGCTTGCGGTGGAGGGGGTCCTCCATGTCCCAGGTAAATTTTATTGGTCGCAAGTATAGCTGTTTCTTTCCCTACACCCAGAAGGGCATCCTAAATCTGCCCAACCACGAAATATGCTGCGACTTTACGCATATTATCGTAACGGGTGGAATCGACATTGATTCCAATACGACGCCCCTGTGTGGGGCTGTTTAGGAGGTATTGCGATGGCTAATCTCAAAGATGAATACACGGACATCAAAGACCGAAAGCACCGTGTAGAACACATTACCATCCATGAGGAAGATCCCGCCAACCGGGAACGGCTCAAAGAGGAGTTGTTTCTGGCTCTGACCAGGACGGAAAAGCGTATTCCCGCATAGCAGCCACGCATATTTTACCATGAGGAAAGGGGGTGTGTCAAATGGTGATCATCCTGTATGCCCGCAAATCTGTGGAGCGGGAGAACAGCATTAGCTGCGAAACCCAGCTAGAATACTGCAAATCTGTTATCAAGCCCGATGAACGGGACGAAAAGGTACTTACTTTCATAGACAACGGCTTTTCCGGCGGCAACGTCAATCGGGACGGCTTCCAGAAAATGATGAAGATGGTACGGCAGGGGAAGGTCAAGAAGGTCATTGTCTACAAGCTGGACCGTATCAGCCGTTCCCTGTCGGACTTCGTGAACATTTTGCAGGAGTTCAAGGAGCACAAGGTAGAGTTCGTGTCCTCCCAGGAGTCCTTTGACACATCCTCGCCTTATGGTGAAATGATCGTCAAGCTCCTGATGGTGTTCGCAGAGTTTGAGCGCACATCCATCATCAACCGCGTAACTCAGGCATACGCCCACCGCAGCGAAATGGGGTTCTACATGGGCGGCAGACAGCCCTACGGGTTCGAGCTGGTTCCGACTGTCATCCACAATGTCAAGACCAAGAAGCTGAGTCCCATCCCCGCTGAGGTAGAGCAGGTGCGGTACATTTTCGAGGTCTACGCCCAGGAGAGCGTATCCCTGCGGCGGCTTCTGGATATTCTGGTAGCCGAGGGGAAACAGCCCCTGAATGGCAGCAGTTGGACAACGGCAAAGCTGTCCACACTGCTAAAGAACCCTATCTACGTCAAGGCTGATTCCGATGTGTACGACTACTACGACCGCCACGGCGTTCAGATGGTTACGGACGTGTCCCTATTTACCGAGGAATACGGCGCACAGCTCTACGGCCACACTAAGCACGACCCCAGCAGTCCGGATTGGTCGGATATGAAGCTGGTGCTCCTGACCCACCCTGGTATCGTGGATTCCGACATTTGGCTCCGATGCCAACGGAAGCTGGAGAAGAACCGGCAGATTGGGAACAGCGTCAGCAATCCCACCAGTTGGCTGGCAGGGAAAATGGTCTGCGAGAAGTGCGGCCACACCATGACCACCATCAAGGGGAAGATCAACAAGAGCGGTGAGATACGGAGGTACTTCAACTGTACGGGCAGGTCGCACAAGAAAACCTGTACCGGTCCGAAGGTAACAATCTATGCCGAGGACTTGGAGAACATGGTTTACGAGTGTATCTCCGAAAAGCTGGCAGACCTGAAAGAAATGAACCGTACCACCAGGAAGGGTGACACGGCGGAGGTCAATGAGCTGAAGCTGAAGATCAAGGCCATTGAGAAGTCAGAGAAGCAGCTCCTGGATACCATGCTGGCAGGAGGGTTCAACGATGATCTTCTGGCTCTGGCGAATCAGAAAGCCACCCAGTTCAAGCGGGACCGTTTGGCCCTGTATGAGCGGATAGAGGACTTGAAAAGCCGGGAGGACGAAACCGATGTTGTAGTCAATCTGGCGAAGTCCTGGAAAACCGCCGATTACAAGCGTAAAAAGGCTGTCGCTATGATTATGATACATAAGATTGTTATCAGCGAGGACGGCAGTACGAAGGTACTTTGGAACATATAGCAGACCGCCAGGGTAGCACGCCCTGGCGGTTTTCTGCGTGCTGACGGTTGAAAACTTCATGCTTTTGTGGTAAAATCAATGCATCGAAATGAGGGAGGGCAGATATGGCTATCAAAGACCTGCTCAAGAGAATTGATGATTATGCAGCTGTGATCCGTGTGTACCGTCCGCTTTCCGAAGTGGAGGTAAAGGAACTGGATGCTTACTACCGTATAGGAATGACTTATAGCTCCAATGCGCTGGAGGGGAACTCCCTGACCCTCTCCGAGACAAAGGTGTTGTTGGAGGACGGTATCACTGTGGGAGGCAAGCCCATCCGGGATTGTTATGAGGCTACGGGCCATGCCAGGGCCTACGATTATATGCTGACGATAGCCAGAAGTGACAGCCTTTCGATTTCAGAGGATGTCATCCGGCGTCTGCACTACCTGTTTTACAATGGCATCGACCCGGAGGCGGCAGGGGAGTACAGAAGGGGGCAGGTGTTCATCACAGGAACTGAGTATGTCCCACCTACTGCGGAGGAAGTACCTGAGTGCATGGCAACATTTGTGACTGAGCTGGCAGAGAAGCAGGGAAAACTTCACCCAGTAGAGTTTGCGGCTTACGCACACCGCCGCTTGGTGGATATTCACCCGTTCCAGGATGGCAATGGAAGGACGGCCCGCCTGCTGATGAACCTGATCCTGATAAATCAGGGCTATTGCATTGTGTCTATCCCTCCGGTGCTGAGGTATGACTACATCGTAGCGTTACAGCAGGCCCAGCGGGAGAAGA
>CAJTPV010000032.1 GCA_910578505.1 uncultured Oscillospiraceae bacterium | reverse complement strand
CAATTGACCACCACAACGGCGTTCCCCTGGCATATTGCTTTGGAACACGGGAGCACAAAAACCTGGACGAGCTGTGCAGACTGCTAGCGCCCTTCAACATCAAGACTGTTTATGCGGATAATAATTATGCATACAAATCACATATTCATGAAAGCGATGTTGTAACCGGAAAACGAAATACACAGCGCATTGAACGCAAACATCTGTCTTTGCGCACTTGGTGCAGCAGACTGGTTCGAAAGAGTATCCGTTTTTCAAAATGCCATCGCATGCACAGGATTGTGGTCAGTCTTGTCATAAATTGCCGCTTTTGGGGGAGACCATTGCCCGTCCATCTTCTTTAGGACAATACCGAAGGGCGGCAAAAGTTCTCCTGCACCGGCTCCCGCTGTTTTCCCGGAGGTATTGGGGTCTGTTGCAAAGGGGACCGTCGTCCCGATGGCCGAAATCCCTGACCCGACTTTTTCCCAGGGGGTTCTGGGAATCTGCTGCGGGGTCACGCCGGCGGAGGGCAAGGTCTACGCCCCTATGGACGGCACGATCAGCCAGCTGGCCGATACCCTGCACACGCTGGGCATTGAGGCCGGCGGCGTGGAGCTGCTGATCCATGTGGGTGTGGATACGGTCGATATGAACGGCGATGGATTCAAGAGCCATGTCCAAGTGGGGCAGGCGGTGAAGAAGGGCGATCTGCTCTTGACCATGGATCTGGAAAAAATCAAAAAGGCGGGACATCCCACCACGATCATTCTGGCGGTTACCAATTCGGATGATTTGACTTCAGCGGAGGCTGCCGCCTCCGGTGCGGTCGATCCCGGCGACCGGCTCCTGGCCCTCAAGGCGTAAAAACGCTTTATCCTGTTTCCTTCCCTTGACTATGGCGGAAAAATCCGATAGAATAGCCATAGATTTTGGAAAGGTGGGATGGTAATGGTCAGTATGCAGGATATTGCGGATAAAGCGGGCGTTTCTCGCGTCACCGTTTCCCGCGTACTCTCCAATCATCCGTCTGTCAAGGCGGAGACCAGGAAAAAGGTCCTCTATTGGGTCAAGGAGCTGGAGTATGCGCCCAATATCATCGCCCAGAGCCTGGCCGGAAGCAGCACGAATGTGATTGGCCTGCTGGTCCCCGAAATCGCCTATCCGTTCTTCAGTGAGATCATTGAGGCGGTGGAGAACCAGGCCTTCTATGAGGGATATAATACGATCATCTGCAATACGCGCCGCAGTCAGGAGCGGGAAAAGAACATCCTGACGGAGCTGAAAAAGCGGAAGGTAGACGGCATCATCGCCGTGCCGGTCTCTACTGTGCAGACCGCCGCTTACCAGCGTCTCCAGATCCCGACGGTGATGATTACCAAGCGGACAGAGGGCTTCAGCAGCGTGTATATCTCGCACTACGCCGGGGGCCAGCAGATCGCGCGTCACTTCCTGAATGTCGGTTTTCGGAAAATTGGCTATATCGGTCCCACGCGGGATTCGACCTCGGCCATCAAATATGCCGGCTTTCAGAACTATCTCGCCGAAAACCGGATCCCATTGACAGACGTGATCGAGTGTCCTGCGCCGGCAAATATGAATGCCAGCCTGGTACACACCAGGGTCAGAGAATACGCGGCCCACACAGGGCTGCGCTGCGAGGCGTATCTGGCCAACGATGACATTACGGCTTGTGAAGCCATTGCCGCGTTTCGGGAATTGGGGTATGCCGTCCCGAAGGATATCGCCATTGCCGGCTTTGACAATTCTCTGCTGGCAAGGGAAATCAGCCCGAAATTGACTGCATTGGCCCAGCCGTTAGAGGAGATTGGGAAAAAAGCTGTAGAGGTGCTGCTGGCGCAGATGCACGACGGTGTGCCTGCGCAGATGTACGAGCTGGAATCGCGCGTGATCGTAAGGGAATCGACGATCCATTTTGTGCCTGCCCAGAGCTGAACGCTGGGCAGGCATCCTTTTAACCGATTCGCACAGAGAGCTGCACTGGGCGAACGGCAGATTGACCGCCTGGCCTGTGCGGGAACTGGAGCGGCTGCGGAAAGGTATCCGGACCATTGATTTTTCAGGCGCAGTGCGGCGGGCGGTTGGTCCGGCCCTGGACCTGGAGCTGGAAAACCACGGCAGTCGCCTGACAGCCGCGCTGGAGGGGGCGGCGGTCATTTGCTGGGAGGACGGGCTGCTCACGCTGACCCTGGATGAAGCGTGCGGTTTTGGGCGCACGGTCCGAACGGCGGCTGTCCGCCGGCTGCACAGCCTGCGCCTGCTTGTGGACAGCAGCTCCCTGGAGCTCTTCCTGAATGACGGCGAACAGGTCATGACATCCCGCTTTTATCCGCAAGAGCCTCTCTATCTGCGGCTTGAGGGCGAGGGGTATGCAGAATTGTACGACATGAACGCTATGGAGATGAAAACCATACAGGACGAACGGCGGCCCTGAAGTACCGCCGGGCATAAAAAATAAGCAGGACGGCGGCGAAAGGATTTTCCAGACCGTTCTGCTTATTTTTTATCTTATGAAACTTTAGGGGGAGGCGGCGCGGCGCCAGCCGTGACGGAGAGGGCGTTCCTCCCGGCAATTGGGAAGATCGCCATAAAAACCAGAAGTGTCCTTAATCAATTCTTAATGGAAAATGTAACCGGAGTGATAAAAGAATGATGCAAGTTTGATGCACAGCTCAGTACAATAGAAACATATCCTGAATCCCAAGAACAAGGAGGACCATTATGAGGAGACATTCCAACAGGCTGACGGCGCTGCTGCTGGCCCTGTGCATCGTTTTAGGACTGGCGGCCTGCGGCGGCAAGGACGGCGGCGACGCCGACCAGCTCAGCGGCGCCGTCTACGTCCCGGAGTTCATCGACCTGGGGCTGGACGTGGACTACGTCAACAGCGCCTGCTGCGACGGCAAGAATGTGTACATCGTGGCCGAGACCAGCACCGAGACGGAGGAGACGGACCCCGATACCGGGGAGACCTACACCAACTACGACTCCAGGACCGGCATCTACCGGGTCCCCCTGGAGGGCGGCGGGCAGGCTGTAGAGCTGGAGAACTTCAAGCCCGCCTATGAGCTTGAGGGGGGCGAGGGCTGGTACAACATCCGCAGCATCCGCGCCGGGGAGGACGGCTCCCTGTGGCTGACCGAGGAGGCGACCATCTACAACTACGACCTGCCGGCGGACTTCGACGAGACCAAGGACGACAAGTGGAACTACCAGACCGGCAGCGATGACAAGCAGGTCCAGCGGAAGCTGGATTCCACCGGCACGGAGCTGGAGCGGGTGGAGGCCGGCAGCCTGCAGGAGCAGCTCAAGTCCAACTATATCGGCGACACCGCGACGGACGACAGCGGCAACATCTACGCCTGCTATCAGGACACGGAGAATAACAAGTCGGGCGTGGCCGTAATCAAGGACGGAAACGTCCTCTTCACCCTGGAGGGCGACGTCTGGGACCTGATCCGGCTCAATGACGGCAGGATCGCCAGCCGCTATTATGACCGGAGCGTGGAGGAGACGAAGATCACCATGCGGGTCATCGACGTGGAGGGCAAGCAGTGGGGCGAGGAGTACCCCATGCCGGTCAGCGGCGGTTCCCTCCACGACGGCGCGGGGGACTACCTCTTCTACTACGACAGCGGCGACTCCCTCTACGGCTACAAGGCCGAGTCCCAGGAGGGCGAGCGGCTGCTGAGCTGGAGCGCCGCCGACATCAACGTGGACGACGTGGAGTTTTTCTCTTTCCTGGAGGACGGCCGGGTGGTGGCTATGACCCGCACCTGGGGCAGCGAGGGCAGCAGAACGGAGCTGGCCCTGCTCACGGAGACCGATGCCTCTGCTCTGGCGGACAAGACCGTCCTCACCTATGCCGGCATGTACATCGACCAGCAGACCCGGGCCAGCATCATCGACTTCAACAAAAAGAGCGACAAGTACCGCATTGAGATCCGGGACTACTCGGAGTACAATACCTCTGACGACTATCAGGCGGGCATGACCAAGCTGAACACGGAGATCATCGCCGGGAACATCCCCGACATTCTCAGCACCGACAGCCTGCCCGTCAGCCGCTATGCCGCCAAGGGCTATCTGGAGGACCTGTGGGCCATGATCGACGCGGACCCCGACATCAGCCGGGAGGACCTGATGGAAAACGTCTTCAAGGCCGCCGAGATCAACGGCAAGCTCTATCAGGTCTTCGACTCCTTCGCCATCACCACCGCCATCGGCTCCCGCAAGGTGGTGGGCGACCGCATGGGCTGGACTTTGAAGGAGCTACAGGAGGCCCTGGCTACCATGCCCGACGGCTGCGCCATCTTCGGCGAGACCGATACCAAGTCGGAGATGCTCACCGCCCTGATGGCTATGAACCTGGACAGCTACGTGGACTGGGAGACCGGCGAGAGCCACTTTGACAGCGACAGCTTTAAGGCGGCGCTGGAGTTCTGCAACAGCTTCCCGGCGGAGTTTGACTACGACAACTACAACTGGGATGAGGCTGACGACGAGCCCACCCGTATCGCCAACGGCAAGCAGATGCTCCAGACCCTGTACCTCTCCGGCTTCAATGACATCCAGATGTATGAGGCCATCTTCGGCGGCAGCGAGGCCCTGTATACGGTGGATACGGACGCCATCCGGTTCGGCGGCAGCGGCGGCACCTATACGTCCATAGGGGTTGGGTCCATGACGGGCTCGATGACCATTTCGGACGACTACCCGAACAATGCCAGCCAGCGGGTAAAGCCGGGGGAGTATATCTCCTACGTGGGCTTCCCCAGAGAGGACGGCGGCGTGGGCAGCGCGTTCAACATCGCCCACGGCATGGCCATCTCCACCACCTGCAAGGATAAGGAGGGCGCGTGGAGCTTTGTCCGGCAAATGCTGCTGCCCCAGGAGGACGAGGACAGCCGGTACGGTGGGTACTGGTACTTCCCCAGCAACAAGGCGGCCTTTGACAAGATGGCGGCGGACGCGATGGAGAAGGAGTATATCACCGACGCCGACGGCAAGAATATCCTGGACGCCGAGGGCAACCCCATTGAGGAGACCAAAAGCGGCTGGGGCTGGGGCAGCCTGAACATCGACATCGTCGCCACCACCCAGCAGGAGTACGACCAGATCATGGAGCTGTACAACGCCATTGATTCCATTGTTGACTACGACGCCAGCATGTTCGATATCGTCACCGAGCAGGCGGGCCCCTACTTCTCCGGCGACAAGAGCCTGGATGAGGCTGTGAAGAACATCCAGGACCGGGTGAATCTGTATATCAATGAAAATCGCTGACAGACTGCAGAACAAAAAACGGGACCCCGGACCTCCGCGTCAGAAGCGGACGGTCCGGGGCCTCCGAGGCGTCCGGAAGGCCAGGCGGCTTTGGGACGGCGGCAACGCCCAGGTGAAGGACCTTTTGTGCAGCATAGGGTTTCTGGGGCCCAGCGTGACCGGCGTGACGCTGTTTTTCATCGCCCCCTTCCTGGTGGTGGTGTACTACTCCGTCATCCGCAGCCCCCTGAATCCGGAATTCGTGGGGCTGGACAACTTTATCGCTGTGCTGAAAAATTCCTCCTTCCAGACGGCGGCCAAAAATACCGCCCTCTTTTCCGTCATGGCGGTGCCGCTGGCGGTGGTGCTGAGCCTGGCGCTGGCCCTGCTGCTGGAGTGCCGGATCCCCTGCAAGAGTCTGTTCCGCACCTTCTTTTTAAGCCCCATGATGGTGCCGGTGGCGTCGGTGGTGCTGATCTGGCAGGTGGTGTTCCACTACCGGGGCACGCTGAACGTGGTGCTGGCCAATTTCGGGGTGGAGCCGGTGGACTGGCTCAACTCCCCCTACTGTCTGCTGGTGATCGTGGTGCTGTTTCTGTGGAAGAACCTGGGCTACAACATGATCCTCTTCATGGCGGCGCTGAACAACATCCCCAAGGAGCTGCTGGAGGTGGCCGACGTGGAGGGCGCGTCCGCGGCCCACAAGTTTTTCAACATCAAGCTGCGCTACCTCTCCCCCACGGTGCTGTTTGTGGCGATATTGTCCATCATCAACTCCTTTAAGGTGTTCCGGGAGATCTATCTGCTCACCGGGAATTACCCCTACGTGGGGCTGTACATGATGCAGCACTTTATGAACAACGTCTTTGAGCAGCCGGACTACCAGAAAATGGCGTCCGCGGCAGTGGTGCTGGCCCTGGTGATGGTGGCGCTGATTGCCCTGCTGTTCAAGGCGGAGGATATTTTCGGAAAGGATGTGGAGGGTTGATATGGTAAAAAACCGCTATCTGGCCCGGACGGTTCTGACGATCATCGCGGCCTGCTTCGCCCTGGCCTTCCTGATGCCCACGGTGCTGACCATCACCAACTCCTTCATGACCCAGAGCGAGATCAGCGCCAACTACGGGCAGGTGTTCAAGAACGCCTCCGGCAGCGAGGGGAAGACCTACATCGCGGAGACGGTGAATCTGAAGTTCATCCCGGACAAGGTGACCTTCAGCCAGTACATCACCACCCTGATCAAGAGCCCGGACTACCTGCTGAAGTTCTGGAACTCAGTGATCCTGGTGATCCCGATTGTGCTGCTGCAATTGGCGGTGGCCTCGGTGACGGCCTACGGCTTCACCCGCTGGCGGGGAAAGGTGCGCAGCTTTCTGTTCTTCTTCTACGTCATACTGATGCTCATGCCCTACCAGGTGACGCTGGTGCCCAACTATCTGGTCAGCGACTGGCTGGGCCTGCTGGACACCCGGTGGGCCATTATCTTTCCGGGCATGTTCGCCCCCTTTTCCGTGTTCCTGCTGACGAAATCCATGCGCCGGATCCCCTCGTCGCTGATCGAGGCCGCCAAGCTGGACGGCTCCAGCGAGTGGCAGGTGTTCACCGACATCTGCCTGCCCCAGTGCCGCAGCGCCCTGTACTCGGTGGCCATCCTGGTGTTCATCGACTACTGGAACATGGTCGAGCAGCCCATTATCCTGCTCAAGGACGCGGCCCAGCAGCCGCTGAGCGTGTATCTTTCCACCATCAACGCCAATGAGGTGGGACTGGCCTTTGCCATTGCGACGATCTATATGGTGCCCTGCCTGCTGCTGTTCCTCCACGGGGAGGACTATCTGGTGGAGGGCATTGCCCATCAAGGCTCTGTAAAGGGCTGATAAGGAGGACGAAACACTGTGGATGTACAGGAAAAATCGAAAAAGCGGGAACTGATCAAAACCATAGCCATCATCTTCCTGGTGATTATGCTGCTGCTGACCTTTTTCTCCCAGACCATCATGAACCACTCCCTGCCGGAGGTGGCCACCCAGGTGGTGCAGTCCGGCACCATCAACGCCAAGATCCGCGGCAGCGGCACCGTCGCCGCCAACGAGAGCTATGAGGTCATGATCGAGCAGACCCGTGAGGTCCGCTCCGTATGCGTGAAGACCGGGGAGAAGGTGGAGGAGGGGACGTTGCTGTTCGTCATGGGCGACATGGAGAGCCAGGAGATGCGGGAGGCCCAGAACGCCCTGGCCGAGGCGGAGCTGGCCTATCAGAAAAAGATTTTGGAGCTGTCCAAGGGCTACGCGGAAAATGACCTGACGGTGAAAAACCTCCGCCTGGACCTGGAAAAGGCCGTCCATGAGCGGGACACCAACAAGGTCACGGACACGGATATCTCCTACGCCAAGGGGGAGCTGGCCAGCGCCAAGTCCCAGCTCAATCAGGTGGAGCTGCTGCTGGGCGAGCTGCAGGCCCTCCAGGAGGACAGCGAGGAGTACACCGCGGCCAAGGCCAAGGTGGATGAGCTGACCGGCAGGATCAAGGAGCTGGAGACCGCGGCGGAGGGATACGCGGAGCAGCTCAGCGAGCTGGATGTGTCCGGGGAGATCAACTATGACAAACAGATCTCCGCGGCACAGACCGCCCTGAACGCCGCCCAGTCCGACCTGAGCGCCGCCCAGGCCGAGGTGAATGCCGCCCAGGCCACATTGAACAGCGACTACGTGGCCTACCGGGACACCTATAACCGCCTGCTGGCGGCGGTGCGCAGCGTCTATCCCGACGCCAGCGAGAGCGACCGGACCCAGCTGAAGAGCTATATCGAGGCATATCTCGCCCAGCATACCTCCGGCGGGGACGAGGACGGCGAGACCGCAAAGCCGTCGGATTTCCAGAAGGCGTACAGCGTGCTGAAGGCGGACCAGGAGGCCATTGCCGCCAAGCAGGCGGCGGTGGCGGAGAAGCAGAAGGCGGTCAGCGAGAAGCAGGCCGCCCTGCAGGAGGCCCGGAAGGACGCCCAGGACGCCGACGGCAGCGCCGGCAATAAGCGCCAGAACATCCAGAACAAGCTGGACAAGGCCCGTGCCGACCGGGACACGGCCCAGTCCCAGCTGCGGGACGCCCAGGCGGAGCTGGACGCCCTCTCCGGCGCCAACTCCCAGCTGAAGGAGCAGATCAAGGTCTACGAGTCCTCCAAGCGGGAGCAGGAGGCCAACATCAAGACCCTGGAGGAGAAGCTGACGGAGCTGGAGAAGAAGCAGGAGGTCTACAAGGCGGCTGTGGAGACCATCGACGCGAAGCAGCGGGAGCTGGAGACGGCCCTCTCCGGCAAGGACATCACCAAGCAGATGGACAATCTGGACCTGGAATCCCAGCGCCTGGCCATTGACAAGCAGCGGGAGCTGGTGGCCAAGTACCAGGCCGACACCACGGAGACGGAGATCAAATCCAAGGTGGCCGGGGTGGTCAAGTCCATCAACGTCACCGCCGGCAAGGACACCACGCCGGGGGAGGCTATGGCGGTCATCGACGTGGTGGACCGGGGCTTCACCATCAAGGTCTCCGTGACCAACGAGCAGGCCAAGCAGGTGAAGATCGGCGACGAGGCCGATGTGAGCAACTACTACTGGGGCAACGATATCAAGGCCACCCTGGAGGCCATCACCGCCGACCCGGAGGGCGCCGGACAGAAAAAGCTGCTGATCTTCCGCATCACCGGCGACATTGAGGCGGGGACCACGATCAGCCTGTCCATCGGCCAGAAGAGCGCCAACTTTGACACCATTGTGCCCAAGAGCGCCCTGCGGGAGGACACCAACGGCAATTTCGTCCTGGTGGTTTCCAGCAGGAGCACGCCTCTGGGCAACCGCTACACCGCCACCCGGGCGGATGTGCAGGTGCTCAGCCAGGATGACAACAATGTGGCGGTTACCGGCCTGGCGGCCAACGACTATGTCATCACCACGTCCAGCAAGCCGTTGGATGCCGGTACCCAGGTCAGGATGGTGGAGAACCCGTCATGAGGAGGATTTTGAGCCGGATCGTTCCCGCTGTGAAGGGCTTCGGCTTTAAGCAGTGGTTGATGACTGTGCTGATCGCGGTGCTGCTCCTGTCTTCAGCCGCGTCCCTGGCCGGGCTGCGGATCGTGCGCCATACGCTGGTGTCCATGACCGCCGCGGACCGCTTTCGGGGCGGTACGGAGACCCGGTTCGCCCAGATCGGCTGCTTCCTGCCGGTGGGCCAGGGCAAGTCGGAGGAGGATATCTTCAAGTTCCGCCAGACCCTGGACAGCAAGCTGGTGGAGCAGTCCCTGGAGGCGCCGGAAAACGGTAGCCTGTACCTGGACGCCTACTGCGGCATGGCCGCGGTGACCGCCGCCGGGAACACCGGGGCCTCCGCCTCGGTGGGGGCCGTCGGCGTGGGGGGGGATTTCTTCCACTTCCATCCCCTGGCGCTGCGCAGCGGTTCCTATATTCAGGGCGGGGACCTGATGGACGATCTGGTGGTGCTGGACGAGGAGACCGCCTGGAAGCTCTTCGGCGGCACGGACCTGACGGGAATGACCATGACCATCAACGGCGAGCCCTTTGTGGTGTCCGGCGTCATCGCCCGTGAGGAGGATTTTGCCACCAGGAAGGCGTACAGCGGCGACAGCGGCATTTTCCTGTCCTACTCCGCCCTGTCCCGGCTGCAGGAGGACACGGCGATCAGCTGCTATGAGCTGGTCATGCCGGACCCCATCAGCGGATTCGCCAAGAATCTGGTGAAGGAAAACTTCCCCGTGGGGACCGGGGACATCGTGGAAAACAGCAGCCGCTATACCCTGGGCCATCTGTGGGAGGTCATCCGGGATTTCGGCAGCCGCTCCATGCGGACCAACGGCGTGATGTACCCCTACTGGGAGAACGCCGCCCGGCTGACGGAGGATTACGCGGCGCTGCTGCTGGTGCTGGCGGGTCTGTTCGCCTTCTATCCGGCCTGCTTCGCGCTGGTACAGTTCATCCGCCTGGTGATTCGGACGTACCGGCTGGCCAAGGCCAGGATTCCGGAGAAGGTGGAGGCCGCTGTGGAGAAGCGCCGGGAGGAGCGGCTGGAAAATGCGTTCAAAGACAAAGGTGACTAGATATGGCGAGTTTGAGCTTACGAAAAATCAAGAAGGTCTACGACAACACCGTGGTGGCGGTGCAGTCCTTTGATCTGGAGATCGCGGACAAGGAGTTCATCGTGCTGGTGGGCCCCTCCGGCTGCGGCAAGTCCACCACGCTGCGGATGGTGGCGGGGCTGGAGGTCATCACCGAGGGGGAGCTGTACATCGGCGAGAAGAAGGTGAACACGGTGCCGCCCAAGGACCGGGATATCGCCATGGTCTTCCAGAATTACGCCCTGTACCCCCATATGACGGTCTACGACAACATCGCCTACGGCCTGCGGCTGCGGAAGTTCCCCAAGCGGGTCATTGACCAGAAGGTCCGGGAGGCGGCGGAGATCCTGGACATCACGGAGCTGCTCAAGCGCAAGCCCAAGGCCCTCTCCGGCGGCCAGCGGCAGCGGGTAGCCATCGGCCGGGCCATCGTCCGGGAGCCCCAGGTGTTTTTGATGGACGAGCCGCTGAGCAACCTGGACGCCAAGCTGCGCAACCAGATGCGCTCGGAGATCATCAAGCTCCGCCAGAAGGTGAACACCACCTTCATCTACGTCACCCACGACCAGACGGAGGCCATGACCCTGGGGGACCGGATCGTAATCATGAAGGAGGGCTTTGTCCAGCAGGTGGGGACGCCCAACGAGGTGTTCCACCACCCGGCCAACCTCTTCGTGGCCGGATTCATCGGCACGCCCCAGATGAACTTCTTTGACGCCCGGCTGGAGCGGACGGGGGACGATTACGCGGTCAGCGTGGGGGGAGCCCAGGTGGCGCTGTCGGCGGAGAAGTGCCGCCGCCTGCTGGCGGGGGACGTACAGAGCCAGGACGTGACCCTGGGGGTGCGTCCGGAGCACATCCAGCTGACGGAGGCGTCCGGCGGCATTGCCGCCACGGTGGACGTGTCGGAGATGATGGGCAGCGCCATCCACATCCATGTGGACGCGGAGGGGCGGGACGTGGTGATCGTGGTGCCGGTGTCGGAGGAGGAGGCGGAGTCCGGGGTGTGGTACACACGGGGGATGCCGCTGCGGTTTGTTTTCCGGGGCAGCGCGGCCCACGTGTTTGACAAGGAGACGGGCCGCAATCTGGAGCTGCCGCCAAAAGAGCCGGAACCGCCTGCGGAGGAGCCAGCTCTGCCGGAGGAGCCGCCGGCGGGAAGGGTGTCGCTGGAAAAGCCGGCTGAAAAGCAGAGGGAGCCGGCGCTGGTTCCCGCCGGGCCGGAGCGGGAAGGGGAGATCGGCAATCCCTTTGCGGATGATTGAGGGCCAATCGAGTCTGTTTTTGAGAAAGGAGCCAACAGGAGATGGACAAGCTCGTCCGTGCGATGACCGCCGGCGGCGCCGTCAAGGCCGTCGCCGTTACCACCCGCAGCCTCACCGAGCAGGCGCGGAATATGCAGAAAACCCTGCCCGTCGCCACCGCCGCCCTGGGCCGGGCGCTGGCCGCCGCCTCCATGATGGGCAATGCCCTGAAGGGGGACGGCGCCAGCCTGACGCTGCAGATCAAGGGCGGCGGGCCGCTGGGCACGGTGCTGGCGGTCTCTGACAGCCAGGGCTGTGTCCGGGGCTATGTGCACAATCCCCAGGTGGACCTCCCCCTCCGGGAGGACGGCAAGCTGGATGTGGGCGCTGCCGTGGGCTGCAGCGGGACGCTGACCGTCATCAAGGACCTGGGGATGAAGGAGCCGTATATCGGCAGCGTGGGACTTCTGGGCGGCGAGATTGCCGAGGACCTGGCGGCGTATTTCGTGGAAAGCGAGCAGATCCCCACCGCCTGCGCCCTGGGGGTGCTGGTGGACCGGGACCAGAGCGTGAAGGCCGCCGGAGGCTACATTATCCAGCTGCTCCCCGGCGCAGGCGAGGATGTCATTGCGAAGGTGGAGGGCGGCGTCATGGCCGCCGGGCCGGTTACGGCCCTGCTGGACCGGAATCCAGAGCCGGAGGCGCTGCTGCGGACGGTCCTCAGCGACTTTGACGTGGAGATTCTGGAGACCAGCCCTATCGCCTACAAATGCTATTGCAGCCGCGACCGGGTGGAGCGGGCGCTGATCAGCATGGGGGTGGAGGAGCTGGAGGCGCTGCTGGCTGAGCAGGGCGGCTGTGAGCTGGGCTGCCAGTTCTGCGACAAGGTGTACCGGTTCTCCGCTCAGGAGCTGCAGGCGCTGATTGACAGGCTGAAGGGACAGAAGAATACCATGGGGGCCGGGGCGGTTTGAGAGACTGCCCCAGCCCTTTTTTTGCGGACATGCCGCTCCCGGTTTCCGCCGCGCCCTGCACATGGAGGGCAGAACCGCCATGCATAGGACAAGTCAAAATGCGATAAACTATAGCAAACAGCAAAATTCCTGACAAAGGGGCGGAGAGGACTTATTGCCGGCAATTTTGAAGAGTACTATCCTACAAAACCGGGAGGAGGGGGAGCATGAAAAAGAATCTTTTGGCGGGAATCCTTCTGGCCGCCGGCCTGTGTCTGTCCGGCTGCCGCGCTGCCGGGACCTATGACCTTTGCGGCACTGTCAACACCGAGGGCTCCACCTCCATGGCCGACATGATGGCCGCGCTCCAGGAGGGGTTCCGGGAAAAGGAGCCGGGGGTGACCGTCAACTTCTCCGGTACCGGCTCCGGCGCGGGTATCGAGGCCGCGCTCTCCGGGGCCTGTGACATCGGCCTGTCCAGCCGGGAGCTGCGGGACAGTGAAAGACAGACCGGTGCGCAGGCCCATCTGGCCGCGCTGGACGGCATCGCCCTGGTCGTCCACGCCGAGAACCCGGTCACGGCGCTGTCCACCGCGCAGATTGCGGAGATCTTCACCGGGAAGATCACCAATTGGCGCGCCCTGGGCGGCCCGGACGCCCCCATCGCCCCCTATGGCCGGGAGGCCGGCTCCGGCACCCGCAGCGCCTTTGAGGCGCTGACCGGCACCGCCGGCCGCTGTGTCTACCGCAATGAGTACGGCTCCACCGGCGACGTCATCGGCAACGTCTCCGCCAACCCCAACGCCATCGGCTATGTCTCCCTGGCGTCGGTCCGGGGCGCTGTGGCGGTGGTAGCGGTGGACGGCACGGCCTGCACGGAGGAGACGGTCAAGGACGGCACATACCCCATCCGGCGGCCCTTTCTCCTGGTCACCCGGCAGGACGCGCCCCTGAGCGAGTCTGCCCAGGCCTTCCTGGAGTATGCCCTGAGCCCGGAGGTGGCGGACTACATCGCCCGCGCCGGGGCGATTGCACCTTAGGAGGTACCCCCCTATGCATCTGTTCCGCAGCCGCGTCAAGCCCGCCGAGCCGGCCATGCGTGTCCTGCTGCTGGTGTGCGCCCTGACGGCAGTCATCTTTGTCCTGCTCATCACGGTATATCTGGTCCTCTCCGGCCTGCCCGCCATCCGGGAGGTCGGGCTGCTGGATTTCCTCTTCGGCAGGACCTGGGATTCCGCCGACCCGGACGACCCCCGCTTCGGCATTCTCCCCCTCATCCTCACCTCTGTCTATGGCACGGCGGGGGCCATTGTCATCGGCGTGCCTGTGGGCCTTTTTACGGCAATCTTTCTGGCAAAGGCCGCGCCCAGGCCCCTGGCCCAGGCGCTCCGTCCGGCCATCGGCGTGCTGGCGGGCATCCCCTCCGTGGTCTATGGCCTGGTGGGCATGTGCGTGCTGGTGCCCCTGCTGCGCCAGTGGCTGGACCTGCCCGCCGGGGACGGCCTGCTGGCCGCTATCATCGTGCTGGCAGTCATGATCCTGCCCTCCATCATCTCCGTGTCCCAGACCGCCCTGGAGGCTGTGCCCAGGGAGTACGAGGAGGCCAGCCTGGCCCTGGGGGCCACGGAGCTGGAGACCTGCTTTCGGGTGACGGTCCCCGCCGCCAGAAGCGGCATCGCGGCGGCGGTGGTGCTGGGCGTGGGCCGGGCCACCGGCGAGGCCATGGCCATTCTGATGGTGGCGGGCAATGTGGCCAACATGCCGTCGCTGCTGCAGAGCGTGCGGTTTCTCACCACCGGCATTGCCATGGAGATGAACTATGCCGCGCCGGGAAGCCTGCAGCGGCAGGCGCTGTTTTCCATCGGCCTGGTGCTGTTCGTCTTTATCCTGCTCATCAATATTCTGCTGAGCATGGCGCTGAAATCGGAAAAGGAGGGGTGAGCGTGGGCAGGAGACGGTCCCTGACACTCCGGCGCAGGCTCTATCACGCAGGCGCGTCGGCCCTGGTCTGGCTCAGCGCCCTGCTGTGCTGCGCGCTGCTGCTGTTTCTGGTGTGCTACATCTGTATCCGGGGCTTTCCGGGTATCAGCTGGGCGTTTCTGACAGGGACGGAGAGCATCCTGCAGGGTACCGCCGGGATCCTCCCCGGCATCGTCAACACCCTCTATGTGATGGTCCTCTCCCTGGCCATCGCCCTGCCCCTGGGGGTGGGCGCGGCCATCTACCTGACCGAATACGCCCGGAACCGGCGGCTGGTGCATCTGGTGGAGTTTGCCACGGAGATCCTGGCGGGCATCCCATCCATCATCTACGCCCTGGCGGGCATGATCCTGTTCTGTACTGTCCTGCGGCTGCAGAAGACCCTGCTGGCCGGGTCCCTGACCCTGGCCATTATGACCCTGCCCACCATCATCCGCGCCACCCAGGAGAGCCTGAAGACCGTCCCCCGCTCCTACCGGGAGGGGGCGCTGGGGCTTGGCTCCGGGCAGTGGCGCATGATCCGCACGGTGGTCCTGCCCTCCGCCGTGGACGGCATCACCGCCGGGTGCATCCTGGCGGCGGGCCGGGTGGTTGGGGAGAGCGCGGTGCTGATGTACACGGCGGGGCTGTCCATGGTGATGCAGGATTTTTCCACCATTGAGGGCCTAATGAAGGCCTCCGGCTCCACGCTGACGGTGGCCCTGTATGTGTACGCCAAGGAGCGGGCGGATTTTGCCGCCGCCTTTGCCGTGGCCGCCGTGCTGCTGGCGCTGGCTGTGTTGCTGAATTTTGCCGCCGGCGCGGCGTCCAAAAAGCTGCAAAAGAAGTAACGAAAGGACCCGTCGCCTATGGCAGAAAAAACCATTCTCAAAGCGGAGAACCTGAATTTTTATTACGGCTCGTCCCAGGCCCTGAAAAACATCACCATCCGCATTCCCGCCAACCAGGTCACCGCCTTTGTGGGCCCCTCAGGCTGCGGCAAGTCCACCTTTCTGCGGGCCATCAACCGCATGGGCGACCTGGTGCCGGGTACCCATGTGACCGGCTCTCTGACCTTCCGGGGCCAGGAGATCTACGACCCCCGGCTGGACGTGACCGCCCTGCGCCGGCGCATCGGCATGGTGTTCCAAAAGCCGACGCCGTTTCCCATGTCCATCTACGACAATGTGGCCTACGGCCCCCGGACCCACGGGAAGCACAGCCGCGCCCGGCTGGACGAGCTGGTGGAGCAGTCCCTCCGGGCCGCCGCCATCTGGGACGAGGTAAAGGACCGGCTGCGGAAGAGCGCCATGGGCCTCTCCGGCGGCCAGCAGCAGCGGCTTTGTATCGCCAGGGCCCTGGCGGTAAAGCCGGAGGTGCTGCTGATGGACGAGGCCACCAGCGCCCTGGACCCCATCTCCACCGCCCGGATCGAGGAGCTGACGCTGGAGCTGCGGGAGCGGTACACCATCGTCATGGTCACCCACAACATGCAGCAGGCGGCTCGAATTTCGGACAAAACCGCCTTTTTCCTCACCGGGGAGCTGGTGGAGATGGGGGACACCGAGGGGCTGTTCTCCATGCCCCGGGACAAACGCACGGAAGATTACATTACCGGGAGGTTCGGATGATGCGCAGCAACTTTGACCGGCAGCTCCGGCAGCTGCACCAGGCGCTGACAGAGATGGGGGCCATGTGCGAGCAGGCCATTGCCGCCAGCGTGTCCGCCCTGCTGGACGGGGACAAGGCCGGCGCGGACACCGCCATGGAGCGGGAGCGGGACATCGACCGGCAGGAGCGGGAGGTGGAGGCGCTGTGCATGAAGCTGCTTTTGCAGCAGCAGCCGGTGGCCGGGGACCTGCGGGCGATCTCCTCCGCCCTGAAGATGATCTCCGACATGGAGCGCATCGGCGACCAGGCCGCCGATATCGCCGAGATCACCCGGCACACCGGCAGCAGGGCCCTGCCGGGGCATCTGCACATCCGGGAGATGGCCAGGGCGGCGGTGAAGATGGTGGCGGGCAGCGTGGCGTCCTTCGTGGAGAGCGATCTGCAGATGGCAAAGGAGGTCATGATCTACGACGACGTGGTGGACCAGCTCTTCGACGAGGTGAAGGAGGAGCTGACGGCCCTCATCCGCTCCGACAGCTCCAGCGCCGGGGAGGCCCTGGACTGGCTGATGATCGCCAAGTACCTGGAGCGCATCGGCGACCACGCCGTCAATATCGCCGAGTGGGTGACGTATGCCATTACAGGGTCCAAGTCGGGATAAGTCGAAAAAATAGTATGCGCCCCCTTTATTGCGAGGACGCATGCTATCAGTTAACCGCCAAATTCAATTATTCTTTCTTCTCTCGCAATAGGTGGTATATAGCGAAATTCTGCCAGAGCGAATGGAGGAGACGGCTCGGTATTTTCTGCGCCGGGCAAATCCTGCCCGTAGTGAAAAACAAAAATAAGCAACAAAATCCCTAAAGCAAAAAAGATACGCAAAAAAAGCCTCCGAAGAATCACTTTAACCACCCCTTTCCTTTGGGTTGCCCTAGTATACTCCTTTTATACCCCCGTGTGCAAACCACGATTTCTAAAATATTTTACATCTTGTAAATATAAATGTCAACTATGAATCAAACAAATTTTAGCATCTTTACTACGCCCGGCGTCGTCGGGATCTGTTACCAGATCTTCGGCAAAAGGAAATGACCGCCCCAGTCCAAAGGTAACGGTCATTTCTATGACTATACTGGACCAACCGCTTGTCGCAGCGCCCTTTCTGTTTTCTATTATACGCAGCGGCCCCCGTTTTGTCAAGATGGCAAAACGGGGGTTTTGCCGTGCGGAACAGTGTGGCGCAGCACCAGCTGGCTGGGCGCCGCGCCCGCATCTGAGCGGATGACATACAGCCATCCGCTCAGAAAAAATTTCTACCTGAGCGGATGGTGCAGTGCTGTGGGGGGCCCTCTCAGTCAGCCTGCGGCTGACAGCTCCCCCTAAAGGGGGAGCCAAGTTGAAGTGTCATGCAGATTTGGATGTGTGGTGCGGAAACCGCACTGATTCATCGCTTGCCTCCCCCTTTAGGAGGAGGTGGCACGGCGTCAGCCGTGACGGAGAGGGCTGCCCGCGTACGCCCCCTACCCACCCGCTCAGAAAAATTTTTTCAAATACGCGGAACCTTTTTCCCCCGGCCCCCGTCTATCCATGCAGAACAACAAGAAAGGATGCAAACCAATGAAACACATGATCAAATTATTGTCCCTGGCGCTGTGCGCCGCGTTCCTGCTGTCCACCGCCGCCCTGGCGGCGGAGAAGCCCGAGGCCTCCGATGAGACCGCCGCCCTGCCCCAGGTCCTGGCTCCTGTGGGCGTCTGGGGGAAGGTGGCCAAGCAGGAGGACGGCTCCCTGCTGCTGACCAGCGGCGACCCGGACGCCTCCAACCCGGAGATCGTCATCCACCTGACAGATGAGACCTGGTATGTGGACGGCGTCACCGGCCTGCCCCTGGACGCGGAGAAGATCAAGGACGGCGACACGCTGTACATCTGGGTGGGCCCGGCCATGACCATGAGCCTGCCTCCCCAGACCACCGCTGTCGTGGTCGTGGGCAACGTGCCCGCCGGTGGCAAGGCCCCCCAGTACGCGGAGATCACAGCGCCGGCCATTTTCCCGGCTCCCGGCGGCACGGAGCGGCGGCTCCCCATCGCCGGCGGCGATCTGACCGTCCTGGAGGCTGCGGAGGTAACGCCCTTCCGCACCAAGAACATCGTCACCCTGGACGACCTGGTCCCCGGCGCCCAGCTGCTGGCCTGGTCCGGTGAGGACGGCAAGATCAACCGCGTGCTGCTGCTCCCCTACGCCTACGAGGGATACCTGACAGTGGAGGAGGACGGCGCGATCCGCTTCGGCGGCGAGAAGCTGTCCGCGAAGAGCCGGACCCTCACCACGGAGGACGGCAAGCAGGTGTACCTGCCCCTGCGGGCCGTGGCGGAGGCCGCCGGCTACACGGTGGGCTGGGTGTCCGGCAAGGGCGCTGTGGTGTCCCAGGAGGACACGGAGCTGTTTTCCGTCCAGACGGGCAGCGATACCGCGAAAACCCCCGACGGCGAGCACGGCCTGCTGGGCGGCTGCGTCATCGACCAGGGCGTGACCTATCTGCCCGCCGGCGACTTCGCCCAGCTGCTGAACGTGTACTTCTACAACTGACCCCTGCCTTCATATGGCTGCTGCCAGCCGCCTGGGAGATACGGCTCTCCCAGGCGGCTTTTGGCCTGCGGACAGAAAAATTTCTGCTTTTGGGCAGGTTGCCGTTGAAAATTCAAATGAAACCCTGTATAATGCTGTCAGACTGTCATTCTAGGAGGAACCCCTTTGAAATATCTGCTTGTCATCGGGGACGGCATGGCCGACAACCCCGTGCCCCAACTGGGGAATAGAACCCCCCTGCAAACCGCCCATATCCCCGCCATCGACCGCATGGCCGCCCGGGGGCTGGTGGGCAGCACTGTCAACTGCCCCCGTCCCCTGCCCGCCGGCAGCGAGACGGCCATCCTCTCCATTTTCGGCTGCGACCCCCGGCGCTATTTCACCGGCCGGTCCAGCATGGAGGCCGCCGCCGCCGGCATCCGGCTGCAGGCCGGCGATACCGCCTTCCGCTGCAACCTGGTCACCTTTGAGGACGGCGATATGCCCATGGAGAAAAAGCGCATCCTCTCCCACAGCGCCGGGTCCATCGACGGCCCGTCTGCCCTGGCGTCGGTGGACGCGCTGCTGGGCGACCAACGCTTCTCCCAGGCCCTGGCCGCCGCCCGCGTGGACATCCACCGCTTCCCCGCCTTCCGGCAGCTGGCCGTCCAGCACGAGAGCGACGTCAGCGGCATCACCTTTATCCCGCCCCATGACCATCTGGGCGAGGAGATTGGGCCCCTGTTCCCCGCCGGCAACGACCGGGCGGAGCCCTTCGCCAACCTGATGCGCCTGGCCCACCAGATCCTGGATCACCACCCGGTGACCGAACAGCGCCGGGCCGCCGGAAAGCTGCCCGCCAACGGCATCTGGATCTGGGCCGAGGGCGCCGCCATGGACCTGCCCGGCTTCCGGGAGCGCTACGGCCTGGACGGGGCCGTCATCAGCGCCGTGCCCCTGTGCCACGGCATCGGCGTCCTGCAGGGCCTGGAGATGGTGGAGGTGGAGGGCGCTACCGGCGAGCTGGACACCAATTTCCCCGGCAAGCTGGAGGCCACCTGGCGCAAGCTCCAGGAGTACGACTTTGTGTGCCTGCATCTGGAAGCCCCCGACGAGTGCACCCACAACGGTGACCTGCCCGGTAAAATCCAGGCCATCGAGTGGCTGGACAGCAAGCTGGTGGCCCCCCTGCTCTCCCGGTTGGAAGCGGCGGGGATGGACCACCGGGTGCTGCTGCTCAGCGACCACAAGACCCTCACCGCCACGCGGGGACATGATGGAGACCCCGTGCCCTTCCTGCTCTACGACAGCCGCGAGGATACCGGAAACGGCGGCGTGTACGACGAGCCGGCAGGCGAAAAGGGCCCCTTTGTGGAGAATGGGTGGACCCTGTTGGACCGGCTTTTGGGATAAAAAGAAATCCTGTGTGGAAAAACTTACATGATTTGGAGGAAGAACGAATGAACGCAAAATTTGAGAAGGTCGGCATGAAGCCGGCGGAGATCCTGCTGCCCAAGGCGGGAACGGACATGACCAAGTGGGCGGTGGTGGCCTGCGACCAGTTCACGAGCCAGCCCGAGTACTGGGAGGAGGTGGACCGCATCGCCGGTGACGCGCCGTCCACCCTGCGGCTGATCCTGCCGGAGAGCATGCTGAACGACGCCAATGTGGACCAGCATATCGCGGACATCAACCGGTCCATGGAGGACTACCTGGCCCGTGATATCTTCCAGGCCCACCCGGACGCCGTCATCTACATTGAGCGCACCCAGTCCGACGGCGCGGTCCGGCCCGGCCTGGTGGCGGCGGTGGACCTGGAGAAGTACGACTACACCCCCGGCTCCGGCTCCCTCATCCGCGCCACCGAGGGCACGGTGCTGGAGCGCATCCCGCCCCGTGTCCGGGTCCGCAAGGACGCCCCCATCGAGCTGCCCCACGTCATGCTGCTCATCGACGACCCCAAGAAGACCTGCATCGAGCCCATCCAGGCCGCTGCCGGTTCCATGGAGCAGGTCTACGACTTTGCGCTGATGATGAAGGGCGGCCACCTGAAGGGCTGGAAGCTCAGCAGCCAGCAGGCCGACGCCCTGGCGGACGCCCTGGAGACGCTGATGGGCGAGGACGCCATGCGGGAGAAGTACGGCGTCACCGGCGTGGCCCCGCTGCTGTTCGCCGTAGGCGACGGCAACCACAGTCTGGCCACCGCCAAGACCTGCTATGAGAATCTGAAGAAGGTGACGCCGGAGAGCCAGTGGGCCAGCCTGCCCGCCCGGTACGCCCTGGTGGAGATCGAGAACCTCCACGACGACGCGCTGAAGTTCGAGGCCATCCACCGGGTGGTCTTCAACGTGGACCCGGAGAAGCTGCTGGCGGCATTCAAGGAGTTCTATCCCAGCGCGCGGGAGGGCCAGGGCGTGGGCCACACCATCGCCTACACCTGGGCCGGCGGCTCCGGCTACCTGAATGTGCCCAATCCCCGGGTACAGCTGGCGGTGGGCACCCTGCAGAACTTCCTGGACGCCTACCTGAAGGAGAACGGCGGCGAGGTGGACTATATCCACGGCGACAAGATCACCGACGAGCTGGGCGCCAAGCCCGGCAACATCGGCTTCAAGCTGCCGGCTATGGGCAAGGACCAGCTGTTCAAGACCGTCATCGCCGACGGCGTGCTGCCCCGGAAGACCTTCTCCATGGGCCACGCGGAGGATAAGCGGTACTATGTCGAGGGAAGAAAGATCAAATAACTGACCTTGGCCGGGGGGGATGAGCAAAGATGAACCTTTACCAGACAAATCTGCTGATTATCGCCCTGGGCGCTTTGGCGCTGCTGCTGATCGCCCTGGCCGGCGGCTTTAAAAGCCCCGCGCTCTTTATGGCCGGGCTGGCGGCCTTTGTGGCGGTGGTGCTGGTGGATTTTATCTTCAAGCGCTGCCCCCACTGCGGCAAGCATCTGGGCCGCGATTCCGGCATCTTCTGCCCCCACTGCGGAAAAAAGCTGTAACAGCCAGGAGGCCCCCTATGGTGCACACGGAGAAGGCCTATGCAAAACTGAATCTGAGCCTGGACATCCTGGGCAGGCGCTCCGACGGCTACCACGACCTGCGCATGGTCATGCAGTCCATCGACCTGGCGGATACCATCACACTGTCGGTCCAGGGGGAGCCGGGGCTGTGCCTGACGGCGGATATGCCCTACCTGCCCAAGGGCGGCGGCAACATTGCCGCCAAGGCCGCGGCGATGTTCTTCCAGCAGACCGGACTGCCCGCGCCGGGGCTGGCCATTGATATTCAAAAGCGCATCCCCGTCTGCGCCGGGATGGCGGGGGGCAGCAGCGACGGCGCGGCGGTGCTGCGCCTGCTGCGGCGGCTCTGCGCCCCGGAGCTGAGCCAGGGGCGGCTGGAGGAGATCGGCGCGCTGACCGGCAGCGACGTCCCCTACTGCATCCGGGGCGGCACCGCGCTGGCGGAGGGCCGGGGGGAGCGTCTGACGGACCTGCCCGGCCTGCCCCCCTGCTATCTGGTGGTGTGCAAGCCGCCCTGCTCGGTGTCCACGCCGGAGCTGTTCGGCCTGGTGCGCCTGAAGCGGATGCGGTTTCACCCCCGGACGGGGGAGATGCTCTCCGCCCTGGAGCGAGGCGATCTGGAGGGCGTGGCCCGGCGGCTGTACAACGTGTTTGAGGACATATTGCCGAAGCGGTACAGCCAGGTGTTCGAGATCAAGAGCAGGCTCCTGGAGCTGGGGGCTATGGCGGCGTCCATGACCGGCAGCGGGCCGTCCGTCTTCGGCCTGTTCCGGGACCGGGGCCCCGCTGAGGACGCCCTGGCGGCCCTGTCCGCGGCGTTCCCCACCACATTTTTCTGCGCGCCTACGGAGCGGGCTGTATAATTTTCCAAAATGCCGTCCAAACTGGAACTATCAAAACCAGTTTGGACGGTGTTTGCTATGAAACTGCGTCATAAGTTGCTGATCTCCTGCGCCGCTGGCCTTCTGGCCATGCTGCTCTACAGCGGCCCCATGTGGTGGGGCGTGCTGTTCTCCCCCATCACCCAGCCGCTGACCACCGCGGAGCTGGCGGAAGACGGCGGCGGCCTCCGCTGGGAGGCGGAGGACGGGACCGTGCTGCGCTTCAAGTCCCTCGACATGCTGCGCGCCTTCCTCCAGCTCCCCTGAGCGCAGACGGCCGCCGCAGGCCCTCTCTCTGAGCGTGGATGTCCCCGCTCAGGGGGAGGACTTTTTCTTTTTCGGGACCCGCGCCCTCTGGATAGCCACAATTTACAATTTGTTCAAATTGGCCGCGAAAAATCATATTGACAGAACCATTCAATGGTGATACACTTCCTTTAGCACTCAGGGAGACGGAGTGCTAAAGGAGTGGCGCAATGGACCTCACCCCCAGAAAAAGAAAAATATTGAAGGTTGTCACCGAGCGGTACATTGACTCCGCCGAACCCGTCAGCTCCAAGTTCCTGGCCCAGGCCATGGGCGGCGGCATCAGCTCCGCCACCATCCGCAACGAGCTGGCCGACCTGACGGAGATGGGCTACCTGGAGCAGCCCCACACCTCCGCCGGGCGCATCCCCTCCCCCCAGGGCTACCGGCTCTACGTCAACGAGCTGATGGAGCAGAAGGCCCTGTCCGAGCAGGAGGCCCAGGAGATCAACGAGGCCCTGGGCGGCAAGATGCGGGAGCTGGACAGCGTCATTGCCCAGGCGGGCCAGATGGTTTCCTCCATCGTCAGCTACCCCGCGTACACGGCGGCGGTGGGCAAAAGCGCTGTCACCATCCAGCGCTATGACCTGCTGCCGGTGGACGCAGACAGCTTTATCGCCGTGGTCATGACCACCGACAGCCGGGTGAAAAGCCAGCTCCTGCGCAGCAGCATCCCCGTCACGCCTGACGAGCTGCCCGCCCTGGCCAATCTGCTCAACAGCCACTTTACCGGCATCTCCAGCGAGGAGATGGGCCGGAAGCTGATGGGGCTGGCCAGCCAGCTGGGCGCGGAGCTGTTCATGCCCCTGAGCCTGGCCATCGAGTACGCCAGCGACGTGGCCGACCGCAGCGCCCAGAACCATGTGTACACCACCGGGCAGGCCCAGCTGCTGCGGCAGCCGGAGTTCCAGGACCTGCAAAAGGCCAACGGGCTGATGGGCCTTCTCACGGACCAGAAGGATCGTCTGCCGGTTCTGGATGAGAATACGCCTATGCAGATCCTCATCGGACCGGAGAACGTCAACGAGGCCCTGCAGAACGCCAGCGTGGTGGTGGCAAGCTACGACATCGGCGACAATATGCGGGGGCTGATCGGCGTGGTGGGACCCACCAGAATGGATTACGCCGCCGTGGCGGCCCGGCTGAGCTACTTCGCCGAGAGCCTGAGCAAAATGTTTGGTAAAAATCATCAGTTGCCCCCAAAGGAGGATGACATATTGTGAGTAAGAATAAGAAAGAGAAGCCAGCCCCTATGGATGAGGAAAAGCGGGAGCAGGCGGAGCAGGCCGCGGAGGAGACCGCGGAGGCCGAAGCGGTCGAAACGCCGGAAACCTTCACCGTCACCAGGGAGCAGATGGAAAAAATGGAGGCCCTGGCCGGGCAGCTGGCCGCCCTCAACGACAAGTATCTCCGTCTGGCCGCTGAGTACGACAACTACCGCAAGCGGACGGCCAGGGAAAAGGAAAACACGTATCAGGACGCCAAGATGGACACCATCAAGAGCTTCCTGGAGGTGTACGACAATCTGGAGCGGGCCGTGCAGCAGGCGGGGGACGAGGAGAACGTCCACAAGAAGGGCATGGAGATGATCTTCCACCAGCTGGAAAATGTGCTGGAGAAGCTGGGCGTCACCGTGGAGGACCCCGCCGGGCAGGCCTTTGACCCCCTCAAGCACAGCGCCGTGATGCATGTGGACGACGAGAACTTCGGCGAAAATATTGTGTCCCAGGTGTTCCAGAAGGGGTTCCTTCTGGGTGAAAAAGTTATCCGGTTTGCTGCTGTCCAGGTGGCGAACTGAGAAATAGATTCCATTTTGTTAAAAATTTATTTTCTATAGATCAGGAGGACAACACTATGTCTAAAGTTATCGGTATCGATTTGGGCACCACCAATTCCTGCGTGGCCGTGATGGAGGGCGGCGAGTCCGTCGTCATCGCCAACGCCGAGGGCAACCGCACCACCCCGTCCGTCGTGGCCTTCTCCAAGACCGGCGAGCGCATGGTGGGCCAGGTGGCCAAGCGCCAGGCCATCACAAACCCCGACCGCACCATCTCCTCCATCAAGCGGGAGATGGGCAGCGACCACCGGGTGGGCGTGGACGGCAAGAACTACACCCCCCAGGAAATCAGCGCCATGATCCTCCAGAAGCTGAAGGCGGATGCCGAGGCCTATCTGGGCGGCACCGTCACCGAGGCGGTCATCACCGTCCCCGCCTATTTCACCGACTCCCAGCGCCAGGCCACCAAGGACGCCGGCAAGATCGCCGGCCTGGAGGTCAAGCGCATCATCAACGAGCCCACCGCCGCGGCCCTGGCCTACGGCCTGGACAAGGAGAGCGACCAGAAGATCATGGTCTACGACCTGGGCGGCGGCACCTTCGACGTGTCCGTCCTGGAGGTCGGCGACGGCGTCATCGAGGTCCTGGCCACCGCCGGCAACAACCGCCTGGGCGGCGACGACTTCGACGAGTGCATTATGAAGTACCTGGTGGCCGAGTTCAAGAAGGCCGAGGGCATCGACCTGAGCGGCGACAAGGTGGCCATGCAGCGGCTGAAGGAGGCGGCGGAGAAGGCTAAGATTGAGCTGTCCGGCGTCACCACCTCCACCATCAACCTGCCCTATATCACCGCCGACGCCAGCGGCCCCAAGCACCTGGACGTGACCCTCAGCCGGGCCAAGTTCAACGAGCTGACCGCCCATCTGGTGGAGGCCACCATGGGCCCCGTGCGGCAGGCCATGAGCGACGCGGGCCTGAGCGGCAATGAGATCTCCAAGGTGCTGCTGGTAGGCGGCTCCAGCCGCATTCCCGCCGTGCAGGACGCGGTGAAGAACATCACCGGCAAAGAGGGCTTCAAGGGCATCAACCCCGACGAGTGCGTGGCCGTGGGCGCGGCCATCCAGGCCGGTGTGCTGACCGGCGACGTGAAGGGCCTGCTGCTGCTGGACGTCACCCCCCTGAGCCTGGGCATCGAGACCATGGGCGGCGTGTGCACCCGGCTCATTGAGCGCAACACCACCATCCCCGCCAAGAAGAGCCAGATCTTCTCCACCGCTGCGGACAACCAGACCAGCGTGGAGGTGAATGTGCTCCAGGGCGAGCGGGAAATGGCCGCCGCCAACAAGAGTCTGGGCCGCTTCCATCTGGACGGCATCGCGCCGGCCCGCCGGGGCGTGCCCCAGATCGAGGTCACCTTTGACATCGACGCCAACGGCATCGTCAACGTGTCCGCCAAGGACCTGGGCACCGGCAAGGAGCAGCATATCACCATCACCTCCTCCACCAATATGTCCAAGGAGGACATTGAGAAGGCGGTCAAGGAGGCGGAGCAGTATGCCGCCGAGGACGCCAAGATGAAGGAGGCCGTGGAGACCCGCAACAACGGCGACCAGATGGTCTATCAGGCGGAGAAGGCCCTGGGCGAGATGGGCGACAAGATCCCGGAGGATGAGAAGAGCAAGGTGCAGGCCGGCATCGACCGGCTGAAGGAGGTGCTCAAGGGCGAGGACACTGCGGCCATTAAGGCGGCCACCGACGAGCTGCAGCAGGCGTTCTTCGCGGTCAGCGAGAAGATGTACCAGCAGGCCGGCCCCCAGGGCGACCCCAATCCCATGGGCGGCTCCGGTCCCCAGCAGTCCGCTGACGGGCAGCAGTACTATGACGCTGATTACAAGGTTGTCGACGACGATGAGAACAAGAAGTAAATAGACTGGCATGCGGGGCCGCCGGGGCGGCTCCGCATAGCCCTGTATTTTTCCGCCTCCGGCCAGCAGGTTGGACGCGGAGCGGAGAGGAGGAGCAAAGGCGGACTTTGCGACCACGTATGGCAGAACAGAAGCGAGATTACTATGAGGTCCTGGGCGTCCAAAAGGGCGCGACGGACGCGGAGATAAAGAAGGCGTACCGGAAGCTGGCCAAGGAGAACCACCCCGACCTGCACCCCGACGACAAGGCCGCCGAGGCCCGGTTCAAGGAGATCAACGAGGCCTATGAGGTGCTCAGCGACAGCGGCAAGCGGTCCCGGTACGACCAGTTCGGCTTCGCCGGAGTGGACCCCAATTATGGCAGCGGCGGCTTCGGCGGCGGCGCGGGGTTCGATTTCGGCGATCTGGGCGACATCTTTGACAGCTTTTTCGGCGGCGGCTTCGGCGGCGGCGCCCGCTCCCGCACCGGCCCCCAGCGGGGCGAGAGCCTGCGCACAAGGCTGACCATTACATTTGAGGAGGCGGCCTTCGGCTGCGAGAAGGACGTGAGCCTGGACCGGGTGGAGGAGTGCGGCGAGTGCCGCGGCTCCGGCGCGGCCCCCGGCACCAGCCCGGAGACCTGCTCCAACTGCGGCGGCTCCGGTCAGGTCCAGCAGCGCCGCCAGACGCCCATGGGCGTATTCGCCACCACCAGCCCCTGTCCCCGCTGCGGCGGCAAGGGCAAAATCATCAGCACCCCCTGTAAGAGCTGCGGCGGCTCCGGCCAGGTGCGCCAGCGGAAGACGCTGAAGGTCACCATCCCCGCCGGCATTGACAACGGGCAGATCGTGTCCCTGCGGGGACAGGGCAACGCGGGCAAGAACGGCGGTCCCGCCGGCGATCTGCAGATCGTGATCACCGTGCAGCCCCACCCGCTGTTTCGCCGGGAGGGCACCAATGTGTACTGCGACGCGCCCATCACCTTTACCCAGGCCGTATTGGGCGGCGAGCTGGAGATCCCCACCATTGACGGCAAGGTGAAGTACGATATCCCCGAGGGCACCCAGACCGGAACCACCTTCCGCCTGCGGGGGAAGGGCATCCCCAATGTGAACGGTCGGGGACGGGGGGACCAGTTCGTGACCGTGAACATCGAGACGCCCCGGAACCTCAACCGGGAGCAGAAGGAGGCCCTGCGGAAGTTCAGCGAGTCGCTGAAGGAGCGCAACTATGAGGAGAGAAAAGGTTTCTTTGGAAAGAAGCCGAAAAAATAATGAGACAGGGATGGAAGAGAACTATGAAAATCGCAATGGCATCTGACCACGGCGCACTGGAGCTGAAAAACGAGATCAAGGCGTGGCTCACCGAACAGGGCCATGAGGTCACCGATTTCGGCACCGACACCCCCGACAGCTGCGACTACGCGGACTTCGTTGAGCCGGCCTGCCGGGCTGTGGCGGAGGGAAAGGCTGAGCGGGGCATCGTGATGTGCACCACCGGCATCGGCGCGTCCATCACGGCCAACAAGGTCAGGGGCATCCGTTGCGCCCTGTGCAGCGAGCCGTGGAGCGCCGAGATGACCCGGCGGCACAACAATGCCAACGTGCTGGCCATCGGCGCCGCCGTGGTGGGTCCCCTCATGGCCCGGCAGATCGTCACCGCGTTCCTCACCTACGAGTTCGAGGGCGGGCGGCATCAGCGCAGGATCGACAAGATCGCCGCGGTGGAGGACCGGTGAGCCCACCGGGCCCCACAAAAATACTGACGGCAGAGCTGCGTCCAAGCGGCTCTGCCGTCAGTGCTTTTTTACGTTTTCCGGCTCTGCCAGACCTTGGCCAGGATGTCCTTCAGGACCAGGAAGGCGTCCATCTCGCTGTAGCCGTACTCCCGCCGCAGCTCATCGATCAGCAGCGACAGCCGGGCGGCATAGCCAGCCGCGTTGACCTCCTCCTGATACCGGAGCAGAATGGGATACTTCCTGCCCCAGGCGGCGGTCCAGTCGATCTTCTCCTCCAGCTCCTGGCTGGTCCGGTCAATGGTCTCCTGGATCTCCTGCAGGTCCACGTCAAACGCGATCAGCTCATCCAGGGAGAGGTGGTAGAGCAGGGCCATTTTCTTTGCCTGCCGGATGTCCGGCAGCGTCTCGTCCGTCTCCCACTTGGACACGGTCTGCCGGCTCACGCCCAGCTTTTCCGCCACCTCCTCCTGGGAGAGTCCCCGCTTCTTTCTGGCGTGGAACAGTCTGTTCCCCAAGCTCATGGTTTTCCGCGCTCCTTTCGCTTTGATGGGACCAGTATAGGCGGGGCGGCGGGAAAAGTCCACCGGTTTGCGCTTGCAGTTTTGCCCGTTTTCCGGGAAAATGGGCGCGCCTCTACCCGATCTCGTACCAGCGGATCTCGTTGGCCGCCAGGTCCAGGGGGAAGCTGGAGCCGTCCCCCCGGTAGACGGTGGTGGACTGGGGCTCATAGGTGTTGTTGACCACGCAGAACTTGCCGTTCTCCACATAGGCGTGGACGTCCACATGGCAGTTGGCGGACAGCCACCGGTGCAGCTCCCCCTCGCTGTGGGCGCTCCAGAGCACGGCCCGGTGGAGCAGGCGGCTGTTGGCGAAGGAGTAGGGCAGGCCGGAGATATATACCGCCCGTCCGCGGCCGAACTCGTTCACCGCCATCTGCACCTCCCGGTCCCGCTGGACCAGCACCTGGGCCCCCGCCAGGGCGTAGATGCCCTTCTTGCCCTCGCCGAAGTCCACGGTGCAGCCGTCCAGGATGAAGTGCTCCGGGTGCTCGGTCCAGTTGTACTTGTCGTAGTTCAGCGTCAGGCCCGTCTCCTTCTCCACGCCCAGCACCGAGGCCAGCTGGAGATACCGGCCCTGGTACTGGTGGCCGGAGGGCTCGCCCACGCCGATGAGGCCGCCGCCGTTCCAGACGAACCGCTTCACCGCCGCGGAGATAACCGGGTCCTCCCAGACCGGGCCGCCGGTGTGAGCCGTGTCGCCGTCGCCCACGTTGATGAGCACGTCCACGCCGTCCAGGGCGGCGGGGCCGGCCTTGATGTCGTCAAAGCTGATGAACCGCACGTCATAGGGCGCGCCGGACAGGGCCTCGATGACGCCGGCATAGGAGTAATTCTGCTTCTGGTACAGGGCGTGGTGGACCATGTGGCAGCCCCAGGACCGGGCCTTGCCCCAGCTGTTGAGCACGGCCACCGTCTTCACGCAGTAGGGGGTGGTCCCCTTGATGTTCCCGTAGAGCTCCCGGAACTCATTGCACACGCTCTCCACGTAGTCCACAAACTCCGGGAACTGGCAGGCCAGCTTCAGGTATCCGCCGTAGCCGATGCGGTCGATGGGCTTGCGGAGGATGGCCCGGCGGGCGGTGACCCAGTTGACCTTGGCCTCCCGCACCGGGTCGCCCCCCTCGTGGAAGGTGTCCGGGAAGAAGTAGGGCAGGAAGCGGCCCTCGGTGTATTGGACGCCGGGGATGTCGGAGATCAGGCGCAGGGTGGAGCCGTTGCCCACGCTGCCCACCACCGCGTCCAGGCCGATGGACTTGAACTCCTCCAGGTAGGGCTCGGTGCCGATCCAGTGGTCCCCCAGGAACATCATGGCCTCCTTGCCCAGCTCGTGGGTGATGTCCACCATCTCTTTGGCCAGGGCGGCCACCTCCCGGCGCTGGAAGGCCATAAAATCCTTAAATTCCTTGGAGGGGACCCGGTACTGGTTGTTGTAGTACCCCTGGTCGATGATGTACTCCGGGCGGAAGGGATAGCCAACCTCCCGCTCAAACTGCTCCAGGATGTAGGGGGACACGCTGGCGGAGTAGCCGAACCAGTCCACGTACTTCTCCCGCTTCAGCTCGTCGAACACCAGGGTGAACTGGTGGAAAAAGGTAGTGTAGCGGATGACGTTCACATAGGGGTGCTCCGCGATAAATTTCCGCAGACGCTCCATGGTGAACTTCCGCGTCTTGGGCTGGCGGACGTCGAAGGTGATCTGGTGCTCAAAGTCCTTCCAGCCGTTGGTGACCGCGTTGTACATATGCACCGGGTCCCAGATGAGATAGGCCAGAAAGCTGACCGTGTAGTCGTGGAACTCCGCGGGGGCAGGGATGACCACGCTCCCCGTCTCCCGGTCGTAGTCCCAGGCGTTCGGCGGCAGGGGTTCGCCGGTGCTGCGGTCCACCACCTCCCACCAGCGCTTGATGTCGTCCCGTGTGTTGACCGCCAGCAGCTCGCCGCTGATGCCCTCCATCAGGGGGATGGACAGGGGCCCGCCGGAGGCGGTGCGAAAGCCGGTCATGATGTAGCATTGCTGCACCTCGTCGGGGTTGGCTTTGGCCCAGGCGTTATCCTTGCGGGTGGTGTAGTAGGTGGAGTAGACCTTGGCGTCCACCGTGCGCAGCTCGGCGGGGTACTCCGCGCCGTCGCAGTCGCGGATGGCGTCCGCCCCCCAGCGTTTGAGAATTTCCAGAGTTTCGGGGACCACATCCACGTTCGTGGGGATGGTCACCCGGCCAATGCTTCGTTTCTCCATAGCGCGCCTCCTTTCAGCGGCGTTTCCCGGGCCGGGGGTCCTGGAAGGGCTTGTTGTACAGCGCCAGCGTCACCAGCAGCAGGGCCACCCCCAGGAGCATCAGCCCCAGCCCTCCCAGCTGCCCGGTCTGCTTCCAGCCGGTGATGAGCAGGATAAGGCCCGCAATAAAGGTCACCAGCATCAGGACCGCCCGCAGGGCGGTGTGTTCTTTCCAAAAATTCATAGCGCACCTCTCAGCCTTTCAGTCCGCCCACGGTCATGCCCTGGGTCAGCTTTTTCTGCACGCAGATGTACAGGATCAGGGTCGGCAGCATCACCAGCACCAGCCCGGCGTAGAGAATGCCGTACTGGGCGGAGGACTGCTGGGCCTGCATCAGATTCAGCAGTCCCACGGGCAGGGTCTTCTGGCCGGTGGCGCTGCTCATGAGGGTCATGGAGATGATGTACTCATTCCAGAAGGAGAGGAAGTTGAAGAGGATGATGGTGATAATGGACGGCTGGGCCATGGGGAAGATGATCCGGACCATGGTGGAGCCGTAGCCCGCGCCGTCGATATACGCCGCCTCCTCAAAGTCGTGGGGCAGGGTGGCAAAGTAGCCGGACAGCAGGTAGATGGTGAAGGGCAGGGCCGTGGAGGCGTAGACCAGGGCCAGGACAAAGAGGTTGTTGAGGAGGACCCCGTCCCCCAGCAGCTTTTTCAGCCACACGTCTCCGTCCTTCAGCATCAGGAAGATGGGGACCACGATGTAGTTGACGTTGATGAACAGGCCCGCCATAAAGCAGGTGTTGAGAAACTTCCGCCCGGTGAACTGGAACCGGGACAGGCAGTAGGCCGCCGGCAGGGCGATCACCAGCAGCAGGGCCAGGCTCAGGGCGGTGACGATGACGGAGTTGAGCATGTAGCTGCCCATGCTGGCGGCGTTCCAGGCGTCCACGAAGTTCTGCCAGTAGAACCCGGCGGGCAGGGCCCAGGGGTTGCCGTAGAACTCGCTGTTCTGCTTGATGGAGGCCAGGAACACCCAGGCCACCGGCACGATGATGAGCACGGCCAGGGTGATGAGGACCACATAGATAAAGACCTTGAAGATGGGCTCAGCGGAGCCTTTTTTCTGTTTCATGCCGTCGCCTCCTTACATTTCCAGCACATCCCGCTGCGTGACCTTGTTGACCAGGGCCGAGAGCAGGAAGGAGAACAGGAAGATCACCACGCCGGCGGCCATGGCGTAGCCGTACAGCCCCGCGTCCTTCTGGTTATACATAAAGCTCAATCCCACGTCGGCCATGCCCTTGGCCACCATGGCTTTCACAAACAGGAATGCCATATTGATGGTGGAGATGATGAAGAAGGTCAGGGTGGTGCGGATGTTGGTCCAGATGAGGGGCAGGGTGATCTGGAAGAACTGGGCCATCCGGCCCGCGCCGTCCAGGCTGGCGGACTCGTAGAGGTCCGCGGGCACCGCAGCCATGGAGGCCATATACATGACCATGTAGTAGCCGATGGCCTGCCAGACCATGGCGATGATGATGGAGATGATGACCATCTGCTGGTCCTTCCAGAGAATCATAATATCCCGGCCCGAGATGGCGGAGAGGATGGAGTTGAGCATGCCGTTCTCCGGCTTGTAGATGGCGGAGAAGATGCCGGCGATGACTACCACCGAGAGGATATTGGGGATGTAGAAGATGACGCGGAAAAAATTCTGCCCCCTGATCTTCTCCCGCGTCAGGATGGCGGCGAAGACGATGGCGAAGAAAAAGGTGACGAGGGTCACCGTGACGATGAGCAGGACGGTGTTCTGCATGGCGGAAATGAACTTGGCGTCCTGAAACAGCACCTTGAAGTTGCTCAGCCCCACGAAGGTCTCCGTGGGGGAGTAGGCCCCCCGCTCAAAGAAGGACATGCGGAAGACGTTGACGGTGGGCAGGACCATGAAGATGAAAAACAGGATGGCAGCCGGGGCCACGCACAGGGCGATGAAGCGGCTGCGCTCCTTGCTGCGGCGCATAAAATCTCTCCCTTCTCTTGAAACACACAGACGGCGGTGAGCAAACGCTCACCGCCGCCTGCCGAACGGACTATGTGGCTTGTGATACAGCGGTTACTCCATGATGTTGGCCCGCATCTGGTCGCTGGCGGCCTTTACATCGGCGATCCACTGGTCCTTGGTGACAGAGCCGTTGACCAGGCCGTTGACGGGATCCAGGAATACTTCGCGGACAGTGCCCAGACCGGCCACCGCGTCGTAAGCGGCAAAGTTGCCCATGGCGGCGTCGGCGCCGTTGTCATAGATGGAGTAGAACATCTTGTTGTCCCCCTCCAGGCTGTCGGTCAGACCGGGGACGGGCTGGATGGCGCCGCCCTTGGCGAAGATGGCGCAGGCCGCGTCGGAGTACAGGAAGGCTACGAACTGCTTGGCCGCGTCCAGGTTAGGCGCGCCGGCGGGAATCCACGCCTGCTCCAGCCAGCAGTAGCTGGCGCCGTTTCCGCCGGACTTGGCGGCGGGCAGGGCGGTCATGCCCCACTGGAAGCCGTCGGCACGGGGCGCTTCGGCCATCTCACCCACGATCCAGGTGCCGTTGGGCATGAACAGAGCCTTGTTGTCCAGCACCAGCTGCTGGTTCTGGGTGAAGTCCTGGTCGTTGGCCTGGGCAGGGGTGATGGGATTGGTGTAGCTGGCCAGCTTCTCAATGATGTCAAAGCACTGCTGGGCTTCGGGGGTGTCCCAGATGCCCTCCTCATAGCGCAGGGCCTTGTTGTAGAAGTCAGGGCCGCCTACGGAGTACATCAGGGCGTACAGGAAAGCGTCAAAGTAACCGGTGGTGGGGTATGTAAAGAGGCTGGTGCCCTCGGGCAGCTCATCGGCCAGGGCCCACATCTCGTCCCAGGTGGTGGGTACGGTCCAGCCCTTCTCCTCGAAGAGACCGGCGTTGTAGAAGAGACCGCAGGGAGAGTAGAACATGGGGGCCAGATAGGTCTTGCCGTCGTTGTAGGGGTTGGTGACGGAGGTGTCGGTGAAGCCGCCGACAATCTTGTCGCCCACCTTGGCGCTCTCGCCGGGGACGGTCATGCTCAGCACGTCGGTGATGTCGGCAATGTTGCGGTCCTTGATGAACTGCTCGGTCAGGCCCTTTTCACGGCCTGTGGCCAGGTGGATGACGTCGGGGAACTCGCCGCCCTGCATGGCCGGGCCGATGACATCCTCCAGGTTCTTGTCGCAGATGAGGTCCACCTTGATGCCGGTAGCGGCGGTAAAGGCGTCGCAGACCTCCTGCCACATGCCGGGGTACGCCTCCTCATAGCCGGATGCCAGGGCGGCTACCTGAATCGTTACGTCGCCGGCGGGCTCGGCGTCGCCGCCGCTGTTGTCGGGAGCCTGGGTGTCGCCGCCGGACGGGGGCTGGGCGTTCTGACCGCCGTTGTTTCCACCGCTGCCGCAGGCGGCCAGCAGAGACAGGACCATTAGGGATGCAAGAAGTACGCTGAGTAGCTTTTTCATGTCCAATTCCTCCAATCTTTTTTCGCGACGCCGTATAGATGGGGCGGCATGCCCCGCGTCACACCTATGATTATACACCGCCGCCAGAGATGCACAATTGGTTTGTTGTGCTCTTTTTTAGATATCTTGCGGTTTTCGTGGTTTTGTGCAAATATGACCCTGAATTTTTTGTACTTTCGGCAAAATCGTTCATATGGCGGGTATCGACACGCCGGTGGTCCCTGCATTCCCCACAAAACGCCCTGCTGGCGCAAAAGTATTTTCTGCTATTGCATCATAAAAGCAGGAATTGTATAATGGGAGTGAACCAGTAAATTTGAGATGTTTTATAATCTTGCGGCGGGAGGAAAACGGACTATGAGCACCCAGCAGTACATGATCGAGAAATCCGGCGGGGACGGACGCCGGGCCCTGCTGCGCTACGTCACCTGGGCCCACTACAGCGAGGAGTGGCACTCCACCCTCCACACCCATACCTGCGCGGAGCTGTTTTTTATCACCGGCGGCCACGGCGTCTTCCAGGTCTGGCAGGACCGCTTCCCTGTGGCCATTAACGACCTGGTGGTTATCAACACCAGCACCCCACACACCGAAACCAGTCAGCCCGGCAGCCCTATGGAATATGTGGTGCTGGGCGTGGAGGGGCTGGAGACGTTGACGGACATCAGCGGCTGCGCCCTGCTGCATCTGGCGGCGGAGCAGGAGGCCGTGTCCGCCTGCCTGAGGATGATGGTGCAGGAGCTCCGCTCCCGTCAGAGCGGCTGCGACGCCATCTGTCAGAGCCTGCTGGACGTCATCCTGCTGCGCCTGCGGCGGCGGGACGACTTCGCCCTCAGCGACGCCCCCGCGGGCCGGCGGTCCAGCCGGAGCTGCGACCTGGCCCGGCGGTATATCGACAACCACTTCAAGGAGAATCTGACCCTGGACCAGCTGGCGGAGATGCTGCACATCAACAAGTACCACCTCTCTCACACCTTCCGGGAGGAGTTCCACACCTCCCCCATCAGCTACCTGATCTCCCGGCGCGTGGCGGAGAGCCGGTTCCTCCTGCGGGAGACCGACCACCCACTGACCTTGATCGCCCAGATGCTGGGGTTCTCCTCCCTGAGCTACTTCTCCCAGTGCTTCCGCCGGGTGGAGGGCGTCAGCCCTATGGAGTACCGCAAGCTCAACCGGTAGACGACAGGCCGCCACCTCCCGCGTACGGTGAGATGACGGCCTGGCTGTTACACTTGCGACCAATAAAATTTAGCTGGGACGTGGAAGACCCCTCCACCGCAAGCGGTCCCCCTCCCCTTTCAGGGGAG
>CAJTPV010000031.1 GCA_910578505.1 uncultured Oscillospiraceae bacterium | reverse complement strand
GAAAAGGCTCCCCTGAAAGGGGAGCTGGCACGCGAAGCGTGACTGAGGGGTCCCCGCATTCTGGCACATTTTTCCCCCCGCGGGCACGAGTATAAACAGATATTTTGGCGGATATACCCGTCCCGGCACAAAAGATCACTGCGGACGCTTTCCCAGGGCTTGACTTTTATACCGGGCATAGTTATACTGAAAAGCTGAAATTTACATTACGGACAGGAGCTTCCCCATGGATATGTATACAACCATTTTTTGCATCACCGCGCTGACCGGCGTGGGCGGCCTGGCCCTGGGCGGCGTGCTGGCGGCGGCGGTCCACAGCCCATCGGACAGGACGGTGAGCCTGCTGCTGCGCTTCACCTCCGGCATCATCCTCAGCGTGGTGTGCTTTGACCTGGTGGCCGACGCCATGGAGGACAGCCACCTTGTTCCCGTCCTGTGCTGGCTGGTCATGGGGTACCTCTGTACGTACCTGCTCAACTGCTGGATCGACAAGCGGGCCCACCACAGCCACAGCCATGGGGACAGCCATGACCACCACGATCATCATGACCACCATGAGCATCATGAGCATCACCACGAAGCGGGACACCTGGGCTATGACAACGGCGAGATGTGCGCCTGCGGCCACCACACCCTGCACACCGCCGGACTGGTGCTGGCGGCGGCAGTGGCGCTGCATAATATGCCGGTGGGTATGGCCATCGGGGCCACCTTTGCCGGGTCCGCCCAGGGCGGGTGGCACGGCGGCGTGCTGGCGGCGCTGATCATCGGGCTGCACAATATCCCGGAGGGCATGTCCATCGCCGCGCCGCTGCTGACAGGCGGGTCCAAGCCGGCGGGGGCCATTGGCGTGGCGGCGGTCAGCGGCCTGCCCACCATCCTGGGGGCCCTGCTGGGCTACTCCGTGGGGGCCATGAACGGGGCGCTGCTGGGCACGGCGCTGAGCTTCGCGGCGGGGGCCATGCTGTACGTCGTCTTCGGCGAGCTGCTGCCGGAGGCGGAGAACCTGTGGCAGCACAAGCTGTCCGGCGGGGCCACCATGCTGGGCATGCTGCTGGGCATGGCGCTGATTTTCAGCCATATGCACTGACAGAGGCTGAGAGAGCGCCGCTGTTTGTGGAAAAAACTCTTGGTTTGACAGGATAAACGTGCTATACTATCGTCCGACGACTTTATACAGAAAAGAGGCGCAAATCATGGCTACCCGTTGCCGCCGGCGCGGCGCTTCACCGATCTTCCGGCTCCTGCTGCTGGCGGTCCTGTGCGCTGCCTTCTTCCACTGGAGCAACCACTCCCTCCAGACAGAATCGTTCACCTACGCCTCCCCCCGCCTGCCGGAGGGCTTTGACGGGTGTACCATCGTGCAGCTGTCGGACCTCCACGGGGCGGAGTTCGGGGCGGACAACGAGACCCTCATCGCCGCTGTGGCCAAACAGGAGCCGGACTTCATTTTCCTCACCGGCGATATCCAGGACCGCTATCGGAAGACGCCCCGGAGCTACACCATCTCCCTGGGCCGGGCCCTGGGGGAGATCGCTCCCACCTACTTTGTCACCGGCAACCACGAGTGGGCGTTTCCGGATGTGCGGGGCCTGAAGCGGGAGCTGACGGAGGCGGGGGTCACCGTGCTGACCAACGACTTCGTCACCCTGGAGCGGGGCGGCGGCAGCATCCTCCTGGCGGGCATCGACGACCCCAACGGCTTCGCAGACCAGAAGTCCCCCGAAACTGTGGCGGAGGAGGTCAGGGCGGCGGCAAACGGCGGGTTCTGGATGCTCCTGGCCCACCGCAACAACTACTTTGAGAAGGAATACAGCGCCCTGGGGGCGGACCTGGTCATCTCCGGCCACGGCCACGGCGGCATGATCCGCCTGCCCTTTACCGACGGCCTCATCAGCGTGGAGCGGACGCTGTTCCCCTCCTACACCGCCGGGTTCTATGAGGCCAACGACCGCGACGTGTTTGTCTCCCGCGGGCTGGGCAACTCCGGTCGCAGCTTCCGGCTGTTCAACCGCCCGCAGCTGGTGGTGCTGACTTTAGAGAAAGAATGATCCCCTATGAGAGAATTTCTGGCTGGACAATTTGATATCGCCGTCATCGGCGCGGGCCACGCGGGCATTGAGGCCGCCCTGGCCGCCGCCCGGCTGGGGCGGAAAACCATCTGCTTTACCATCAACCTGGACGCGGTGGGCAACATGCCCTGCAACCCCGCCATCGGCGGCACCGGCAAGGGCCACCTGGTCCGGGAGCTGGACGCCCTGGGGGGCGAAATGGCCCGGGCCGCCGACGCGGCCTGCATCCAGTACCGGCTGCTGAACCGGGGGAAGGGCCCGGCGGTCCACAGCCTGCGGGCCCAGGCGGACCGGCGGCATTATCAGCAGGTGATGAAGCACACCCTGGAGCGGCAGGAGAACCTGGTGGTGCGGCAGGGCGAGGTGACGGAGATCCGCCTCACGGACGGCGCGGTCAGCCATGTGGTCCTGCAGACCGGGGCCGTGTTCGCCGTCAAGGCCGCCATCGTGTGCTCCGGGACGTACCTCAATGGCCGGACCATTGTGGGCGAGTGCGTCCGGGAGGGGGGGCCGGACGGTATGTTCGCCGCCGGGGCGCTGACGGACTGCCTGGTGGATATGGGCCTGTCCCTCCGGCGGTTCAAGACCGGCACCCCGCCCAGGGTCAATGCCCGCAGCGTGGATTTCTCCCGAATGGAGCTCCAGGAGGGGGACAGCCGGACCATGCCCTTCTCCTTTGAGACCAGGGAGCCGCCGGTCAACCGGGCGGTGTGCTATCTCACCTATACCAACGAGGAGACCCACCGGGTGATCCGGGAGAACCTGGACCGCTCCCCCATGCACAGCGGCGTGATTGAGGGCGTGGGGCCCCGGTACTGCCCGTCCATCGAGACGAAGGTGACCCGCTTCGCGGACAAGCCCCGGCACCAGCTGTTTATTGAGCCAATGGGTCTGGATACGGAGGAGCTGTATATCCAGGGCTTTTCCTCCGCCATGCCGGAGGAGGTGCAGCTGAAAATGCTCCGCACCATCGCCGGGCTGGAGCGGGCGGAGATGATGCGCCCGGCCTACGCCATTGAGTACGACTGCATCGACCCGCTGGAGCTGCGGCCCACGCTGGAGAGCAAAAAAATTCCCGGCCTGTACGGCGCGGGGCAGTTCTGCGGCTCCTCCGGCTATGAGGAGGCGGCGGTGCAGGGCTTTATGGCCGGGGTGAACGCGGCGCTGGCCCAGAGCGGCGGGGAACCGCTGATCTTATCCAGGGGGGAGTCCTATATCGGCACGCTGATCGACGATCTGGTGACCAAGGGCACCAATGAGCCCTACCGAATGATGACCAGCCGGAGCGAGTACCGCCTCCTGCTGCGGCAGGACAACGCCGACCAGCGGCTGTGTCCTGTGGGCCACCGCATTGGCCTCGTATCGGATGAGCGGCTGCGGCGGGTGGAGGAGAAGTACGCCCAGGTGGACCGGGAGGTCCGGCGTCTCGCCGCAAAGGGCGTGCCGCCCACGCCGGCGCTGAACGACTTTCTGGCCCGGCACGGCACCGCGCCCGTCTCCGACGGCGCGCCTCTGGCGGCGCTGCTGCGCCGCCCGGAGGTCCGGTACGCTGACCTGGCCCCCTTTGACCCGGACAGGCCGCCGCTGCCGCCGGATGTGGCGGAGCAGGTGGAAATATCCATCAAGTACGCTGGATATATCCAGCGCCAGCTGCAGGAGGTGGAGGAGCTGCGGCGCATGGAGGGCCGGGCCCTGCCGCCGGAGCTGGACTACGCCGCCATCCAGGGCCTGCGCCTGGAGGCGCGGGAGAAGCTGAACGCCGTCCGGCCATTGAACATCGGGCAGGCGGGGCGGATTTCCGGCGTGTCGCCGGCGGATGTGGCGGCGCTGATGATCTATCTGGAAAAACCATAGGGGGGAAATTTTGCCATGAGAGTGTTTTTGGCCATCGTTGTCTGTAAGCTGCTGCGTTTTATCGGGAAGCTGGTGGGGAAGGGGAGCTCCCTGCCGGGGCAGTACGCGCTGAAAATCTGCCCGGATATTCTGAGCCGGGTGACGCTGCCGCCCTATATCATTGCCGTCACCGGCAGCAACGGCAAGACGTCCACCGTGGAGATGATTGCGGCCATCCTGCGCAAAAGCGGGAAGAACGTGGTCTACAACGCGGAGGGCTCCAACCAGATCGAGGGCGTTGCCACGCTGATCCTCTGCAGCAGCTCCCTGGGCGGGAAAATGCGGGGGGATGTGCTGCTGCTGGAGAGCGACGAGCGGTATGCCCGGCTCTCCTTCCGGTGGTTCCACCCCACCCACTTTGTGATCACCAACCTGTACCGGGACCAGCTCACCCGCAACGGCCACCCGGAGTGGGTCTATGACGCCATCGTCCCGGCTATCCACCCGGACACCACCCTGGTCCTGAATGCGGACGACCCGCTGGTGTCCTGCTTCGCCAGGGGGCACGAGAAGGTGAAGTGGTTCGGCCTGGAGCGGTGCTCTGTCAGCACGGACCGGCCTAGGGGCGCGTATGACGACGGCGCCCGGTGCCCGGTGTGCTGCGGGAAGATGGCGTATACCTGCCGCCACTACCACCACATCGGCCACTACCGCTGTCCTGTCTGCGGACATGAGCGGCATACGCCGGATTTTGCGGTCACGGCCCTGGATTTGGACGCCGGAAGGCTGACCATCGACGGGCAGACGGAGATTGCGCTGGCCTTCCGCAGCATCTACAATGTGTACAATATCCTGGCGGCGTGGTCTGTGTGCGCCCTGGCTGGGGCGGAGCCGGCAGTAACGGCCTCGGTCATCAACAACTATATTCTGAAAAACGGGCGCATGGTCCGCTTCACTCTGGGGGAGCACCACGGGACGCTGCTGACCAGCAAGCACGAAAACTCCGTGGCCTATGACACCAATCTGGGGTATATCCGGGACGCAAAGCAGGACTGTGAGGTCCTGATCATTGTGGACGCCATCAGCCGGAAGTATTTCACCGGGGAGACCAGCTGGCTGTGGGACATTGACTTTGACCTGCTGGACTGCCCGCAGGTGAAGCGGGTGCTGCTGTGCGGGAAGTATGTCAACGACCTGGCGCTGCGGTTTGACTACACCGGCGTACCGGCGGAAAAGGTGGCCTGCTTTGACACGGTGCCCCAGGCCGCGGAGGCGCTGAAGCAGGACGGCGGCGGGCCGCTGTATGTGGTGACCTGCTTTTCCGACCGGGATAAGCTGCTGAACCTGGTTCAGCGGGAGCAATAAGGGGGCGCTTTGATGGAACTGAACATTCTGCATCTGTATCCTGATCTGATGAATTTGTATGGAGAATATGCCAATCTCGCTGTCCTGCGCCGGCACCTGGGGGTGATGGGCGTACAGACGGCGGTGGAAACCGCAGCGCCGGAGGATACGCCGGACTTCCGCACGGCGGACATGATCTACATGGGCGCGGGCACGGAGCGCCGGCAGAAGGCCGCGCTGACCGCCCTGACGCCCTATGCCAGTGAAGTAAAAGCTGCCGCAGAGCGGGGGGCGGTGCTCCTCTTTACCGGAAACGCCATGGCGCTGCTGGGGGCGTCTGTGACGGACGCGGCGGGGAAGGTCTGGCCCGGCCTGGGGCTGGCGGAGTATACCACTGTGGAGACGGAAAAGCGGGTCCCGGTGGACGTCATCGCCGCGCCTGCGCTGTGGGACGCCCCCGCTGTTGGCTTTATGAACAAGTGCAGCACAACGGAGGGTATTATATCACCGCTGTTCAACTCTTTGGAGTTGGGATTTGGCAATGAGGCGGAACATGGCCCGGAGGGCTATGTGTCCGGCAATGTGTTTGCCACCCATATGACCGGGCCGGTTCTGGTGAAAAATCCGGCGTTTACAGACCTGGTGATCCGCCGGCTGTTCGCACTGCGGGGCTGGGATGCGCCGGAGGCGCTGCCCGTGCTGCCCCACGAGCAGGAGGCCTATGCGGTGACCCTGCGGGAATTGCGGACCCGGGTGCAGTGAGAGGCGTGCCGCCCCCGCAGACAATTTGGATTTTTTTATACTCGCGGGCGAAAAGATGTGCCAGAATGCGGGAACCCCTCAGTCACGCTTCGCGTGCCAGCTCCCCTTTCAGGGGAGCCTTTTTCCCTTCTCCTTTGGAAAACCTCCCCTGAAAGGGGAGGGGGACCGCTTGCGGTGGAGGGGTCCCTCCGAAAGGGAACATGCCCTCCTATGATGCCGGTAAATCGTACCCACCGCGCGTATAAAAACGCACAGGAAGTCTTGTCTTGACCCTCCTGTGCGTTTTTCGCTATTTTTATGTGGGACGGCGGGTATAAAATTTACCCATATCGCTTCTCTACATATTCGCTTACCGTTTTATAAAACGCCTTTGCTCCGGAAAGCAACAAATGCGTATCGTCAATGGAGCAAATATAGAAGTCTTCATAATCGCTTCGATTCCGAATCAGAGAAGCATTGGTTATCAATTTACTATATTCTCTAGGCAAAATTTCTGTTTTAAGATAATTCAGAGTGAACCGGGCAATAACAGCCGAATGCTTTTTATAATCCTCTCCGTCCAAAGCAAGCACGGCGCGCATCATATGAAAAATCGCATAGTACGCCCGATTATTTGCTGAAGCAAAATCTCCTGCCGCTAACTCCCGCTGTGCGGATGCCAACATTTCCTCCGCTCGCCGCAGCCGGTACCGGGATAAAGCATCCTTTGTGATCTCAGGCACTCATGCGCACTCCCTCTCTGTTGATATTACTGAAAAACGGAAGCGCATCTATATTTGCATGAAAAAAGCTGCGGTTCTCCACAATAGGGGATACCACGATCCCATAATTCATCAACAGATCAGCGGCCATTTCTCCCACTTGCCAATTCCGCTCTCGGATATCCTGTCTGGAGGCATCTACAAGCAGCAGCACATCAACATCCGATTCTAAACCCGCATCCTCTCTGGCATAGGAGCCAAAAAGAATTGCGTCTATTTTGTCGTGGGGAAACAGATGCTTCATCTTGATGCACAATTCGTTGATGATTTCTTGTACCTCAGTTTTTGAATGCATAAGAAATCTTCCTTTCGTCAAAATTATATCAGAATTTCAGCTGTTCCGGCTCACCCCTTAGGGCGGGCGGCGGCGCTCTCCACGGGGATCAGGCCGAAGTGGGTCAGCTCCTCGCCGTCCGCCAGCAGCCGCAGCTCCTCCACGGCGTCGATGGAGTACAGGGAGTCGGCCAGGGACCAGAGCATCATCCGCTGCAGCGTCTCGTCCTCCGGCAGCGCCGCCAGGGAGGCGGCGGAGATGTTCACATAACACACGCCGCTCTCCATACGTACAAAGTTGATCTGGAAGTCCTCCGGCAGCACCCGCTTCAGCTCCCGGTTGTGGGGGCCCTCCAGCAGCGCGGCCGCCAGGTTTTCCGCCAGGGTCTGGCCCTCGTAGAGCTCGATGGTCCGGCTCTCCCCGGTCAGGGCGTTGGCGCTGTCCAGAAAGTACAGCGTCACCTCCACCGTCTGCAGCACATCGTCCATGGTGGACAGCAGCACGTCCCGCTCATAGAAGACCTGCTTGGGCTGCTGCCCCAGCCGCCGGCCCTGGGCGGTGATGGACACGGAGCTGACGCCGTCCAGCTCCGTCAGAGACAGGGTCAGGCAGTAGTCGGCCATGGTCAGCGCCACCCCGCTGAGCCGGTTGACGCCGCTGCTCAGATCCACATAGGCCCGCTGGTCCCGGATCTCCAGGTCCAGCAGCTCCACGCCGGCGGGCAGCGGGCTCAGCAGCCCGTTCGCCTCCTCCGGCCCCGCCAGCAGCCGCTCCACAACGGCCCGTGCGGTATCCGCCAGCGGCGCGCCCTCCGGCACGTCCAGCCGCTGCGGGCAGCCCCGAATCCGGTCGCTGCCCCTGGCCCTGGACTCCGGCGCCAGAAAGTAGAGCAGATGCTCCTCCCCCTGCTCCTCCCGGTCCTCCGGCGCGCCGCTGGCCACCAGCGCCAGCAACAACAGCGCCGCGGCCAGCAGCAGCTTCCAGCGTCCTCTCATAGCGCCTCCTCCATCAGCCGGCAGGGCATCGTCACCACGAACCGGGTGCCCCCCGTGCCTACGCTCTCCGCCCGGATGGCCCCGCCCCGGCGGCTCACCGTGTCGCTGACAATGCTCAGCCCTAACCCTGTGCCGCCGGCGGCCCGGCTGCGGGCCTTGTCCACCCGGTAGAACCGCTTGAACACGTTGCGCAGGTCCTCGTCCGGGATGCCGATGCCGTTGTCCTCCACAGTGATGACCGTGGTCTCCTCACCGGTTGTGGCCTGGATGCGGACATATCCCTCCCGCCGGTTGTACTTCACAGCGTTTTCCGCCAAATTGTACAGGATCTGGTATACCTCCCCCTCTGTGGCCGCCACCGCCGCGCCGGGACCGCAGGAGGCGTACACGGCCACCTCCTTCTCCTGGGCCACCGGGCGCAGCATCCGCGTCACCCGCTCCAGCACCGGCTCCACCGCCACCAGCGCCGGCGGCTCCATGGCCCCGCTGTCCAGCCGGGTCAGCCGCAGCAGGTCCTCGGTGATGTGGCTGAGCCGCTCCGCCTCCTGGCCGATGTCGCTGACAAATTCCCTGGCCGTGGCGCTGTCCATGTTCTCCGTCTGGAGAATGGAGTCCGTCAGCAGCCGGATGGAGGCCAGCGGCGTCTTCAGCTCGTGGGAGGCGTCGGAGACGAACTGCCGCCGGGCGCTCTCCGTCTCCTGCAGCCGGTCCACCAGGTCGTTGAACTCCCCGGCGATCTGGGTGAACTCGTCGTGGCCGCTGAGCCGGGCCCGCTGGTTGTAGGCCCCCTCCCGGACGCCCCGGATGGCGGTCTGCAGCGCCCCCAGCCGCTGGGTCAGCTGGCGGCTGAAGACCAGGCTCACCACCAGCATCAGCGCCGCGATGCCCACGGAGATGGAGAACAGGTTGTTGCTGAGGGTCCCCAGCAGGGACGCCTGCTGGGTGTCGTACTCGTAGACGTACACGCCGCCGATGATCTGGTTCCGGTACAGCACCGGCTGGGCGGCGCTGGAGTGGAACGCCCCCTCCTTATACGCGCTGTAAACCACGTTGCTGCCCTGCAGCGCCTCCACCAGCTCCGCATAGAAAACATAGTAGCCCGTGGCGTTGCCCGCCTCACGGGTGTCGTAGAGCACCTTTCCATAGGGGTCCGTGACAATGGCCCTGGAGATCCCCTCCAGCTCCACTGCCGCCATGGCCGCCGCGGCGTTTTCCTCCGTCAGCTCGTCCAGACCGGTGACGGCGGCGTTGATGGCGGTGGCGCTGCTCTGCAGGGCGGTGTGCTTGGAGCGGAAGACCAGGTCCTCGCTGACCAGCAGCGGATAGGTGTTCATCAGCACCAGCACCGTCAGCAACAGGGCGATGTAGCTGGCGCTGATCTTCAGCTGCAGGGATATCCTACCCTTTAAAATAGTACCCGACCCCCCACTTGGTCATAATATATTCCGGCTCCGCCGGCTGCCGCTCCAGCTTTTCCCGCAGGCGGCGGATGTGGACGTCCACCGTCCGGTAGTCGCCGGTATAGGAGTAGCCCCAGACCACGTTCATCAGGTTTTCCCGGCTGTAGACCCGCCGGGGATTCTTCATCAGCAGCTCAATGAGGTCGTACTCCTTTGCCGTCAGCTCCACCGACCTCCCGTCCCGGATGGCCACCCGCTGCTCCGTGTCCAGCGTCAGCTCCCCCACGGTGATCCGGCTGCCGCCCCGCCCCTGGGCCCCGCCGGAGGCCCGCCGCAGCATGGCCCGGATGCGGGCCTTCAGCTCCAGAAGATTGAAGGGCTTGGTGATATAGTCGTCCGCGCCGCACTCAAAGCCGATGATCTTGTCCGTGTCCTCGCTGCGGGCCGTCAGCATGATGATGGGCACGTTGGAGAACTCCCGGATGCGCATGCAGGCCTCCAGCCCGTCGATCTCCGGCATCATCAGGTCCAGGATGATCAGGTCGAACTGCCCCTCCCGGGCCAGCTCCACCGCCGCCGCGCCGTCATAGGCGCACTCCACCTGATAGCCCTCGTTTTCCAGGTTGAACTTCAGGCCCTTGACCATCACTTTTTCGTCGTCTACCACAAGTATTCTCATGTATTTGCCTCCTGCGTGGGTGTTCTATTTCAGTCAACCGTCACATGGTCCCGGAACTTTGCCAGCGTCGCCTCGCCGATGCCGCTGACCTGCAGCAGCCCGTCCACCGATTGAAAGGGGCCGTTGGCCTCCCGGTGGTCGATGATCCGCTGGGCCAGCGCCGGGCCGATGCCGCTGAGGGACTCCAGCTCCTCCCGTCCGGCGGTGTTGACGTTGACCAGCTCCTTCTGGGGCTCCTCCAGCTGGTACTGGGCGGTGACGGTGTAGTCCGACCCCGCCGCCCGCACCAGCTCCCCCAGCCGCGCCGCGGCCAGGACCGCCAGAAATACCGCGGCCATTGCCAGAAGCAGCTTTTCTGTTTTTGTCAATTTTCCAGCCACTTTACCAGTTGAACTCCCGCTGTTTTTTTGGTATACTGAGGGACAGAACCCGCCGGCTTTCCCCTGTGAAAGGCCGCAGGCGTCCCTGTCAAATCCAAGTATACCATATTTGAGTGGAGAATGATATGAAAACTCGCCGTTTTTTTTGCCTTTTTTTCTGTCTCTTTTTGCTCCTGGGCCTCACCGCCCCGGCCCTGGCCGCCAATGACGATGTGGGGGACTGGGAGGTGGCGGCCAAGGCCGCCCTGCTTTTGGACCCGGACACGGAGGAGATCCTCTACGCCCGGAATATCCACGAGCGGCTCTATCCCGCCAGCCTCACCAAGATTATGACCTGCCTGCTGGTGCTGGAGGCGGTGGACAGCGGGAGCCTTACCATGGACACCGTGCTCACCGCCTCGGAGCTGGCAGTCGCCTCCATCCCCGCCGACGGCAGCACCGCCGGACTGAAGGTGGGGGAGGAGCTGACCGTGGAGGAGCTGCTGTACTGCATCATGCTCTCCTCCGCCAATGAGGGCTGCAACATCCTGGCGGAGGGGGTGGCCGGGTCCATCGACGCCTTTGTGGCCCAGATGAACAGCCGCGCCGCCGCGCTGGGCTGTGAGGACACCCACTTCGTCAACACCAACGGCCTGCCGGACGACGACCACTACACCACGGCCTGGGACCTGTACCTGATCACACGGGAGGCCCGCAAGCACCCGGACTTCATGCCCATCGTGGGCACGGCCTTCCACGAGGTGCCCGCCACCAACCTCTCCGAGCCCCGCAACCTGCGCAGCACCAACTATCTCATCTCCAGCTGGTACACCCGCGGCTATCTGTACAAGGGCGCGGAGGGGATCAAGACCGGCTCCACCAGCGCGGCGGGGTACTGCCTGGTGGCCTCCGCCTCCCGCAACAGCCGCAGCCTGCTCAGCGTGGTCATGGGGGCGGACCGGATCACCCTGGAGGACGGCACCATCCTGACCCAGAGCTTTTCCGAGACCATCAAGCTCTACGACTGGGGCTTTGACAATTTTTCCCGGCAGATCATCCTGAAGGAGGACGAGCTGGTAGGGGAGGTGCCGGTGACGCTGTCCCAGGAGCAGGACTTTGTGAAGATGCACCCGGCGGAGGAGATCGAGCGGCTGTTCCCCAAGGACGCGGACCTGGAGAAGGACCTTGAGCGGACCATTACCCTGGAGCAGGAGAGCGTGGAGGCCCCGGTGACCAAGGGGCAGGTCCTGGGGACGGTGACTCTGAGCTACAACGGCAATACATACGCCACAGTGGACCTGCTGGCGGATGAGGACGTGGCGGCGTCCCGGTTCCTGGTGCTCAAGCGGGACATCCTGGAGTTCCTGCACCGGCCCATTTTGTGGATCGGAATCGGCAGCGCAGTGGGCGTCATCGTGCTGCTGCTGGTCCTGCGGGCGGTGCTGAAGGCCAACCGGAGGAGATACGGGCGCAAGTCCGCCCAGCCGTCCCGGCGGAAAAACGGGTACCGGGGCCGCAGAAGATAGGGAAGAAGAACACGAGCGGGGGCGTTGTGCCCCCGCTCGCGCTGTATGCATCTGTCTGGGTTCACTCCTGCTCCCAGTTGTGCCAGACGTTCTGCACGTCGTCGTTGTCCTCCATGAGGTCGATCATCTTGGTCATGTTCTTGATGTCGTCCTCACTGGTGAGCTTGATATAGTTCTGGGGCACCATCTCAATGGCGGCCTCGGCGAAGACGTATCCCTTGGCCTCCAGGGCGGCGGTGACGGTGTTGAAGTCGTCCGGCTCCGTGGTGATCTCAAAGATATTGCCGTCCGCCTCGAAGTCCGCCGCGCCGCAGTCCAGGGCGTCCTCCATCACCTTCTCCTCGTCCAGGTCCCCGTCCTCGTTGTCGATGACGATGACGCCCTTGCGGTCAAAGCTCCAGCTGACGCAGCCGGTGGCCCCCATGTTGCCGCCGTACTTGTCGAACAGGTGGCGGACCTCCGGCGCGGTGCGGTTGCGGTTGTCCGTCAGCGCCTCCACAATCACCGCCACGCCGCTGGGGCCGTAGCCCTCGTAGACCACCTTCTCAAAGTTCTCGGCGGAGCCGGCCCCCAGGGCCTTGTCAATGGTGCGCTTGATGTTGTCGTTGGGCATGTTGGCGGCCTTGGCCTTGGCGATGACCGTGGCCAGGCGGGAGTTGTTGTTGGGGTCGCCGCTGCCGCCCTCCTTCACCGCCACGATCATCTCCCGGGCGATCTTGGTAAAGGCCTGGGAGCGCTTGGCATCCGCCGCGCCCTTGGTCTTTTGGATATTATGCCACTTGGAATGTCCGGACATGTCTGCTTTCCTCCTTATACGTAATAGTGAATGTTCTCCCTGTGGGAGGCCGATTTTGTAATATCCAGGTCAGGGAACCGCTCCTGAAGAAACTGCGCCAGCACCGGGCAGACCACATCCTCTGTGGGGAAGTGGCCGGCGTCCAGCAGGCTCAGGCCCAGGCCGGCGGCGTCCAGAAACTGGTTGTATTTCACGTCCGCCGTCACAAAGGCGTCGCAGCCCGCGGCAGCCGCGGCGGCAAAATACTCCCCGCACGCGCCGCCGCCCACCGCCACCCGGCGGACCGGCCTGCCGCCGTCCACAAAACGGATGCCGTTGGGCCGCAGCCGCTTGCGCACCAGGGCCAGGAAATCCGGCAGCGCCACAGCCTCCGGCAGCAGCCCTGTCCGGGCGATCCCGTCCCCGCCCTCCAGCGCCTCCGTCTGCTCCAGCCCCAGCTGCCGGGCCAGCGCGTCGTTGACGCCGCCCTGGGCCGCGTCCAGATTGGTGTGCATGCAGATGGCGGCGGTGCCGTCCCGGACCAGCTTCAGCAGCAATCGTCCCTGTGCGCTGTCATCCCGCAGGCTCTGTACCGGCGACCAATGGCAGTTCATCACCGGATGGTGGGCCACGATCAGCTCCGCGCCTATGCGCTCTGCCTCCTCCGCCGTGCCGGCGGTGACGTCCAGGGCCACCAGCACCCGATGTACTTCCTTCCCGCACTCTCCCACCAGCAGCCCCACGTTGTCCCACTCCATAGCCAGCTCCTTTGGGGCCAGCTGGAAGAGGGCGCTCTCAATCTCGCGCACAGTCGGCATGCCGCCACGCTCCTTTCCGTTTTTCCAGTTCCGCGCTGATGCGCAGGAACCGCTCCCTCCGCTCCGCCAGGGCGGGGTCCCTGGCCCGCTCCAGGCCCGCCGCCGCCCGCCGCAGCCGCAGAATCGCCGTCTCCAGATACCGGCCCCACAGCGGGTCCCGCTCCAGGCCCATGCCGCCCCAGGCGTCCGCCTCCGTATACGGGACGCGGTCCCGGACGCCGCCGCGGATCTCCACAATGGGGTACAGCACCCCCTTGTCCTGCACCAGCCGCTCCGAGCGCACATGAAAATTCTGTTCCCACAGCCACTGCCGCAAGACCTCCGCCCGGCTCATGGGCTGCAGGAGCAGCAGAATCCCCTCCCGGCACCAGGGGGCGGCGGAGAGGATGTCCGTGATATTGTCCCCACCCATGCCGGCGATGACGATCGCGTCCGCCTCACCGGGGGCGAGGACGGAGAGGCCGCCCCCCAGGCGGAGCTCCATGCGGTCCTCCAGCCCGTACAGCCGGGCGGTCTGCCGGGCCCGCTCCAGAGGGGCCGCGCCGATATCGGCGGCAATGGCCCGGCGGCACCGGCCGGCCCGCAGCAGCGCCGCCGGAAGATAGCCGTGGTCCGTGCCGATGTCGGCCAGACATTGGCAGTCCTCCGGTACCAGCGCGGCGATGGCCCGCAGCCGCGGCTTTCGCTCCAGGATATCCGTGGACAGCACCCCCCTTCCGTCCCTCCGCGAAGGAGGGACTCATAGCGCTCCTATGAGTCCCCTGCGTTTTCTTGGCGTTTACTTATTGGCTTCCGCGTTGACAGCCTCCAGCAGCTTCTCCACGTCCACGCCGTGGACGGCGCAGGCCTCCTCCACCGTCTCGCCCCGGCTGCTGGGGCAGCCCAGGCAGTGCATCCCGATGGACAGGAAGATGGGGGCCGTCTGGGGGGCTACATCGAGGATATCACCGATGATGGTGTCTTTTGTAATGGTTACCATGATACAATACCTCCGAAATGTTTTTCTTTATGATAAGCGGATATAGTATACCCCAAAGCCGGAGCAATTTCAATACTATAAATGTGCAAATTTGCGCGGCGGACGCCGGCGGGGACCGCTCAGAAGGAGCTGATGGACAGGGACTCGTCGTCCTCCCCCTTTTCGATGGAGCGGATGACCATGTCGTACTGCAGGCTGTCGCTGACCTTCACATGGACCGTCTCCCCGGCTTTGCGGCCCAGCAGGGCCTTCCCCACGGGGGATTCCTTGCTGATGAGGCCCTTGTGGGCGTCTGCGCGGAGGGTGGTCACCAGCCGCAGGGTCATCTCCCGCTGCAGCTTCTGGTTGAAGACCACCACCGTGTCGAACAGCCCCACCGCGTCCTCCTGGGACGCGGCGGAGATGACCTTGGCCGTGCGGATCATCCGCTCCAGATAGCGGATGCGGCTCTCGTTGCGGTTTTTCTCCTGCTTGGCGCACTTGTACTCAAAATTCTCGCTCAGGTCCCCAAAGGCCCGGGCGGTCTGGACGTCCTCGATCAGCTTTGGCCGCAGCTCCTGGACCCGGTAGCGGATCTCCTCCCGCATTTTTTGTATGTCAATTTCGGTCAGCTCGTCATACATGATGCAACACCTCGCATTTGTTGTGATAAAATTGAAAAAGCGCCAGAAAATGGATGGCAGCAGAACTGTAAAATCATTCCAGTGAAAATCTGCACAAAAAAACTCTTGACAGCGGGGGGAAAATATAGTATATTTTATGCATCCCAAAGGAGAGCCGCCGGCGGCGGCGCTCTCATTTCCCGGCAGTAAATTCCTGCGCAGACGACACCGGCATGGATGGCACATCCGCAGGAGAGAGGATTCTCCCATGAGGCCGCGCAGCGTGTGGCGGAAGGAGCGGCTGAGGAAGCAGGGAGGAAGGGAGGGCACGAATTGACAGCAGAATATGGGCAATAGCCCCACGGTTGTCTGGACAACTGTGGGGCTATTGCTGTCCTGTCAGCCCTTGTCCCGGATGGCGGAGAAATAGATCCGCTGGGCGTCCTCCTTCGGCCCGGACATCCGGCAGTCGCCGTAGGTGCGGATGCGGTCAAAGCCCGCCTCCAGCAGCCAGGCGCGCAGCTCGTCCACCGCATAGGCCCGCTGCCGGTGCTCCTCCCCGGCCCGGCTCCAGCAGCCGTCCTCCCGCCGGGTAAAGATGTCCATCCAGTAGGAGCAGATGCCGCTGCGCTTTTCAAAGGAGGACCGCCAGACGCAGTACACGTCCTCCCGCTCGTCCAGAAAGACCTGCCCGTCCAGACTCTGCAGGCGGCCGGGACTCAAGATGTCAAAAATCAGCATGCCCCCCGGCGCGATGAACAGATGGAGCCGCTGGAACGTCCTCTGCACGTCCTTGGGGCTGGTCAGATAGTTGATGCTGTCCAGACAGCAGATGGCGGCGTCCACCGTGCCGTAGAGGTCCAGGTCCGGCATGGATTGGCAGATGAACACAGGCGGTATGCCCGCCAGCCCCGCCGCCTTTTCCTGGGCGGCGGCCAGCATGTCCGGGCTCTGGTCCACCCCGATCAGCTCATAGCCCCGCTCCGTCAGCACCGACGTCATGCCCCCGGTGCCGCAGGCCAGGTCCAGGACCGTATGTACAGGGATGCGGCTCTTCTGAAACAGCTTCTCCAAATAATCCGCCCGGCGCTCATAGCCCACATCCTCTGTGAGGGCGTCGTAAACACCGGCCAGGGCCTCATAGGCGCTCATTGCTCCACCTCCTCTGTGTGCTCCTGCCGCTGGAAATACACCTGATACCCGCCGTGGCCGAAGGCCAGGGAGCGGTTCACCCGGCTGATGGTGGCGCTGGAGGCTCCTGTCCGCTCCAGGATGTCGTTGTAGATCATCCCCTGGCGGAGCAGCACGGCTACCTCAAAGCGCTGTTCCATAGCCCGCAGCTCTGTGACTGTGCAGAGGTCCTGAAAGAAGTTATAGACCTCCTCCCTGTTCTTCAGCGTCAGGATCGCCTGGTACAGCCTGTCGTTCTTTTCCTTTTTGGCGATTTTTGCCATGAGAAATCCCTCCGTCGCTTTTGTTGCCCCTATCTTAACACTTTACCTGACGAAAGTAAACACTTTTCCGTAAAAATAGTGGGGAGAGGAAAATATTGGAATGGACCGGCGGGACCTGGGGACGGCGGTACGGGCGGCGGAGCGGGCACATATACTGGGAAGGCGGAGCGCTGAGCGCTCCCTTGGAAACAATTGACGCGAGACACTGTTTCGCTTTTGGAAGGAGAATCCCGATATGGAGGATGTGCTGACGCTGGACCGGCTGCCCGTAGGCCGCAGCGCCGCCGTGACCGCCCTCTCCGCGCCGGAGGAGCAGCGCCGCCGGCTGCTGGACCTGGGCTTTGTCCCCGGCGGCGCCGTCACCGCGCTCCAGGAGAGCCCCTGGGGGGACCCGGTGGCCTACGGCGTGTGCGGCGCGGTTATCGCCCTGCGCCGGGCCGACGCCCGTTGGATCGGTATACATACCTGACAGGTAAAACGCGATCTCCCTAAAAGTTGCAGAAATCCCGCAGATGATTCTGTTTAGGAAATCTTCTGCGGGATTTGATTTTCTGGAACTGGAATGTATCCGTATGTATCTGGAAATTTTATTTTTGACCAATCAACTTTTTTCCTGCAGCAAATGTTTTGTTCGTACTGCGATTTACACTTATGCGCCATGAACTTATAGTATTAAACTGCGGGAGGCAAATCATCGAGGCGTGCAAATAGAACCGGCAATGCTCTGTCATTCGCTGCCGGTTCGCTGCAAATTTCCGCAAAGCCCTTGAAAACAAAGGACTTTTCAAGGGTCACATTTTAAGAAATCATTAAACCTGTAAATACCGCTTGCTTCGACAAATCAGATTTGCTATAATGGGTTTACGGCACCACCTGGCCGGGAAACAATACCCTCATTGGAAGGAAGCAAAATGAAAGTATTGATTACAACAGACTGGTACGAGCCAGTTATCAACGGCGTTGTCACCTCCGTATTGATGCTGCGGCGCGAGCTGGAGGCCCGCGGCCACGAGGTGCGCGTCGTCACTTTGTCCAACAGCATACATTCCTATAAGGACGGCAATATTTATTACATGGGTTCTGTCAGCGCCGGCCGCATTTACCCCGGAGCGCGGCTGAAGATGAACCGCACCAGAAGCCTGCTGCGGGAATTGGCCGCCTGGCAGCCGGATATCATCCACAGTCAGTGCGAATTCAGCACCTTTCGGGTGGCCTCCGCCCTCTCTAACCGCTTGGGCGTGCCCATCGTCCACACCTACCACACGGTCTACGAGGACTACACCCACTACTTCTCCCCCAGTGTGCGGGTGGGCCGGTATGTGGTCACCGCCTTCTCCCGCTGGATCTGCGGCCATACGGCCTGCATCGTCGCGCCTACCAGAAAAGTGGAGCAGCTGCTGCGCCGGTACGGCATCCACTGCCGGATCGAGGTCATCCCCACCGGCGTGGACCTGCGCGCCTTCCGGAACAGCCGTCCGGAGCGCCAGGCAGCCCTGCGGCAGCAGTGGAATCTCCCCCAGGATCACACCATCCTGCTGTACTTGGGGCGGATGGCGAAGGAAAAAAATCTGGAGACCCTCATCGACCAGATCGCCTCCTCCGGCCGTCGGGACGTAACGCTCCTGCTGGTGGGCGACGGCCCGGACCGGGAAGCTGTGCTGAACTACGCCCGGAGCAGGCAGGTCCCCTTTGTCTACACCGGCATGGTGCCCCACGACGAGGCGCCGGACTACTACCGCCTGGGCGATATATTCGTCACAGCCTCCACCAGCGAAACACAGGGGCTGACATATTTTGAGGCGCTGGCCGCCGGCCTGCCGGTGCTCTGCCTCCGGGACAGCTGCGTGGAGGGCGTCGTGGAGGACGGCGTGAACGGCTGGCAGTACGAAACCGGCGAGGCGTTCTCCCAGTATCTGCATGCCTTCTGCGAAAGCGGTGAGCTGCGGCAGCAGATGCAGCAGGCCGCGCTGGCCTCCGCGGAGCGCTTTTCCGCCGAGGCCTTCGGCGAAGCCGCGGAAAAGCTGTACCTGTCTCTCCAGGAGCAGCCTGTGCCTATGGCCGCCGGGGCCCAGGGATGATGACCCGCCTGTGTCCCGCGCCGCAGCCGCCCGCTATGAAAAAAAGTCCGCCTCCGGGCGGACTTTTTCGCGGCATGATTTCGGAAAACCGCTACTGGGCGGCATGGGTCCGCAGCCAATCCAGGAGCTCCTGAACAGACTGGGTCCCCCCCTCCAGACGGTGCTCCCCCAGAAAGAGGGTGGGGACCACGCATACCTGCAGGTCCTGCTTCCCGCGGCGGACGGCCTCCCGCTCCTCCGCGTCCCACTTCCCGCTCTCCAGCGCGGAGCGGAAGGTCTCCGGCTCCAGGCCCGCCTCCGCGGCCAGGGATACCAGCTCCTCCAGACTGCCGATATCCCGCTCCTCCTCGAAATACGCCCGGAAAATCCGGTGGCAGTAGGCCGCCTCCGCGCCCTGCTCTCTGGCCTCGTAAAGCCCCTGGAAGGCCAGGCGGGTATAGGGGCGGGGCACCACCTTCGGCGGCAGACACATCTGCAGCCCCACCTGGCGGCACAATGGCTCCAATTCACGGGCATAGCGGGCCCGGCGCTCCGGGTCGTTGTAGGTGTCTACCTGGGGCTTCGGCGGCTCGGTCAGCTCGAAGGGGAGGTATTCGATTGCAAGGTCCAGTTCAGGCCGGACCTGTTCCAGCATAGCCTCCAGGACGTAGCAGTAGGGGCAGACGAAATCTGACGCGATCTTGATATGCAGCGGCATAGTGTGGTCCTCCTGTCTTTTTACGGTGGTTCCAGTGTAGCATAAATCGAATCGCGTTGCAAGCATAGCGGACAGCAGCGTCCCAAAGCCGGGCGTCCCGGTCCCGCCCGCTTTTCCCGCCTCAGACAATAGTCAGATTTTCCAAGCGCTGCAGCCGGTCTTTATTTCGCCATAATTGGAAGTATTTACCAACTGTTCTTCCATAAAAATACAGAAAACGCCAATTATCGGCAAAATTGTACAAAACAAAATGCTCAATTCTGACAAATTATACCATTGCAAAATCTCATTTTTGTGCTATAATAATATTGACAACCAAGAAGAAAGGATGTGTTAACTATGTTCGTAAGGAAAGACATGACAATCGATATTGACGACATGATTTTTGATGGGTGCGATGTCACAATCAGCGACCGGTAACTCCTCTGTGAGCAAAACGGAAATGTTTGACTTCCACGCTGTCAGGCGTGGTTTTATTATTTTATAGACATCGTTATACCGCGGACAAAGACGTACCGGAGGCGGCAGAGCCCCCGGTGCTTCTTTTTGTCTATGCGGCTGGGAATGGGGAGGGCCCCCGGAGAAGTCTCCGGGGGCCCTTTCCCGCTTCCTGCCCGCTGTCAGCTCAGCCAGCTGGGCTTGCTGGTATCCGTGGAGGTGCTGCCGCCGGGGGCGACATTGCGGTACTTGTACACGTTGTACACGATGCGGCTGATCTGCGCACGTGTCAGGTTGTCGGAGCCGTTCCACATCTGCTTGCCGCTGCTGGCGTCGCCCTGGACGATGCCGGCCTTGGTCAGCGCCAGGACATAGCCCTCGGCGTCAACGGCGTCGGCGTAGGGGCTGGCCTCGTTGGTCACGGGGGTCAGCTTCAGGGCCTTGGCCGCCACGGTGGCGATGGTGGTCCGGTTCATGGCCGCGCTCAGGGAGTAGTTGCCGGCAGCGCCGGGCAGGATGCCCTGGGCAATGGCCAGATTCAGATAGTTCTGGGCCCAGGCAGCGCCGGAACCCTCTGTCTGCTGGGGATAGCCGGCGGCCAGGAGGATGAGCTTCAGAGCCTCGCCGTAGTTCACCGGATCATTGGGGTGGAACAGGCCGTCGTTGCGGCCGTTGACGATGTTGGCCTTGGCCAGGGTGGTTACGTCGTTGTAGAACCAGGCGGTGCTGGGCACGTCGCCGAAGGTGGTGGGCGTAGTGGGTACGGTGGGGGTCTGCTGGGTGACCTGGATGTTCACCGTACCGGAGGCCGCCTGGGTGCCGTTGGCGTTATAGGCCGTGAAGGGCACGCTGGCGGTGCCGCTGTAGCCCGCCGCCGGGTGGTAGGACACGCTGCCCAGCAGCTGCATACCGGAGGCCGCCACATAGCTGACCTTGGAGCCGGCGGCCAGAGGCGAGCTGCCCACGTACAGGGAGCCGCTGCTGGGGCTGCCGAATACCACGTAGTTGGAGCCGGCCATGGCCGAGCCCTTGCCCACGATGAAGTCCGCGGCGTTGAAGGTCACGTTGGCGCCGGTGGTGCTGTAGCTGATGACGACGTTGGCCGGCTGGCTGTCCGCCGTGTTCTTGAAGGTGACGGTGCCGCTGAAGCGGAGGGTGCTGCCGGTGTAGCAGTCATAGTTCACCGTCTCGGTGTAGGTGCTGTTGTTTCTGGGGGTGTACTTCAGGTCGCTGATCCGGTAGCTGCCGGAGGAAGAACTGGAGAAATCGTAGTTCTTCACGTTGCTGCTGGTCAGGGTGGTGTTGTTGTAGGTCAGGGTGCCGCTGGAGGGCACGTTCTGGAACCGGATATACAGGGTGGAGGCGCTGGAGCCCATCACGTCGCGGTAGCGGCTGGTGAAGTCGCTGGCGCTGAGGTTGACGGACTTGGTGCCTGTGGTGCTGTAGGTAATGGTCGCAGCGGTGGAATTGCCGCTGTAGGTGATGGTCACCGTGCCGCTCATGGAGGTGTTGCTGCCGGAGTTGCTGGTTCCATAGGCCGTGAAGCGGACGCTGGCGGACTTGGTGGAGCTGCTGCTGGGGACAAAGGTCAAGTCGTTAATGCCCGTCTGGCTGCTGGTGGGGCTGTAGTAGCAGTTGGTGGAGCCCACCGACTTGCTGCTGGAGCGGTCATAGTCGATGTAGAGGCTGCCGTTGGAGGGACTGGAGAAACGGACGTAATCCAGGTCGCCTCTGGAGTAGTTGTCCCGCCACCAGCTGCGGAAGTCGCTGGCGCTGAAGTCCGTGCTGGCGCCGGCCTTGGCGGTGTACTTGATGTCGCCCCTGGTGGAGTCGCCGGAGGTCACGGTGATGCGGATGGTGCAGTTATACACGCTGCCGCGGGTGCCGTAGACGGTGCAGCCAAAGGAGGCGGTGCCGGTGCGGCCCGCTCTGGTGGGCGTGAAGGTCACGTCCCGCAGGTCGTAGCTGCCGCGGGTGCCGGAGTAGTAATAGCTGCGGCTGGTGCTGGCGTTCAGGTCGCCGTAGGTGTCGCTGACGTTGCTGAAGCGGACGTAGTCGATGTCCTCCCGGCTGCCCATCTTGGCCTGCATCTGGCTGATGATGGAGCTGCCGCCCTTGTCGTCCCGCTCGTCGAAGTCATAGCCGCTACTGGTGTCATAGACGGTGGCGGAGAGGGTGTAGCCGTCATCATAGTAGTAGTCGGTGTACACGGTCCAGCTCACGGAGGTGGTCTCCACATAGGAGCCGCCGGTGGAAATGCGGGCCGTGCAGGTGAGGGTATTGCTGCGGCTGTTCCGGTTCAGCGCGCTGTTGCTGGCGTAGAGCGTAAAGCTCCGGCTGCTGCTGTTGGTGACCTGGGTGACGTTGTTGAGGGTCCAGGTGTAGCTGATGCTGTAGCCGCTGTTGAGAATGCTGCTGCCGTTGTACATGGGGGTGACGGAGAAATCACGGGAATATCTGTAGTTATCCCAGTAATGATCGTCATAGTGGTCGTTGTAGTAGTTGAGGTAGACAGCGCTGGCGTTGCTGGGGGAGGGGGACAGGCTGTAGCCTCTGCTGTTGGTATTGACCGGGATGGTAATGCTGTCAACAGCCGTGCTGCTGGTGGTCCTGCGCAGCGTCGCGGTCAGGTAGCCGCTGCCACTGGCGTAGACGTACACGCTGCCGCTGGTCCGGTTGTTGATATAGGTGCGGGCCGACGTGCCGAGACCGGAGGTGCTGTTGGAGGTGCTGACGCGGACATTGTTGTTGCTGGTGCTCCAATCCACCACATAGCCGTCATAGCCGGAGGCATTGGTGGTGACATAGACCGAGCCGCTCCAGCCGTTGTAATTTGTGGTAATGCTGCTGGGGTAGGCGCTCAGGATCGAGCTGGCCCGGCCAACGTATACGGGAATGGAGATGCTGCCGAGGGACCTGCGGTTATTGTCCAGCAGGGTGGCGGTCAGCGTTGTGCTGCCGGTGGCGCTGCCGTAGACGTAGATACCGGTACCGCGGCTGGTGGAAATGGATGTGGTCGTGGAATAATCCCAGTTGGAGCGGTTGGTGCTGACACGGGCACAGCTGTTTGCGGGGACGCTCCACTGCACATAATAGCCATCGCTCCGGTTCGTGCTGACGGACACATAGGCCGAGTCGCCGGTGTTGACGCTCACGCTGGAGGGGCTGGCGGTCAGCACGGTGGAGGTGCTGGGCAGCACCCTGACTGTGCAGGAAGCGGTTCCGCCGTTGGCGGTTCTGGCCGTGATGGTGGCGGTACCCTGCTTGATGGGCGTGACCACGCCGGCGGAGTTGACCGTGGCGACGGAAGTGTTGCTGGAGGTCCAGCTGGTGACTGTGTGGCCCGACGGGGTGACCGTGGCGGTCAGCCGCAGGGTCTCAGACAGGGAGTAGAAATCATAGCTGGTGTGACTGAGTCTGACGGTGTCCTTTGCGTTGGGGTCGATCGCGCCGCAGACGGTGCAGGTGCCGTTGGAATAGGTGTGAGACAGGGTCAGTGACTTTTTGCACTCAGAGCAGGTAAAGGTATGTGTTCCGTTGTTGTTATTTTTGATAGTGCCGACGGTTGGCTTGTGGCTACCTGTAGCCTTGATAATATCAAAGTCAATAATGTGGCAACGATTGCATTCTTTCACCTGCAGGCCATCCTGACCACAGGTAGCTGCTTGTGTCGTATAGGTGTAGTCACCCTTCTTGCCTGACGCAACGTTTTTAAAGTCGTGTTTAAGCGCGTCAATGGTAACCGGAACCTTTTCGTGGCACACGCTACACTCGCGGGTGCCCGTGCCGCTTGCTGTGCAGGTGGGCTCCTTTGTTACATTTATCGCACCCAATTTGTGGTCTAAAGCAGGAATAACTTCTTCATCCTTGGCATCCTTATACGGGCATCCAGGAGCAAGACACTGGCGGTCTTTCAGTCCATTTTCTGTGCAGGTAGCATTTTTCCTGATTACCCAATCTGACCAGATATGCGTGTGCGAACTGGCCGCCAAAGCTGTAGGCGCCAAGCTAAGCATCAGCGCGCATGTCAACAGCAGTGACAAGAGCTTATGCGATTTCTGTTTCATAAATTTCCTTCCTTCCTATTCTCGTAAGTTGCGTTTTCGGGCCGAGGCCCTGGTGGAACCATCTTACAGAGGTACCATAGCAAACCAATGTGAAAAAACGGTTTCGAACTTGCATCGAAATTGCATCATTTCTTAAAAGTTTGTTAAGCCCCCCTCTTCATGCTCTTACCATCATAGACGCAGGAAAAGGGGTCCGGGTTCCCTCTGCAGGCAAAAAATCACTTTCCCGGTCAGATATGGGTAAACCGGAACTCTGTCGTATAGTCATACCTCCTTCCGGGGCGGAGCAGGATGTCGCCCCACTCCGGATGATTGGGGCTGTCGGGGAAGAACTGGGTTTCCAGGCACACAGCCTGCCGGGGGCGGTAGACAGCCCCCCGCTTGCCGCGGCCAGTGATGGTCAGGCCGTTGGCGGTGTAGAGCTGGAGTCCGGGCTTGTCCGTCCACACCTCCATAATGACGCCGGAGCGGTCCCCCGTGAGGCGGGCGGCCCGGCGCAGCCCCTGGAGGGGGTCCAGGATGAAGTTGTGGTCATAGCCGCCCACGTTGCGCAGCTGCTGGTCGTCGGCGTTGATGTCCCGGCCGATGGCTTTCTCGGCGGTGAAATCGAAGGGACTGCCGGCCACCGGGCGGGCCATGGCGGTGGGGATGCTGTCGGGTCCCACGGGGGTGTAGCGGCTGGAGGAGAGCCAGAGGCGGTGGTGCATGGCGTCGCCGCCGCCGTTGAGGTTGAAGTAGCTGTGGTTGGTCAGGTTGCAGTAGGTGGTCTGATCGGCGGACGCCTCATAGTGCAGGGAGAGGCCCTGCTCGGAGAGGGTGTATGTGACCTGGGCCGACAGGCCGCCGGGGAAGCCGCCCTCCCCGTCAAGGGAGGCGTAAGTAAAGGTGACGGCGCTCTCGCCGGTCTGCCGGGCCTCGAAGCACTGCTTGTCAAAACCGGCGGGGCCGCCGTGGAGCTGCTTGGGGCCCTCGTTGGCCGCCAGGGGAACGACGCGCCCGTCGATCACGCAGCGGGCCCCGGCGATGCGGTTGGCGTACCGGCCAATGACCGCGCCCAGATATCCGCCGTTGTCCTCATAGCCGCTGACGCTGTCGTAGCCCAGCACCACGTCCACATGCTCCCCGTTTCTGTCCGGGACCTGCAGCAGCCGCAGCGCGGCCCCGTATGTCAGCACTTCCGCCTCCAAATGGCCGCAGCGCAGGGTATACTGATCCACAGCCCGTCCGTCCTGCGTAGACCCGAAGGGCTCTTTCATAACTGCCATAAGAGTTTTCCTCCTTTTCCGCGCGCCCCAGGGGGCGGTTCTAGCATCTCTAGTATACTGTTTTTTCCAGGGAAAAACAAGGGGGTGGGCGAGGTTTTCTTGTGAAAATCACCAGGGAATATTTTCATTGTTCTATATCCGCCGGCAGGGAGTCGTCCTCCGCCACCCAGTCCCGGACCTCCGCCACCCGGAATTGGCCGGGTCCCAGGCGGGTGACCACGTTTTTCAGGCCCGCGTTGATGATCATGCGGCGGCACATGGCGCAGGACTGGGCGTCGTAGAGGGGCGCACCGGAGGCGGCGTCCTTCCCGGCCAGGTACAGGGTGCCGCCCACCATATCCCGGCGGGCGGCGGAGATGATGGCGTTGGCCTCGGCGTGTACGCTGCGGCAGAGCTCATACCGCTCGCCGTGGGGGACGTTCATGGTCTCACGCGCGCAGCGGCCCAGGTCCACGCAGTTTTTCCGGCCCCGCGGAGCGCCGTTATAGCCGGTGGAGATGATCTCATCGTTTTTGACGATGATTGCGCCGTAGCACCGGCGCAGGCAGGTCGCCCGCTCAATGACCGTCTCGGCGATGTCCAGATAGTAGTTTTCCTTGCTGACCCGGTCCATATTGTGTTCCTCCTCTGTATTTCCAGGTATATGTAGTATGACAGAATCCGGAGGAAATTGCAAGAGCTATTGTTGCGGGCGTCATCGCGATGTTGCTTTTTCGCGGGAAAGCAGGTATACTAGGCGTACAATCGCAGGAACTGCGGGAAAGGTCGTGAGCGCTTTGATCTATCATATTCTGGCCATTGGCGACGTGGTGGGGGAGGAGGGCCTGGCCCATCTGGCCCGCCGCCTGCGGAGCCTGAAAAAGCTGAAGGACGTCCACTTCACCGTGGTCAACGGGGAGAATGCGTCTCTCACCGGCATCCTGCCCCGGCAGGTGGAGGAGCTCTACCAGGCGGGGGCGGACGTGGTCACCCTGGGCAACCACGCCTTCGGCAAGCTGCAGCTGACGGGCCGGATGGAGGAGGACCCCTATCTGCTGCGGCCCGCCAACTATACTGGCCGCATGCCGGGCCGGGGCTGGGGGGTCTATCCCTGCGGGCACATCGAGGTCGGCGTGCTGAATCTGATTGGCCGCTGCGGCATGGACTTCAACGCGGACAACCCCTTCACCGCGGCTGCCCGGCTGCTGGACGGGGACCGCCCCCTCTTCACCCTGGTGGATTTCCACGCCGAGGCCACCAGTGAAAAGCTGGCCATGGGCTACTATCTGGACGGCAAGGTCTCCGCCCTCTGGGGCACCCACACCCATGTGCCCACAGCCGACGGCCAGATTCTGCCCTGCGGCACGGGCTATATCAGCGACCTGGGCATGACCGGCCCCATCCACAGCGTCCTGGGCATCAAGCCGGAGCAGAGCATCGAGAAATTCCTGGGCGGCCTGCCGGGGCGGTACCAGGCGGCGGAGGGCCCCTGCAAGATGCAGGGGGCAATCTTCAGTCTGGACAGCGGCACGGGGCTGTGCGTGGACGTGGAGCAGATTGACATACGATAACAGGGAGTAGAATCATGCACAAATTTTTCGCATATATATCACGAATGAAGTATATCACCCGCTGGTCGCTGATGCGCAACAGCGTGCCGGAGAACATCCAGGAGCACAGCCACATGGCGGCGGTGCTGGCCCACGCCCTGGGGGTGATCCGGCGGGACGTGCTGGGCAGGCCCTGCGAGCCGGACGCCTGCGCGGCGGCGGCGCTGTTCCACGACGCCACGGAAATTTTCACCGGCGACCTGCCCACGCCCATCAAGTACTACAACGCCACCATCCGCGGGGCGTACCACCAGGTAGAGGACGTAGCGGCGGAGCGGCTGCTGGAGATGCTGCCGGAGCAGCTGCGCCCGGCCTACGAGCCGCTGCTGCGGGAGACAGACCAGGAGGTGCGGCAGATTGTCAAGGCGGCGGACAAGCTGTGTGCGTACATCAAGTGTCTGGAGGAGCTGGAGGCGGGCAACCGGGAGTTTGCCGACGCGGCCCAGGAGACGCTGGAGGCTCTGCGGCGGCTGGAGATGGAGGAGGTGTCCTGGTTTCTGGAGCACTTCGGGGAGGCGTTCGGGCTGACGCTGGACCGGCTGCAGCGGGGAGAGGGACAGAGCGGTTCGCCGGAATAGGACACCGCCCCCGGCGGGTCGGTGCCGGGAGCGGTTATGGGGGGCTAATATTATGATTCAGGGGGTATTTCCTGCATTAACAGGATTTTTTTAATACCCATAATATCGTTTCTGCTTTTCATCACGCCGCTTTCGATCAGCTTAAGATATCTCATTGCTTTACTGCGTCTTTAATTGAATAAAGGCCGCATACTATCAGCTGATTCATCTCTATCTCCATCTGAAAACCATGACAGCCCCCCGCAAAAGCAGAGGGCTATCGTTGGTTCAAGTCCGCACTTATACCCCGCTCGCGAACAGGCGGCCGTCGTAAGCAAGTCGCACTCTTATAGGCCGCTGGCGACAGGCGGCAGTTGACGTATTTGGCTTGCACCATGGGCACCAAATACTCGGGGCATAATTTCCTCCGAATAAGTCGAAGATGCGGAAGCGATTAACTTCACGCATACTTAGTATATCGCAATTACCTGAATAAATCCACACACAAATCATATAAAATTTCGAGAATAATCTTGTTGACTTTTTCATAGTAGCACATCATCTACCGATTACCGCAAAAGGCTCAAAGCGATTGACGGCAAAAGAGTCGGCAACACGGCATTTTAACGCCCTCTTAACAGTTTTTTGTGGTACACTCTATATCTAAGAACAGGAGGCGGAGGCGATGCACCACATTTTCACCCGCCGGCCCTGGCGGCGGGCGCTGCGGGACTGGCTCATCACGCTGGGCCTGCTGCTGCTGGGGTACGGCCTGAGCAACCTGCTGCTGCTGGCCGACCCCGGCGGCGGGTTCGTGTCCATGATCTTTGTCCTGATGGTGGTGCTGACGGCCCGGCTCACCGAGGGATACGCCTGCGGCGTGGCGGCGTCCTTCGTGGGCGTCATCTGCGTCAACTATGTCTTTACCTTCCCCTATTGGGAGTTCAATTTTACCATCTCCGGCTATCCGCTGACCTTCCTCACCATGCTCTCCGTCTCCCTCATCGTCAGCGCCCTCACCTCCCAGAACAAGCGGCAGGAGCAGCTGCGGCTGGAAAACGAGCGGGAGACCATGCGGGCCAACCTGCTGCGGGCGGTGTCCCACGACCTGCGCACGCCGCTGACCAGCATCGTGGGGGCCACCTCCGCCATCCTGGAAAACGACGCCCGGCTGGACGGCGAGCAGCGTACGGCCCTGCTGCGCAACGTGCGGGACGAGGCTCAGTGGCTGGTGCGGATGGTGGAGAACCTGCTGTCCATCACCCGCATGAGCGACGGCGACACCCAGCTGAACAAGGAGCTGGAGGCTGCCGAGGAGGTGCTGGCCAGCGTGGCCGGCAAGTTCCGGCAGCGCTTTGACGGCATTGAGCTGGTCCTGTCCGCGCCCCAGGAGCCGCTGTTCGTCCCCATGGACGCCATCCTGATCGAACAGGTGCTGCTGAATCTGCTGGAAAACGCGGCCTACCACGGCGGGAGCACCCGCATTGAGCTGTCCGTGGAGCGGCAGGACGCCGCTGTCTTTACGGTCCACGACAACGGCGCGGGGATCGCGGACGACGTTCTGCCGGATATTTTTTCCCCCGCCCTGCGCAGCCGGTCCCACGCCTCGGACAACCGGCGGAATATGGGCATCGGGCTGTCTGTGTGCAGCTCCATCGTGAAAGCCCACGGCGGGACCATGTCCGCCGCCAACGTCCCTGAGGGCGGCGCTGTTTTCTGCTTCACCCTGCCTGTGGATGAGTTTATACCGGAGGACTACGCTTATGAAGATTAAAGACCGCGTGCTGATCGTGGAGGACGACGCCCATATCAGCGGCTTCATCTCCACCATTCTCACCGCCAATGACTACGACGTCATCACCGCCCGCACCGGCAGCGAGGCCATCACCACCATCACCTCCCACTGCCCGGACGTGATATTGCTGGACCTGGGCCTGCCGGACATGGACGGCGCCGGCATTCTGTCCTTTGTGCGGGAGTGGTCCACCTGCCCTATCATCGTCGTCTCCGCCAGGAACCACGAGCGGGACAAGGTGGACGCGCTGGACGCGGGGGCGGACGACTACATCGTCAAACCCTTCGGCACGTCGGAGCTGCTGGCCCGCATCCGCACCGCCATCCGCCACACCCGCACCCACCTGCCCAACGGGGACATCGCCCAGCTGGGGCAGTTCCGGGCCAAGGGCCTGGTCATTGATTACGACAAGCACCAGGTGCTGGTGAACGGGGAGAACGCCCATCTGACCCAGAACGAATACAAGCTGGTGTCTTTGCTGGGGAAATACGCCGGGCGGGTGCTGACCTATGACTTTATCATCCGGCAGCTGTGGGGGCCGAAGGCGAAAAACGACAACCAGATCCTGCGGGTCAACATGGCCAATATCCGCCGGAAGATCGAGAATAACCCCGCCCAGCCGGAGTATATCTTTACCGAGATCGGCGTGGGCTACCGGATGGTGGAGCCGGAGTAGTCAGGCCAGCAGCACCGGCGCAGGCGCGTCCAGCGTCAGGGCGTCCGGCGTTACCCGGCAGTCGTACGCCAGCACTGCCACGCCTCCGGCAGCGGCCTCCCGCAGGGCATGGCCGAAGGCCGGGTCGGTGGCGTCGTTGGGCCGGAAGTGGGTGACGCCCTTCATCTGAATGACGAAGAACACCGCCGCCCGGTACCCCTGCTCCACTGCCCGCAGCAGGCCCCGCAGGTGCTTGACGCCCCGCTCCGTGGGGGCGTCCGGGAAGCGGGCCTCTCCGCCCTCCTCCAATGTGACGCCCTTGACCTCCACGAAGTACGGGCCCTGTTCGTCCTCCAGCCGGAAGTCGAAGCGGGAGTCCTCCCAGGTAAATTCCGGGCGAATGAGGGTCAGGCCGGGCAGGAAGCCGCCCGCCGCCGCCCACTCGCCGAAGGCCTTATTGGGGGCCTGGGCGTCCATGTTGATGAGCAGGCCGTTTTTTTCCACGGCAATCAGGTCGTATTTTGTCTTCCGGGCGGGATTTCCGGCGGGCTCCAGGTAGACGGCAGCCCCCGGCGTCAGCAGCTCCCGACAGCGGCCTGTGTTCTTCACGTGGCAGACCTCCAGACTGCCGTCCACCTCCACGTGGGCAATGAAACGGTTCGGGCGGCTGACAAAGCGGCCCGGAACAACAGCTTGATAGCGCATGATTTTTCCTCCGTTTATCAATGCATCAAAAACTCGCATATCTCCCCAAATCCGGGAGATGTGCGAGTTTTTCCGTAAAGCGCCGCGAAGCGCATTGCCCGTCCGGCAGGACTATAGGCCCAGCAGCAGGGCGGCGAAGCGGAAATAGATCAGCAGGCTCAGCACGTCCACGATGGTGCTGATGAACGGCGCGGCCAGCACCGCCGGGTCCAGCCCCACCTTTTCCGCCAGCAGCGGCAGCATGGCCCCCACCACCTTCGCGCAGAACACCGTGCAGATCAGCGTCAGGCAGATGGCCAGCGCCACCAGCACCGTCACCTCGCTGTTGCCCATGAGCCACCGGTCCACCAGCATCAGCTTGACAAAATTCGCGCCGGACAGCAGCCCGCCGCACACCACCGCCACCCGCGCCTCCTTCCAGGCCACCTGGAAGATGTCGCCGAAGTCGATCTCATCCAGGCTCAGGCCGCGGATCACCGCCACGCTGCTCTGGTTGCCGCAGTTGCCCCCCGTGCCCATCAGCATGGGGATGAAGCCGATGAGCACCGAGTAGGCCGCCAGCTTGTCCTCAAAGCTGGTGATGACGATCCCCGTAAACGTGGCTGACAGCATCAGCAGCATCAGCCACGGGATGCGGCTTTTCACCGTCTCCAGCACGCCAGCCCGCAGATAGGGCTTGTCCGTGGGCGACATACCGGCCATCAGCTCGAAGTCCTCCGTGGCCTCCTCCTCCATGACGTCGATGGCGTCGTCGATGGTGACGATGCCCACCAGGCGGCTCTCCTTGTCCACCACCGGCAGGGCCAGGAAGTCGTATTTTTTCAGCCACTGGGCCACGTCCTCCCGGTCGTCCATGGTGGAGGCGGAGATATAGTTGGTCTCCATGATCTCCTCGATCACGTCGTCCTCGTCGCTCAGCAGCAGCGTGCGGATGGAGACCAGCCCCAGCAGGTGGCGGCTGGGGTCCGTCACATAGCAGATGTTGATGGTCTCCTTGTCCACCCCCGTGCGCCGGATGCGCTTGAGGGCGTCCTCCACCGTCATGTCCCGCTTCAGATCCACGAACTCCGTGGTCATAATAGACCCGGCGGAGTCCTCCGGGTAGTTGAGGATCTCGTTGACGCTCTTGCGGGTCTCCGGGTCCGTGTGCTTGAGGATGCGCTTGACCACCGTGGCGGGCATCTCCTCAATCAAATCCACCGTGTCGTCCACATACAGCTCGTCCAGCACTTCCTTCAGCTCCGTGTCGGAGAAGCCCTTGATGAGCAGCTCCTGCTCCTCCGGGTCCATCTCCACGAACACCTCCGCCGCCAGCTCCTTGGGCAGCAGGCGGTAGAGCAGGGGCAGCCGGTCCTCGGACACCTCCGCCAATATGGCGGCGATGTCCGCCGGCTCCAGCAGCAGCAGCATGTCCCGCACGTCCGGCCAGCGCTTTTTTCGGGAGAGGTCCTCCACCTGTTCCATAAATACTCCGTTCTCCAGCTCGATCATGCCGCACCCTCCTCCCTCGTATATCCGCGCGCTCCCCTGCCAATCCCGGACCCTTTGCCGGAGTTCATCCGTTCATTCTACCGCATTTTTGGGGAATACGCAAGCGCAAAAACAAAAAAAGCGGCCGGCGGCAAGTTTTCCCTGCCGCCGGCCAGCCCTCCGTCCGTCACAGCTCCCGCATCAGGTGGAAGCTCTGCATCAGCTGCACGGCCCCGTACCCCCACTGGTTGTTGGGGTAGGCCATATCCGTCCGCCGCAGGCAGCCCCGGATGAGATAGGCCCGGATCTGGTACGTCCCCATAGCCGGGTCGTTTCCCTCCCGGACGCCCCACTGCAGCAGCAGGGCGCACACCCCCGCCAGCACCGCCGCCGCCGCGCTGGTGCCGCTCATGGTCCCTGGGCCGTAGGGCCACACGCCCCCCACGTCCACGCCGGGGGCCACCAGGTCCGGCAGCACCCGTCCGTCCCAGGCGGGGCCACGGGAGGACTTGGCGTAGAGGCTTTTCCCGGCGCTGTCGTAGGCCCCGCAGCAGATCACCCCCACGGCGGAGGCCGGGCTGGTGACCGTATAGTCCGGCGTGGCCCCCAGAAACTCCACGGTGGGCGAGACAAAGCCCGTCATGGGCAGCCACACCTGGTAGCTGCCGTTGAGCAGGATGTCCCCGTGGAGGCCGATGGTCCACACGCCGGGGGTGGCCCCCAGGATGCGGATCACGGACAGCTGCCCGCCGCTGCCCTCCACCGGGAAGTGGTACTCGATCTGCACACGGGCGGCCTCCAGCACCAGCTTCACGTCGGCGGCGGGGGCCACGCCGGGCCGGGCGGGCACCCGGCCCACCAGCTCCCCGGAGGGGGAGCGCACGGACAGGGAGATGCGGTCCGCCACCGTGTTCCACACCGCCACGTACACGTCCCCGGCGTTTTCCCCCACCTTCAAATCCACCTGCCCCGGCTTCTCTCCCGGCTGCAGGATGCCGCCGGTGTGGTGGCGGGCCTCCGCCTCGTTGCCCGCCGCCGCGCACAGGCACACCCCCTTCTGGATGGACACGCCGCCCAGATACTCCTCAAAGACGCTGTATCCGTCGTGGCTGCCGGCATTGGTGCCCAGGCCCAGGCAGATGACCACCGGCCGGCCCAGCTCCCGGGCCCTGCGGAGGATGTACTCCACCCCCAGCATCACGGCGCTGGACTCGTAGGCGTTCTGCTGGTCCGGCGGCACGCAGTACCGCTCCCGGTAGAAGGGCCGGGCCGGACGCAGCTTGACGGCGATGATCTCCGCGTCCGGGGCCGCGCCGGAAAAGGACTCGCTCTGCCGCCCGGCGGCCACCGAGGCCAGGAACGTGCCGTGGCCCACCTCATCCCGCTCCGGCACCAGATCGCCGGGCGCGCCGGAGGCCAGGGCGGCGTCGATATCCGCCTTGCTGTACTCCCGGCCCAGCAGGAACCCCTCCGGGGGATCCCCCTGGGCGGTCTGGTCGTAGATGTACCGAATCCGGCTGGTGCCGTCCTCGTAGCGGAATACGTCCTGGGTGTAGTCGATGCCCGTGTCCACAAAGCCGATGAGCACCCCCCGGCCCTTCAGGTTCAGGTAGGGCTGGCTGTGGACCTGGGCCACCCCCGCCGCCTCCAGGGCGGGCCGGTCCAGCAGCCCCAGCACCACGGACATGGAGCTGACAAAGGCCGCCCCCAGCGCCTCCTGGAGCCGGTGGAAGCTGGCCGCCTTGACGTAGCCCAGCACGTACCGCCCGGAGAGCATCTGCCCCACCACCACGTCGGTGGAGTTTCTCACGTAGTCGAAAAAGGCGTCCGTGGCACGGGTGACAAAGTCCACGGTGTCCGGCGCATGGATAAACTCCAGGGCCTCCGGCGACAGGCGCATACTCAAATCCCCCTTTCCAAATGACTGACCAGCTCGTTCATGGTCCCGCACAGGTTCAGCCGTCCGTAGCCCCACTGGGGATTGGGGTAGGACAGGAAGGAGCTGCGCAGGGCCCCCTTGCACAAAAACGCCTTCACCCGCTGGCCGTAGAGGAACAGGTCGTTGCCCTGGACGATGCCCCACTCCATCATCAGCGCCGCCGCGCCGGAGACAAAGGGGGCCGCCATGCTGGTGCCGGCGAACACGTCGTAGCCGCCCCCGGCCTTGGCAGAGCGCACGCCCTCCGCCGGGGCGGCCAGATCCAGCAGCACCCGTCCGGCGCAGTCCTCCTCCCCCCGTCCGGAGAAGGCGCTGAGGGTCCCGGTCCCCGGATGGAACCCGCCCACGGAGATGGGGTACAGGGCCGTGGCCGGCAGGGTGATGGTCAGATCCGGCGTGGGCTGGAGGAAGGCTGTGCGCTCGCCCACCTCCTCCACTGTGGGCAGCCAGATGTCGAAGCGGCCGTCCGCCACCTGCCTGCCCTGGCACCGCAGCCGCCACAGGCCGTCCAGCTGCCCGGCGGGGGCGTCCAGCAGGAAAATGGCCTCCTGGACGGCGCTGTAGTGGGTGGGCACGCCGTAGAATACGGATACGCTCACCGGGCCGAAGCGGAGGGAGCGGCTCCCCTCCGTCAGGGGCCCCGTGGACTGTCCGTTGGGCAGCGTCAGATCGAAGACCGCCTCGTCGGCGAAGTTCTTCCACAGGGAGAGGTAGACCCGCTCCCGCCGGGTGGAGATGGTGAACTCCGCGTCCACATTCCCCCCCTCCACCAGCTGGCCGCGGAAATGGTGGGCCCCGCTGCCCTCGTTCCCTGCGGCGCAGACCACCACGCTCCGGCCCCGCTGGGCGGACTGGTCGATGTAGGACTCAAAGAGGGACTGCCCCCGGTGGGAGCCGAAGTTGGTGCCGTAGCTGAGGTTGACCACGCAGGGCATCCCCCGCTCCTCCGCCTGGTCCAGCAGAAATTTCACCGCCCGCATGATGTCCGTGGTCTGGGCGCTGGCCAGCTTCACCGCCGCGATGGACGCGCCGGGGGCCACGCCGCTCCGCCCGGCGGCGATGGCGGCTACGGCGGTCCCGTGGCCGCTGCCGGCCACAGTGACCAGGCGGGCGGCAATCTCCTCGCCGGAGTAGACCGCCCCGTGGAGGAAGCCCGGCGGCGGCGTCCCCTCTGCGGTCATGTCCCAGAGGGCCACGACGCGGCTGGTCCCGTCCTCCCCCAGAAACTCCGGGTGGTCCAGATCCAGCCCGGAGTCCACAAAGCCGATGAGCACCCCCGCTCCCGTCAGGCCCAGCCCGGCGTCCCGCTGGACCGGCGGGATACAGGCCGCCTCCATGCTCTGGTCCGCCAGCTGGCTGAGGCGCCGGGCCGGCTCAAAGCAGGTCACCTGCTGGAACTCCAGCAGCCCCGCCGCCTGCTCCCGCTCCAGGTCCATGATGGCGAACTGAGCGTCCAGCAGCTCCACAGGGTAGCCCAGGGCGCGTATATTTCCCGTGTATTTGATGATGTATTCCATACCATCCCCCTTTTCAACGGTGTCCGGCCGCCGCCGCCCGCATAGGATAGTATACGGAAAGGAGGTCTGCTATTATGAATCCAGCTTATCTGGACACAGGCGATCTGCAAATCGTGGTGACGGCGGGGGAGGCCCCGGAGCCCATCCCGGACGCCAGGGTGCGCGTCAGCGACCCGGAGACCGGCAGGACACTGGAGGAGGCGGCCACGGACTCCTCCGGCCAGACGCCGTTTTTCTCGCTGCCTGCGCCGCCCATTGAGCTGTCGGTGGCCGAGGGGGAGACGGGGCGGCCCTACGCGGTCTATAACGTCACCGTCACCGCCCCAGGGCGGGAGACCCTGCACATCGGCGGCGTGGAGGTGCTGCCCACCGGCCGCTCCATCCAGCGGGCGGCCCTGGCCCCCGCCCGGACCGGCGGCTTCAACGTACACAACCTGCTGCTGCCCCCCCACGCCCTCTGGGGGCCGGCCTCGCCAAAGGAGGCGGAGGACGAGGTCAAGCCCCTGCCGGAGCCGGAGGGCCTGGTGGTGCTGCCGGACCCGGTGATCCCGGAGTTCGTCGTGGTCCACGACGGGCGGCCCCAGGACGCCGCGGCCAACTACTGGGTGCCGTTCAAGGACTACATCAAAAACGTGGCCTGCAGCGAGATCTACTCCACCTGGAAGACCGAGGCCATCAAGGCCAACGTGCTGGCGATCCTCTCCTTTACCCTCAACCGGGTGTATACCGAGTGGTACCGGGGCAAGGGCTACGACTTCACCATCACCAGCTCCACCGCCTTTGACCAGTCCTATGTCCACGGGCGCACGGTCTTTGAGGAGATCGGCGTGGTGGTGGATGACCTCTTTACGACATATGTCACCAGGGAGGGCATCGCCCAGCCCCTGCTGACCCAGTACTGCGACGGGCGGCGGACCCAGTGCGGCGGCCTGAGCCAGTGGGGCTCCCAGGCCCTGGGGGAGCAGGGCTGGGACGCGGTGAGCATCCTGCGCAAATACTACGGCGCGGACGTCTATCTCAAGAGCGCGGAAAAGGTGGAGGGAGTACCCCTGTCCTACGGCGGGCAGGTGCTCTCACTGGGCAGCGAGGGGGAGGCGGTGCGCACTGTCCAGGAGCAGCTCAACCGGATCTCCCAGAACTATCCCGCCATTGAGAAGCTCCCGGCGGACGGCGTCTACGGCCCCGCCACCCAGGCGGCGGTGACGGAGTTCCAGAAAATTTTCCACCTGCCCCAGACCGGCAGCGTGGACTTTGCCGCCTGGTACGCCATCTCCAATATCTTTGTGGCTGTGTCGAATCTGGCGTGACCGCGATAAGGTCAAGCGCCTGCTGCGAAATGAAGTCCGGCAGTTATACTCGCGAACGATGAAATATGCGGGAAAGGGACCCCTCAGTCACGCTTCGCGTGCCAGCTCCCCTTTCAGGGGAGCCTTTTCCCCTGCTCCTTTGGAAAGCCTCCCCTGAAAGGGGAGGGGGACCGCTTGCGGTGGAGGGGTCTTCCACGTCCCAGGGTAATTTTATTGGTCCGAAAAAATTGTTGACTGATGGAACGCTTACTCTCGAAAAAATAGCAGAGTGCGTTGGCCTCTCCCTTGACGAAGTAAAGAAGATACAAGCCGGACAAAGGGCATAAGCTACCCTACCAATTCAAGGGCGGGAATCTGATAAACCAGATTCCCGCCCTTTTCTTAGCCCCCACGCTATAATCCAATTTCTGCAAAATAAATACTATCGATTTTTGTGAAGATTTCGGTAGCTTTCCGCCAAATCCTCTAATATTTTTATCTCGTTTGGGAGAAGTCCCGAAACATCCATCCAAAAATCTCGGGTGTCATTCAGTCCCAATAGAAAATCAGTGGTGACGCCCATAACACGGGATAACTCAGTGAGTGCTTCCAATGATGGATACCTGTCGCCAAGCTCATAGTGCGCGATAATTGACGATGAAACGCCAAGTCGTTTGGCAAGTTGGGCCTGTGACCAACCTTTTTCAGCACGGAGCTTCTTCAGGATATCTCCAATCGGCAGCATAAAATCACCTCTTTGAAGCAATTTTATCACTTTTATCGTTTACTAAAGGGAATCAAATATATTGACTAATAGTCATCATTATGGTAGACTATCGGTAACGCATATGGAGGAACCATTGGCAATCTCCAACATACTCCCACGAAAGGTCATGCGCAACCGCCCCCGTCTGCAATTCACGACGGACCGGTACGACCTGAGAGAATAGAGTACCGGCAAGAATCGGTTGCTGATTGCATACCATACGACATTAAGGAGGGTACAATGTTGGATCACACAGACCCATCTGAACTGATAGACGAGCTTGGCCCAATCAGAGAAAAAGAAGAAGTTTGTCCTGGCGTTTACCTATTATCTGCCCAATATGATGAAGAACTACTCTTCAGGGACTATTTTGCAGTCAAAGAAGAATCTGTAATACCGCAGGCCGCAAAGTCCTATGGCCGTAAACTATCCGGCCTGTGGCTATTCCCAATGACAGACGGCAGCGAAGAATACAAAATCATTCAATATGAAGTCGCCAAATACCGC
>CAJTPV010000030.1 GCA_910578505.1 uncultured Oscillospiraceae bacterium | reverse complement strand
GGAAAAGCTCTTGGGCGAAAGCGGGTTCTCGGCGTTGTCCTCGCACCAGACCTTATAGGCGGCATAGAGGTCACGGGTAGCGGCCTCACTGTCTGCCTTGAACCGGACATATCCGGCAGAGGCCAAGAAGTCCACGATGTTGTTGGCCTCCCGGACTACAACAGAGATATTCTCCCTGGCCCGGTCGCTGATGGTGAACCGATAATTGTTTACCAGCAGGCGGTTAAGCCCGTCCAGACACCAGAGGAATATCCCCTCTCGCTCGGCAATCAGCTTGTCCGAGAGAAACGGATCGTCCGCTCTCCCTGCTGGTTTGTCCTTTGTGGTCAGCACGATCTGGCGGCGAAAGAAGCCGTCAGACCTGTCATGGAGGGCGGTCAAGGCCCCGTTGCCGAAACAGAGGAACCGCACATAAAGCTGGCTCTGATAGCTCTGGACGCCCTTGCGCTCCATATCCATCTTGCACTCCGAGGTCACGATGGACTTGATATAGTTGGTCTTGGGCAGGGCGCTCATGTCCATATCATCGTCCACCATCAGCAGCTTGCTCTCCAGGTCGGCGCGGCTGAACCGGTTGTTCTCCACCTTCTGGATGCTGGTGGTGTTCATGCTGTCCCCGAAGATGGAGCGCATCACCAGCCCGATCCGGCTCTTGCCCTCGCCGCCCTTGCCAATGAGCATCAGCATCTTCTGGCCCTTGGTGGTGGGAAGCAGGCAGTAGCCCAGGTACTCCTGCAAGGTGGGGATGTCCTCCGGGTACAGCAGCTCCGCAAGAAAGCGCAGCCACTTCTCCAGCGGCGGCGCGTCAGGATGATAGCTGACGGTCAAGCGGTTGTTGCAGTAGGCCTTTTCCGGCGAGAAACGGCCATCCACAAACAATGTGCCGTTGGCAACATGGATACGGTCGCACTCCAACGCTATCGGCTCCGAGTACGCCGCCATCCGCAAAGCGTTCAAAAGCTCATCCACCTTCCTGGCGATTTTGGATTCCAGCCACGGGCTGATCTGATTGTAGATTTCTTTTTTCAGGACGCTCTCGTCCGCCACTAGCCCATCCACTGTGTAGAACCGCCCCCGGATGCAGCGCATGGGATGTTCCCGAAGGAACGTCCGGCAGAACTCCGGCTCCATGAGCTTGTAGTCCTCCGTCAGCCAGTCGGGAAAGCCGGACTGCAATTCTTCATTTTCATTCAATCTCGCATACCTCCAATCTGTAAAAATCGGGCGTCTGCTGCGCCCTCCTGCTATGGTTATGAGCAAATTTGAAAAAGCCGGGCTAATGGCATGACAGTCCTGTTTCAAAAAACGTGACAGAGGAAGTTTCGGTAGCGGCTTCCAAAATTCCCTCTGCCGGTATCATGACAATCACCGCTCCATGCTGTGCCTTGTTGCGGTCTGCGCCGCCCTGCGCTCCGCATCCTGTCTGGCAATCTCGGCTCTGCCCTGTTCCAGTTTGGCGAGGACGGACTCTCTGGCCTTCTCCTTGATCTGCTTGGTGGCGGCAGCTCTGACCTCCGGCTTTCGCAAAACCGCCTGCACTCTGGCAAGTACCTTTTGAGCGGCTTTGTGGATCAGCTCCTGCGCCTTTCCCAGCACCTTGCCGATCAGCCCTTTCTCCACCGGGGAATAACGCCGCTCCGGGGCCAGACACCAGTCTTTGTAATCGGAAACAATCTTCTCGTCCTGCAACTGCGTTTCGGCGCGGACGGCATCGGTCACAAGCTCCACGGCCTTGTCGTAAGCGATTTCTGTGACCTCATCAATCAGGGCCTCGGCATCCTCCAGCCGAAGCGACACGGCCTCTAACGCCTGTGCCTTTTCTTCAATCGCCGTCTCCTGCTCCATAATCAATTTCTTCTGCTTCTGGATGATATAGTCGTTCTTCTCCAGATAGCTGCGCCCACGGTTGCCGGGGTCAGGTTCTTCCTCGACAGCCAGACCATGCCGTTTGCAGATGTCAAACAGAATGACCCGGCAGACCGCATCGAAAACCATCTTCCGATTGTTGGTGCGCCCCGGCTTTTTCTCCGGGTCGGGCAGTTCAAACCCCAAAGCCTCCAGAGCCTTTTCCTGCTTCGGCTCCACCTCGCCATAGCGGTTCACATAGTCGAAAACATGGCGCTCATGGATATGGGGCGTGGCCTCGTCCAGATGGAGCGCCCAGTCAATAACATGGATGTGTTCACCGAAGCGGCGTTCAAGCTCCATCATAAATTCCCCGACAATTTCCAGAAGTACATCCGGGGAAACGGAGTCCTCCATCGTGCCGATCTGGTAGATGGTTTCCTCTGGGCAGAAGCGTTTGTCCGCCAGCAGATCATCCACGCTCCGGTCGCGCTCGGAGTGGCGGCGTTTGGCGTTCCGCTCATGCTGGCCGTCAAGGTAATCCGAGTAGCGGTTCAGATAAAAGGCCCGCTCCACATCCGCAAAAGAAACCTCCCCGTCCTGCTGGGCCGGATAGGGCGCGCCCCGGAAGCAATCCCAATAGATGTTCTGTGAAATCCGCTCACCGTCAATGTGGTCAGCGTGTTCGGTATCGAAGGTTCTGTCATTGTGCGTTGATTTGTAGACGCCGCTTTTTCCGGCTCTCCCGTTGTGCCGGGTCAATCTTTTTGCCATTCTGCTCTCCTTCCTGTTTCTCGTTTTTGCTGTTCCGGGAGTAGCCAGGGGCGGCGAAGCCGCCGAATCTGAGTGCTTTGCGCCAGATAATAACCCAGTATAAAGTGACGCAGAGCATCACTTTACTGGGCCAAGGGTTTCACCCTCTGGACACCTGAGCAGGCGTTGTCACCCTGCACCCGCCCCAAAGGGCTTTGCCCTCTGGACACTGACCAGGGGAATTGCATCCCCTGGACCCCTGCGCAAAGGGCCTGCCGCCCTCTGCACTCCCGCCGTTCTCCCCGAAACCCGTTCCTACCCCTGTTCTCTCAGCGGCGTTTTGTTCTCCTTGGTACGCTCCATGCGATACTTCACCAGAGAACATATCCGTTTCGGACGGTCATTCTTTTTTCAAGCTGCAATGCTGTGTGACAGAAACATCGTAGCAGAAAAAAGGCCACTCTCCCGTATATCCGAGAGGTAGGAAATCCGGGGCAAAAACCGGATATTTCCACGCTCTCGGAAATGTGGTAGAATGGCAGTAATATCAGGGGGAGGGCGGCGCTATGTATCTGACTATACAGGAAAGGTTGAAGGATTTACGGGTGGAACGGGGGCTGACGCTGAAAGAGTTGGCGGAGCAAACGGGCCTGTCCTCGTCCGCGCTGGGCAGCTATGAGGCAGATGACAACAAGGACATCAGCCACTACGCCCTTATCAAACTAGCGAAATTCTACGGTGTGACTGCTGACTATCTGCTTGGGTTGTCTGAAATGAAAAGTCACCCAAACGCTGAGCTCGCAGACCTGTGTTTGAGTGACGCTATGATTGATGTATTGAAAGCGGGGCGAGTGGATACCGCTCTGCTGGGGGAACTGGTAGCGCACCCGGATTTCATGAAGCTACTGGCTGACATCCAGATTTATGTAGAGGGCATTGCCGCCATGCAGATACAAAATCTGAACGCATGGGTGGACGTGGCAAGGGCTGAAATCATAGAAAAGTACCAGCCAGAGGAGAATGACAGAACGACCTATCTTCTGCAAGCATCCCATGTAGACGAAGAGGAATATTTTACCAGCCTGGTGCATCGTGACCTTGACACAATCATGGAGGATATGCGGAAGGCACACCTGGGCCGGAGCGACAGCGCACCGAAAAACTCTGCCGCAGAAGAATTGAAGCAGGACTTGGAGGAGGTTGCTCGTTTCAACGGCAGTAAGCTGGAACAGCTTATCATGCTGTTCTGTAAGCAGACAAAGCTCCGCTACAACAAACTGACCGAGGAAGAAAAACAGTGGCTGGCACGAATTGCCCAGAAGTCGGAACTGCTGAAAAGTTCGGTTTCGCAGAGGGGGAAGAAGCGGAAATAGGGATTTTCGCGCCGCAAATATGAACAGCTCTACGGTCCTGCACCCGCAGGCCGTAGAGCTGTTATTCGTCGGGGACGTATTCCGCGATATCCTCCAGGCGGCAGTCCAGCGCCGAACATAATTTGTTCAGCGTCTTTGTTTCCATGTTGTCATTGGCTCGCAGACGCCGGACGGTCTTGCTGTCGATGCCGCACTTCTCCCGGAGCTGGTAGGTGGAAACGCCCTTTTCCTTCATCACATCCCACAGCTTATCAAAAATAATCACGACATCACCCTCCCTGATTGACACCAATCAGTATGGGGGTTATAATCTCCATAATTAAGGGGATATAACCCCCACATCAAAATAAAATCAGGAGGCAGATTGCCATGATTGAACGGTGTTGTGCGTTCACGGGTCATCGAGCGAAGAAATTTCCGTGGGGCGATAACGAGACAGATGCCCGGTGCATTGCTCTGAAAAAAGCACTTGCCGAAGAAATCGCCAAGCTGATAGATGCTGGGTACACGGACTTCCTCTCTGGCATGGCAGAGGGGACGGATGCTTGGGCAGCTCTGGCGGTTCTGGCCTTGAAAAAAGAAAATCCCGCGCTGAAACTCCACTGCATCCTGCCCTGCGAGGGACAGGCAGACGGGTGGTCGGCTTCAGCGCAGGAACTCTATTCTTCTATTCTGGAGCAGGCGGATGAGGTTGTGTATGTGAGCCAGGAATACCATGACGGCTGTATGCTGGAACGCAATCGCTATCTGGTCGATCACGCCGCCTGCCTGCTGGCGGTTTACAACGGCGAGTGGCGGGGTGGAACGGCAATGACAGTACGGTATGCCCGGAAGCTGGGGCGGGAAATTATCACGATTGACCCAATTCTACATCATACTATGCAGGTAATAAAGTGAGTGACAACGCTGCCAATCTATGGTATGATGGGGACAGTTCAAGATACGGAGGGCAGAGCTATGACAGATACCGAACGGCGCAGCGCCGCCGCCAAATTTGCGGCAGACTGGAAAGGCCGGGGCGATGAGAAACAGGAGACACAGCGGTTTTGGCTTTCTCTGCTCCAAAATGTCTATGGTGTTGAACAGCCTACGGAAATCGTTGAGTTTGAAAAACGGGTAGAAGTCGTAAACAATGACGGCACAACCACCACAAAATATATTGACGGCTATCTTCCAGCTACCCGAACGCTGATAGAGCAAAAAGGGTTGAAGATTGATTTGAAAAAAGGGGAGCGTCAATCGGATGGGGCGATGCTCACGCCGTTCCAGCAGGGGCGACGTTATGGCGGTTTCCTACCCAATCCAGAACAGCCCCGCTGGATCGTTGTCTGCAATTTTCAGACCTTTGAAATCCATGATATGAACCGGCCCAACGATGAGCCGGAGATCATCCCGTTAGCTGATCTGGGGAAGGAATACCCCCGGCTGGACTTCCTGGTGGACACCGGCAAGGAGCATATCAAAAAGGAGATGGAAGTCTCCCTCCAAGCCGGCGAGCTGGTAGGGGTACTCTATGACGCGCTGTTGAAGCAATACAAAGACCCGAATGACCCGGAGACATTGAAAAGCCTAAACAAGCTGTGCGTCCGGCTGGTGTTCTGCCTGTACGCCGAGGATGCGGGGATTTTTGGCGGGCGAAATATGTTCCACGACTATTTGGAGCATCACCGCGCCGAGGATCGGCGGGCGCTCATCAACCTGTTCCGGGTGCTGGACCAGGACACTCCCCAGCGGGATAAGTATCTGGACGATGATCTGGCGGCGTTCCCCTATGTCAACGGCGGTCTGTTCGCTGACGAGGATATTGAGATACCCCGCCTGGGCAATGAGGTCATCGATCTGATCCTGCGTCGCGCCAGCGAAGATTTTAACTGGAGCGAAATCAGCCCTACGATTTTCGGGGCTGTGTTCGAGAGCACTCTGAACCCGGAAACCCGGCGCTCCGGCGGGATGCATTACACCAGTATCGAGAATATCCACAAGCTGATTGACCCGCTATTTCTGGACGGGCTGAAAGCGGAGTTTGCGGAAATCGCCGCATTGACGGTGGAGAAAACCCGCAAGGCCAAACTGGAAGCGTTTCAGCGGAAACTGGCGGGGCTGAAATTTCTGGACCCCGCCTGTGGCTCCGGCAACTTCCTGACGGAAACGTACATCTCCCTGCGGCGGCTGGAGAACGAGACAATTTCCCTGCTACACAAGGGACAGATCATGCTGGATATCGGCAACCCGATTCAGGTTTCCATCGGGCAATTCTACGGTATTGAGATCAACGATTTCGCCGTCACCGTTGCCAAGACTGCACTGTGGATCGCAGAGAGCCAGATGATGAAGGAGACCGAGGACGTAGTGCATATGTCCCTGGACTTCCTGCCGCTGAAATCCTATGCCAACATCACCGAGGCCAACGCCCTGCGGGTGGACTGGGAGAGTATTGTTCCCAAGTATGAGCTGAACTACATCATGGGCAATCCGCCCTTTGTTGGCTTTTCCCATATGTCCTCTAGCCAAAAGGAAGATATGCAGGCAATCTTCCCTGATGCAAAAAACCTTGATTTGGTTTCAGCGTGGTACAAAATTGCATCAGACTTTATACAAGGGACTGATATTGAATGTGGTTTTGTTTCCACTAATTCTATTACCCAAGGTGAAACAGTTGCCAGTCTGTGGCGTTTTTTAGACATACGAATTAACTATGCACACAGGACATTCGTTTGGGATAGTGAAGCGAAGGTTAAGGCTCATGTTCATTGTGTCATTATCGGTTTTGCAGCATTTGACCGTAAAGTAAAAACAATATTTTCTGATGGGCGAGACAAACAGGTTGAGAATATAAACGCCTATCTTTGTGATGCACCTGACGTTATTGTCACAAGCAGGAATAAACCGTTGTGTAAGGTATCTCCGATGATATATGGTAATAAGCCTGCTGATGGAGGAAATCTTATTATTGAAGATTCTGACTATGACGATTTTATAAAACAAGAACCGCAGTCAAAGCCTTATATTAGGCCCTTACTAGGTGCTGTAGAATACTTGCATGGGAAAAAACGATGGTGTTTATGGCTGGATGGTGTTTCCCCGGCAGAAATAAAGAAGTGTCCACTTGTCTATGAGAGAGTGCGGCGATGCAAAGAATCAAGAGAAAATAGTGTGGCGGCTGGAATAAGGAAATTTGCAGCTACACCCATGTTATTTGCGCAACGCACACAACCAGTAGGTAATCCCTACATTATTATCCCAAGACATTCATCCCAAACGAGAAGATATGTTCCCTTTGGCTTTGTTTCGCCTGATGTAATCGTGAATGACGCTGTTCAGATAATTCCGAATGCAACACTGTATGATTTCGGTGTTTTAATTTCAAACGTACATATGGCTTGGATGCGGGCAGTATGTGGGAGAATCAAGAGCGACTACCGTTACTCTAAAGACGTTGTTTACAACAATTTCCCCTGGCCCACGCCCACCGCTGAGCAGAAGGGCAAAATTGAGCAGACTGCCCAGGCCATTCTGGACGCCCGCGCCCTCTACCCGGATTCCAGCCTTGCCGACCTCTATGATGAGACTACCATGCCCCCGGAGCTGCGCAAGGCCCACCAGCAGAATGACCGGGCTGTGATGATGGCTTATGGCTTTTCCGTCAAGGATATGACCGAGAGCAAGTGCGTGGCGGAGCTGATGAGGATGTATCAGAAATTAATTGAAAAATAAGAGGTTCATATGATTAGCATCAACAATAAAAGATGGGATAAGCTCCGCTCGACTGATGTCGAAAAATTGTTAGCCAGCGATGTGGATGAGAATTTTTTCTATGAGTTTAAGGCAGATGATGAAACAGTAGCAAAACTTATGAAAGAAATATCGGCTTTGTCAAACACATACGGCGGGTACATATTGCTAGGTGTAAATAATGATAAGACAATCGGGGGTTGCCAAAAATGGACAGAACAGCGTATACATACCGCTATTCATGATTCAATAACCCCTATCCCCAATTTTGATGTAAAGAAATTTAAGATTCATGGCAAGATTGTTTTAATCATCAAAATTGAGGAAGGTACTATGCCACCTTATATTACAAACAAGGGCGAGATATATGAACGAGTTTCTTCTGGATCATTTCCAATAAAAGAATCTTCAAAACTGGCACAGTTATACAACAAACGAATTGACCAATTAGAGAAAATAAAGAATAAGATTGAACTTTGTGATATTGACTTTTCTAGCTATGGTAATCGGCCTAACAATTTGTGCGCCTATCTCGACTTGGGCTTCTCTGTTACCTGTTCCGAGTTGACGGAACTCCAAAAAAATTTTTATATCATTGACCTTAATCCAATTGCCACATATTTGCGGGCCCAGCAAGGTGATTTTAGCATTGCGCGGCTTGGGCAGTCCTATTTATTTACTATTGGTAGGGTGACTGTGACAGATGACAATGGAAACGAGTTACTAATGAGTGCTGGAATCAATAATTTTATTGAAATTATGTGTGACGGTAGTGTCAGATGCCGGATTATACTCACTTCTAATTCCGGCCAACCAAAGGTAAATATTAGTCACATCATGTATATGCAAAGTGTTTTTCGAGAAGTATATACTATGCTATTAGGCAAAAGATTTTCTGAGATATTTATTTATGCTCATAAATATGAAAGATTGAAGGTTTTAAAACAATTTGTTCCTTATTATGGTTTCCCAGAAAACGATGAAGCGGCCATGAAATATGGATTCAATAACTTCCTGCCATCTCATCAAAGAAAGTATGGGAACAACCTTATAGTGGAAGGCAATAGATTTCCTAAAAACGATTATTTCCCCATTGATAGGAGATACTTTTCCAATTATAAGGAAAAATACAATACTGAGCAACTCGTGTTTGAGTTGTTTAGATCTGTATATTATAATCTTGGCTTTATAGACCCTTTGAAAGAAATTGATGATATCGAATAAACCAAAGTAGTTAACCTCTACTGAGTAAAAAACAGGTAAAATAAAACTGTCAGTACCAGAATGCAAATGTCTGGTACTGACAGTTTTCATTAACCTAAAGCGTATAATCCGTCACGTTTCTAAGATACTCTTCCGGGTCACCATTAAGGATCAAATCAGCATATCCAACCGGGTCGTTGTAGACCAGGTAATCCAACTCTGATCGCTGGTGCATATTCTTGGCAACCTCATCCTCAACAGCAGTGCAGTCAATAGAAATCATGTTGCCATCGGAAAATTTCAACTCTACGCAAGCGGTGTCAATGTTGAACTCACAAGAAAGTAATGGTGCCATAAACAGGAACCTCCTCTTAAATCATTCTGGGCAATTTTTTAATGTATGCACTACGAGCTGCCAACTGATGATGTTGAGTTGAGATAGTTCCTTATCACTACAAAGGCAATGGTTCCGGGGATTTTCCTTTTGCCGAAATCTGTGAAAATGAACATTGAAAAAACGAAAAGAATTGGGGTTAAAATGCGGTTAAACCCACAGTCTGTGGTTCGTATTTTATTTCAAAATTATACGTATTGACAGAATACGTATTACATGCTATACTTAATTACGTCAGGAGGGGGTGAAAATGCCAAAGAAGCCAAAGGAAATGGAATGTGTTGTTTTGAAAGATGGTTGGTACTTTGAGTCGCAGGAGGGATCTCACAGACACTATAAACACCCAGTAAAGCCAGGAAAAGTCACGATTCCTTTCCACACCAAGGAGCTGACAAAGTTTGTAGAAAACTCCATCTTGAAACAGGCAGGGCTGAAATAGGAGCCTCTGTTTCAGGAAATATAAGCATCATGATAGGAGGTTTTTTCATGCTAGCTGCATATCCTGCCTGTTTTATCAAAGAGGAAAATGGATATTCCGTGATTTTCCCAGATTTAGACACAGCCACCTGTGGCCCTACGCTGGACAATGCAACGCATATGGCCGTTGATTGTCTTGCCGGTTATCTCTACGCGCTCCAGCGGGATGGTCAAGACGCGCCTCCCCCTTCTCCACTGGACAGGATCGACACAGCGGCTGTTTTGACCGGGCTGGCAGATAGCGGAGACGACACGACCACCTACGAAACCTTTGTAAATCTCATTACGGTTGACGTAGAAGAATATGCAAAACGCCATTTTGAGAAGTCTGTTAAAAAGACACTCTCGCTCCCCGCATGGCTGAACGAAGCTGCTCTGCGGGAACATCTCAATTTCTCCCAAGTCCTGCAGGATGCCTTAAAAGAACGCCTTGGATTCCAATAGCCCGCCCATGTGAAAACCCGGCCCACTGCAAAAGTGACGAAAAACTCTCCCGAACCGGCATATGCAGCCGGCTCGGGAGAGTTTCATATTTTACCCGATCTTCGCGAACAGCGGCGCTGCCAGTACAGTCAGCAGCCCTGTCACCACAATGGCCAGGCTGCTGGCCGCGCCCTGCACGTCGCCCATTTCCACTGCCTTCGACGTCCCCGCCGCATGGGAGCTGGCGCCAATCGCCAGCCCCTGGGCCAGGGGCTCCTGCACCCGAAACAGCTTCAGCAGCACCGGCGCGGCCACCGCGCCGAAGATCCCGGTCACCATGATCGTGGCCATCGTAATGGCCGGATACCCGCCCAGCTCCTGGCTCAGGCTCTTTCCAATGGCTGTTGTAATGGATTTCGGCAGCAGGGTGATATACTCCGCCGCCTCCAGCTTAAACAGCGCCAGCATCAGCAGGCAGCCCAGCATATGCACCGCCACGCCGGACACGCACCCCGCAATCACAGCCGCCGTGTTCTTTTTCAGCAGCGTATACTGCCGGTACAGCGGGATCGCCAGACAGATGGTCGCCGGCGTCAGCAGATACTCCAGCACATCCGCCCCGCTCTGAAAATACACCTCATACTCCGTCCCCGACAGCAGCAGCACCGCGCAGCACACCGCCGTGGAAAACAGCAGGGGACTGCACACCTCCCGGCCCGCCCGCCGGTTGATCCACCGGCCCAGCTGGTACGTGCCCATGGTCAAAAACAGGCCGAAGTAGGCGGAGGACATCAGAAACTCATTCATCCCTCTTCGCCTCCTTTCCCCGGCGGATCACCCACTGCGCCGCGTGTCCCGTCACGCACATGACGGCCATTGTGCCGATCAAGCCCATGATCAGCACCGGCAGCAGCATCCCCTGGATGGTATCCAGCACCGTCAAAAAGCTCACGGACGCGGGTACCAGCAGCAGCGGCATCCATTCCAGCAGGAAGTTTCCCACATCCTCCACCTGACTCAACCGCAGCAGTCCGGTTTTCAGCAGAAGGAACAGCATGATCAGCCCATAAATGCTTGCCGGTACCGGCAGCGGCAGCAGCAGCTTGATGAGCTCAGCGGCAAAGGTCACAGCAGATAAAATCATCGCCTGATGCAAATACTTCATGGCCAAACCACCTAATTTCCGATTTCAGATTTCTCTCACCCGCCAGCCGGCAGGGGAGGGGGTCAATCCCGCTCCAGCAGCCCCCGGATGTCCGCCGCCGCGGCCTGGACGCTGCCCTGGATAAATTCCGGCTTTCCGCCGCCGCGGCCATTGAGGGCCGTATTGATCTCCTTCGCCAGCGCCCGCAGATCCCCGCCCGGCTGGCTCACCGCGTACTGATACGTCCCGTCCTCACCGGCGAATACGGCGCACCGTCCGCCTGCGCTCTCCTGCACCGCCCCGCACAGCCTGCGGATGGACTCCGCGGACATGGCGCTCTCCAGCAGCAGCACGTCTCCGGCTCCGGCGTACTGCCGGGCCTTCCGCGCAAAATCGCTCTCCTCCAGGGCCGTCACGCGGCCCCGCAGGGTGTACAGCTCCCTCTGCAGCCGCTCCACGGCGGCGGCTGTGGCCTCTGGCTTGGCGGACAGCAGCTGGGAGATCCGGTGGTTCTGCCGGGCAATGGTGTTGAAATAGCGCAGGGCCCGTCCGCCCGCCGCCATCTCAATCCGCACGCCCTCCCGGAACTTCTGACAGGAGAGCAGCTTCACGCTGCCCACCTGACCGCTGCTGCGCACATGGGTCCCGCAGCAGGCGCAGCAGTCCGCCCCCGGCCACGTCACGATCCGCACCGCGCCTGTCAGCGCCTTCTTGCTGCGGTAGTGCAGCGCCTCCAGCTCCGCCTGGTCCGGCCACGCAACGGCAATGGGGCGGTCCTCCCAGATGTACTGATTGGCCAGACGCTCGACCTCCTGCACATCCTCCGGCGTCAGCTCCGCGTTGAAGTCGATGGTCACCAGCTCATGGCCGATATGGAATCCCACATTGTCGCACTGGAAGCGTCCGCACAGGATGCCGCTGACAATATGTTCGCCGCTGTGCTGCTGCATAAAGTCAAAGCGCCGGTCGAAATCGATCCTGCCGCCGACCTCACTGCCCACCTCCAGCGCCTGGCTGCAGGTGTGACAGATCACGCCGTCCCGCTCCCGCACGTCGGATACAGCCGCGCCGCCCAGGGCGCCGTGGTCCGCCGGCTGTCCGCCGCCCTCCGGATAAAAGGCCGTCCGGTCCAGGACCACCTCCCACCCGTTTTTCCCCTTTTCGCAGCCAATCACCACGGCGGTAAACTCCTGCAAAAAGGCGTCTTCATAAAATAATTTTTCCGTCATCACTTACCCCTTGGACTGTTCTTCCAACAGCCCCAGATCATATTTCCACTCCAGTATCCGCGTCACCGCGGCGTCGACCAGGGCCTGCTCCACCGCCCCGGACTGCACGGCCTCGACGACCAGGGGAATCTGCGACGCGCAGTCCGATGTGATCAGCATATCATTTCCCGCCTGCACGGCCAGCACGGCCAGGGAGCCGTCCTCCGCATACGCCTTCACCGCGTCCATGGACAGGTCGTCCGTCAGCACGACGCCGCCAAAGGCCAGCTCCTCCCGCAAAACGCTGTGGACCGCCGCCGACAGGGAGGCGGGCAGCGCGTCATCCATGCACATGACCATATTGTGGCTGACCAGCACGGCTCCCGCGCCGGCCTCGATCCCGGCCCGGAAGGGGACGAAATCCGTCTGCGCAAATTCCTCATAGGGCCGCTCATCGACCGCGATCCCGTCATGGGTATCCCGATTGCTGCCATATCCCGGAAAGTGCTTGAGCACAGCGCCCACGCCGGCGCTGTTCATCTCCTCCACCACCAGCGTCACAAACCGGGCCGTTTTCTCCGCGTCCTGCCCGAAGGCCCGGTCATACATAAAGTCTCCGGGCTCCGTACACACGTCCGCTACCGGCGCAAAATTGACATTGATGCCATAGGCGTGCAGCCCGGTGTTCTTGGCTGTCTCCACGGCCCGAATCTGCTCCATCCCGGCCTGAAAGGGGTCGTCCGCCTCCGCGCCCCTGCTGTAGACCTGCTGCGGCGACGGGAACTTCTCCGGGAACAGGTTGGGATTCCGGCTGGCCCGCGCCACCGTACCGCCCTCCTCATCCACGCCGATGAACAGGGGGATGGAGGAGGCCGCCTGCAGGGCGTCGATCTTCTCCATAAACGCCTCCAGGCTGAGCCACTGCCCGGCGCTGTCCTTAAAGTCCCTGGTAAACAGCAGGATGCCGCCGGGGGAATACTGGCCGACGGTCTCCGCCGCCCCCACATCCGGGCAGCGGACAAAGAACATCTGCCCCACCTTTTCCTCCAGGCTCATGCCGCGCAAAAGCGCCTCCACCGTCTCCTGCCGCGGGTCGGGCTCAGGCTCCGGTTCCGGCTCCGGCACGGGTTCCGGCGGGCTCTCGCTCTCTACCGGGGCGTCTATCCCGGCGGGCTCCGGCGGCGGCTCCTCCCGGCGGACCAGCAGGAAAACGCCTGCCGCCGTCAGACCCGCCAGCAGCAGAAGGCATAGCCTGATGACGCCGCCGCCATAAACGCCTCTGGAGCGTTTACCCCTGGTCCGTCTCATCGGAGCCGTTCTCTGTCACCGCGATATGCAGCTCATCCAGCTGCTTCTGCTCCACAGAGGAGGGCGCGCCCATCATCAAATCCTGGGCGTTCTTATTCATGGGGAAGGGGATGATCTCGCGGATGGACTCCTCACCGGCCAGCAGCATGACCATCCTGTCCACGCCGGGGGCAATGCCGGCATGGGGCGGCGCGCCGTAGCAGAAGGCGTTATACATGGCGGGGAACTTGGCCTTCACATCGTCCTCGCCCAGCCGTACCAGCTGGAACGCCTTAATCATAATCTCCGGGTCATGGTTGCGCACCGCGCCGGAGGACAGCTCCACGCCGTTGCACACCAGGTCGTACTGGAAGGCGGTAATGGTCAGCGGGTCCACCTCGCCGGCAATGGCCCTGTCCAGGATCTCCGCGCCGCCGTTGGGCATGGAGAAGGGGTTGTGGCAGAACTCCAGCTGGCCGCTCTCCTCGCCGATCTCATACATGGGGAAGTCCACGATCCAGCAGAATTCATAGCGCTCCCTGTCCATATGGTTGGGGCACAGGGCGCCCAGCTTGCTGCGCAGGACGCCGGCAGTCTTCTGGGCCGCGCCCTTCTTCCCGGCGGTCAGGCCCACGAAGCAGTTGGGGGCAAGGCCCAGGGCCTCCACGACGGCGTCCTTTTTCTCCGTCAGGAACTTGGCAATGCCGCCCGTCAGCTCCCCCTTTTCGTCCAAACGGAACCAATAGGGCTTGCTGCCGGCCTGGACCTCCACGTCGGCGCAGAGCTTGTCGATCTGCTTGCGGGCGGCGGAGAAATCGCTGACCACGATGGCCTTGACGGTGTTATCCGCAAAGGGGCCGAAGCCGCAGCCGCCCAGCAGCTGCGTCGCGTCCTGGACCGTCAGGTCAATGCGCAGGTCCGGCTTGTCGGAGCCGTAGGTCTCCATGGCCTCGTTGAAGCCAATGCGCCTAAAGGGCGCGGCGGAGGCCACGTTGTAGGCGCCAAACTGGGCGAAGATCGGCGGCAGCACATCCTCCAGCACCGCGAATACATCGTCCTGGGTGGCAAAGCTCATCTCCATATCCAGCTGATAGAACTCACCGGGGGAGCGGTCGCCGCGGGCGTCCTCATCCCGGAAGCAGGGCGCGATCTGGAAGTAGCGGTCAAAGCCGGAGGTCATCAGCAGCTGCTTGAACTGCTGGGGGGCCTGGGGGAGGGCATAGAACTTGCCGGGGTGCTTTCTGGCGGGCACCAGGTAATCCCGGGCGCCCTCTGGGGAGGAGGCGGTGAGAATGGGGGTGGTGATCTCCAGGAAGCCGTGGGCGGTCATGGCGCTGCGCAGGGCGGAGACCACATTGCAGCGCAGAATAATATTTTTCTTCACCGCGGGATTGCGCAAATCCAGATAGCGGTACTTCAGCCGCTGGGTCTCGTCGGCCTCACGGCTGTGATTGATCTGGAAGGGGAGCTCATTGTACCGGCAGCGGCCCAGGACCTGGATCCTCTCCGGGACGACCTCGATCTCTCCTGTGGGCAGGCTCTTATTCTTGCTGCTGCGCTCCCGGACCGTGCCCTCCACAGAGATGACAGACTCCTTATTCAGCGCGTGGATCACGCCCATCATCTCTTCCTCTTCAACCACGATCTGGGTCGTGCCGTAAAAATCGCGCAGGATCACAAAGGCGAAATTCTGGCCCACCTCCCGGACGTTCTCCATCCAGCCGGAGAGCCTGACCCTTTCGCCGACATGCTCGATGCGCAGTTCATTGCAGGTGTGCGTACGATTTTGCGTCATGGGTAAATCATTCCTTTCAGTATATAGAATCCAATAAAATACGTTTTGTATGTCAAATTCCAGAGAAACCGGCTCTATTCCTCTGTGCGGATCACCGTACCGCTGTATTTTCGTGCCAAGCCGGCCTGGATACGGGCCAAGGTCTCGTCATACGCCAGCTTTGTCTGCTCGCCGGAGGCCATATCCTTACAGCTGACAACGCCGGCGCTGAGCTCATCCTCTCCAAGGAAAACCACATAGGGAATTTTCAGTCTGTCCGCATAATTCATCTTTGCGTGAAACTTCTTCTTCTCCGTATACAGCTGCACCCGCAGGCCGGTCTCCCGCAGGCGGGCGGCCAGGGCGATAGCAGGGGAGAGGTCCGCCGTCATCGGGAGCACCAGCACATCGGCAGCGGCGGCGCAGCAATCCGCATTCAGCATCCTCTGTTCGTTCAAAACAAAGAACAGGCGGGTCAGCCCAATCGATATCCCAACACCCGGCAGTATTTTATTGGTATAATATTCTGCCAGGTTGTCATACCGGCCGCCGGAGCAGACGGAGCCGATCTCCGGGTGGTCCAGCATCGTGGTCTCATAGACCGTACCCGTATAGTAGTCCAAGCCGCGGGCGATGGTCAGATCCACGGCGAAATTCTCCTCCGGCACGCCGAAGGCGGACAAATACTTCACCACCGTGGCCAGCTCCTCCAGCCCGGCGTCAAACAGGGCATTTCTGCCGCGGTACTGCTCCAGCGCCTGGAGGACGCCGGCATTGCCGCCTCTGATCGCAATAAACCGCAGGATCTCGTCCGCGGCCTGTTGGGGGACGCCCAGCTCGCCGGTCAGCAGCTGCGCCACCTTCTCCGGGCCGATCTTCTCCAGCTTGTCCACGGTCCGCATAATATCCCCGGCCTGCTCACTCAGCTCCAGCATCGCATAAAATCCATTGAGGATCTTTCGGTTGTTCACGCGAATCTGGAACCGCCGCAGCCCCAGGCGGGAGAAGGTCTGAAAAATAATCGCCGGAATCTCGGCCTCATTGGCGATATCCAGCTTACCGTCGCCAATAATATCAATATCCGCCTGATAGAACTCCCGGAACCGGCCCCGCTGGGCGCGCTCACCGCGGTAGACCTTTCCGATCTGGAAGCGGCGGAAGGGGAAGGGCAGCTCATTATAATGGAGCGCGACATACTTCGCCAGGGGCACGGTCAAATCGAAGCGCAGGGAGAGGTCGCTGTCCCCCTTAGAGAACCGGTAAATCTGTTTTTCCGTCTCACCGCCGGCCTTGGCCAATAAAACCTCGCTGGCCTCAATGACAGGGGTATCCAGTGGTGCGAACCCATAAGCGGCATAGGTCTCCCGCAGCACGGCCATCATCTTTTCCATCAACATCTGCTCGCGGGGGAGCAGCTCCATAAAACCGGAGAGCGTTCTCGGCTGGACTTTCATAAATCTTCCTCCCAAAATCCACCTCCCGCATACGCCCCACAAAAACCCCCCGCCGAAAACATGGCTTTGCCATATTTCCGGCCAGCAGGGCGGCATCATACGGAGGTGCAATAAAAGTTTTCGCCAGCCTTTTCCAAAAGGCTGTGGGTCCAGGGCAAAGCCCTGGCGGGGTCTGGGGCGGGGCCCCAGGGCGCCGGAAACATGGCAATGCTCCCGTCCCCTGTCCTAGCGGGACGAGAGCATGACAGCACGTCATACTTCGCGGTAAGAGTCCGGGTACTAGCGATTGAGCTTGTGCTTGGGATTAATAATCTTCCGCCAGTCAAGGTCGCCGCGGTCCATACCAAGCAAAAGCATCTCCGCCGTGGCCGCGTTGGAGGCATACGGAATATTATTCTGGTCGCACAGCCTGGAAATGTACAGCGACTCCTCCTCCAAACTGGAGTCGTTGGGGTCCACGAAAAACAGGACCATATCCATCTCATTATACGCAATCCGCGCGCCGATCTGCTGGCTGCCGCCATGCTGGCAGGACAAAAACAGATGGATCTTCAACCCCGTGGCCTCCGAAATCATGCGACCGGTGGTATTCGTCGCGCAGAGGACGTGCCGGGACAAAATACCGGCATAGGCGGAACAGAACTGGACCATAAGATCCTTTTTATTGTCGTGGGACATCAGAGCAAGATACATACCGATCTATTCCTTTCTATTTCCTTTGATGTCTCTCTATAGGCACTTTCAAAAAATGCTTTGCTATAGGCATCTGCACCGGACGGCTGACCATATACGCCGGCGTCTAACGCCGCCGGCCCGCCCGGCAGGACTCATCTGATTTTCATAAGCGGCGTCCGCTGTCCATCCATGCGGCGGGCGATGTTCCGGTACGCCCGGGCGGCACACTCGTTATCCGTCAGCAGCAGCGGCGTCCCCCGCCCGGCATACAGGGACATGGTCTCATCCTCCGGGACAACGCCCAAAAGGGGCAGGCCCGTACTGTCAATGGCGTCGTCGATCGTCTGATGCAGGGACTTCAGCAGCTTCTGCCTGCACCGGTTGACCACCATATGGACGCTGTCCGCCGGAAGGACGCTCAGCTCCATTGCGGTGCGCTGGGCGTCCCGGAGGCTGCTGGCCTCGGTGGTTGTGACCACCACCGCCCGGTCCGCGCCGGAGATGGCCAGGTGGAAGCCTGCGCCCAAGCCCGCAGGGGCGTCCACAAGGCAGTAATCATAGCGCTCGTTGATCACCGGGAACAAATCCCGGAACGCCTCCCGGTCAATGGAGGAAACGCCGATGCGGGTGGGGGCGGTGAGCAGATGGAGGTTGCTCTGTCTCGGATGGGGGACAGCCGCGTCCTCCAGGGTGCAGTAACCGGCCAGCACGTCGGTGAAATCCATCATCGCGCAATCGGTCATCACCATGGCAATATCCAGATTCCGCAGGCCCACGTCACAGTCCAGGCACAGGGTCGAGCGCCCCAGCATGGCCAGGGCCATTCCCACGTTGGCGGTAAAGGATGTCTTCCCCGTGCCGCCCTTTCCAGAAACAACTACGATGGTCTGACCCACCAGAGCATCACCTCCATCTGCTATTCGCCTATCGTATTCTTCCAAATTGCCGGGAGGGGACGCGCCCTCTCCGTCACGAATTCTGCTGCCTGCCGTCATTTTACAGCGGCGTCTTCTTCATCTGTGCAAACCGCCGCGGATATTTTTTTGGGGTGCCCGCAACCTTTTCCACGCAGACCACCCTGTGGACAACCTCCGTAGTAGGGATCGTGTAATCCCTGATCCAGGCAATCCGCCCGCCCAGGATCCTGACCGCCCCTCCGGCCTGCTCGATCTCCGCCTCCGTGTGGCTGGACTTCATCGCCAGAAAGCAGCCGCCCACCCTGACCAGCGGCAGGCACAGCTCGCACAGCACCGGCAGCGCGGCCACCGCCCGGCTCACCGCCCAGTCGTAGACCTCCCGCCGCTCCGCGGCGAACTCCTCCGCCCGCCCCTGCACACACTCCGCGTTTGTCACGCCAAGGGTCTCACAGACCTCCCGCAAAAAGCCGACCCGTTTCCCCAGGCTGTCCAGCAGCGTTACCTGCAGCCGGGGCCTCACGATGGCCAGGGGCAGGCCGGGGAATCCAGCGCCTGTGCCGACGTCCACTGCGGAGCCGTCCTCCAGGCCGGCCAGGGAGATCAGCGCCAGGCTGTCCAGCAGGTGCAGGGCGGCCACGTCCCTGGGCTCTGTAATGGCCGTCAGGTTCATCACCCGGTTGCGCTGGAGCAGCATCTCCGCAAACCGCTCCAGTGCGGGGATGGCGGCGGTGTCCAGTCCCAGGGCCGGCAGGCCCGCCTCCAGAACCTGTCTCATCCCTTTTCCTTCAGCAGGTCCCGGATCTCCGTCAGCAGCTGCTCCTCTTTGGATGGAGCGGGGGGCGGGGGCGGGGTCTGCGGCGTATTGTGGTGCAGCTTGTTGATGGCCTTCACCATACAGAACACCACAAAGGCCATAATCAGGAAGTTCAGCACCGCCTGGATGAAATTGCCGTAGGTGATCACCGCGCCGCCAATCTGCACCGACAGGTCGGCAAAGCTGGCCTGGCTGACAAAGATGCCAACCACGGGCATAATGATGTCGTCAATCAAAGAGGAGGTGATGGAGCCGAAGGCGCCGCCGACAATTACGCCCACGGCCAGATCCATCACATTGCCGCGCATAGCAAATGCTTTAAACTCTTCTAAAAATTTTTTCATTCGTCAGATTCCCGCTGCTTATGCAGCTCCATTCTCAGTTTTCTTCAGAGGTGTCAGCATCCTTAATCTCTTCTTCCGCCAGCTCCTCCGCAGCGGCTGCCTCCGCCGGCTCTTCCGCCCCGGCCTCCGGCGCGTCCTCCGCGGCGGCCTCTGCTGCTTCCGCAGTCTCCTTGGTCTCCTCCGGCGTCTCAGTCTCCTCTCTGGTATACTCCACGGTCAGCTCGTCGGCAAAGAAGTGGGGCTCGTCATCCTCCTTCTCCACCGGGCTGAAAAAGCCCAGATGCACAGACAGGTCCGATTCTTCGCCCTCCACCTTCGGGCCGCGGGAGGCTTCCCAGAAGAGGGCCCGGACCTTTTTCTCGCCGGTCTCCTCGTCCCTGGTGATCCGGTAGGGCGTCAATCCGGCAACTAAGGCTGCAGCTCCAAAGACCTTCAGTACGTTCGACAGTTTCATAGTACACAACTCCTTTTATGATAATATATTTGATCAATGCTTCGGCTGCAGTACCTCCGCGCCGCCCATATAGGGGCGCAAAGGCTCGGGGACCTTTACGCTGCCGTCCGCCTGGAGATTATTCTCCAAAAACGCGATCAGCATTCTCGGCGGCGCGACGACGGTGTTATTCAAGGTGTGGGGGAGGTAATTCTTCCCATCTTCACCCTTCACGCGGATGCGCAGTCTCCTGGCCTGGGCGTCGCCCATATTGGAGCAGGAGCAGACCTCGAAATATTTCTTCTGCCGGGGGCTCCACGCCTCGATATCACAGGACTTGACCTTCAGATCCGCCAGATCGCCGGAGCAGCACTCCAGCTGCCGCACCGGGATATCCATGCTGCGGAACAGCTCCACACTGTACTGCCACATCTTGTTGTACCAGTCCATGGACTCCTCCGGCTTACAGACCACGATCATCTCCTGCTTTTCAAACTGGTGGATGCGGTACACGCCCCGCTCCTCCACGCCGTGGGCGCCCTTCTCCTTCCGGAAGCAGGGGGAGTAGGAGGTCAGGGTCTGGGGGAGGGAGGACTCCGGCAGGATCTGGTCGATGAAGCGTCCGATCATGGAGTGCTCGCTGGTGCCGATGAGATACAGGTCCTCGCCCTCGATCTTATACATCATGGCGTCCATATCGGTCTGGCTCATGACGCCCTCCACCACGTTGCCGCGGATCATATAGGGCGGGATACAGAAGGTAAAGCCCTTGTCGATCATGAAGTCCCTGGCATAGGCCAGCACCGCCTCATGGAGGCGGGCGATATCGCCCAGCAGGTAGTAGAAGCCGTTGCCGGAGACCCGACCGGCGGCGTCCATATCAATGCCGCCAAACCGCTCCATGATCTCGGTATGGTAGGGGATGTCGAAAGCGGGCACAGCCGGTTCGCCGAACCGCTCCACCTCCACGTTGCAGCTGTCGTCCGGGCCGATGGGCACAGAGGCGTCGATGATATTGGGGATCACCATCATGATCTTGTGGATCTGCGCCTCCAGGTCCGTCTCCTTCTGCTCCAGCTCCGCCAGCCGGGCGGCGTTGGCCTTGACCTGTTCCTTGGCGGTCTCCGCCTCCTGGAGCTTGGACGGGTCCTTCTTGGCCTGACCCATCAGCATGCCCACCTGCTTGCTCAGGGTGTTGCGCTTGGCCCGCAGCTCGCTGGCCTCGGTGATGGCGGCCCGGTTTTCGCTGTCCAGCGCCAGGACCTGGTCCACCAGGGGGAGCTTCTCCTCCTGGTACTTCTTTTTGATATTTTCCCGGACAGCGTCCGGGTTATCCCGAATGAATTTGATGTCTAACATATTTCTTCTCCTCGATGAGGTGCGGTTTTATGGGGGGTGTGTTTCACGTGAAACAGACTCTCAGTTCACCAGCCCGCCCAGGGACTCCAGCAGATCGTTCAAGTCGTCCACACCGTAGTACTCGATTTCGATTTTGCCCTTTTTCCGGCCCCTGGAGATGTGGCAGGCCCGGCCCAGCCGGGTGGACAGGGAGTGCTCCGCCTCCGCCACATAGTCCGGGACCTTGGCCGCCGCCTTGGGTTTCTCCTTCTCTGGCTCCCCGTTCTTCGCCAGCAGCTGCTTTACCAGCTGCTCCGTCTGCCGGACGCTGAGCCCGGACTTGATGATCGCTGCCGCCGCGTCCTCCCGCAGGGCAGGGGGGAGGGGGAGGATGGCCCGACCGTGGCCGGCGGTGAGCTTGCCGTCCTCCACCAGCACCCGCAGAGGCTCCGCCAGGGCCAGCAGCCGCATGGAGTTGGCCACGGCGCTGCGGGATTTGCCCACGCTGGCGGCGGCCTGCTCCTGGGTCATGCCGTAGTTCTCCACCAGGACCTTGAAGCCCTGGGCCTCCTCCATGGGGTTCAGGTCCTCCCGCTGGAGGTTCTCGATCATCGCCAGCTCCATGGCCAGCTTGTCGTCGGCTTCGATGACCACGGCGGGGATCTCCGTCAGGCCGGCCAGCCGCGCCGCCCGCCACCGGCGCTCCCCGGCGATGATCTGGTAGTAGCCGGAGGAGAGCTTGCGCACGGTCAGGGGCTGGATGACGCCGTGCTGCCGGATGGACTCCGCCAGCTCCTCCAGCTTCTCCTGGTCGAAGTTCTTGCGGGGCTGATTGCGGCAGCTTTCGATCTGGGACACGGGCAGGGTCGAGGAGGGGGCGGAGAAATCCACGGAGAAATCATCTCCCAGCAGTGCGCCCAGGCCTTTACCCATGCCTTTCTCCTTCGCCATAGAGATTCGTTCTCCTTTTTTCGGTGTCATACTTTTTCTTGAAAGAAAAAGTATCAAAAAGAACTTTTAATGGGGGTGTTTTTGGGGTTGCTGATCCGTTGCCGGCTGCTCGGTTTTGATGGATCGTGTCTGTCAGGCGTTTTTCCGCAGGAATTCGTCCGCCAGGGAGTTGTAGGCCTCGCAGCCGCGGGAGGTGCGGTCGTAGTAGTTGATGGGCTTGCCGTGACTGGGCGCTTCGCTGAGCCGGACGTTCCGGGGGATTACGGTGGCGTATACCTTGCCGGGAAAGTAGCGCTTGACTTCTTCGGCTACCTGCAGGGCCAGGTTGGTCCGGCTGTCATACATAGTCATCAGGACCCCCTCCAGCTCCAGAGAGGGATTCAGCCCCCGGCGCACCAGACGGATGGTATACATCAGGTCGCTCAGTCCCTCCAGAGCGAAATACTCGCTCTGCACGGGGACCAGGGTGCTGTCTGCCGCGCACAGGGCGTTCAGCGTCAGCAGCTCCAGGGACGGGGGGCAGTCAATGAATATGTAGTCGTAGTCGGGGGAAATCTGCTGCAGCGCCTTCTTCAGCAGGTACTCCCGCTCCGGCAGCGCCACCATCTCCACACCCGCGCCCGCCAGCCCCTTGGAGGACGGCAGCACGTCGCCGTACTTGGTGGGCACCACCCGTTTCCGGGGGTCCACACCCCCCAACAGCGCGTCGTAGACACCCTGCGACAGAGTCTTATCGACTCCCATGCCCGAAGTCGCGTTCGCCTGCGGGTCAAAATCACACAGCAGGACCCGCTGCCCTTTTTCCCGCAGAGCGGCAACCAGGTTGACGCAAGTGGTTGTTTTGCCCACGCCGCCCTTTTGATTGACAATTGCAATTATTTTTGCCACGGGGACACCTCCGGGAAAGGGGTAGTTCACCCCAATTTTCTTTGTATAGAATGTAGTATAACACAAAACCAGAAGTTTTCAACAGGCAATTTCAAAAAAAGTATAAATAATTCTTGAACAGCTGCAACAAAATAGTAACAGGGGCATGTTTCACGTGAAACATGCCCCGTCCGACCGGTGTTTACCCGTCTCTACACTGGCAAAAACCGGATAAACTGCTCGATTTTTCCATTCACAAAGTCCGGCTGGTCGCAGTTGGCATTATGTCCGGCCCCCGGCACCCAGACCAGGTTATACCCGGTCTCTCTGGACCAGCTGCGATTATACCGCCTGCCGGACCCGGCGGCGTCCTTGGCCCCGCACAGCAGCAGGACCGGGCACCGCATCTCATAGCGCCGCCCTGTCTCCACGGCATCGGCAACGATCCGGTATCCGTGGGCGGCCAGGGCGCAGTACTCCTTCTGCTCATACTGCCGCATCATCCACCGCATGACGCTCCGGCCATATTCGGTAGCCGCCGTGCCGTAAGCGCCCCACTGGATCAGAAGCTCCCAGGGGATGGACAGATACATCCCCTCCGTGTGGTGCAGGAGCAGCAGCTCCGCCTTTGTATAGTACTTCCGGCCCATGGGCGCGGAGTCGATGGACACGAATCCGGCTGCTCCGCCGGGATGCAGCTCCAGATAGACCTGGGAAAGGAAGCCGCCCATGGACTGGCCCACCAGGATGGGCTTCTCGATCCGTTCCGCCCACAGGATCTGGAACAGGTACTCCGCCAGATCGTCCATGGAGAAGCGCAGCGCAAAGGGGCGGGAGCGTCCATGGCCCGGCGCGTCCCAGACCAGACAGTTATACTTTTTCCCCAACTCCACCATCTGCCGGTCGAAGAGGTGGCGGTCCGCCGTCAATCCCGGCAGAAATACCAGCCAGGGGCGGCTCTCCTCCACAAAACAGGTCCAGTAATGGATATCGCCATCCACAGTATGCAGAACCTTTTCCACAATACGCATTGGTAAACAGCTCCTCTCAATACCTCGTCCGCATTCTTTCCTAAGCGGAAATCTATAAATTTGTTCAGAATAAACCCAAACATTAAAAGTTCTTTTTGATACTTTTTCTTTCAAGAAAAAGTATGTCACCGCTAGACCAGCAGCATCGCGGTCTGGGGCGGCAGATAGATATTCAGCTTCCCATCCACAGCGATAAAGCGGTAACCTTCCAAGGCGTCGGATGCTTGACGGCCAGGCCAGTCCAACAGCAGGGAATCCGGCTCGTAGCCCACATTCATAACTGCAATGGTGATCTCGTTCCTCCACTCCCGGGCAAATGCCAGTATATGGCCCGACGCATGAATCCAGCGGAAGCTGCCCACACGTAAAGAGGGACGGCGCTGGCGCAGCTGCCCTAACAGCTGATACCGCTTGAGCAGCACCTCGTCCGCATGGCCCCAGGGGTACGTCCCGCGGTTCATAGGGTCCTCATACCCCTGCATGCCGGCCTCGTCGCCGTAAAACACCGTGGGGGAACCGGGAAACGCATACAGCAGGACCGCTCCGGTCATCAGCAGCTTGCGCCCCCGCTGGTACTCCTCCTTCGTCAGCCGGTACGCCAGCCGCTTCCGCCGGGAGCCGGGCTGCTCCACCGGACCGCCCAGCATGGTCAGCGCGCGGGGGGTGTCATGGGTGCCCAGCATATTCATCGCGCTGTAAAACGCCGCGGGGGGATAGTGCTCCCGAATCTGCTCCATGACCTCCTGAAACTCCGCCGCGTCGCCGCCCTGCAGATACTTCAGCGCACTCACCCGAAAGGGATAATTCATCAACCCATGGGTCTCCCGGCCCAGCAGATACCGCCGCCGCTGGTCATAGGCAATCTTGTTGCTGCCGTCCTCCCACACCTCGCCCAGCAAAAAGCTGTCCGGCTTCTCGTCCGCCATCACCGCGCGGATCTTCTCAATAAACACGTCCGGCAGCTCGTCCGCCACATCCAGCCGCCACGCATCGGCGCCCGCCCGGAGCCAGCGCCGGATAACAGACTCCTTACCCTCAATAATATACTCGACATACGCCGGGTGCATCTCTCTGACCGCCGGAAGACTCCCGATGCCCCACCAGCTCTCATAGCGCCCCGGCCACTCCTGAAACGTATACCAGGGAAAATACGGGCTGTCCTGGCTCTGGGCCGCGCCCAGGCCGGGATAGGCCCCCTGGTCATTAAAATACCGGCTGTTGCTGCCGGTATGGTTGAACACACCGTCCAGCATCACATGCATCCCCAGCGCCCTGGCCCTCCGGCACAGCCGGCGGAAATCCTCCTCTGTACCCAGCATGGGGTCCACCTTCTCATAATCCCCGGTATTATACCGGTGGTTGCTGTCCGCCTCAAAGATCGGACAGAGGTAAACCGTCGTCACATGGAGGCTCCGCAGATACTCCAGCTTCTCCTCGATCCCCCGCAGGGTCCCGCCAAAGAAATCCCGGTTGGCATAGGGCATCTGCTCCTCCGGCAGCTCCATCAGCTCCCCCCAGTCCTGATGGACCAGGCGGTCCCCCAGCATCCCGGCGGGGTCCGGCGGCCCAGCCGTCTCCCCCCGGCAGAACCGGTCGGGAAAAATCTGGTACGTCACGCCCTGTCCGAACCAATCCGGCGTATGCGCCGAGCCGTCATAGACGGTCTGCTGCCAGGGGACCGGCTGCTCCTGGCCCTCCTCCAGAACATACCCGTTTTTCCCCAGATACACATTCTGGCCGTTCTCCCGCACCAGGTGGAAATAATACCAGCACAGCTCCGGCTCATCGGGAGCCGAAAACGTCCCGGCAAATACCGTCCTGTCCGCCTCCGTCCCGGCGCAGGAGAGGGGGATTTCCTCCTCGATCCCGGCAAACTCCTGCAGCAGCACCAGCCCGCAAGACAAAAAGTCCTCCGCGATCAACGGGCGGAGGACGACGGAAATTTTCGTATGACAAGGCACGGCCCCATAGGGGGCCTTGCAGTGCAGGCTGCGGGAATTGAAAACAGTGTGGTCCATAGCAGTTGTATCTCCTCAATGATTTTACCTGGAATGTTTCACGTGAAACATGCTGAACCCTACTGGATACGACGCCTAGCGCATTGCCCGTCCGGCAGGACCGTGAAACACTCCAGGCTGTTCCACAGTTTATCAGCTCATCAGGGGAGCAGAACGCCCTCCGGCACCAGAGCCGCGCCGACGGCGGTGTCGTCGGAGAAGTAGGCGTTCAGAATCTCCACCGCGGTGGAGGCCACGGCGGAGCCGCTGTTGCCCTTCTCAATGACCACCGCCACCGCGATTTCCGGATTCTCAAAGGGGGCAAAGCAGACAAACACACCGTCGGTCTGGGCGTTACCCAGCTGGGCGCTGCCGGTCTTGGCCCCGGCGGTGACAACGCAGTCCTTGAAATAGCGGGAGACGCTGCCCTTCGACACCAGATCGCCCATGCCCTTCTTCACAGCCGCCAGGGTGGACGCGGATATGGGCACCGTGTCCAGCAGCTCCGGCTCATGGCTGTACAGCAGCTCGCTGCCGTCGTAGGCCATGATGTCCTTGAGCAGATGGGCGCTGTACCGCTCCCCGCCCCGGACCAGCGTGGCAATATAGTTGGCCAATTGCAGCGGCGTGAAGGTGTTGTCGCTCTGTCCAATGGCCGCCTGGATGGTGTTGCCCGGCACCCAGGTCTGCCCCTGGGACTCCGAGTAGGCGGGCCCCGCCATGGTCCCCGTGCTCTCCCACAGTTCAATGCCCGTGGGCTGCCCCAGGCCGAAATCCGTCATGAATTCATCCAGCTTCTCAATGCCCATCAGCCGGCCTACCTCGTAGAAAAAGTAGTTGCAGCTGTGGTATAACCCCTGGGAGACGTTGATCCGCCCGTGACTGCCGCCGCCCTGATTGTAAAGCCAGCAGGCTGGCTGATAGTCTCTGTAGTAGGTGTACCGCCCCTTGGTCAGGATCGTGGAAGTGGGCGTGATGACCCCGGTTTCCAGCGCCGCCACGGCGGTACAGGGCTTCAGCGTGGAGCCCGGCGTATAGGCCCCCGCCAGCGCCCGGTTCACAAAGGGACGAGCCGGATTGTTGGACAGCTCCTCCAGATCCTCCCGGTACGTCCGCTGGCTGTAGGTGGGATAAGTCGCCAGCGCCAGCACGCTGCTGTCCGCCACGCTCACCACCGCCGCCGCGCCGCCCCGCTCCGGGATGTTCTTGCTCTCGTTCATCCGGTTCACCGTCTCCGCCAGGGCCGCCTCCACCTTGGCCTGGAAGTCGATGTCAATGGTCAGCGCCACCGTCCCGCCCGGCTTGGGCTCCACCGAGTAGATCTCGTTGGTGACCTTCCCCTCCCGGTCCGTGGTGATCAGCTGCTTGCCGTCCAGGCCGCAGAGGTACGTCTCAAAGGCTTTCTCCACGCCGTCCTTGCCCACCTTGTCGTCCCACTGGTAGAAGTGCAGCCCGGTCACGTCCTCCCCGGCCTCCTTGGCCGTATTGTACGGCTCGTTCAGCGCCGCCCGCTCCTCCTTGGTGGCAATATCCCCCACCCGGCCCAGGATATGGGCAGCGTAGTCCGTGTTGTACTGCCGCTCCGACTTGCTGCTGATGACAACGCCGTCAAATTGGCCGTCCGTGAGGATGGAGATCATCTCCACGGAGATGTCCTCCGCAAACACGTACTGGACATTGACGGTGTTCTCCGTCAGGCTCCGCAGGGCCAGCTCGTACAGCACCCCCGCCACCAGCCGCGCGTCCTCGTTGGACATATCCTCCGGTATGCCGAAGTCCTCCCGCATCAGCTCCATCAGCTTGTTGGCCGACAGCGGCTCTGCGGCGGTCCCCAGCTCCTCCTGCAGCGCCTTGCTCATCAGCGGAAAAGCCGTGTTCTCCGTCAGGACCGTCTCCGACCACTCGCGGTCCTCCAGATAGTGCTGCAGGCGGCTGCGCTGGGTGCTGCTGGTGTTGGCCATGGTGTAGCCAAAGGGCGTGGTCCTGGTAACGGGCAGGCCGTCGTTCCACTCCACCCCCTGCTCCCGGCACAGCGCGATCAGCCGGTACACCGCCAGGGCTACGCTGCGCTTCTTGCTCAGCGCCGCGTCGTCCGGAACCAGCTCCGTGTCCACCGGCACCGCCTTGGGGTCAAAGGTGATGGTGTAGACCTCCTTGTTGCTGACCAACACCTTGCCGTTGCGGTCCGTGATGATGCCGCGGGAGCTGACAATGGTCTTCGACGTGGTCCGCTGGATGTTGGACTGGGCCAGATAGGTGCTGCCGTTGACAATCTGCGCGTTGTGCAGCAGAAACACGAAGCCGATGAGGCAGACCGAAAAGATGGTCAAGATAATATTGGACCGAAACCTGAAACGCCGGTTATCCTCCATAAAACGCTCCTTTCCTGCGTAAAAGACAGTATCAATAATCCACCGCGCACCGCTTGTGGATGGCCCGGTACACCGGCAGCACCGCCAGCACAGCGGGCAGGGAGATCAACGCCTCCACCCCAGCCGTCCAGGCCGTGACCCGGATATAATAGGTGCCGGCAGTCAGCGCGTGCAGACCTATCCGCATCACGCCGGTCAGAAACAGGGCCAGCGCGGCAATGAACACCCCGCCCAGGAACCCGGTGGACCGCAGGTTCTCCGCCACCACGGCGGACAGCAGGGCCAGGATCACAAACGTAATGGTAAAGAACCCCTCAAAGGGGCCGTACAGCAGCAGATCGCAGACAATCCCCAGAAACAGGGCAAAGATCGTCCCCCGCTTCTGCCCCTCATACATGGCCGCCAGCGCGGGCAGCATGGGATAGAAAAAGGGCGTTATCCCCCATACGCGGATGTGGTCGAATACCACCGACTGCAGCCCGAACAACAGCAGCGTGGCAAAGGCGTACACAGCCCACTTGAACGCCACATAACTTTTCGGCATACCGCTCCACTCTCCTCTTTTGTTTCGTCAATCCACAATATCAAAATCTTTGACTACGAACACCTGTACGAGACTATGCATATCCACCTCTGGCCGCACCACGGCGATTTGTGACATGCCGTCGTCTCCGGGCCGGACCTCCTCCACGTAGCCGATGACCAGCTGGGAGGGGTAATAGTCTCTCAGTCCGGAGGTGACAATCAGATCGCCGGACACCAGGTCCGGGTCCGTACCCAGATAGGTCAGCGTCAGCCGTCCCTCCCGCATCAGGGAGAAATCCCCCTGGGCCACGGCGCTGGCCCCGCTCCGGAACACCAGCGCGCCGATGGACGACTCGCTGTCCAGGATGGTGCGCACGTTGGACCAGGTCAGCCCCGCCTCGGTCACCACCCCGATCAGGGCCCCCTCCTCGTTCACCACGCAGTCCCCCACCTCGATCTCGTGCATGGTGCCCTTGTTGATGGTCAGCATGCTGGACCAGTTGGAGGCGTCCTGCACCAGGATTCTGGCGGACTCAAAGCTCAGCTCCCGCCGCTGCTCCCGCAGGTCGGCCAGGGCCCGCAGACGGGCGTTCTCCTCCCGGTCCGCCACGGCCTGCCGGTTGTCGGCCTCCATCTCCGCGATCCGCTTTTTCAGCGCCTCGTTCTCCGCCTTCAGAGCATCGTACCCGGTCAGGTAGCCGTTCCACTTCCCCACGGTCTCCGATATGGCGGCGGAGGCGGACCGGAAGGGCTGCGCGATGATCCCCGCGATATTCGGCATCACGGCGGAGGTGGTGGAGAAATAGGTCATCACGCTCAGCAGCACCGCCACAGTCGTGGCAATGGCCAGCAGAATGATCCAGAATTTATTGATTGGGCGTTTTCTCATATCGGTCCCCCACTATACTCCCGCATCCGCTGTCGCGGGAGTGGTATTGAATACGGTACTTGACAAAATGCCGGTGAGAACATATAATAAAAACAGAAGGGCACTGCTGTATGGCGGTTGGCTCACGACATCAACAGAAAACAGTTGACCGCTCGGCCATCACCCGGGCGGTCAACACGCATATGTAGTCAAACACAGCATAGTCCAGACTGCGAAAGCAATCGTTAAAAGGACACGCCATAGACGTTCTTTCCACATGCATCTCACCTCCCCTCTTTTGGAAATCTGCTCAGGGGAAATGAGCCAACCGCCTTTTATACAACAGTGCGCTCTTCTGGCCGTCCAGGTTGGACGGCTTTTTTATTCTACATCACGCACTGTTCTTTGTCAATTGCCGCTGTACCGCCTTTCGTCATAATATCTGTACTTGACAAAACGCTGATTGATACATATAATAGAAAACAGAAGGGCACTGCTGTACGGCGGTTAGCCCACTCTGCAAATCAACATATTACGTTGACCGCTTGGGTACCGACCGAGCGGTCAACACGCATATGTAGTCAAACACAGCATAGTCCAGACTGCGAAAGCAATCGTTAAAAGGACACGCCATAGACGTTCTTTCCACATGCATCTCACCTCCCCTCTTTTGGAAATCTGCTCAGGGGAAATGAGCCAACCGCCTTTTATACAACAGTGCGCTCTTCTGGCCGTCCAGGTTGGACGGCTTTTTTATTCTACATCACGCACTGTTCTTTGTCAATTGCCGCTGTACCGCCTTTCGTCATAATATCTGTACTTGACAAAACGCTGATTGATACATATAATAGAAAACAGAAGGGCACTGCTGTACGGCGGTTAGCCCACTCTGCAAATCAACATATTACGTTGACCGCTTGGGTACCGACCGAGCGGTCAACACGCATATGTAGTCAAACACAGCATAGTCCAGACTGCGAAAGCAATCGTTAAAAGGACACGCCATAGACGTTCTTTCCACATGCATCTCACCTCCCCCCTTTTGGAAATCTGCTCAGGGGAAATGAGCCAACCGCCTTTTATACAACAGTGCGCTCTTCTGACCGTCCTGGATGGACGGTTTTTTTATTCTACATCACACACTGTGCTTTGTCAATTCCTCTGCGGACAGATTCAGGCAAACAGATCCACCTGGAACTGCTCCAGCATCCTGCCCAGCAGGCACAGGGGCAGACCCATCACATTGAAATAATCCCCCCGGATCCCCTCCACAAACAGCGCCGCCTTGCCCTGCACGCCGTAAGCGCCCGCCTTGTCCATAGGGTCCCCGGTCCGGATATACGCCCGAATCTCCCCCGCTGTGAGCGGACGGAATGTCACGTCCGACGTCTCCACCCGCGTCACGAACTGACCGCCCCGGACAACCGTCACGCCGGTGCGCACCTGATGGGTGCGGCCAGACAGCGCGGAGAGCATCCGGAAGGCCTCGTCCTCGCTGCGGGGCTTCCCTAACCGCAGGTCGTCCAGAAAGACCATCGTATCCGCGGCAATGATCACAGCGTTGGCGTCGTCCACCAGCGCCGCGGCGGCCTCCGCTTTCCTCCGGGAGAGTTCAGCTACAATCTCATCCGGCGTCAGCGCCCGGTCATAGGTTTCGTCCGCCGCCGGCGACAGCACCTCAAAATTTTGCAGTCCAATCTGCCCCAGCAGCTGCCGCCGCCGGGGGGACTGGGACGCGAGAATCACGCGCGGCATAATCCATCCCCTCGATTCACCATCAATTTTGCTGCTTGCGATAAGCTCAGGTCCCTGTAGAACCGAAGCCGCCCTCGCCCCGCTCCGTGGGGGGCAGCTCATCCACGATCTCGATCTCCGGGCAGGCTACCGGTACCACCAGCAGCTGTGCGACCCGGTCCCCCGGCTGGATGGTATAGGGGTCCCCCTGATTGTTGCGCAGCCCCACCCCCAGCGGGCCCCGGTAGTCCGCGTCGATCACGCCGATACCGTTGGAAAGCGATATGCCGTTTCGCACGCCCATACTGCTGCGCACGGCAACTATGCCCACGTAGTGGTCCGGAATGGCCACCGCGATCCCGGTGGGGATTACCACCTGCGCTCCGGCCAGTATTGTGACCGGCGCGTCAATACAGGCGTGGAGGTCCAACGCAGCCGCCCCCGCCGTTGCATAATAGGGAAACGGTATGGCTGTCCCAATTTTCGGCGACAGCGCTTTTACTTGCAGTTTCATGACAATATTCCTCTACTGTTCGTATAGTATCCATGCAAAAATACAAATTTTTATTGTTCTAGTCCACACCCCGGTAAAAAAGCCCTCTGGTAAAGTCCTCCGGCGTCTCTCCGGGCTCCCCCAGATAGCGGCGGAAAACAGCCGCGCACTGCTCCGGCGATTCCGTCGTAAACCGCAACCGCCCATAGGTCAGGCCGCACTGCCGGTATTCCGTATGACCGGCCAGGAACAGGGTCTTGCTGTTCTGAATCTCGCTCCGGCAGCCGAACACGGACAGCACCGGGAACCTCTCCCCCCGCCTGTCCCGCAGATGGTGGCCGCTCCGGCAGGCCCCCCGCAGGTCCCGGGATTTGCAGGACAGAGCGTTGCTGACCAGACAGTTCTCCGTAATCATCAGCGGCAGGCGTCCGTAGACAATGGCCTCGCAGGGCAGCGGCTTCACCAAATCACGGATCTGTTGGTGGCGCAGCTCGAAGGACACCGTCGCGCTGGACAGCCCCCAGCTTTTCAGCTCCTGAAGGGCGCGGCTGTTGAACACATTCAGCCCAAAGTCCCCCCGGATAGCCAGCCCCGACCCGCGGGCCAGCTCCAGCTGTCCGATGTTCTGCACCGCCACGGCGGTACAGCCCTTTTTCCGCGCCTCATCCAGCATGGCCCGCAGCGCCGGCAGCTCTGAATCCTTACAAATGCGGGGCAGCGCGGCGCAGAATACGCCCCCCCGCTCCACGTGGGGCGACAGGTGGAAATCCCCTATCCGCTCCACAGGCACATAGACCACACTGGGCCGCAGCGCCATCAGGCTCTCCGTCAGCTGGCAGGACTGGGACAGGGAGACCGTATAGGAAAACTCTCTCGGCCCCTCCGCCCCGGTTTCCGGGGGAGCCGCCTCCCTCTCCCGCCGCTCCGGCGGCGCGGTGCGCAGCTGTTCCAGAGCCTCCAGCGCCTCCCGCCGCAGTCCGTTGACCGCGCTGGCCGGAAGGGACAGTCCGTCCTCTACGATTATATCGGTGTAATCAACACAAAAAACTGTACCGCCTGTTTTCTCCAGACGGCTTTTCAGCTCCTCCGCCGTCAGGGCCCGCGTGCGGGCCTTCTCCGGGACCGGTCCCTCCACGCGGACGGTATGCCCGTCCCTATCCGCGGCCTGCAGCTCCGCCGGGCAGCCCGCCCGGATTGCCGCTGACAGCGCCACCGGCACGCGCCGGGTATTTTCCCGCTCATAACCGGCTTTTGCCGCCCGGAACAGCTCCACAGGCTCCGGGGCGTTTTCGCGCCGCATGCCGAACATATGCCGCCCGATGCTGCCCTGCCAGTAGCCGTCCGTAAAGCCGTCCCTGGAGAAGGCCTCCGCCAGCTGCCGCTCCTCCTCCCCGGTGGGGGCGCGGTTTTCCCGAATCAGCCGGGCGTATATCCCGGTCACTACGGCCACGTACTCCGGGCGCTTCATCCGGCCCTCCAGCTTCAGCACGGATACGCCCATCTCCGTCAGCTCCGGGATATGCCGGGCCAGGCTGACGTCCTTCAGGCTCAGGGGCCTGCCGGTTTTCCCGCCGTCCAGACTGTAGGGCAGGCGGCAGGGCTGGGCGCACAGGCCCCGGTTGCCGCTGCGCTCGCCGATCATGGCGCTCATGGCGCACTGACCGGACCAGCACATGCAGAGAGCGCCGTGGCCGAATACCTCGATGGGGACCGGGCTGAGCCGGCAGATGTGCCGGACGTTTTCCCGGTCCAGCTCCCGGCCCAGCACGACGCACCGCATCCCCAGCTCTGCGGCCGCCGCCGCGCCGGCCAGGGAGTGTATGGTCATCTGTGTGCTGCCGTGGAGGGGCAGGTCCGGCACGACCTCCCTGGCCAGGGCCGCGGCGCCCCAGTCCTGTACAATCACCGCGTCCACGCCCCACCGGGAGGCCAGCCGGAGCATCTTCTCCGCCTCCGGCAGCTCCCGGTCTGCAAGCAGTATGTTCAGCGTCAGATACACCTTTGCCCCCCGCAGGTGGCAGTAGCGCACCGCCTGCGGCAGCTCCTCCGGAGAGAAATTCCGCGCACCCCGCCGGGCGTTCCAATCGCCGCAGCCCAGATAGACTGCGTCCGCGCCGTTCTGCACGGCGGCGGTCATCGCCTCCCAATGTCCGGCAGGGGCCAACAGCTCCAGCATCAGTCGTCCTTCCTCTTCTTCTCCAGCTGCTGCTGCAGCTTGAAGATTTCCCGCTTGCACTCGCTCAGTTCGCTTTTCGCCTTGTTGGCGTCGTCCAGATATCCCTTCAGCTGACGGCGGAGGTTCTCCGTGCTGCCCTGCTGCTTGAGCATCTCATCCGCCATATTTGCAGCGGCCAGGACGGCGGCGTCCATCCGGCTGACTCGTCCGGCGCTCATGATCTCGCTCATTTTTGCGTCCACCAGAGCGGCCACCTTCTGCATATAGGAGGGATTTTCCTCCGCCAGCAGGGTATATTCCTCGCCGCAGATGCTTACTGTAATACGATTCGCCATCTTGCGTCCTCCTTCTTTCTCTCGCCCAATCGTCACTCTATAGCAAACAGTACAAACCAATTCATAATAGAGTATAACAGATTCTCCCGGAAAAGCAATTGGGAATCGATAAATGAAAAGTGAATTTTTCAAAAACAGGACGCTGCCGGATAAAACACTCCCGGACTGGCTCTTTGGGCCGGTCCGGGGGTGTTTTTATTCTGCATCTGTATAGATGTCCTCGCATTCCTGCAGGGCGGCCTGCAGCTTCAGCATGACTGCGCGGGTGTGGTCCCAGTCATAGGCCTCCTTGAGAACGATGTCATCATTGATGTAGGTCATGACGTCTTCCACATGGTTAAATAGTGTGGCGTAGAGCTTTTGATAAAGATTAGACAAAATTGGCCCCCTCCTGTAAATGTTTCCATTATTTACAATAAAAACTGGTCCTATTGTGATACCACTTCAATTACTTTACAGTACCACATCTGCTAATAATATGTCAAGAGGCAGGTGTTGCAGTTGAAAAAGAAAAGGACAGATAATCTGGCGTTTACCCTTCGGGTCAATCGGGAGAGCGTAGAAAAGCTGGACTATATTGCAGAAGCGAATGGCCGGAGCCGGAACAGCGAGATCAACCAGGCGATCAAGCAGCATATTTTGCGATTTGAAAAGGAGCGGGGAAAGATTTCGCAAGAGGATTTGGAAGATTCGCGTTCTATTTGAAAATGACTGCTGTCTGCCCAAAGGCTTGCCAAAAGCTTTTGGGCAAAAATTGACAAAATGCAGCAGAAAGGCGTAGAATGAAAAAACCGCCCAGCCAGGGCGGTCAGAAGGGTACGCTGCACAAGAGGCAGGCGGTTGGTCCCCCATCACAGGGGGGGATGCTTATGGTAGAAACCGGCGCATTATCATGTAAAACACTCCCGGACTGGCTCTTTGGGCCGGTCCGGGAGTGTGTTTTCTTCCTTCTCAATCTACAAGCTCAAATCTGTGCTGCTGCGTGGCCTCCGGGTGTTTTTGGCTGTCTATTTCTTCAATAAACATCTCATATGGGCGGACAAACAACTGCCGTTCGCCATACTGCGCCTGATACACGACCATTTTCTCCTCTGTTTCCGTATGTGTGGCAATTCCAATCACCTGATACAAGTTGCCTTTGAAGTGCCGGTAACAGCGTCCCGCAAAAACCTCTCGCCCTTTGTCATCCATTTTTACTCCTTTGGCTCCACCGTTGCAAGTATTACCATGAACACGCAGAGACCCATTGAAATGATAATTGCAAGCCGCCAGTGTTGCTTTGGGATTAAATTGGTAACCTGGTTGACCACGATACCAACTAAGAAAGCGATAAAAATCGTCTCAACGATCAGGGAAATCCTGACTTTTTGCAGCAATTGTTTCTTATACTGCCTGGCCTCTTCTTCAACCTTCTCTCTGGCTTCCGATAACTTCTTTTCCGATATCTGGGGCAGTGCCTCCTCCAGTATATTGGTTTTAATGGCTTCTACAATTTCACCAAATTCATCCTCATTTGGAACATCGCACCGGAACTTATGTCGAACATAGTATGCTATAACTGTATCAAGCTGATTTTGAGCCACTGTTACTCCCCTTTTTCTAACGAAGCTATCACATCATGGTACAATTTCTTCCCCGCCTCTGACCAGCCGGCCTCTGCGAACTTTGCGCCGCGGAAAGAAGATTCCTGATGAAAGGCGGCATTCTTTTTGTTCTCATACCAAAGGATCTCACTGGGAGTGGAGGAGAGCGGCTCAAAAACGAACTGTGCAATGATGAGTCCCGGTCTGAGGAGGAGCGTATTGGGCCCGGCGTTGCACATACCGATATACAGACGTCCTTCGTAAGTAGGATTACAGTGCTGATCGGCAATCAGGATACCGGCTCTGGTAAAGCGAGTCCTGGGACGGATGTGGGCAACAAGATTACTTGGAATTTTAACCTTTTCCGCCAGCTCTGCCAAGAGATATTCCCCAGGAGAGAACATGTATCCGTCACTGCCGATTTTAATATTCTCGTACATCTCATTCAGGTCCCGTCCGTCAGCCGGATCGATCATGCGTCCGATTCGTTTTAATACGGAGATACGGCCAGACATGCTGATATCATAAGAAGCGGCCTGGAGATGATCCTCTGAAAAAGGATCAATCATAGGCGTATTTGTATTTTGAATGTATTTTCTGATCTCCTTATCGCTGAGAATCATTAGCCTCTCCCCTTCCGTATTTTTTCATGCAATAAATGGTGTGTAGATGCATTAACAACTTTGTATTATACATTCTGCGTCAAGGTTTGTCAAGATGACGAAACGGGGGTTTACCCTATAAATTTCGCAGAAACCGGGGCATTATCATGTAAAACACCCCCGGACTGACTCTTTGGGCCGGTCCGGGGGTGTTTTTATTCTGCATCTGTATAGATGTCCCCGCATTCCTGCAGGGCGGCCTGCAGCTTCAGCATGACTGCACGGGTGTGGTCCCAGTCATAGGCTTCCTTCAGAACGATGGCATCGTTGATGTAGGTCATGACGTCCTCCACACGGTTGAATAGCGTGGTGTAGAGCCTTTGATAGTTTGGCATATAAGTGTGCCCCTTTCCCTTCAAAATTTTTTGTGTTTTTCATGTCACCCCTCTATTTTATCATGCTTGCATTATTTCTACAATATTTTCTAAAAATATAGCGTACAAATGCACTACCGATTGAATGTATGATTTATGTAAATCTGAAAGAGTGAAGGATTGTAGAAATGCGCGAATATACAAAAGAGGAAGCACAATTTCTTAAAAATATAGGATTCCGAATTCAATTTTTTCGAAAGAAAATGGATTTAAGCCAGGAGCAGCTGGCAGAGAAATGTAATTTAAGCTATTCAACAATATCTCATCTGGAATCCACAACTGCATGCCCTGTTTCACTGCGCGCTCTGTATCAAATTGCAGCCGCTTTAGAGATAGAGCCTTACCAGCTTCTGAAGTTCGACTAAAAACTGCCCAGAATTCTGCCCACAGAAATTGACAAGAATCGACGCAAGGGTATATAATAAAAAACTCCCCTATTGCACAGTGTCCATAGAATTGTCCGGTATACTTTTAGTTT
>CAJTPV010000029.1 GCA_910578505.1 uncultured Oscillospiraceae bacterium | reverse complement strand
TCTTCTTTCCGCTGTCCGCCGCCGGTTCCGGCGCAGGAGCGGCAGGGGCCGCCGCGCCGCCGCTGAGCAGCGCCTCGATCTCCTCCTGACTCATCTTCTTTCCGCTGTCCGCCGCCGGTTCCGGCGCGGGAGCGGCAGGGGCCGCCGCGCCGCCGCTGAGCAGCGCCTCGATCTCCTCCTGGCTCATCTTCTTTCCGCTGTCCGCCGCCGGTTCCGGCGCGGGAGCGGCAGGGGCCGCCGCCGCGTCGGCGGCGCTGGCATTCAAATCCACCTCAATGCCGAAGCCCTTGAGCATATCTCTGGCCAGCTCCACGGAGATCACGTTCATAAACTCGCTCTCCAGGATGCCCTCGATATACAGCTTGAACTGGACCACCACCACCGGGCCCCTCTCCACAGGGAAGTGCTCCCGCCGGACCTGGTCCAGATCGTCCATCTCAAAGGACTCCGGTGTGGAAATATTCACCACCATGCCCAGAAAATCGCTCATGGCGGTGGCCGCCGCGCCCATCATCTGGTTCATTACCTCGCAGACGCAGCTGATGCTGAGTTCGTCCAGGACAAACTCCTCATCCGGCGTCTCCGAGCCCAGGAGAATATCCACAATTGCCTTTACGTCGCTGCGTTTGAGCATCATGATATTTCTGCCGTCCAGGCCGGTGACGTACTTGATCTCCACGCCAACCGCCGGGTCGATCTCGCCCAGCACAAATTCCTCCGCGTTCACCACCTGTACGACAGGCGTGGTGATGTCCACGCGGTGGTCCAGCATGTTGGAGACCGCCGTGGCGGAGGAGCCCAGGCTGATATTCATGATCTCTCCGATGGCGTCAATTACCACCGGGCTAAAAATACTCTCTCCCATCAGGATTCCGCTCCTTTAAGCCTTAATGTAAGTCTCACCGATCTTCACGGCCATCTGCTTGTTATGCACGCCGAGCCGCCCGTCGAACCATCTCCGCCCGCCGATATTCAGATAGACGGGGGCGTCCTTAGGCCGCTTGATGTCCAGTACGTCGCCCACGTTCAAGTGGTAGATGTCGCTGAGCAGCACCCGCGGCCGGGCCAGCTCCGCGATGATCTCCATATCCGACTCCCGCAGAGAGCCGAAGATCTCGTCGGATTTGTCCTCGCCGCTGCTGCGCCGGGTATTGTTCTTGCTGATCTCCGAGAAGATGTTCGCCAGCATCACGCCGGGCAGGCAGAGACTCATGGTGCCCTGGCAGTTGGGGAATTTGATGCTGATGCTTACGATGACCACCGTCTCGTCAAAGCCGATGAGCTGCACCATCGTGGGGTTCACCTCTGTGCGCACATAGGAAAACTCCATGGGCATATAGTTTTCCCAGCTGCCGCCCATAATGGAGATCAGCTGGCTGATCACGTCCTCGTATATGTTCAGCTCCAGGTCTGTCAGCTTATAGTCGCTGGGCAGATCCGGCTCCGGCGCACCGTCGCCGCCGATCATGCGGTCGATGATGGTCAGAGCCACCCCTGTGTCCATGTGGACCAGAATCGGGGTCTCCTCCTGCAGCTTCTCCTGGTCGATCTTGGCCAGGGCCACCACGTCGCTCTCCGTGAGGGCGTTGGAAAACTCATTGTAACGCTGCTCCTCCACCGACTCCACCTCGATCTCGCAGGTGGCGTGGAGCAGGGCGTTGAGCCGGGAGTTGCTTACCCGGGCATAGCTCTCAAAGATGCTGTTGAGCATCTTCAGCCGCTCTTTTGTAAATTTCCTGGGGCTGTAGAAGTCGTACTTCTTATACTTCTTCTCCGGCTCCAGCGCTGGGGCTTCCAGATCCATTTCCCCGCTGCGGGCTGCGTTAAGCAGGGCGTCGATCTGGCTTTGTGATAAGACTTCCGCCATACTTTTTTCCTCCTTGCTTCTTGGAAGCCCTGAGCCTTTAACCGGCTCCCGCCCCCGCGTTGGCGCCGCCCATGACAGCGTCAGGACCCAGAATTTCCAGGGCAGTCTGGTCCACCGGCGGCGTCTCCGGCTCCGTGGCCGCATTGCTGCCCGCCGGGTCCACAGCCTCCAGCTCCGGCGGCGCCTGGTTGGTCTCCGCGTAGTAGGCGGCGACGCTGTCGCTCATCGCCTCCTCCACGTTCCTGCCGCTGATCATCATCTCCACGCGGCGGTTCTTCGCCCGGCCCTCGGCGGTGTCATTGGTGGCGATGGGCCGCCACTGGCCCATGCCGATGGCCTGGAAACGGGCGGGGTCCAAGAGCGTGGGGCTGCTGTTTTCCAGAAGGTAGATCAAAACCTCGTTGGCCCGGTCGCTGCTCAGCTGCCGGTCGCCGCGGATGGTATTGGCGCGGTTGGGGTTGCCCTGGGCCGTGTGGCCCATGATCTGGACCTCGTCGATATAGGGTCCCGCCTGCTCCAGGCCGGGGAGGATGGCGTCCAGGGCCGCGCGGCCCTCCGCCTTCAGAGCGGAGCTCTCCCCCTCGAAGAAGACCCCCTCCTCAAAGGACAGGAACACGTACCCGTCCCCGGAGGTGACGCTGACGGCGTCGCTGCTGGCCGCTGCGGTCTGCAGGTACATCAGCAGCTCCTCCATCTTCTCGTTGACCTCGTCCTGGGTGTAGGGCATGTCGTCGCCGCCTGAGTTGGTCTCCTCGCCCATGGGGCCCTTGGGCTCGTCATCCACGCTGACGATGGCGTCCTTGTTGAAGCTCTGGACGACGATCATCCACTTGGCCTCATCCAGGCTGGAGATGGAGTACAGCAGCACGAAGAAGCACAGCAGCAAGGTAACCATGTCGCCGTATGTATCCATCCAGTTGGCTCCGCCGCCGCCGCTGCTTTTTTTCTTAATGGAAGCCATTGCGCGCCCTCCTTTACTTCTCGCCGCCCTCGCCGCGCTGCTTCTGCTGCATGAAGGTCATCAGCTTCTCCCGCAGGAACTTGGGGTTGGCTCCGGCCTGGATGGACATGATGCCCTCCACGATAATGAGCTTGCAGAGCACTTCCTCCTCGTCCCGCTGCCGCAGCTGCTGGGAAATGGGCCCGAAGATCATATGGGCCAGTACGCACCCGTACAGGGTAGTGATAAGGGCGGTACCCATGGAGGTACCGATGTCCCCGGCTCCGCCGCTGGCGGAATCAACATTCATGGTTTTCAACATATTGATCAGGCCAACCAGCGTGCCGACCATGCCGAAAGCCGGGGCCACGGAGGAGCCCTTGTCATACATGCCGGCGATGGACTCATGGCGGGCGGAGGACTGCTCGATATCATTCATCATGATATCCTTGACCTGGTCCGCGTCGTTGTTGTCCACGATGAGCATGATGCACTGCTTGAAGAACGGGTCCTCCTGCTTGTTGCCCTGTTCCTCCAGGGCCAGCAGGCCGTTTTTACGGGCGATCTGGGCCAGGTTCACCAGCTGCTCGATGATGTTCATGGGGTCGTACCGCTTGGTGTTCATCAGGATGCCGATGTGCTTGGGGATCGAGGTAATCTGCTTGATAGGGAAGCTGCCGATGAGGACCATGAGGGTACAGCCGATGGTGATAAAGACGCTGGCGCCGTCCACAAAGCGCCCGACCTGGCTGGGAGTGAGAAACTGCTCACCGCCCTGCATCATACCGATGACCATGATGGCGAACGCGCCGATTACACCGATGATATACGTAATGTTCATAGAAGCATGCTCACATTCCTTTCCGCTCCCGGCAAAGGGGAGATGATCTCATTTTGCTCTTTTTTCTGAGACACGCCTTCCGCCGCGAAACGGAATGGCTTGGGAAATCCATCCTGCGCCCAAGGCGGTCCTAGTCGGACGGCCAACGCGCTTCGCGTCCTACTCAACAGATTCAGCGAAATTTGCAGTTGTGTGCGCCCAATCGTAGGGGACCCTGCTCCCAGGCCTCTACAACGGCAAATTTCACTGAATCTTTTACGGCAGACGCGGTCCTGCCGGACGGTCAATGCGCTCCGCGTCCTCCCGCACAGCTCCGCTCGTCCCCCAGGACATACCCAGGGCACTAGGACTTGTCCACTACCGTGACCTCGCGGCGCACGTCCAGCACCTTGGCGTTGTACTCCCAGATCTTCTTGATAATGTCCTCCGGGGTCTCCTTCACAATGTAGAAATCCCGGTTCATCATGACGATCTTGGATTCCGGAATCCGCTCAATGGTCATGATCTGATTGTGGTTGAGCAGGAATTTTTCGTTGTTGCGCTTGGTCAGCACAATCATACCATATCCGCCTCCTTTCTGTCCAGTCCCCCCAAAACGCTCCCCACAGGGGACCATCCCCCAAAATCATTGCAAATTCTAGGGTTTGGCCCCCTGGGGAGGCTCCGCAGCTGACAAAAATTTTTTTGTCAGGCTGCTATTACCGCTTCATATTCACCAGCTCTTCCAGCATGGAGTCGGTCACTGTGACCATGCGGGTGTTGGCCTGATAGCCGCGCTGTGTCAAAATCATATTGGCAAACTCGGTGGCCACGTCCGCCGTGGAGGCCTCCAGGCCGCCGCCTACGATCTCCGACCGGCCGCCGGCCAGGATGGCGTCGTTCACCGGCGGGTTGCCCATGTTGGCCATGTACTCCTTGTTGTTCATGTACAGCGGGTTGCCGTTGCTGTCCTTCATCACGCCGCCCAGTATGGATACCCGCAGGTCGCCCGCGCCCTCCTGGGCCTTGTAGTAGTGGCCGCCGATGTGGGTGACGCCGTCGTTGGCCGCCGCGTTGACCACCGCCACATAGCCCACGTACACCGTCTCGCCGGTGGCCTCGTTGGTGCCGTAGATGGCCCCGTTCTTGTTGATGTTCATGTCCTTCAGAGAAATGCACTTGTTCTCCGCATTGGGGATGATGCCGCCCTGGTCCACATAGTTGATGCCCGGATAAGCGCCGTCCTCCACGTTGCCCTCGTCGTTGACCCCTGCCGGTCGCGCGCCGTAGCCGTTGAGCAGGGTGACGCTGGTCACCTCGCCGGCCGCGTTGAACATCACATGGGCCACCTCGTTGGTATTGCCCTCCACAGGCTCGCCCTCGTGGGACATGTTCTGGCCGTTGACCACCTCGATGGAGTAGGTCCAGCCATCCTCCGGCACCTCAAAGTCCGCGCCCTGCTCCGACTTCAGCCGCGCGATATACTCCTTGGCCGCCTGGGTCACGTCGCCCACGGAGAAATTCCGCCGGGAGTTGTTGTCGTGCTCATCGGCCCGGGTCAGCACGTTATACACCGCCGTGCCCTCCTGCCACCGGGGATTGGCCTGGTTGGCCACGTCCTTGGCCGCGGACAGGGGCAGGCGCAGGGGCACCAGCGTGGTGCTGGGGATGGTCTTGGGGTTGGTATCCGGGTCCTCCGCCAGATTGGGGTTGTAGGCCGGGTTCTGCACCATGGCGTAGCCGTAGACGCACTTGCCCCGGCGGTCGCAGACGTAGCCGTTGGGGTCCACCCTGAAGTCGCCCATGCGGGTCAGCTCAAAGGCGCTCAGATCCGCCGCGCCCTGCACCACATCGCCGGTCTCCTTGTCGCCCACGATGAAAAAGCCCTCGCCGTCCAGCATACAGTCCAGACCGTAGCCCGTGGGGGAGAAGGTTCCGGGACTCATGTTCAGGTCGATAGAACCCACCGACGCGCCGTAGCCCACCTGGGAGGGGTTGTTGCCGCCCTGGCTGGCCGTGCCGTCGCTGCCGGCCTTGCTGGTAATATACATGGACTCCTGGAACGTCATGCGCTGGGCCTTGTAGGCCTGGGTGTTGACGTTGGCGATATTGTTGCCGATGACGTTCAGGTTGCTCATATGGGTCTTCAAGCCGCTAATCGCGGCATACATTGCTCCAGTCATAAATGAATAATCTCCTTTTTCAGTGGCCGCTGCCGGTCCTCCGCCAGTCGGGCGGAGGACCAAAACATCCTCAAAGAGGTCCTGCCTTTCTTATTTCAAGAGCACAGCGCCGTCGATATTGGTAAAAATATTCTCCTGCATCTCCTCCTGGGACATGGTGGTGATCACCCGCCCGTGGGGGACGTTGATGATGAATGCGCGTGTCGCGTCAAAGGCCAGGATATTGGTGGCCCCCTTCGCCTGGGCGCGCTCCACGGAGCTGGTCAGCTGCTCCATCAGCGCGGGTGTCACTTCGATCCCCCGCTCCTCGGCCCTGGCCATGGCGTGCTTGGAAAACGCCACGCCCTCCGCCTGGGCTGCCCGCTCCTGCCGCAGCAGAGCGCCAAACTGTCCCGCCGCGTCCATGCGCCCGGGCGTCTGTCCTCTCGCCGCCGCCTTCACTCCCTGTACTGCTTCCGTGGGAGAGATTTTTTGTACTCGCTCTATGGGAGAGATTCGGTCCGCCATAAAGATCCTTCCTTTTCCCGGCACGCCAGTCAGGTGGTTATGTCATTCAGACCTGAGCCGCCTCATCCGCGCCGCTCACACTGTTCCCGGCATCCGTACCGCCAGTGCTGTTGTCTTCTGATGTTCCGCCGCCGGTGGTCCCGCCGGCTGCTCCGGAGTTCTCCTCGTCCTTGTTCTCATCATCCTCCGGGGGCGTATCGTCCTGGATCGGCGGCAGCTTGCCCACGGCCATAATGCTGCTGAGGAGGTAGCTCTCTCCATTGACAAAGATGACCTGTTTGCCATCGTATGTGCCGGAGGCCTCCACCGTGCCGTACAGCTCCTCGATCTTCCCGGTCTTCTCATTGTAGATGCCCAGGGTCACTTCCTTGCCCACCAGGGAGGCCGCGTAGCTCATGGTGCTGGCGGTCTGTACCTCCTCCACCGCCGTGGTGAGGGTCGTCAGGGACTGCATGACCGTCATGGAGATGAGCTGGTTCATCATGTCGTTGGTGTCCGCCGTGTTGTCGATGGTCTGGTTCTGGAGCTGGATAATCATCAAAGACAGCATGTCTTCGAAGGTCAGCTGATTGCTTGGTTTCCGTTTTTCCCGGTCTTTGGTTACGGCGTCAAGGTCGTCGAAATCGGTGCTGGACGCGCCCTCTGATTTTTCCTTGGTGCTCTGATAGCGGGTGTTGATGTCCATGCTGTTGTCCTGCCGGTATTTCTCCACACCGCTGGTAACGTCGCCAATTGCGCTCATAGGATATGCACGCTCCTTTCCTGTTTATTCCTCCAGGCCCGTCAGGCCCAGCCGGAGTTTCTGCAAAAAGTCCTCGCCGGAGCTCTCCGTCTCCTGGCGGCTCTCTTGCTGTCTGTGCTGCTGCTGTCCCCGTCCGTCGGGGTCCGCGTGCTGGAACATGTGCTGCTCCTGGCCCTCCTGGCCCCGCTGCACCTCCACATGTACCGGCTGGCTGCCGCCGTAGCTCTGGAGCGCCGTATGGAGTCCGTCCAGATGCTGGCTGAGCAGCCCCGCCGCCTTGCTGGTGGTTGCGTGGATGACCACCTCCAGCGCGCCGTTGGCGTCCCGGGTCAGGTCGATGGTGATGCTGCCGAGATTGGCGGGTGTGAGCTGGATCTGCATCTTTTCCACGCCGTTGGCCGCCGCGTCCAGGATGGTGTTGGCCAGCTTGGCGTCCATCTCCGGCTCCTGGGTGTCCACCGGCTCATAGTGCTCGGCAACCTTGATGGGGGCCGCCTTCACGTCGTGGAACACCTGCTCCGTCAACTCCGCGGCCTCGCCCTGGACGCTGTCGTCCTCCCCGGTCTCCTCCGCGGGCCGGACCTCACGCAGCTCGCCGGTATCGGTGGTCTGCTCCGTCTCGTCCGCGCCGGTATCCCGGGGCGCTTCCACAGGCCGTTCTGTCTCCACCGGCTTCGCCGTCTCCACAATGGCCTCCGGCGCTTCCTCCGCCGCGGTCTCCTGCACTTCCGCAGGAACCTCCGCCGCAGGGGCCGCTTCCTCCTGCACAGGCGCCGCCGTCTCCATCACGGGGACGTCCACAGCGGCCTCCTCCACAGCGGGCGCCGCCTCCGGAACCAGTTCCACCACAGCCTCCGCTGTCTCCGGCTGCACCTCCACGATCTCCGGACGGAACAAATCCATCACCAGGACTGCGGCGGCGGGGTCCACCTCGGTCTTCTCCAGCTTCTCCGCGTCCTTCTTCTGCAGGGGGGCTTTGGGCTCCTCCTGAGCGCCGTCCGTCTTTTCCGGGCGGGTGGGCTGGCTGGGGTCCTTGCTGGTGTCAACGGCGTTGTCCTTCCCGGTCTGGTCCATCATGTCCTGGAAGGAGCCGGTCTGGTCCTTATTGCCGGTATTTCCGATCTTAGGCAAATTTGCCATGCTCTGCATCTGCTGCATCAGCAGATTCTCTGCGACATTCACTGTCGTCAGTCACCTCCTTGAATAGGGGTTGCTTACAGGGGTACGCCTGGATACCGCTGGCGCTTCACGTCCGCCAGGATATTGGCGATGTTTGACAAAGTTTTTTCCTCTAGTGTGATCTGTTCGTACTGGTTTTCCAGGCCGGCCCGCTTGGCAGCCTCCCGGGTGATGCCCGGTTTCCACAGCGCCCGGTTTTTCAGCCAGCCCTCGATGTCGCTGTCCACAGGGCTCTGCTGGCGGATGGGCGCGTTGGGTACCTCGCTGACGTACGGGATCTGGGCCTCCTCACTGCCGCTGGCCGTCAGGCCCCGGTAGCCGATGCGCTCGATGACGCTCTGGATGGCCACGTCCATCCGGACCATGTCCTCCAGGAACTGGTCGTACTGCTCCCGGCTCATGTTGTTGGGGTCGTACTTCCTGGCCAGATCCATCAGGTCGTCCTCGCTGAGGTTCTGCCGCCGCTCGCTGTCCATGTACAGCCGCTCCGCAGCGGCCTCGTCCACGGACTCGATGGCCGCCCGCTCATCCTCCGTCTCCTCCACCAGCTCATCGGTGGACTTGCTGGCGAGGGTGGCCAGGTAGGCGTACAGCTCTGAGGGCAGCTGCCCGGACTTGATGGCGTCCTGGTCCGCGTCCATGCCCAAACGCAGGCCCGTGGCCGCGCTGACCCGCGGGTCGTTCCGCCCGGTCATGTTGTCCAGGAGCAGGTTCAAAAGCTCCAGCTTTTCGTCCTCCTGCCGCTGCTTTTCCTTCTCCTCGGCGTTCTCCATGATGTACTGTCTGAGATTGAGCCACAGCTTCCCGCTGGCGGCCTGTTCCCGCAGGCTCATGCCGTTGATAGCCCCGTCCATCTCCTGGACGATGCCGGTAAGGGCGTTCAGCCCTGCCAGCTCCTGGGTTCCAACGCCGGACATATTCTGCAGCTTCGCCAGCAGGTCGCCCCGCAGCTCCGGACCGGCGCCGGCCATAAAGTAGCCCTGCATCCGCTCGTATTCCGCCGCAGTAATGGCGCCCATGCTCTCCAGGTCATCCAGAAACGCTTGGTACTCCTGCCGGTTCATATCGCCGGGGTTGTACTTCTGCGCCAGAGCCGCGATGTCGTCATCCGTCAGTCTGGCCCGCACCTTGCTCTCGTCCCGGAACAGCATGTTGCCCGACTTCTCAGCATTGGCCGCGGACAGAGCAGACCAGAAGCCGCCCCGGTGTTCAGGCGCTCTCTTGGACGTACCGAATACGCTGCCGCCGTCAATGCCAAAGCCGTTGATGCTTGTGTTTACGTTCATGCCCGCTTCACCTCACTTAAACGCTGCTCGGGATTGTTTCGCTGTCCTCCGCCTGCCGGATTCGATGCATGATGTCCCTGAGGATATCCTCCTGCTCCGGTGTGAAGGTCAGCCACTTGCCGCTGGGGTACATATCATTGATGACCCGCATCTTCAGATAGGTATTGCTGCCGCCGGTCTCTGTGTGACTGCCCCCTGTGACGGCTCCAAGGGCTTTCAGGTCATACTTATCCACGATGGCCGCGATGTCCATCAGCGTCCGCACACGCAGCTTCGCCGCCGCTTCCCGCCGGGAATCCTCGTCTCCTGTCATGCTCTCCAGGATCAGGTCCAGCAGCTCCAGCTCCGCGTCCTTCGCCGCCTGCTTCTGCTTCTCCCGCGCGTTATCGATGATGGTATTGCGCAGGTCCAGCCAGAATGCGCCGCCGGGTTCAGTGGCCCGCTCCATGAGGCCGGGTTCCTCCGTCTGTTCGGACGCTTCGGCCTTTCCGCTGGTCAGTCCCAGCTCTCCGCGCCGCTTCATGATGTTCTCCACCACGGTGGTCATGACCTGCCGACGCTCCTCCAGAAGCCGCTCGGCCTTTGCCGATGCCCTGGCCGTATCCGCGTCAGAATGTCCAAAGGACTTGGGATATGTACACTTGTTGGTGGTTTGCAGGCTTTTCTGCAGATCACCGTCAAAGCCCAGTTGAATATCCCCGTGGGAATTGTAGAGGAAATCCAGTTCCTCCCGGCTCAGATCGGCGTTACAGACGTAGGAATGGGAAGTCGTGATATAATCGCCGTCCTCGTCCACATAGCCAATGGGGATGGCTCCGCCATAATAGTCCATGATTTCCTTTTCCATCTCGGAAATCCTGCCCATAGCCACCAGATCATCCAGAAAATCCCGGTACTGCTTGTGGGTCATATTGGTGGGGTCGTACTTCTTCGCCAGCTCCGTCACCTGGTCGTTGGTCATGGGGCCGCGCTCTTTGGAGCCGTTATAGCGCAGCTTTTCCGGGCTTGGCCGGTTGGCCATCATCAGCTCCATGAAGTCCTCTTTGGTGTGGATGCCGTAGAGATACTTTTCCCCGCCATTGGGCGCGGTGTAATGTGCTTTGGTATTGCTTACGTTCACTTGCTTCACCTTCGTTCTCTGCTCAGAGTTCATAGCGGGTAAGAAAGGCATACCGTGCTCCGCCCTCTTCCCACTATGGCCGTGGAAATCAGGCTTCTGCCTGCTATTCACTTGAGTCCCGCACCACCTCCTTTACTGCATCCTATGTATACAATAAGCGGCTGCTACGCACTCTGCAGAGCGGCCATAGCCCGCGTCGTGGACACGAACTCGTCGATCATGGCCTCCTCGCTCTTCTGCACCGCCTTATTGTAGCTGTCCAGCTTCTTTTCCTTCAGCTTCTCAATGGAGGAGGTATCCTGCTTGGCGGCCACTACCTCCAGCCGTTTTGCTTCCTCCTGCCTGCGCAGCTCCTCCAGGCGGTACACCGCCTGCTGGATCTGCCGCTCCATGGCCCGCAGGTACTGCTCATAGCGCATGGCGTCCAGGATGGTGATGCCCTCCAGCTTCCGCTGGCAGAACTCCGCGTCCATGTCCCGGTAATCCGCCTCCAGGCCCGCCAGGTATTCCTCCTGCTCCTTGACCTGGGCCATAATGACGCCGTGCTCCTTCTGGAGGGCGTCCAGCACCTGCTGCTTATAGTCTAACACAGTTTCCAGGGAAAAGCGAAACTTTTTCATCAAACACGCCTTTCTTCTCCGTTAATTTCCCGCTAAGATTTCTACTCCAGAATGCGCCGCATCTCCTTCAGGCTCTCCTCATAGGAGAAGGCCTCGTCAATGCCCTGGCACAGAAACTGGTTGATGGCGTCAATCTTTTTCAGCGCGTGGTCCAGCCTGGGGTTGGTGCCGGCCTTATACGCGCCGATGGACACCAGGTCCGCGTTCTTCTCGTACACGCTCAGCACATCCCGCAGCCGGCCCGCCAGCTGCCGGTGCTCCTCCGGCACGATCTCCACCATCAGACGGGAGATGCTGGCTCCCACATCGATGGCCGGGAAGTGGTTGCTGTTGGCCAGCTGCCGGGAGAGCACGATGTGTCCGTCCAGAATGCCCCGCACCGTGTCGGCGATGGGCTCGTTGGTGTCGTCGCCCTCCACCAGCACCGTATACACGCCGGTGATGGAGCCACGCTCAAAGTTCCCGCTGCGCTCCAGCAGCTTGGGCATCTCCGCGTACATGGACGGCGTATACCCTCTCGCCACCGGCGGCTCGCCGATGGCCAGGCCGATCTCCCGCTGGGCCATGGCAAAGCGGGTCAGGGAGTCCATCATCAGCAGCACGTCGTACCCCTGGTCCCGGAAATACTCCGCAATACTGGTGGCCACGCTGGGGCACTTCATCCGCAGCATGGCCGGCTGGTCGGAGGTGGCCACCACCAGAATGCTCCGGCGCATGCCCTCCTCCCCCAGGTCCTTCTGCATGAACTCCAGCACCTCCCGGCCCCGCTCGCCCACCAGGGCGATAACGTTGATGTCCGCCTTCACGTTCTTGGCAATCATGCCCAGCAGGGTGGATTTCCCCACGCCGGACCCGGCGAAGATCCCGATCCTCTGTCCTTTGCCGATTGTCAGCAAACTGTCGATGGCCTTCACCCCGAATTCCATCCTCTCCCGGATGGGCGGGCGGGCCATGGGGTTGATGTACCCGGAGTCGATGGAGTAGGAATCCCCCCGCTGGAAGGGCTCCTTCCCGTCGATGGGCTGGCCCAGGGCGTTGATGACCCGGCCCCTGAGAAAAGGGCCTACCGGCAGCGTCAGCCGCTTTCCAGTGTTGCGGACGAAGTTGCCGGCGGAGATTCCGCTCATGTTGGCATAGGGCATCAGGAGGATGTGGTCATTTTTGAACCCCACCACCTCCGCGGGGACCTGGCCGCCGGACTCGTTGCTGTAAATCCGGCAGATGTCGCCGATGGCGGCCCGGCCGCCGGAGGCCTCGATGGACATGCCCACGATATTTTCAATTTTGCCCGTCCGGCTCATGGTCTCCGCGTTCCGGACGCTTGGAATCAATTCGCGGAACATATCCGTCCCTCCTCCCTACTGCGGGGGCAGCGCCTGCCCGCCCAGCTGCTCCCGGAGGATGTCCCGCATGGTGGACATCTGGGTGGAGACGCTGGCGTCGATAATCTCCTCCGGCGTCTCAATGATGCAGGTGCCGTCCTCCTCGTCCCCCATGGGGACCACCTTGATGTGCTGGCTCAGTCCCGCCAGGGTGGTGGTCAGGGCAGGGGAGATCTTGGTCACACCCCTGGCGTCGCAGCCGGGGATGTAGATGTGCACCCACTCCTGCTTTTTCATCCGCTCGGTGGCGGTCTGGATCATCCGCACGATCACCTCGCTGCTGCTGCGCAGGCTCACCCGCACCACCTTTTCCGCCACTGCGATGCACAAATCCAGCAGCTCCTCACGAGTCTGCATCAGCATCTCCTCACGGGCCAGGGAGGCCTTTTCCAGGAAGGCCTTCACGTCCTCCTCCAGGCGCTTGGCCTGCTCCTCCCGGTCCCTGGCGGAGTCCTCCATGGCCTTGGCGGTGCCCTCCATGTACCCGGCCCGGTAGCCCTCGTCACGGGCCCCGGCCCGGATACTCTCCAGCTCCTGCGCCGCGTCCTCCCGGGCCGCCGCCATCATCTGCTCCGCGTCCTCCCGGGCCTGCTTCAGGATCAGCTCCGCCTGCAGCTGGGCATACTGCACCGGCATCCCCGGCCCCGGCTGGGGGGAGGGGGGGGCGGCGTCCGGCTGGGGGGGCAGGTCCTCTGCGGGAAAGGGCTCCTGCATGGGGACCTGGTCCTGGGGCGGCGGCGGGGCGCTCTCCTCCCCGCCCCACTGGGCGGGGATGGAGAACTCGCTGTCATCCACAGCCTCCGCCGGCTCCGGCTCCGGGGGAAACGCCTCCTCCATAATGATACTGTCGGCTTCGGGCAATACATATGCCTCCGCCTTGGGGTTTAGAAACCCTTTCAGGATGTTACGCAATGATATCGTCCTTTCCGCCCTTCAGAATAACGATTTCGTTCTTCTCCTCCAGGTCGCGGATGACGCCGACGATCCTCTGCTGGGCGTCCTCCACATCTTTCATGCGGACGTTGCTGGTGATCTCCAGGTCGTCCCGGATGGTCTCCGCCATACGGGCAGACATGTTGGTAAAGAGCTTGCTGGCCACGTCGTCGTTGGCCGTCTTCAGCGCCAGCACCAGATCCCTCTGGTCGCACTCCCGCAGGAACCGCTGCACCGCCCGGTCGTCCAGAGTGATTATATCCTCAAAGACGAACATACGCTTGCGAATCTCGTCGGCCAGCTCCGCATTATTGACGGACAGGCCGTCGAAGATGCTCTTCTCGCTGGAGCGGTCCAAATTGTTCATGATGTCGGCCACGTAGTCCACGCCGCCCACCTTCACGTTGGAGTTGACAATAATACTGGAGAATTTCCGTTCCATTTCCTTCTCGATGATCTTGACCGCCGCCGGGGAGGCGCTCTCCATGGTGGCAATGGCCTCCACCACCCGCACCTGCCGCTCCGGGGGCAGCTGTTCGATGACGCCCGCCGCCTTGTCCGGCTCCACGTAGCTGAGGACCAACGCCATGGTCTGGGGCCGCTCGTTCTGCAGCGCGGAGTACAGGGACTTGGAATCCGCCTTGTTGAGGAAGGCGAACTCCCGGTTCTTGAAGCTCTTTTCCAGCTTGGCGATCATGGACGCCGCCGCCTGGGTGCCGAAGGCCTTCTCCAGCACCGCCCGCGCGTACTCCAGTCCGCCCTCCGTCACCGCCTTGTTGGTCACGCAGTTCTGGTAGAACTCGGTGAGCACCTCCTCGGTCTCCTCCGCGTTCAGCATGCCCAGCCGGGCCACCTCCAGGGTGAGGGCCTCCACGTCCTCCGGCTCCATGTACTGGTAGAGCTGGGACGCCTTTTCCGTGCCCAGGGACACGATCACGCCCGCAGCCTTCTGAGAGAAGGTCAGCTCTTTTTTCACGCTCTCAACAGGGGTCTTGCTAGCCATTGCTGTCCTCTCCCTTCAGCCAGTTCTTGATGACCTGCGCCGCGATCTCCGGGTTGCTCTGAACGAACTGCCGGACCATCTTGCGCAGCTCCATACTCTTCTCGGTGTTGACCTCGGTAATCTCGGCCTTGGTGTCCACAGGCACCTGTACCGGCTGCCCGTCGGGCCCGATAACCGTGGCGACCGCCGGGCCGCCCAGCGGACCCGCCAGGGGCTCCAGGGTATCGTCCAGCTCGCCGATGGGACCCAGCTCGCCCAGCCGCGCCTCGACCTCCGCCAGCTCGGCCTCCCGCTCCTTCTTCCGCTTGTTGCGCACCCGCAGCAGCGTGACCAGGAGGATAATCATGACCACCAGGATCGCCGCGCCGATGATAATGAACGGCAGGATATCCGCCGGGATAACGCTGTCTGTCACCGGCTCCACCGGCTCCGCCGGGAAGGGCACCAGCAGCACAGAGACCTTGGCCACCATCCTCTCGTCGGTGCCCAGGCCCGCCGCCACGGCCACATGGTCCCGCAGGGCCTCCTCGTCCACATCGGCGGCGGTGTTGGCATTGGCGTTGATGGTCACCGCCACAGACACGTCGGTGATGGAGAAGGAGGCGACCTCGATCTGCTCGCTGTTCTCGTTGAGCTTGCCGTCCCGCTCATGCCAGTACTCGGCGTAGGCGTTGTCGCCGGCGCCCTGGATGGCGTCCTCCAGGTACAGGGGGATGTCCGCGTTGGTGGACGTGCCGGGCACGCCGCCCACGGCGTCCACGCCGTCGGGGGTGATGACCCACAGCACGTTCTCCTTGCCGATGAGCCCGCCGTTTTCCAGGGAGCCCTCCGGCTGGGTGTACTCCTTCGACTCCACCACCCGCCGGTTCACGTCCGCCACGGTGTTCACCGCCACCCGGACGTTATCCTCACCGTAGGGCCCCTCCAGCACCTGCATCACCTGGGTGCGGATCATATTGTTATAATACTGCTGCAATTGCAGCTTCAGCTGGCTGCTGTCGTTGACATCCGTAGCGGCGGTGCTGTTGTAGCTGTTGCCGATGGTGTCCACGATGCTCACGTTCTCCGGCTTCATGCCGGACACCGAATGGACCACCATACTGCGCATGGCGTCCGCCGTCCCGTTGTCCAGCGTGTAGCCGTCCCGCAGCGTCAGCGTGATGGAGGCCGTGGCTTCGCTGAGGGAGGTGGAATCCAGTACATAGGTCCGATCCTCGCCCAGGTCAATGTCCACCGTGGCGTCCCGCACGCCCTCAAAGGCCCGCAGGGTTGCCTCCATTTTCTGCATCCGGCTGATGAGCCAATAGGTCTCCTTCTCGGAGTTGGTGGTCAGGGTACCCACCTTCTCCTGGTACGTCTCATACAGCTGCCCGTTCTTGGGGTAGCCCAGCATCAGCATCCGGGACAGAATCAGGTCGGACTGCTCCGAGCGGACCTGGATGCTGTCCCCCTCAATGCGGTAATCCGTAGTCCCGTTGTCCTCCAGCGCGGAGATGATGGAGGTCTTTTCCTCATTGGAAAGGTCATGGAAAATGGTGGTATAGGGCCTGTTTGTACTCTTGATATACAGGGCCGCGATGACCGCGATCACCGCCACCAGAATCACGCACAATATGATGCGCACCTTCATGCTCATGTTTTTGAAAAAGTCCTTGGTCTTATCGCCAAACTCTTTCAACTTCGTATTCAACCTGCATCCCTCCGGCCATTCATCTCATCGTCCGCTCTCATCCAGCCGCTGACCTCAGCCTTACACACTGATGCGCGAAAGTTCACTGTACGCATTCAGCACCTTGTCCCGCAGCTGGATCAGCAGACTCGTGGCCGCGTCGGCCTTCAGCTGGGACACCTGCAGCGCAGCGGGGTTGTCCAGCTGCCCGGTGGAGAGCAGATACTCGTTTTTCGCCACCACGTCCTCCGTCTCCCGGACGTTGTCCACCATGGTGTTGAAAATATCCGCAAAGATAGAACTGCCGGAAGCCGCAGCTTCGGTCGTCTGCGGCTTACTGGTCGGGAACGCTTCCCACAGCGGGGAGATCGGTTGGAATATGGTATTCATGACAAATCGCCTCCCAAATCATTTCATAAACTGCCTGTCATCAGCGCGTCGGACCGGGCTCAGCGCCCGATCTCCAGGGCCGAGCTGACGACGTTCTTCAAAAGGTTAAAGGCGGTGACGTCCGCGGAGTAGGCCTGGCTGGCGGCCATGGCGTCGGCCACCTCCTTCACCAGGTCCACGTTGGGCAGCTCCACGTAGCCGTCCTCGTTGGCGTCCGGGTCGTCGGGGTCGTACTTCAGCTTGAAGTCCGACGGGTCCTCCTCAATGGCCACCACCCGCACGCCGGCGCCCCGGGTGCCCCGCAGGTTGCTGGCCTGTCCGTTTCTGGCCGCGGCCAGCACCTCCCGGAAGGAGTTGCGCCCCTCCTCCGCCTGGAACACCACCACCTTCCGGCGGTACGCGCCGGTCTCGCCGTCAGCGGTGCGGGTGGTGTTCATATTGGTCACGTTCTCGCTGATCACGTCCAGGCGCAGCTGCTGGGCTGTGAAGCCGGAGCCGATGATATCGATCGTGCTTAAAAATGCCATCTCAGGTCCTCCTGTCTGTTATCCGATTACTGCCCGCGGATAGCCAACATCAGCCGGGACATGTCGCTGCTGATGGCGCGGAAGGTGTAGTTGAGCTGATAGGAATTGCGCACCGCCTCGGTCAGCTGCTCGGTGACGTTGACGCCGTTGCCGTCCATGCGAAAGGTTTCGTCGTCCAGCTTATGTACCGCGGGGGAAGAGGAGGAGATGGCGCCGCGCATGGACGCGAGAGAGCTGGGGGCCATCCGCGCCCGGCGGAGGCTGCCCCGCAGGGCCTCCTCAAAGGTGACATATTCCGGTTTAAAGTCAGGCGTATCCGCGTTGGTCACATTGTTGAGGATCACCGACTGCTTTGTCCATTGGAAGTTCATGGCCTTTTCCAACATGAGCATGGAGTTGGAAACTAAGAAATCTGCCATAGGTCTGTCCTCCTTGTCGTTGGGATACTTGTCGCAGGGGATAAAACTTTGTCGAATCTTATCATACACATCCAGAGGCAAAAAATCAAGCTAAATTTTTTATGAAATATTACCAGTGCGCTGTATGAATGCGCCAAATATCTCCGGCAGCAATCGACACAAAATTACTGATAGTGAAATTATAATACAAATTTCGCCGCGATGCAAGCCGATTTTGGCAAATTGTCAATTTTGTTTCCCGCCTTTTTGGGCCCCCACCCTACTTTTCGACAATTTTCGACACGAACCCGCCATGAATTTCCGCTCTTTGTGGATTCCTACGAAATTTCCGCCAGTCAGGGCCGGACGCCGCCAACAAAGTTCCCATACAACTAATATGAGGGGCCGCCGGAACATATGCCTTTTTCTTTGGAGGCAGACGGTACAGACAATTGCCGCCCCCAAAGGGGCGGCAAAAACGTCCATATCCACTATTTTCCGCCGTGCCGCAGCACATCCAGCAGCGCCATGGGGGAGGCGCTCTCCTGGGCCGCCTCCTGGTTGGCCTTGACGGCGCCCTTCAGCTCGCTGCGGAGGATCGGTATGCTCTTCGGCGCCTGCACCGCCAGCCGGACCCGGCCCGCCTCCACCGACAGCACCGTGACCTCCACGTCCTCCCCAATGAGCAGCGACTCGCCGGCCTTTCGTTGCAGAATCAGCATCCGCCGCCCTCCCCCGAAAGCTCGCTCAGCTTGTGGTGCATGTGGTAGACGTCTGTCTCCAGAATCACCTGCATCGCCTCCTGGGTCCGGTCGTTCACCGCCACCGGACACCGCAGATTCAGCGTGCTCTCGCCTACCGGGTCCTTCACCGCGCACAGCACATAGAAGCAGAGGTCCTCGCTCCGCTCCACGCCCAGCTCCCGCAGCTCCGCCTCCGCCAGCACCGGCGCGTAATCCGGCTTGACGGGAAAGGGGTTCATGGCCACGAAGGCCAGGGCCGGCGTGCTGGCGCTCTGTATGCACAGCAGGCTCCCCCCGCTGCCCTCAAAGGGCAGGAGATAGAAGTCCCGCTCCTCCTCAAAGCCGAACAGGCCCCGCTGGAAATGAAGGCGCTCGTGGTCCGGACAGTCCAGCTCGCCAAAGTACTTTGTCTGCAGCCGCACCTTTCAACCTCCTTGTCAGCCCTCGACGTCCACCGGCTCGTAGTTGGGGTCCGCGGACGGCGGGACATAGATGGGGCCGCCCACGTACTTGATGACCACCTCCGGCCGCTGGGTCACCGTAAACTCAATGTCTCCGGGCACGAACTCAAACCCGGTCTGATTGATCTTCCAGTCAAAGGTCAGCTTATCCATCTCATACTTGATGTTCAGCTCCGCCGGGTCCCAGGTGATCTCCGGGCCGGTCTTGGGGATAAAATCCAGGGCCACGTTGGGCTTGTAATTCTTCATCATCGCCTGCTCTGCAAATTTGGTGATGACCTCCTCCCCCAGCTTGGTCTTCATCATCAGCTGTCCCTGCTGGGAGAAGGTGGCCGTGGCGTTGTAGGCCGCCTCCTTGCCCTTCTGGGCGTTCTGCTCCAGACTGCGGGCCAGTGTGGGCGTGACGGAGTTGCGGGCCTCATAGGTGTCAATGTTGATGCGGATGGGCTTGCTCTGAATGCGCAGCCCGCCCTCGTCTCTGGAGACCTCCATCTCCGCCGTTCCCCGCGCGTACTCCAGACGCGCACGAGTGGTCTTCATCTCGATTTGGATCGGCACTGTGGTAATTTCAATCAGCGGTTTCATTGCGAGATACACGCTCCCCTCATAGTATTCTCTCTCAAATCAAAATATAGACATGAACTTTAAAATCGCCTTGAAAACCTCTGTGGACAAAATCAGGCCATGTAATCCAGCAGCGACTGGCTGAGCAGCTGCGTGCCGATCTTCAGCGCGGCATTGTAGCAGTTGTAGTCCCACATGAACTGGGTGATGGCGTCCGCCAGGTCCACCTGCTCCAGGTCAACGATCTGCTCGTTGAGGTTGAGGGTCTGGCTCTCCAGGGTCTCGCTGTTGGAGGTGAGGAACTTCGCCTCCGTGTCGATCTTGGTGTACCCCTTCAGGGTGAATTCACACACGTCGTCGAACTTGCCCAGCAGGTCGATGACCCGCTGGTTGCCCCCCAGCTCGTCGGGGACAGTCCCGTTGGAATCCACCTGGGAGAGCACGTGGTCGAACTTCTTCATCAGCAGGGCCAGGTTCTTCGGGTCCCCGTCCTCGTCCACGCCGTAGCCCAGGATGTTGATGCCCGGAATGGCGTTGTTGAAGTAGGTGCCCTCCACGATTTTCCCGTCGGCGTCCTTATCCTGGCCCATGCCTAGGTCCGCATACTGGATCTCGCCAGACAGCTTGTTGAGGGTCTCCACATTTCTGAAGTAGATGTACCACTGCTTCTGGTCCTCAGGAACCGTACCGTTTTCGGTCTTCATGACCGGCTCCTTATTCTCGTCTACCACCGGGATATCCGCCGCACCAGTTCCAGCGGCCACCGTCACCATGGCCGTCTGCCCATTTGCATCTGTGTAAGCGACCTGCCCAGGTTTGACCGGATTCCCGCTCCCATCTACCACGGTAGTGATTGTACCGTCTGCCATCTTAATGGCAACCGGATTTCCATCTGCATCTACCGCCTGCTGCAGGACTGTATTTCCGGCCCCATCTTTCAACGGAAGTGTGATTTCATTATTGGCAGCATTCTGCACGCTCACTTTTGCGGCAGTCTGCTGTACCTGGTACGTACCTGTCAGCTCGCCGTTGTCATCCAGCACCCAATCGCTTGTGGCCTTTGTCGGCAGCGGATTCAGCTTTTTATCCGCCTCCGTCATGAAATCCTTCGGAATCCCGGTTGCCGGGTCCAGCTCCCCCCAATATGAGGGCCACTTCTGGGTGCCGCCGGTCATGCTGGGGGGAGTCAGATCGATGCCCCGGTAAAACAGCCTGTCGCCCTTCCAGGAGAAGGGGGGCGAGGTGCCGTCCGTGCCGCCGAAGACAAACTCATCGCCGTACTTGGAGCCGTTCATGGCCTGAACCACAGTATCGGCGGTGTTGCTCAGGACGTTGCCCAGCTCCTTTTTGGCCTCGCCGGTGGGGTCGTTGGCCGCCCGGATGGCGGACGTCTTGCCGTTGTACTGCTCCAGGTGGGTCTTGACGGTGCCCATAGTCAGCCACGCGGTCTGGTAGCGGGTGGTGGTGTCCTTGGTCTCCGTGCGGTAGCTGATGTTATCCATAAAGTTCTGCCGGACGCGCCAGGCGTTGGTGGCGTTGGCGGGGTCCTCGGCATAGCTGTTGAACTTGCGGTGCGTGGACACCTTCTGCTGGGCGTTGGCCACGTTGTTGGTGGACAGCATGAGGTTATAGCGGTAGGTGTTCATCTTCATGCCCATCGTGATGCGAAATCCCATATTAGAAGTACCTCCTCTTCTTGAATTCTCAGTTTTATTAGATCGTGTTGTTAATGAGCCGGTCCAGCATGGAGTCGATGGTGGTCAGCAGCTGGCAGGCGGCGGAGAACGCCTGGGAAAACTTCATCATGTCGGCGGCCTCCTCGTTCAGGTCCACGGCGGACACGCTCATGCGGTCGTTGTCCAGGCTGAGGGTCGAAATCGAAACAGCGCTGTACTGGACGTTGACGCTCTGGTGGTCCGAGGCCAGCAGGGAGGGGCCGCGCCGGTACATCTCCTCAAAGGTGCCGGTATAGAAGGACGTTCCTGTGGGCTTGGCGTCCCGCACCGTATCGGTGGTGACATAGTCCAGCTTCTGGTCCATGGTGCTCAGCATATGGGCGGTGTTGGCGTTGTAGGTCTTGCTGTGGATAACCACCCGATTGCCGTCCTCATCGAGGCCGAATTCGTTCGGCGCCTTGCTCCGCAGGATCCGCACCGCGCCCTCGGACCAGCTGTGGGATACGGAGATGTTGGCGGCGGTAATGCCGGTGGGGTCGTCGGAGTTGCCGTTGTTGCTGAAGAGCGTGCCGCCCTTGTAGAAGTCGTACTCCTCCCTCAGCTGGCCCTGGCTCCGCAGGGCGTCCACGCAGGCCTGGTAGGTCTGAATGTCCTTCTGGTACTGGGCATAGGACTCGTCGTTCTTGGGGAAGTCCTTGTAAACCGGGTCAGTGCCGTCCATTGCGTTAGCGGGATCAGAGATTTTTGCATACAGCTCCTTCATCTCTGTTAACGTCACAGCCTTTGTATTTCCATCGCTGCCCACATAGTTTACCGTCCCGCCAGCTGCCGTCTCAAACGTGTCCGCACCGTTCGTCATCTTATACACATCACCCATCTTATCCGCCTCGATCTGGTTGGCGTCATTGAAGAAATTGGCGATCCGCTGGGCAAAGCTGTCCAGCATGTGCTGGTAGAAGGGGATACCCCGCTTGGTGGTGGCGTTGGGGTCCAGGGCGATGTCCTCCTCGCTGGAGAACTCGGCCTCCTCCGTCAGCAGCTCCCGCAGGGCCTGGACGGAGCCGAACAGGTCGTTGTCCCCCAGCTGCGCCTGCTTGGACTCCAGATCCGTGCCCTGCTGGTAGATGATGTCCCGCTGGTCCTTCAGGGCGTCCAGCTTGAACAGGTACCGGTTCGAATTGGACTCGGTGACAAAGTTGTCCTCACGGATAGCGTAGCTGGGATTGTCGGCGTCCGGCTCATCGCTCCAGACGTTGGTGTAGTAGAAGTCGCCGCCGGCGGGGCTTTGCAGGACCTTGTAATCCGGATTCGGGTCGTTCAGCGCGCCCACAACCGCCGCGTCCGCAGGCTTATCCGCCAGATATTTGTAGCTGGAGGGCAGGGTAGGATCGAACTGGGTGCCCTGGGGATTGTTTGCCGCATTGTTGTACATGGTCCCGGCCTTGTTCTGGTTGTTGGTGTAGTACTGGCCGTTTGCCTCTACGATGTCGGGGTACTGCGCCTTAACAGCCGCCAGCTGCTTCGGGTCCGTTCCCGCGGCCGCCAGCGCGGCCTTGTACTCATCGGCAATTTTCGAATCAACGATGTACTTATAAGCGTCCGGGTTCGGATTATTATAAACAGCCTTCTTGTTTTCCCCCTCGCCCTCAAACCTGTAGGCCAGGCTGGTGGGCTTGCCCTCAGCGTCCACATAGGGCAGGGCGTCCTTGTCGTAGTTCGGGTTCCACTGGCGGGCCTCCCGGATGTCGTTGGTGGGCCGCTTGAGCTGGGGGTCCCAGTACATTTTGGAGGAATCCAGGTCCCCGTTGTAGGCCGGGTTCACCTTCGGGGTCTTCTCCGGCATGAGGAACTGGGTGGCATAGATGCCGTCCACCAGCATATAGGGCTTGCCGGTATAGGGGTCGGTGGTGTCGTAGAGGGAGATGGACAGCTTTTCGATCTCCGTGCCGTCGTTGAGCTTCTCCATGGAATAGACCACGTTGAGCTTCATATACTTTGACAGCTTATCGATCTGCACGTTCCGGGCGTCCCGCAACTCCAGGGCGTTGTCGTTGCAGATGGAGTGCTCGCGGATCTGCTCGTTCAGGTCCCGGATATTGTTGAGGATATGGTTGACGTCCTTCATGGACTCCATCATCCGGGCCTCCTCGTTGTCGCGGACCTCCTGCAGCTCCTTGGCGGCGCTGTTGAGGAGGCGGCAGAGGGTGGCGGCGGCGGCGTTGACCAGGTCGTCGTGCTGGGTGGAGTCGGGGTACTGCTCCAAATTCCGCAGGGCCGCCTTGAACTCGTTGAGCTTGGCGTTGATCATACCGAAGTCGCCCTCGCCCTTGCCCACCTCGTCGAGGATATGGGCCAGCTGGTTGTAGCCGTTCTGCATGGCCTCAAGGTAGCCCAGGGAGGAATTATCGTTGCGGAAGCGGATGTCCAGGTAGGGGTCCCGCAGCTGGGAGACGTTCTCCACCATGGCGCCGTAGCCGATATTGTGGTTATAGGCGTTCTGGTAGCGGGGCGCGCCGGAGGAATACATGGACTTCAGGTCCGCCCGCTGCCGGGTGTAGCCAACAGTGTTGATGTTGCCGATATTGTTGCCCGTTACGTGCATCGAGGTCTGGGCGGCATGGATGCCCAGCAGCGCGGTGCCGTAGGAGCCGAAGGTTCCAATCACTGCCATTGTTTCGTTCTCCTTTATGTTCTGATTAGGCCCGGAAATCGGCCTTCATAGGGGGCGCGTCCTGGTGGGGCAGCTCGCCGCCGCCTGCGCGCTTGTGCAGCTCTTCGATGATGTGCAGATGGATCTCCAAAGCATTGCGGGATGCCTCGGAGGTGGTCTGAAAGATGGCGTACTGCCGGCGCAGGGCCTCGGCGGCCTCCTTGGTCTCCTGCTCCGCGCCGGGGGGGCAGCGGCTCATGATTTCGCGCAGGGGGACGCCCCGCATGCCCAGCTGGTCCATCAGCTTTTCCCGCTTCTGGTCCAGGCCCCGCAGGTTCAGGCTGCACACCTGTTCCTTTTTCATACACTGCTCCACGGCGGGCAGGTCCCGCTCATTGACAGCGCGGATTTTCTCCTGCTCCACGCCTGTCAGCTCCTCCAGAGCCCGTGTGACTCTGCCCAGCAGGGTCAGATAGTCTCCCCAAGCGCCGTTTGCCATCACTCGCCCTCCTCCAGCAGCAGCATCCGGGCGGCCACCTCTCTGGGGTCCACCCTGTACTCACCGGAGCTGACAAGCCGGTGCAGCTCCTGAATCTTACCGGTTGACGTATTGGTGCGCACCTGCTGGGAGAGCATAGCCACCGCGTTCTGAAAATCCTGCTTCTCCAGCCCGGCGGGCGAGGAGAGGGAAATGTGGTCGTAGCGGCTGCTTTGCCTGCCGGCGCGCTTGCCGCCGGACGGGGCGGCGAGGCGTGTAGTGCTGTTCTGGAAGGGCAGAATGCCCTCCGTTCCTTTAATCAACATCAGTTGACCCTCCATTTTCAGCGCCGGGCAGCCCGGAACGCGGTTCATCCACAGCCCCGGACCGAACCGGGGCACAATGTTTGTATTAATTCTATCGGCTGTCAAATGAAAAAAATAACGTTTGCAAGAAATTTTTACAAATTTTCCGTCCGGCGCCCGGCGGGAGGGGCGGGGCAGCGGAAAAAAAGCTGGAGAATTTCACAAGAAATAGAAAAATAGCGTTGCAAGAAACCAATCTTTCGGCTATAATGGAGCCATATGGATTCCCGGCTATGTCCTCCGATTCCGGGGGAAAAACCGGGACCAGCAAAATGCTGCCAGCGCGTTAAAGTTCTTTTTGATACTTTTTCTTTCAAGAAAAAGTATGAATCCAGCCAAAAAGGAGTGCCGGGATGGTAAACTTAGAGCAATGCAAGAAGGCGGAGCTGTACCAGGGGGAGCAGCTGCTCTGCGAGGCCGGCGTGACAGCCGGGCCCACGGGGGGCGTCCTGCTCACGGTGCCGCGGTCGGTGCGGGCCGGCGGCGACGCCTACTATACGGTCAAATTTTACGACGCCGCGCTGGGCGTGCTGACATGCCGGTGCGTGCTGTCGTCGCCGATGGAGCTGCCGGAGGACATGGTGTCGCTGCGCTGCGACATCCGGGAGACCCTGGAGCAGCTGCAGCGGCGGCTGGACGTGAAGGTGCCCACCAGCGTGCCGGTGATGCTCCACGCGGAGCGCAGGCCGGGGGACCTCTACATTCCTCTGAAGGGCTGGCCGGCCACGGTGAAGAACATCAGCGCCGGCGGCGTGTATGTCAGCACGGACCTGAGCCTCAGCGCCGGGCGGGAGATCGAGTTCGAGTTCCGGGAGACGGGGGAGAAGCTGGATCTGATGGCGCGCATCCTGCGGGTGGAGGACCTGACCGAGCGGCCCAACCAGCCCCTATACGGCTATGGCTGCAAGTTCGTGTGCCTGTCGGCCCGGGCGGAGAACCAGCTGCGCAACTTTGTCTTCCGCGAGGAGCGCCGGCGGAAGAGCCGGATGTAAGGCGGCATGGTCCCAATCAATACGATGAACTGTCATATGAGGTGAAAGAGATATGTTAGGCGGAATTTCTGGAGTCAGCTCCTACTCTACATATTATATGAATATGAACCTGTACCGGAACGCTGCCCGGACCCAGGGGGCGCTTCCCCGGACCCAGCAGGCCCCGGAGGCCCCCCGGACCGGCGGAGCCTCCGGCAATTGGACCCTGGGGCGGTCCTCCGGCCTGGGGACGCCGGTGCAGCCGGTGGACCCGGTCAAGAGGGTAAATCCGGACGCCCAGCCGGCGGGAATCGACCTGCCGCTGAACATCCGCCAGGGGGCGGACCCGGCGGAGATGGCGGTGCGCATGCGCATCCGGCCCTATGAGGACGATGCGGCAGCCCCCGGCGGAGATGCAGCGGCGGCGCCCGGTCTCGACGGAGAGGCCCAGGGCGCGGAGGCTGTCCAGGAGGCTTTGGAGGAGGGGGAGTGCGAGACCTGCGAGAAGCGCAAGTATCAGGACGGCTCCGACGACATGAGCGTGTCCTTCCAGACCCCCACCAACATCAAGCCGGAGCAGGTGGCCTCCGCGGTGCGGGGCCACGAGATGGAGCATGTGGTCCACGAGCAGGCCAAGGCCCAGCGGGAGGACCGGAAGGTGGTCAGCCAGAGCGTGACGCTGCACACGGACATCTGCCCGGAGTGCGGGAAGGTGTACATCTCCGGCGGCGAGACCCGGACCGTCACCAAGGCCAACCATGAGCCGGTGGAAGACCCGGCCCAGGAGGGCGAAGAGGACGAAAAGAACGCGGCTTCCGTGTTGGGATGACGCAGGTACAACCGGTATAAACGATTCCCTCTGTCAAAGGACAGGGGGAATCGTTTTGTACTCTGTTCAACAGTTCTCTAACTTTGCAGCGGCAATGGCAAGCTGTTCCGGCGTGGGTTCCCAGGAGAATCTGACCTCCACAATGCGCTCTCCCCAGAAAATCAGATAGGTATCCATCACATAGCCGTTCCAATGGCGCTGATAGGCGGCATCCGCGTTCCAGACGGAGGCGTCCGCCGGTTCATAGTGGTCAATAAACACAGAGTCGCCGTTGATCTCGTCCTGCCGGGCGTTCAGGACCGCCCGCTTGACGAAGTCATGGAGAAAGTCCCACTTTGCCTCTGTGACGGTGTACTCCAATTCGCGCTCGTCCACCCCGTCGTTCTCCCCTATAGGAACGGCGTACTGGCGGTATTCGGTCCTGGCGATCAGGAACGTCTCCCGGCGGTCGGCCTCCTTGCTCCACTGCGCGCTCACACCGGCCAGGTCCTCAATCTCCAGCGGCAGCGGGTCGTTGTAGATTTCTATCGTTCTCCCATACAGGTCATAGGTCCTCACCACGTCTTTTCCGCTGCCGAAATGTACCCTGCCCCAGATAATAGAGGCGGTCATACCCCCCAGCAGGAGGAAGGTCAACAGGAAAATACTGCCAAAGGAGATCGCACGGTTGACATTCCTGGAAACGCCTCGCTTTTTCAAATATTTCTTAATGAGATTCACGATCACAATCATCAGGAGCAGGGCACAGAGATACGATAGGATAAATCCAACCCCCCCGGACAGTCTTCTGCAAACCAGAAGCAGGAACAGCGTGGAGAACGCCAGCAGCACCCAGCTGGCCACCGGCCTGCTTTTTATGGGCAGGAACACCCCGTCATTTTGGGCGGCCATCCGCGCTTTCCTGCCCCAGTGAAAATAAAACCAGATCTCGTGGAGGCCGGCTAACATCAATGCGCCGAACATCGCAACGCTATAGAGCTCCAACGGGTCGGAGAGCGCGTCCACCGGGTCCCGGATCCAGAGGAGGGAAACCCGCAGGACAATATTCAGCAAAAACGTCACGCAGAGGATCGCCTGCGGAAGGAGCACGCTCTTTCTCATGGACCGGCGGAGATTTTCCACCTGCGCCGCCGGCTCCGTTTCAATGGGAACGGCGTCCAGCTTCTCGGTGCAGAAGATCTGCATGACTCCCCAGCGTGTCACCAGCTCCCACCCGTCCTGGCGGCAGTAGTCGATTTTGATCAGCTCGCCCTCCGTGGGGCCGGGGTCAAAGTCTGACGCGCCGGGAAAATAGGTCACGCAGAACCGGAGCTTTTTCGGCTCCATGCGCCTGTACGTCCACAGGGCTCCTCCCGGTTTTTCCAGCATCCATCCTCTTTCCGCCATATCCTCCAGCTTTTCCTGAATGGCCTGCTGGTCATAAAAGGAAAAGCTGCAGAAGCACCGTCTGATCTCTTTCATGGTGACACGTCCTTTCCAAGAATGCGGTTGTAATCAGCCGCCTGGCTCAACAGCCGCCGGTATTCCTTATCCAGCATCTGCCGGCCCTTCTCTGTGATGATGTAGCTGCGGCGGCGGCCCTCGGACTTGGTCTCCTCGATGGCCCCCTCCTTGATAAACTGCTCCAGCAGGTCGTAGAGCGTCCCGGAGCCAATGTTGACCCGGCCCTCTGTCAGCTTGCGGACCATTTCCAGGATGTCCACCCCCCGGCACTCCCTGTGCAGGCAGAGCAATATATAAAACATCTGCTCTGTCAGGGTTTTGAATCGCTCTCTGGGCATTGCTCCCCCTCGCTTTCTCGATTATCGAGTTCTTGTGTTCTTATTATAAACTCGATAATCGAGAAAGTCAAGGGGGATTTTATGATAAGGAGAAGAGGTTTTTGCGGCTGATTCTGGCGCACATACAAAAACGGGCTGGAGGCTTCCTCATGTGGGAACCTCCAACCCTTGTCTCGCCATTCCCGGCGTCACGCATATTTCAGCCGTCCGCGCGGCGCCGGGACCGGACGGCCCAGCGCCTGTGCCGTCTCAATCCACTCCTGGGCAATCAATTCCACATTACGCAGCGCCTCACCAGCCGTAGGGCCGTCAGCCATACAGCCTGCCAGCTCCGGAACCTCAGCGATATAGGCATGATCTTCTTCACTCCAATAGAGAATGATCTCATATTTCATGCACGTCACCTCTTGGCTCATTTTTCTGCTCCATCTGCAAACACCCCTGCCCAAACAGAGCAGGGGTGTTTTGCATCCTATGATTTACTTCTTCAGCGTCTCCACCCAGTCGGCGTACTTCTTCAGGTTGGCGTCACGCCCGGCGGCGTCCGCGCCCTTGGTGAGCACGTACACCTTGACCTTCGGCTCCGTGCCGGAGGGCCGGACGATGACAGACGTGCCGTCCGCCATCTCGAAGCGCAGCACGTTGGACCCGCTCAGCTCCATGGTGCTCTTCGCGCCGGTGGCCAGATCGGTGACGCTGCCGTCGGCGTAGTCCTTGAACTGGACCACCTTCACGCCGCTGATCTCCGCCGGGGGCGTCTCCCGCAGGCTCTTCATCAGCTTGGCCATATCCGCCAGGCCGCCCAGGCCGGGCATGACCAGGTTGTGGGTCTTCTCGCCGTACCAGCCGTGCTTGTTGTACAGCTCCTGGAGGGCCTCCAGGACCGTCATGCCCTTGTCGGCATAGTAGGCGGCCATCTCCGTCAGCAGCAGGGAGGCGGTGACGGCGTCCTTGTCCCGGACGTAGTCGCCGGCCATGTAGCCGTAGCTCTCCTCGTAGGACAGGAGCACCTTGCCCTCGCCGGTGGACTCCAGGGCGTTCTTCTTCTCGGCGATGAACTTGAAGCCGGTGAAGGTGTCATAGCACTTGGCCCCGTAGCTCTCGGCCACGGCCTTGGCCATCTCGGTGGTGACGATGGTCTTCAGGGCCACGGCGTTGGCGGGCAGCTTGCCGGTGCGCTGCAGCGCGCCCAGCACGTAGTCCAGCAGCACCACGCCGGTCTGGTTGCCGGTCATGACCTTGTACTCGCCGTCCTTGTCCCGGACCATGATGCCCACCCGGTCGCTGTCCGGGTCGGTACCCAGGATGAAGGCCACGTCGTTCTTCTTCGCCAGCTCCACGGCCAGATAGAAGCCCTCCGGGTTCTCCGGGTTGGGGGAGGCCACGGTGGGGAAGTTGCCGTCGATCTTCATCTGCTCCGGCTCGCACAGCAGGTGCTTGATGCCGGCCCGCTTCAGGGCCTCGGGCACCAGCTTGTGGCCGCAGCCGTGGAAGGGCGTATAGACCAGCTTGAAGGTGTCGGCCACCTTGGGGATCACCGTGGGATCGGTGACCATCGCCATCACTTCCTTCAGGAACGCCTCGTCGGTCTCCTCGCCCATGACGGTGATCATGCCGGCCTTGACGGCCTCGTCATAGGGCATGGACTTGATGCCGGTAAAGATGTCGATCTTCTCCAGCTCCTTGGCAATGGCGGAGGCGTGCTGGGGGGGCAGCTGGGCGCCGTCCTCCCAGTAGACCTTGTAGCCGTTGTACTCCTTGGGGTTGTGGCTGGCGGTGACGTTGATGCCGGCCTGGCAGCCGTAGTAGCGCACGGCGAAGCTCAGCTCCGGGGTGGGCCGCAGGGACTCAAAGATGCGGACCTTGATGCCGTTGGCGGCGAACACCTCGGCAGCGCCCCTGGAGTAGTCCATGCCGTTGAGGCGGCAGTCCATGCAGATGGCCACGCCCCGCTCCCGTGCCTTCTCGCCCTCGGCGGCGATGACGTTGGCAAAGGCCTGGGTGGTGTGGCGCACCACATGGATGTTCATGTGGTGGAGGCCCACGGCCATGGTGCCGCGCAGTCCGGCGGTGCCGAACTCCAGGGGGCCATAGAAGCGGCTCTCGATCTCCTTGGAATCGTTGGCGATTGCCTGCAGCTCCGCCTTCTCCGCCGCCGTGAGGACGGGGCTGTCCAGCCATTTCTGGTACTCTTTCATGAAGTCCATCTCTTACTTCTCCTCCTGAATGTATGATTATGGGGTATGCTGGGGTCCCTGGGAATTATCTGCTTACTATTGTACCAATATTTCCCTGATTGTTCAAGAGGAAATATGAAAATCCGGCAGAGGAATCTACAGGATTTATTTTGTGATCCGCAGCTGGCCGGAGCCGGTCTCCTCGAAATGGCTGCTGAAGAACTCCGTCATCAGCCGGACCATATACCACGTGTCCTTCGTCCCCGCCGTCTCATAGCAGGAGTGCATGGCCAGCTGGGGCAGACCGATATCCACGCACTTCATGGACACCTGGGACATGGCAATATTCCCCAGCGTGCTGCCGCCGTTCTTGTCCGAGCGATTGGCGAAATACTGCAGCGGCACCTCCGCCCTGGCCGCCAGCTCCCGGACCGCGGCGATGCTCATGCCGTCGCTGGTGTACTTCTGCCCGGCGTGGGACTTGACCACCACGCCCTCGTTCATATAGGTGCAGTTGCCGGCGTCGGTGTGCTCCGGGTGGTTGGGGTGGACCGCGTGGGCGTTGTCCCCGCTGAGCATGAAGCTGGAGGCCAGGGCCCGCAGATAGTCCTCCTCACCCTTGCCCAGGGCCAGATTGATCCGCCTGAGCACGTCGTACAGGAAGGTGGAGGCCGCGCCCTGCTTGGTGCCGGAGCCTACCTCCTCGTTGTCAAAGCAGGCCATCACGTTGACGGACCTGTCGCTGCGGCCGGCCAAGAACCCCTTCAGCGCGGCAAAGGCGCACTGCTGGTCGTCCAGGCGTCCGGAGGACACGAACTCCCCATTGCGGCCCCAGACGGCGGGGCGGTCCCGGTTGTAAAGGTACAGGTCGCTGCCCAGGATATTGTCCTTCTCTACGCCCAGCTCCTCCGCCACCAGCTCCAGCAGCGTTCCGTCCTCCTGGCCGGCGAACAGGGGGAGCATATCCACCTGTTTGTTGAACTTGAAGCCGTCGTTGACCTCCCGGTTCATGTGGATGGCCACATTGGGGATGAGCACCAGGTCCCGGTCAAAATGGACAAGGCGGGAGGCAATGGTCCCGCCGCTCTCCCGCACCAGGACCCGCCCGGCGATGGAGAGGGGCCGGTCCAGCCAGGTGCTGCAGATCATGCCGCCGTAGCCCTCGGTGTTGAGCCGGGTGTATTTCTCATTGACCCGCAGCTCCGCCTTTTCCTTGACCTTGAAGACTGGGGAATCGCTGTGGGAGGCGGCGATGTTGAAGCTGTAGCCATCCAGCTCCGTTCCCAGCCGGAAAGCGACGATGCTGGAGCCGTTGCGGCAGACATAGTAGCCCCGGCCCTTTTCCAGCTTCCAGGGGCCGCTCTCCAGCAGCTCCTGGAAGCCCGCGCCGTCCAGGGCGGACTGCAGGGAGGCAATGGTGTGAAACGCTGTGGGATTCTTTTGAATAAAGGACAGCATATCCTCCGTTAATTGTCTGTACATGATAGAAATCCTCCTTGTTTCTTATCTGCGGTTGTTCCGGGCCTGCTCCCGCTTGGCGATCTGCGGCAGGATGATGCCCAGCAGCGTCAGGACAACGGGCGTAATGATGTTCAGAGCGAAGGTGAACGGGTCCTTATCGTACATGCCCATGATGCAGCAGGCCGCCGTTACGATAAAGCACCACGCGCCGAAGAAGCGGGCCACGCCCTGGTTTTTCACAAACCGGTACTCCGCCGGGATGGTGTTGATGGCCTTGCGCAGGGCCAGGTACGCCACAAACACCCACATATACCGCATGGGCATACACACAGAATTCAGCTTGGTCAGCTGCCGCAGCACCGCGGCGGCGCCGGGGACGAAGGACTGCACCAGGATGATGGCCCCGGCCAGCACCATGACCATCAGGATGCCGTTGCTGTGGATGCCGTACTTGTTCCGCTTCTGCAGGGCCTTGGGGATAAACTGGATGGTGTGCGCATTGTCCAGCAGCATGCGCAGGGGCGCGTCGATGCTCAGCACGAGAATGGCAAACTGGTTGATGGCGTTGCACAGGGCGTAGACGATCAGCAGGCTGTCCCCGATGTGGTAGTACTCGCCCAGGCGCTGGAAGGCCCAGTAGGAGCCGTTGGCGGCATAGGCGCTGAAGGCCTCGTCGCTGGCGTTGATGTCCGCCGGGTCAAACATCATGCCCATGGCCACCGTGCCCAGGATGGCGCAGACCACCACCATCCCGGCCAGGGCGATCATGCCCTTGGGGAAGCCCTTGCTGGGGTTCTCCACCTTGTTGACGTAGGGAGAGATCTTCTCGCAGCCGCCCACGGCGAAGACCAGGATGGACAGGGACGTAAAGTAGGTGAGGTTGAAGGTGGGCGTCAGGCCCTTCAGGCTCAGGTCCATCTTCACAAATTCCGCCGAGGGGTTGATGGCCGGCGCGGCGAACATCATGACGATATACATCAGCGACATGATGAACATGGTCGTCCCGGCCAGCGTCAGCAGCTTTTTCAGCGGGTTGATGCCCCGGCTGGCAATGAAGCAGCCCAGCAGCAGCACGACAAAGGTGGCCAGCTGGATATAGATCGTGGGGATGGCGTCATAGGTCTCCGCCTCGCGGAAAATGGCCCAGCTGACGGCCTTCAGTCCGCCGCTGCCCTTGCTGGCGATATAGGTGATGTGGCAGGCCCAATAGGTCCAGCCGGCGTAGTAGGCCAGCTTGGCGTTGGTGGTCTGATGGAGCCACGAGCTGACGCCGCCGCCCTCGTTCTTGAACGCGGAGCCCAGCTCGCCCACCATCAGCGCATAGGGCACAAAGTACAGCGCGAACATGATGACCCAGCTGAGGATGACCTGAACGCCGTTAAAATAGATAAACCCATTCAGAACATTTCCAAACCCCCATACTGTCGAAAATCCCATGGTCGCCAGTGCATACCATTTGATTTTTTTCGATTCCTCCATCATACATCCCTCCAATAAGCAATATGTTTTGTCTCCGCGCCGGATAACGCAGGACAGGTCCAGTATAGCACAGTTGTTAACTGTTAACAATTTGCGCAATGACGAAAATCTATGAGGAATTTGTCTATTATATACAAATTGCCGGCATGAATACCCCCCAACCGCCGGCCTGTCCAGTCCGGCCCCAGAACCCGGGAGAAGCGCTGGAAAACATCCCCATCAAAATTTTGTGAATTTTTGGCAGAAATGCATTTACTTTTCGGGCTCCTGGTTATATAATAAAAAGCGTCTACCTTTATGACATGATAGCAATCTTCAAAATTGCCGGCAATAAACCCTCTCCGTCACGGCTGTCAGCCGCAGGCTGACTGAGAGGGCGTTCCAACGCTTTGTCTGGATGTTTGCTGTTTGCTATACTACCGGGATGGAGAGCCCCGGCTGCAAGGGAGGGAGCTGACAATGAGCGAATTGGCCTACCGGACGCTGCGGGAGAACGTAGCGGCGGAGATCCGGACAAAAATACTGAACCAGGAGCTGGCTCCCGGTACGCGCATCGTGGAACAGAATCTGTCCAAGGAATTCGGCATCAGCCGGGGGCCAATCCGTGAGGCGCTGCGGCAGCTGGAATACGAGGGGCTGGTGGAGTACACCAGAAACGCCGGGTGCTCGGTGAAGGAGATCACCGCGGCGGACGTCTTCGAGCTGTATCTGCTGCGCTCCAGCTATGAGATCCTGGCTGTGCGGCTGTGTGACGGCCAGTTTACGCCCCAGGAGCTGACGGAGATGGACCGCGTCCTGGACATCATGCTGACGCTCCAGGACGGGGAGATGCCCCGCCTGATTGCCTGCGACCACATGCTGCACCGGGTCATCGTGGAGAAATCCCGCCTGCCCCGCCTCCAGAAGGCGTGGGAGGAGCTGAACTATGGCAGCAATATTGTCAGCAAAATCTGCATGCCCTACCGGCCGGATCTGATCAAACGGCAGTACGACATCCACCGGGAGCTGGTGGACGCCCTCGGCTCCGGCGACACGGACACCATCTGCCGCGCCATCTATGACCACTATATGCGGCCTGTGAAGCGGGTCATCGCGGAGAGCGGTTTGCCCCAGGAGGATTACCGGTTCTTCCGATAGGCGCGCCGCTCCCCTGGAACCTGCTGCGGGATGTATCGCCGGGCAATAAAAATTTCCGCCGCCGGGCCCTGCCGGCGGTTGAATGTTGTGGAAATTCGTGCTATGATATAGAGGCCCTGGGGGACATCTCCCTTCCAGGAATAAGAGAGATTGGATCGAGCAAGTTATGATTGAGTATACAAGAACAGCAAATGCCGGCGGTCTGCTTGAGATGGACGGCGTACGCATTCTTCTGGACGGCGTCAGCCAGGCTGTGGGCGACTACCTCGCCACCCCGCCGGATATTCTGGACCAGCTGCTCAGCGCTCCGCTGGACGCGCTGGCCTTCACCCACAACCACCGCGACCACTTCCTGCCGGAATTTGTCCGGCAGTACGCCAAGGCCGGCCAGCTGCCCAGGCTCATCGGCCCTAAGGACGTGGCCGCGGACCTGCCGGAGTATTCGGTCATCACCGCGCCCACAAAGGCGGGGGCGGTGCAGATCATCGCCGTCCCCAGCCGCCATATGGGCGCGGAGTATACCGATACGCCCCACTACAGCTTTCTGCTGAAGGGGTCCTCGATGGTCTGGTTTATGGGCGACGCCTCCCCCCTGCAGTGGCAAGGAATGGAGCGGATGCCCCACCCAGACCTGCTGATCGCCCCCTTTGCCTACGCCTCCACAGAGGCCGCCTGGCGGATCACGGAGAGCCTGTCGCCGAAACGGATCCTGCTGACCCACCTGCCCAGCCGGGAGCAGGACGGCGAGGGGCTGTGGAGCGCCGTGGACCAGATTGTCCGCCAGTACGGGGAGGGCCGGGTCCGCAGGCCGCAGATGGGAGAAAAATGCGTTTTTAACTGAAGCGTGCGCTTTGCAGGAAATCCACCCCCTCCCCTGCTGTAAAAGAAAGTCCCTTGCCGGCGTCAGGCCTGGCAAGGGACTTTGCGCTGTTTTGTATATACGTCACGCGGGCAGCCGCTTGAACAGGACGGGGCTCTTCTCCACCGCCTTGCAGATGGCCCCCACCACCACGCAGGACACAATGGCCTCCGGAATGCCGGCGGCATAGGCCGTGCCCATCACCAGAGCGCCCACGCCGCTCAAATCAACGCCGTAGAAGCTGGAGATGACCTCCGCGCACAGGCCCCAGAGCATGCCCAGATAGAACACCGTATTGAGGGCGGAGCCGATGAAGCCGGTGATGCCGTAGCTGACCACACTGGCCTTGCCGTTGAGGGCGGAAATCTTCTTCAGGCCGCTGGCCAGCAGACCGGTCAAAAAGCCCATGGCGATCCGCGCGCCCATGCAGACGGCCAGATAGGCCAGGGGGGAGTGGGTCATGGCCAGGGTGGCGAAGGCGTCCGCGCCGGGCATGGTCAGCACCTTGACCACGGCGCTCAGGCCGAAAAAGAAGCCGAGAATGGCGCCGCCCGCCGGCCCCATCATCACCGCGCCCACAATGACGGGCATCTGCACCGTGGTGGCCGCAATGGGGCCGATGGTCAGATACCCCAGAGGGGTAAAGGCCAGCAGGAAGATGATTGCCACCAGTATCGCCAGACGTGTGATCTGGTGGACTTTCGCGCTGTTGTTCATACTGTTGTTCTCCTTTGGGGATCTTTCACCCCGTGCTGCCGTCTCCGCCGGAGTACGGCGCACAAAATATTTATAACAACGGCTGACGCCGCTATTACCTCCTGTCACTGTTTTTGCTGCCCTCGTACAGGTACCGCAGCCCCTTCAGCGTGAGGTCCGGGTCCTGCAAAATGGCCTGGCGGCAGTGGGCCGTGACCAGCCGGGCGGACCCGCCGGTGGCCACGCATTTCGCCCCCGCCATGCCGGGCAGGGCCCGGTAGCGCTCAATAAAGCCGTCCACCATCATGGCGCTGCCCAGCAGCAGGCCGTAGCGCATGGCGTCCCCGCTGTTGCGGCCCAGGCAGTCGCCGTCGTGCCCCGCCAGGTCGATGGGCGGCAGGAGGGCGGCGGTCTGCTGAAGGAGTCCGGCGCTGCGGTGCAGTCCGGGCAGGATGCAGCCGCCCAGGTAGGTGCGGCTGCTGTCAATGGCCGCAATGGTGGTGACGGTCCCGGCGTCGATGAGGACGGCGGGGGGGCCGTAGTCGGTGAGCGCCGCCAGGGTGTCGGCCACCAGGTCGCCCCCCAGCTGGGAGGGGTCGTCGATGCGGATGCGGAAGCCCGTGCGGATGCCGGGACCCACGCGGCAGACGGGCGCGCTGGCCACCGTCCGGGCGGCGGTCTCCACCAGCCCGGTGAGGGTGGGCACCACGGAGGAGAGGATGCAGGCGGCGATGCTCTGCAGGGGCACGCCGTGCAGGCGGAACAGGTCGTAGAGCAGGGCGGCGTATTCGTCGGCGCTGCGCTCTGTCTGGGCGGCGATTTTGGCTTTCAGGATGAGCGCGTCCCGGTCAAAGACACCGATGGAGATGTTGGAGTTGCCGATATCGATTGCTAAGAGCATGGGTAGACCTCCCGCCGGTTTGTACAAGGGAGTATTATACCAGATTTTTTTTGAATGGCAAGGGGTATTTTTGGACTGTCCCGCTCAGAGGCCGGGAGAATTTGGCAGCGCCAAACGCCGCGGCTGGTGCATAAAGGGCTTGACAGCTGTTAATTCCTATAGTAAGATAGGGATTAAAGACCGGGGGTGAGGGAATGAAGATCTCAACGAAGAGCCGGTACGCCCTGCGGCTGATGCTGGCCCTGGCGCTGGCGGAGCCGGGCAGCAACCTGTCCGTCAAGACTGTGGCGGAGGACCAGGACATCAGCGAGAAGTACCTGGAGCAGATCATTCCGGTGCTGGTGCGCAGCGGGCTGGTGTGCAGCGTGCGGGGCGCAAAGGGCGGGTACCACCTGACCAGGGACCCGGAGGACTACACGGTGGGGCTGATCCTGCGGACGGTAGAGGGCAGTATCGCGCCGGTGTCCTGCCTGGACGACGCGGTCAACCAGTGCGCCCGGTGCAAGGAGTGCGTAACGCTGAGCCTGTGGGCCCAGGTGGACCAGGCGATCAGCAACGTGGTGGACCACGTGACCCTGGCGGACCTGGTGGATAAGCAGCGCCGGATTGACGCCCGGCACATCGGGCAGAGCAAAGAGCGCGGTTCCTGCTGAAAAGCTATTGACATTTTTCTTCGAATGCCGTATGATAACGGCACAAACAATAAGTCCTATTTCACTATAGGGAATTCAGAAAATACCGCCGGGGTTCCCCGGCGCAGAAAGAAGGTCTCACATGTTTGTATACGCAGACAACGCGGCGACCACCGCCATGAGCAAAGCCGCCGCTGACGCCATGCTCCCCGCCATGCGGGAGCTGTACGGCAACCCCAGCAGTCTCCACCAGAAGGGGCGGGAGGCCAATATGGCCCTCATGGGCGCGCGGGAGACAGTGGCCCGCTGCCTGGGCGCGGAGGCGAAGGAAATCTATTTCACCGGCTGCGGCACGGAAGCCGACAACTGGGCGATTCTGGAGGGCGCGCGGCTGGGCGCGGAGGCAGGCAAAAAGCACATCATCTCCGACGCCATTGAGCACCACGCCGTGCTCCACACCCTGGCCAAGCTGGAAAAGCAGGGCTTTGCGGTCACCTACCTGCCGGTCCATGAAAACGGATTGGTGCGGCTGGAGGAGCTGGCCGCCGCCATCCGCCCGGACACCTGCCTGGTGACCGTCATGTTCTGCAACAACGAGATCGGCACCCTCCAGCCCATCCGGGAGATCGGCGCGCTGTGCCGGGAGAAGGGCATCCTCTTCCACACGGACGCGGTGCAGGCGGTGGGCCACGTGCCTGTGAACGTGGTGGAGGACAACATCGACATGCTGTCCCTGTCCGGCCACAAGTTCCACGCCCCCAAGGGCGTGGGCGCGCTGTACTGCAAGAAGTCCGTTAAGCTGAAAAACTTCATCGAGGGCGGCGCTCAGGAGCGGGGCCGCCGGGGCGGCACGGAGGCCATCCCCGGCATTCTGGCCATGGCCGCCGCGCTGGAGGAGAGCTGCGCCCACCTGGAGGAGAATATGGCGAAGGTCTCCGCCATGCGGGATAAGCTGATCGCCGGCCTGAGCAAGATCCCCTGCTCCCGCTGCAACGGCGACCCGGATCACAGGGCCCCAGGCATTGTCAGCTTCTGCTTTGAGGGCATTGAGGGGGAGAGCCTGCTGCTGCGGCTGGATTTGGCCGGCATCTGCGCCAGTTCAGGCAGCGCCTGCACCAGCGGCTCCCTGGACCCCAGCCATGTGCTGCTGGCCCTGGGCCTGCCCCATGAGATCGCCCACGGCTCCCTGCGTTTGAGCCTGTGCGAGTACAACACCATGGAAGAGGTGGACTATATTCTGGAGCAGATGCCGGACATCGTGCGCACGCTGCGCCAGATGAGCCCCGTGTGGCTCCATATGCTGGAGAACATGGAGGACCCGTATACTTGTTCTTGAAATTCTTGAAAGGAAAAGGTTCAAAAGGAACTTTAACGCCCGCTGACAGAAAGCATCTATAAAAAAATCATTCTAAGGAAGGAAGTTGTTCAAGTATGGCTATGGAATACAGTGAGAAAGTGATGGAGCACTTCGCCCATCCCCACAATGTGGGTACGATTGAGGACGCCAACGGCATCGGCGAGGTGGGCAACGCCAAGTGCGGCGATATCATGCGGATGTATCTGAAGATCGATGAAAACGAGATCATTGAGGACGTGAAGTTCCAGACCTTCGGCTGCGCTTCCGCCATCGCCACCAGCTCCATTGCCACGGACATGATCAAGGGCAAGCCGGTGACCGAGGCGCTGAGCCTGACCAACAAGGCTGTGGTGGAGGCTCTGGACGGCCTGCCGGCGGTGAAGATCCACTGCTCCGTGCTGGCCGAGCAGGCGGTAAAGGCCGCCGTGGCCGACTACTACAAGCGCAAGGGCATGCCGTGCGATATATGCGAGTCCTGCGACTGCGTCCACGAGCATATCAAGGCCGGGATGGAATAAAGGGCGTTTTCCCGACAAGACGGGCGGGCCCGCCGGAGAGAAACCGGCG
>CAJTPV010000028.1 GCA_910578505.1 uncultured Oscillospiraceae bacterium | reverse complement strand
GGCAGTTTCCCGGATAAACCCCCGATTTTGGGTCTTTTTCAATTTTTAAAAAGCCAAAATATTACAACTTATTTGCCGAATAACAGGCAGTTTGCTTCCTGCGTTCGCATATATGCATAACATATGCAACTTTTTCAGCAGACACTAAGTATATACTGGATCTGATTGGCCGCCAGGAAAAGAAGGATGAATTTATCGTACATATGGACGCAAAAGCGATGCACGGATATTTTACGCGGCTATGCCGGAATTTGGGGCTTCCGCATTTCCGGTTTCACGATTTACGGCATGCAAGCGCATCGGTCTGTGTGATTCTCAATGTTCCCAATAAATATGCTCAAAAGCGGATGGGACACGCAACAGATAATATGCTGAAAAATGTATATCAGCATACAATGCGCTCAAAAGAGGATGAATACGCGCACCGCATAAATGATTACTTCGAATCAAAATTGCACACAAATTTACACACAAACGAAATATAGTCCTTTGTTTTCAATGGTTTTAAGGATTTTTAACAGGGGTTCGAGTCCCCATACCCGCACCAGCTCAGAAATTCCCACCACCGTTCCGTTTCCGCCTTGCGGCGAAAACTGCACTCTGGTGGGAATTTCTTCGCTTTCCGCCGCGACTCGCTTCGCTGGACTCGCGGCGGAGTGAACGGGGGCTGCGGGATGTGCCCTTATTGGCAATGATTTTGTCTTTTCAGGCGCTTGAATCAGTGCGCCCTTGGGGCGGTGGCCATACACAGGCCGCCGCCCCAAGGGCGTGTTTTCATCCGTATCAGGCGCCGAACACTTCCGCTGCCCGCCTCATATTCTCCACCGCCGGTACGCCGAAGGGACACCGCTTTTCACATGCGCCGCAGGCCACACACTCCCCTGCCTTGTGCTCCAACACGGCATAGTGCTCCCGCACAGTCTCCGGGACCTCCCCCTGGGCCTTCGCCAAATTCAGGAATTTGGTGACAGAGGCCACGTCGATTCCTTTAGGACAGGGCGCGCAGTGGCCGCAGTACATGCAGTGCCCATGCCAGCTGATTTTCGGCAGCGCGGCAAGGGCGGCGGCGTAATTCCGCTCGCTCTCCGCTGCGTTCTCATAGGCCACGCTCTCCCGCAGATTCTCCATCGTCCGAGCGCCGGACATGACGCAGGCCACCGCCGGACGGGTCAGCGCATAGTGGAGACATTGATACGCAGTCAGCGCCTTCCCTGCCGGGGACAGCTCCTCGCTGAGCAGGTCCCCGCCGCCGAATGCCTTCATAACGGTAATCCCCACGCCCAGCCGCTGGCAGGTCTCATACAGCTCCTGCCGCTGGGGGTCCATATTCACCAGCGGCTTCTCGTAATTCTTCTCCGCCCATAGCTGCTCTACGTCCTCATTGGCAGGCTGAAGGTCATAACAGGGGTTGACGCTGAACATCAGCACGTCGATTAACCCCGACTTTACGGCCTCCAGAGAGACTTCTGGATTATGGCTGGATAGGCCGATGCACCCGATGGTTCCCGCTTTTTTCAATTCCAGCCCGTAAGCCATCACGCCGCCTTCACGCACCTCTTCCCAGTCCGCCATGGAGTCCACATAGTGGATCATGCCAATCTCCACGCGGTCGGTCCCCAGACGCCGCAGCTGATCGCCAAAGCCCTCCCTGACCTCCGCCAAATTCCGGGTCCGCTTGTATTGACCGTCCTTCCAAATCGTACATAGATGGGCCTGAAGGACAAATTTCTCCCGCCGGCCCTGCAAGGCACGGCCCAGGCTGTCCCGCATCTCCGGATTTGGCGCATAGAGATCAATACAATTGACGCCATTCTCCTCCATAAAGTCTACAAATTCCTTTACCTGCTCATAGGACTTACCCACAAAGCCCTCGCAGCCCATACCGATTTCGCCGACCTGAATGCCGGTCCTGCCCAATGTACGACGTCTCATAATCATTTGTTCCTTTCTCAGTACCTGTTTTCGATGTGATGGTCAGACTATATCATATGGAGTGGACTCCAAGTCAAGCGGAGAATTGGGAAAAAAGCATTTCTGTATTCCCTTTCGTCCCGGACCGTGCTATAATACAGCCACTCTCACAGAGAAAGGATTTACAGCACAATGAACATCAAGCTCGTCGCCTTGGATATGGACGGAACCCTGCTGGATTCAAACAAACGCCAGCCCCCCGACTTTATGGACTGGGTCAAGGCCCATCCCGCCATCAAAACCGTCATTGCAAGCGGACGCCAATACTACACCTTGGTCAAGGACTTTATCCCCATCAAGGACCGCCTGATCTATATCGCGGAAAACGGCGGCATTGTATTTGAACGAGAACAAATCCTCTACCTGAACGAAATGCGGCAGTCGGATATCCCAGGCTGCCTGGAGCTGATCGACCGCATCAAAGAGGCAACGCCGATCCTCTGCGGGGCGAAATCCGCTTACATGAGGCCGGCGGAACCCCGTATCTTCCGGGAAGCCGCCATGTATTATGACCACTTGCAGCAAACCCCGGACATATTGGCGGCTGCACAGGCGGATACCATTGTAAAAATCGCCGTTTTCGTCGATCAAAAAATGGCGGGAGCCGTGATGAAAGATTTTTCCGCCCTACCCGGCCATCTCTCCCCCGTGCTCTCCGGAGACAGCTGGATTGATATTGCCAACCAGACGGTCAACAAGGGGATTGCCGTCGCCGCCATCCAGCAGAAATATGGCATTGACCCGGCGGAATCCATGGCCTTTGGAGATTACCTGAATGATGTGGGGATATTCCAGACATGCGGTGAGAGCTACTGCATGGAAAACGGTCACCCCCAGTTGAAGGCGCTGGCAAAATATATCACGGACTCCAACGATAACGACGGAGTCATGAACGTACTGCGTCAATTCTGATAGACGAACGGCGCGGCAGGACAACGCCTGCCGCGCCATAATGTTATTTTGCGGGCTTCACAATCAGGTTCACCAGCTTGTTTTTTACATGAATAACCTTCACAATCTCCATGCCCTCCAGTGCGCGGGCTACCTTGTCCACCTGCCTGGCAGCCTCTACAACTGCCGCCTCCTCGCTGTCCACCGGCACGGTGACCGTCCCCCGCAGCTTACCCTTGACCTGCACGGCCATATCCACAGTGGACGCCACAGTCTTGCTTGCATCATAGGCCGGCCAGGACATCTGGCAGATCATCCTGCCCGTCTCGGCGGCAAATCCCAGCATTTCCCACAGCTCCTCGCTGATATGGGGCGCGAAGGGACTCAGTAGCAACAGCAGCGTACGCATATCGCCCTTAGAACAGCCGTTTGCGTAGAAGTCGTTGACCAGGGCCATCATGGCGGCAATGGCGGTGTTGAACTTCATGGCCTCAATGTCGTCGGCCACCTTTTTGATGGTTTTATGGATATTCGCCTCGTTGGCGGGGGTGTACTCCAGGCTCTCGCCGCAGCTCTCCGCCAGGTTCCAGATGCGGTCCAAAAAGCGCCTGCAGCCCTTTACGGCGTTGGTCTGCCAGGGCGCGGCCTTCTCAAAGTCGCCCAGGAACATGATATACACCCGCATGGTGTCCGCGCCGAACTCCTGCACCACATCATCCGGATTCACCACGTTGCCCAGGGACTTGGACATCTTCACAATGGGGTGCTCGGCCATCTCGCCGTATTTCTCCACCAGTTTTTTCCGAGCGGCCTGCTCGCTGCCGCACTCCTCCAGCAGCGCCCTCTGCTCCTCATCAGAGAGGTTGGCAAAGCTGTGGGGATTGAGCCCCAGGATCATGCCGTGGCTGGTGCGCTTCTGATATGGCTCCTTGGTGGGAACAACGCCGATATCATAGAGGAACTTGTGCCAGAACCGGCTGTAGAGCAGATGCAGGGTGGTGTGCTCCATACCGCCGTTGTACCAGTCGATGGGCGACCAGTACGCCAGCGCCTCCTTGGAGGCCAGGGCCTTGTCGTTGTGGGGGTCCATATACCGCAGGAAGTACCAGCTGGAGCCGGCCCACTGGGGCATGGTGTCCGTTTCCCGCCGGGCCGGACCGCCGCAGCAGGGACAGGTGGTGTTGACCCAATCGGTCATCTTGCTCAGGGGGCTCTCGCCGTCGTCGGTGGGCTCATAGCTCTCCACCTCCGGCAGCAGCAGGGGCAGCTGGTCCTCCGGCAGGGGCTGCCAGCCGCACTTTTCGCACCACACCATAGGGATGGGCTCGCCCCAGTACCGCTGGCGGGAGAACACCCAGTCGCGCAGCTTATAGTTGACCTTTGCCTCGCCCAGGCCCTTCTCCTCCAGCCACTTGGTGATGACGGGGATGGCGTCCTTGACCGTGAGGCCGTTGAGGAACTCGGAGTTGACCAGAATGCCGGTGTCGTCCTTGGCGGTAAAGGCGGCCTTCTGCACATCCTCCCCGCCGGAGACCACCTCGATAATCTCACAGCCGTACTTCTTGGCGAACTCCCAGTCCCGCTCGTCGTGGGCCGGCACGGCCATGATGGCGCCGGTCCCGTAGGTGGACAGCACGTAGTCGGAAATATAGATGGGGAGTTTCCTGCCATTGACCGGGTTGATTGCCTGCACGCCGTCCAGGCACACCCCAGTCTTTTCCTTGTTCAGCTCCGTCCGCTCCAGGTCGCTCTTGGACGCGGCGGCCCGCTGGTACGCCTTTACCTCGTCCTGATTTTTCAGCAGCGGCATCCACTTCTTCACCAGCTCGTGCTCCGGCGAGAGCACCATGTATGTGGCGCCGAAGAGGGTGTCGGGCCGGGTGGTGAAGACGATGATCTCATCCCCGGTATCCGCCTTGAAGGTGACCTCCGCGCCGGTGGAGCGGCCGATCCAGTTCTTCTGCTGGATTTTGACCCGCTCGATGAAATCCAGCTCGTCCAGGTCGTCAATGAGCCGCTGGGCATACTTGGTGATGCGCAGCATCCACTGGCTCTTCTCCTTTCGGATGACAGGGCTGCCGCAGCGCTCACAGACGCCCTCCACCACCTCCTCGTTGGCCAGTACGCACTTGCAGGACGTACACCAGTTCACGGGCATGGTAGCCTTATAGGCCAGCCCGTTCTTGTAGAGCTGGAGGAAAATCCACTGGGTCCACTTGTAGTAGTTGGGGTCGGTGGTATCCACCACCCGGTCCCAGTCAAAGCCGAAGCCCAGCATTTTCAGCTGGCTGGTGAAGTGGGCGATATTATTCTTCGTCACAATAGCGGGGTGGATGTGGTTGGCAATGGCGTAATTTTCCGTCGGCAGGCCGAAGGCGTCAAAGCCGATGGGGAAAAGCACGTTATAGCCGTCCATCCGCTTTTTCCGGGTGACGATGTCCATAGCAGTATAGGGCCTGGGGTGGCCTACGTGCAGGCCCTGGCCGGAGGGGTACGGGAATTCCACCAGGCCGAAAAATTTGGGCTTATCGCTATTGCTGCTGGCGGAGTAGACCTTCGCTTCCTCCCAGCGCTGCTGCCATTTGGGTTCAATGCTCGCAAAATCGTATTTCAAAAAAATCACACCTTTTTCTATGTTGTCCGGCGCTCCTCCGGCAATATCCATACCGGGGTATTATATCGGATTTTTCCCCAGAATGCAAGTGCTGATTTACAAGAAAAGGCCGTCTGGGTCCAACACGATCAGCCGTCTGCCCAGCCTTTGGGCATAGCGCACGGTGGCCGCCGTGCCGCCCCGGAGCTCACCGTTATAGACCGCCAGCAGAATGGCGGCGGATTCCACCAGCCGCCGGTTGCGCGCCAGCATACAGCCCTGGTAATACACCGGACTGACATATACCACGGAGTCGGCCCGCCCCAGAATGGAGCGGTAGCGCGCCCGCGCCGCGGCGGACCATCTGTCCGCCTGTTCCCGGCAGGGCAGAACGCAATGGAGCCTGAGCGCCGGATTTTTGTCCCGCAGCCCCAGGACGATCTGGGCGCAGTAGCAGTCCGTGCCCTCCGCCATGCCGCTGAAAAAGTCTGTCACGCCCTCCTCCGCCAGCGCGGAGATCTGGCGGGTAAGGGCGGCCTTCAGCGCAAGACAGCGGCTGTCCGTCTCGTCATACCGCCAGGGGAATTTAAAGGGCCGGTGGCCTGTAAAGGCACAGGTGCCCGGCAGCGGATTACGCATCTCTATCATATTCCTCCCGATATTTCTGTACATACTTGTCTGCATAATGATCGTCCGCAATATAAATATCAGATATCATAACAAATGAAGGTGCTGATCGTCAATAGTCCACTGCAAGAAAGGCTGATTTGGGGGGATATTCCGCAATTTTTTGATTGCAGCACGAAGGAAAACGGGGCCCCGGACAGTTGTCCGGCAAGGCCCCGCCGCGCTTCGGTATGGTATCAGGATATGCTCAGCCGCCCAGATAGGCCTTGCGCACCTGGTCGCTGGCCATCAGCTCAGCGCCCGTGCCGCTCAGCGAGATGCGTCCCGTCTCCAGAACATACGCCCGGTCCGCCACGCTCAGCGCCGCCTGGGCGTTCTGCTCCACCAGCAGGATCGTGGTCCCCGACGCATGGAGCTCCTTGATGATGCTGAAAATCTGCTCCACCAGAATCGGGGCCAGCCCCATGGACGGCTCATCCAGCATCAGCAGCTTAGGATGGCTCATCAGCGCCCGGCCCATGGCCAGCATCTGCTGCTCGCCGCCGGACAGCGTCCCCGCGGTCTGCCTGCGCCGCTCCTCCAGGCGGGGAAAGCGCCTATAGACATCGGCGATATCCGCGTCAAAGCTGGTCTTCGGCTGGGTGTACGCGCCCATCTCCAGATTCTCCTCCACGCTCATCTGCAAAAAGATCCGCCGCCCCTCCGGGACCTGCGCCAGCCCGCGCTCCACAACCTTGTGGGGCGCGACCCCCTTCAAATCCTGCTCCATAAACTGGACAGACCCTGTCCGGGGATGGAGCAGCCCGGAGATGGTGTTCAGAACTGTGGACTTGCCCGCGCCGTTGGCGCCGATCAGGGTGACGATCTCCCCCTCGTTGACCTCAAAGGACACGCCTTTCACAGCATGGATGCTGCCGTAGTAAACATGAATATCCTCCACTTTCAGCACTGCCATGTCCTCAATCCTCCTTCTTGCCCAGGTACGCCTCGATAACGGCGGGATTGGCCTGGATGTCATCCGGCGTGCCCTTGGCGATGATCCTGCCGAAGTTCAGCACACAGATGCCCTCGCAGATGCCCATCACAAGGTTCATATCGTGCTCAATGAGCATGATCGCAATCTTGAACGTATCGCGGATCTTCACGATGTTTTCCATCAGCTCCGCGGTCTCCGACGGGTTCATGCCTGCCGCCGGCTCGTCCAGCAGCAGCAGACTGGGCCCTGTGGCCAGAGCGCGGACAATCTCCAGCCGCCGCTGGGCCCCGTAGGGCAGGGAGCCGGCCTGGTGGGACGCCATGTCCTGCATATCAAAGATGCTCAGCAGCTCCCGGGCCCGCTCCTTGGCAATGCGCTCCCCCCGCCAGAAGGTGGGCAGACGGAAAATCGCGCCCGGCAGCCGGTAGTCCATCTCGTGGTGCAGCCCGATGAGCACGTTGTCCAGAACCGTCAGCTCACGGAACAGCCGGATATTCTGGAAGGTGCGGGCGATGCCCATATGGCTGACCTGGATGGTGCTCTTCCCCGCCGTGTCCCGACCGTCCATCAGGATGGACCCGCGGGTGGGATGATAGACCTTTGTCAGCAGATTGAACACTGTGGTCTTCCCCGCCCCGTTGGGGCCGATCAGCCCGGCAATCTCTGTGCGGCCAATGGCCATGTTGAAATCGTCCACCGCCGTCAGTCCGCCGAAGTCGATGCCCAGGTGGCGGGCCTCCAGAATGGGGCTTTTATTGATGTCGCGCTCCGGGATAATATTCGTAGACGGGACCGGCACCAGCTTGGTGGCGGGCCTCTTCTTGTTGGTATTGCTCACTGCGCCCCGCCTCCTTTCTCTGTCTTCGCGTTCCGGTGGAACAGGGTGTTGAGGGCCTTCTCCAGCAGACGGGACATGGAGAAGTCATAGCTGCCCAGCAGTCCCTTGGGGCGGAAAATCATCATCAGCACCAGCGCCAGCGAATAGGCCACCATGCGGTAATCCGCCACGGAGCGCAGCAGCTCCGGCAGGATGGTCAGCACCGTCGCCGACAGAATGGAGCCCAGCATGGAGCCCATGCCGCCCAGCACCACCATGACCAGGATCTCAATGGACTTCATAAACCGGAACGTAGCGGGGTACAAGCTGCCCAGATAGCCCGCATACAGGCACCCGGCCACACCCGCCAGCATGGCGGACACCACAAAGGCCATGGTCTTATAATAGGTGGTATTGATGCCCACGCTCTCCGCTGCAATCTCGTTTTCCCGGATGGACAGGATGGCCCGCCCATGACGGGATTTCATAATCATATGAATCAGCATACAGGAGAGCACCACGCACACAAACACCAGATGGAAGCCGGAAAACTTGGGGATGCGCTTCAGGCCGGCGGCGCCAAAGGTGAACTTGAAGCCCAGCAGCGAGTCGATATTGGTCAGCACCACCCGGATGATCTCGCCGAAGCCCAGCGTAATAATCGCCAGGTAGTCGCCCCGCAGGCGCAGGGCCGGGATGCCGATGATCAGGCCGAAGATGCCGGCCACAACGGCGCTCAGCAGTAGCGCGGCAATGATATACGGCAGACATGCCGCCGCATTCCCCGCCTTCAGCAGGTCCGCCGCCGGGGTGGACTTGATGAAGATGCCGCCGGTGTACGCGCCTACCGCCATGAATCCCGCGTGGCCCAGGGGCAGCTGGCCCAGATAGCCGGTGGCGATGTTCAGGGACACGGCCAGGATAATGTTCACCCCCACCATGATGAGAATACCGGACCAGTAGTTGGTGATGACGCCCGCGCCCATCAGGCCGGTAAACACCCCCCAGAGGGCCAGAATCAGCGCCAGATTGATGAGATAGCGCAATGGCATAGGGATGCGGATCAGTTTGTTCTGTTTTGCGTTCATTCTGCCGCCCTCCTTATACTTTCTCGGTGATCTGGCGGCCCAGGATGCCGGTGGGCTTCACCAGCAGGACCACGATCAAAATCGCGAATACTGCGCCGTCCTTCCAGACGGACAGGCCCGCCGCCGACACCATCGCCTCCAGCAGGCCGATGACAAAGCCGCCGATCATAGCGCCGGGGATGGAGCCGATGCCCCCCAGCACCGCCGCCACAAAGGCCTTCAGCCCCAGCATGGAGCCCATGGTGGGAGACGCCTGGGGATAGGCGCACAGATACAGGATAGAGCCAATACCCGCCAGGGCGGAGCCCACGGCAAAGGTAAAGGAGATGGTTTTGTTCAGACTGATGCCCATCAGCTGCGCGGCCCCCATGTCCTCGGACACCGCCCGCATGGCCTTGCCCAGCTTGGTCTTCTGCACCAGGAAGGTCAGCACAACCATCGCCGCGATGGAGACAACGATGGTCAGCAGCGCGGCATAGCTGACGCTGGTGCCAAAGAGCATCATATTCCCGGTAACGATGGTATCCATGCTCTTGGTATCCGCGCCGAAGAGCAGCTGCGCGCCGTTTTCCAGCAGGAAGGAAATACCGATGGCGGTAATCAGCAGCGACAGGCGGGGCGCGGAGCGAAGGGGCGTATACGCCACCTTTTCAATCACAACGCCCAACACGGTACTGACGGCCACTGCCAGCACCACGGACAGCAGCGGATGGAGATGAAACGATGTGATGGCGTAAAACGCGGTATACGCACCCACCATGATAATGTCACCGTGGGCAAAGTTCAGCAGCAGGATGATACCGTACACCATGCTGTAGCCCAGCGCCACCAGCGCGTAAACAGAGCCGGTCTGCAGTCCGTTGATGATCTGGGAAAAAATCAGGGAGAAATCCATTTGCGCGGTCACTTCCTTTCCGTTTCTTCTGTTTTTGCGACTTACTTTTGATATAACCGTACCCTGCGCATCCGTTACCGGACGGCCAATGGCTGGCCCCAGGAACGCTGGAACTACCCATCGGACGTCCGCTGCGCAATCGTTGTCTCTCTTTGGGAAAACGCGGGGAGAAGGACGTCTTCCCCCCGCGTCTGCATGAAACTGAAATCAGAGATCAATACATCTCCTTGAATACCTCTTCACCACCAGTCAGCTCGATAATAGCGGCGGACTTGATGGGGTTGTTGTACTCGTCAAAGCTGTAGGTACCGGTGATGCCCTCCACGCCGTCGGTGGAATCCAGGGCGTCGATCACAGCCTGCTTGTACTCGTCCGTACCAGCCTCCAGGCCGGCGCTCTCAGCGGCCTCCAGGGCGCGGCACATCAGCATGGCGGCGTCATAGGCCAGAGGCGCAAACATGTTGGGCACAGGCTCGCCATAAGCGGCCTCATAGTCGGACTCGAACTGGGCCACGGACTCGGTGCCGGGGGCGTAGCCGGAGCAGTACACGGTGCCCTCCAGCTCCTCGGCGCTGGCGTAATCCTTCACGCTGCCGTAGCCGTCGCCGCCCACAAAGGTGGCGGTCAGACCAGCCTGACGGGCGGCCTGGATGGCGAGGCCGGCCTCACCATAGTAGATGGGCGCGTAGACCACGTCGGGGGTCTTGGCGGCGATGTTGGTGATCTGGGCCTTGTAGTCCTTGTCGCCGGTGGCAAAGGCCTCGGTGGCGACGATCTCCAGCCCCAGCTCCTCGGCCTTGGCGACGAAAGCGTTCATCAGGCCCTCGGAATAGTCGTTGCCGGTCTCATAGAGGATAGCGGCGGTCTTGGCGCTGAGCTTGTTGTACGCATAGTCCGCCATCTTCTCGCCCTGGAAGGGGTCGATGAAGCAGGAGCGGAACACGTTCTCACGAATCTCGCTGGCAGGGTCGTCGGCATCGATCATGGTGACGCCGGCGGCGGTAGCGGAAGCGGTGATCTGGGGCATGTTGATATCATAGGTAGCGTCAGCCAGGGCGATGGTAGCGCCGGTCAGCACGGAGCCGATGACGGCGGTAGCGCCGTTCTCAACCGCCAGGTTCAGGGCGTTGACGGTCTCAACGCCGTCAGCCTTGTCGTCGTACTCCAGGACCTTGATCTGCTTGCCGTTGATGCCGCCGTTTTCATTGAGCTGGTTGATGTACAGCATAGCGGCGTTGTGGACGGGAATGCCGTACTGGGCATAGTCGCCGGTGGTGTTGGTAATGAGGGCGATGGTGATCTCGCCGTCTCCGCCGGCGGGCTGCTGGGCATCTCCGCCGCTGTTGCTGCCGGCATCGCCGCTGTTTTGGGCGTCATTGCCGGAAGACTGGTTGCCGTTGCCGCTGTTGCCGCCGCAGGCCACAAGGCCCAGGACCATCACCAGCGCCAGAAGCATTGCAAGAAACTTCTTCATAACATGATACTCCTTTGATTCATTTTCAGCCGTCGGGAAAGCTGCCCTCCCCTTTACGGCAGGTATATGATAAAACCTAATCACATAAAAGTCAACTGGCATTCTATACACAAATTGTTCATCGCTTCCACGGAACCTTTATTGCCATTTCACACAAAATCACCCACAATTTTTGTCAAACCCCGAAAACAGCCTGAACGCATCCTCTTTAAAACGCGCCACTTCCATGAAGAAATCTCATATCAGCAATTGCGATGCTCATAGCAAAAATCAAAACTTCAGGTTGACGGCTGTAAATCCATGTGCTATGATACAGGTGTAAAAATCCACCGTCACGCGGCAGGAGCCGCGCAGTCAGAAAGGAGCCCGCAATGTCCAAAACACATATTTCTCTTTCCGCCGGTGAGTGGCAGATCATGGAGTGCCTGTGGGAGCAGAGCCCCCGTACGCTGATGGAAATGGTCCATGCCCTCTCTCCCACCACCGGCTGGAGCAAGTCCACCATCGTGACAATGGTAGGCCGCCTGGAGGCCAAGGGCGCGGTATCCTACACCGAGGGCCGCAAGGCGCGGCTCTACTCCCCCACCATTCTGCGGGAGCAGGCGGCGCTGCGGGAGACGGAATCCCTGCTGCGCCGGGTTTACCGCGGCAACCTGGGGATGCTGGTCAACACCCTGGCCGACGGTCGGGGCCTGACCCGCGAGGACATCGACGAGCTGAGCGCCATATTGGAAAAGGCGAAGGAGGGGCAGACATGAGGGAAATCATCCTGACTTCCTCTGTGCTGATCACCGTCATTGCCCTTCTGCGGCGTCTGCTCCGGGGAAAAATCTCCCCCCGCCTGCAATACGCGCTGTGGCTGCTGGTGGCCCTGCGGCTGCTGCTGCCCGGCACACTCTTCACCGTGCCGGTGAGCGTGACAGGCGCGGCTGACGAGCTGACTGCCGTCATTGAAAGGCGTCTGCCCGCCCCTGTGCCTGCAGATGTCCCCGCCGCTGTCCCGCCGCCCGCCGCTCCCGCGGATGGACCGGCGGCGCCAGAGACCGCTGTCCCGCCGCCCGCCGGAGCGAGCCGGTTGGCAGTCAGCTGGCCGGACTTAATCTGGAAAGCAGGAATCCTTGTCACCGGCTGTATCACAGCTGTTTCCAACCTTGTCTTCTATGCGCAGCTGCGCGCCAAGCGCCGCCGGCTGGAGCTTCCGCCGGAGATTGCTACCGGAAACCTGCCGGTGTATCTGGTGGAGGACATTCCCTCCCCGTGCCTGTTCGGACTGGTCCATCCGGCCATTTACATCAACCGCCAGTCCCTGGACCCGGCCTACCTGACCTACGTCCTGACCCATGAGCGCACCCATTTCCGCCACGGCGACCACCTGTGGTCCCTCCTGCGGGGGATATGCGCGGCGATCCACTGGTACAACCCGCTGGTGTGGCTGGCGGCGTCCCTGAGCCGCCAGGACTGTGAGCTGGCCTGTGACGACGGCGTGATCTGGCTGCTGGGCGAGCAGCAGCGTCTGGACTACGGCACCGCCCTGGTCCGCATGATCACGCCGGGACGGCCCTCCCTGCTGCGCTCCTCCACCTCCATGACCGCCGGGAAGCGGAGCATGAAGGAGCGGGTCACGCTGATTATCCAGCGGCCCCGGATGCTGAAGATCACCTCCGCCCTGGTGGCGCTGGTGATGTGCGGCGCGGTGGCGGTCACCTTCGGCGCTTCAGCTAAGGCCGCTGCCGGAGAGCCGCCGCCGGAATCCCCTGTCTCCCTGCCGGAGGTTCCCCGCTCCCTGACGCGGCTGGACGCCGCCGGCTACACCCATTTCAGCGGTCTTTTCTCCCTGTCCGTTCCAGAGGACTGGGCGGGCCGCCTGCTGTACGAGGAGGACGAGGACGGCGTGCGCTTCTATGACGCCGCTGCCTATCAGGAGACGCCGGAGGAGAGCCTGCTGCTGAACATCTATCCCCAGGCGGCGGTTTGGGCCGCGGTCTATGAGCAGGCAGTCATCTCCCTGGAGGAATTCAGCACAGGCGGCAGTCCCTATGTCTACCAGCTGGATTGGAACCGCACGCCGGAATACAGCGGCTCCATCCAGGCCCTGCGGGATACGGCGGCGGACAGCTTCCGGCTGTATGCGTCTGCGGACGTCTTCTCCCGACTGGTCCATGAGACCTATCAGACCAACCTGCCGCTGGCCATCGCCTATCTCCCCTATCTGTCCTGGGAGAGTTATCAACGCCTGTACAGCGAAGGACCTTTACCCCTCTTGACGGTGCTTACGGAGTTCGCCCGTTCCGGTGAAATGGACTGGGGGCAGTACCATGACGTCATGTCGAACCACACAGACAGCGTCATAAACGGCACCTATGCGGCCTCCTACCGGGAGCTTGTGTGGGCGATGTATCAGCAGGATCCAAGCCGGTTCGGGTCCGTGCTGAAAAGCGAGTACCTGACCGGCGCGGAACGGGACCACATGCTGTCCTGGTTCCGCAGTGCGGCGGCAGTATATCAGGACTGGCCGGAGCTGTTGGCGTTCAGCGACGAGGAGCTTTACCGGCTGCTGGGCGTCACGGAATTGAACTCCGTTGGATAACATCATAGAGATGCAGAGATTTGCCATTGACGGCAAGCCTCTGTACAGCAATAAAATCCCCCGGAGATCAGCTCCGAGGGATTTTATCATGCTTATTTATCTCTATAGTGTGAGCCACATTGCCAGATTTCCAGAGCACCGTCTCTGATTCGGAAAACAATTCGGTTGTCTTCGTCGATACGAACACTCCAGAAACCGCTCAGGTCGTACTTTAGTGGCTCTGGTTTTCCAATGCAACGGTATCCGTTCCGTTCTATGTCGGCAATCAGCCTGTTAATTCGCTTCAGGATATTCCGGTCGGTCCGCTGCCAATAAAGATAGTCTTCCCAGGCTTCGTCTTGCCAAATTTTTCTCATCCGTCTACCTCAATCAGATCATGCTCCTTCAGCGTAGATTTTCCGGTTTCTACAGAACGAATCGCCTCTCTAAGCCGGGCCATATTTTCATCAGAGTAAAACGGATCAGCTGTCACTTCAAAGGGGATACGTTTTTCCCGCCCCAACTTTTTCAAATAGATATTGATTGCGGTTGACAGCGACAACCCAATATCAGCGCATACTTGCTCAGCGTTCCTTTTCACATCGTCGTCAATACGCAGATTTATTTGTGCCATGTGCAACACCTCCCTTATATTTGTATTATACCACGGAAGCAGCAAATGTAAAGAAAAATACTATATAAAAAATGCTGACATCACGCCATATTGGTCACGGCCTCCAGGAGCGCCCCGTCCCCGCTGAAAAATTCCAGCGTATAGGGAGGCAGGTCGCTGACGCGGGTAGTACGGGATAGCCTCAATATTTTATTATACGGCACATCCTCTGTTTCCTCCATCCGGAACAGGAACACCTCCCCCTTGCGCTCTCCCTCGGCGGTGACTACTACCCGTTCACCGTCAAACCAGATATCAAACGGCCAATAGATTGTCAGCAGGGCCCGTTCCGCCGAAGCCGGAGGCTCCACTGCAGCCAATCCTACCACCATTCTGTTTTTACACTCCAGCTCCGAGGGCAGGACCACCAGCGTGGCCCCCGCCGGATTTTTGGGCCAGATATTGAAGGGATGCGTGTGGGAACGGGTGTTAACTGTCCGCTCCGCCACGCCCACCAACATCATCGGGTCCCCGCTGATTGCCTCCCCCTCGCTCTCGCAGGTAAATATGATGTCGGACCGTCCCGTCAGATGCTGCCGCTCGTCCCGGCGGAACTCCATCTCCCTGGTGGGCAGCGGACAGCCGTACAGCCACCAGAAGACCGCCAGCAACAGAGCCGCCGCGATCAGGTTCCTGACCGCCCGCAAACGATGCCTCCGCTCCATCACGCCAACACCTCCCGCTCCAGATTCACCCGCACCGACGCGCCGCCGTAGCCAATAGGGATATCCACCCATTCCGGCACGGCCTCCGGACCTGGAAGATTAAGAGATGCCAGATACCACGTAGTAAAGGGCTCTCGCCAGGTCTCGCAGGAAAGATATCCGCAGTCTTGCCGAACCTCAGGCCAGGCATATTCCGCTCCCTGGCTGTCCGAAACCACATTATTTAAAATCATCCACGGACTGTCGGAACAAGGCTCCCAGAATCTCCATGTGTCCGCTCGCAGGCATACCACCAGATAATACCAAGTCTCCGTCTGCTCCAGCCAGGCCATAGGCGACGTAAAACGATAGCCGCCCAGCCTTTTTGCGCCCGTGGGTCTCCATCTTTCCAGTACCGTCCGTTCCTGCCCATTTTCTGTCCTATAGGTTTCCCCCGCCGGCAATTCCGGCCGGGATAAACGGGATAAATCGTCTTTGTTTGTCCATAATTCCACAGCCGTCATAATGATTGCCAAAATCAGGAGGACCTTGCTGGCCCGCCAGATATACCCCCACCAGGGCCGGTGGATGCGCCCCAGTTCTTTGGCAAGCTCCTCCGGGTCGCCCATGTCCTCTGTGGCGGCCTTTTCCGCCTCAAAGAGGGTGCGGCCCTGGGCCAGATAGGCGGCTTTCTTATCCTCCAGATGGCTCTCCAGCTCCCGCCGCACCGCTTTCTGGTCAGGCGGAAAACGAATCTCCGTCGTGGCTAAGTACAGCCAGTGCTCCGCATTCATCGTGCTGCCCCCCTTACGCGCCGGCCAGAATTGCCGTCACCGCGTCGGAGAAGCCCCTCCACTCCTCTTTCTTCTCCTCCAGGACCCGCAGCCCCTTCTCCGTGATCCGGTAGTACCGCCGGAGCCGCCCGCCGGGGGTCTTTGCGTCCCGGGCCGCGAGACAGCGTTCCTTTTCCAGCGCGTGGAGGATGGGATAGAGGGTCCCCTCCTTCAGCTTGAATACGTGGTTGGAGCGTCTTTCCAGCTCCTCAATGATCTCATAGCCGTACATCTCCCGCTCATTCAGCAGCGCCAGCACCAGCATGGAGGTACTGCCGGAGAGGGGCGTCTTTTCCCTGCCTGCCATGCCTTCCGCCTCCTTACCTAGATAGTCTAGGTGTATTATACATAGATTATCTAGGTAAGTCAAGAGGGTTTCAGGCCAAACTTAAAGATGCAGAGGTTTTTCCTTTACAGCTCTGCATCCTTTTCATTACCTGTTATTGAGCTTTCAATCCGTTAAGCGTTCTTCCTTCTTCTGCTGCGCTGCGCGGCGGAACATCTGAATACTTTATACATAGCCGGGGATAGCTCCGGGGCATCTTCATCGAATTGGATTTCTCTTTTAGCAGCCTCTCTAACCTCATCCAATTGTTCCTTAGTTGGTTTCTGCCCGTCTTCAATGATATATGCCTTCACCATCGCAAACTCCCCCCTCTTCTTTGCGAATAGTATACCACACCCGAACAAAAAAAGCAAGCTCCCCCCTTGACAAATATATCGTCCTATGATATATTAATTGCATCGTTCAACGATATATCATTCGACAATAGATTGGAGATGCTTCTTATGAACAAAGTGCAGCGGAAATTTGCAGTCTGCGGCGGCCTATGCGGCGTGATTTATCTCATCAACCTGTTCTATCCCCTGCCGGACTTTCTGCGGGGCTTCGCGCTGGGGCTTGCCATCGGGTTCGTGATCCTGGCCCTTATCCCGGACAAAGCCATGAACAGGCTGTGCAAGTGGAAATACGGCCTTCTGGGAAAGCAGGCCCCGCATGGAGAATAAATCCCAGCCGCTGACCGAGGCGCTGTTCTATATCCTGCTGGCGGCCCGGAAGCCCGTCCACGGCTACGGCATCATCCAGGAGGTGGACGAGCTGACCGGGGGCCGGGTCCACCTGGGGCCGGGCACCCTCTACGGCGCTATCAACTCCCTGCTGGACAAGGGCTGGATCGTGCTCTACAGCGCCCAGGCCGGTTCCCGCAAAAAGAAGGAGTACGTCATTACGCCCGCGGGCCGGGCAGTATTTGCCGCTGAAATGGACCGGCTGCGGGAGCTGGTGGCCAACGGCGAGAAAATGGAGGATTTGGCATGATTAAATTCAAGCTCACCTTTGACAAAGACGCGGAACAGGACTGGGTCAACAGCCTCTGCCAGGAGGGCTGGGCCATGACCGGCTTCATTGCCGGGTTCTTCACCTTCACCCCCTGCCAGCCCGGCGAGTACATCTATCAGACTGACCTGCTGCCGGGCACGGGTCTGCGCGCGGAGAACTTCGCCAGCTACACGGAGTTTATGGAGGAAGCCGGCGTGGAGGTGGTGCAGCGGTGGTTCCGGTGGGTGTTCCTGCGCAAGCGGGCCGAAGACGGACCCTTTGAGGTCTATACGGACGTCGACTCCCAACTTCAGATGTACCGCCGGATGCGGCAGATGTTCCTCTGGGTACTGGCGCTGGAGTGCCTCTGCTCCATGGGCATCTGGCCCGGCGCGATTATGTATGACAGCGTCTTCAACCGCTGTGTGGCAGCCATATTCGTGATGATCGTGATCGCGCTTGTCCGGGTCATCTGGCGCTGCACAAAGATCATTCAGGAGCTGGAGCGGCAGAAGTGATGCGGGCAAAACAAAATGGCTGGGAGCCTGTACTCCCGGCCATTTCACTGATCATTTTATTCTTCCAGCGGCACCTGCTCCACCTGCACCTGGTCCAGCAGCTCCATGGTCTGCTCCTTCGTCCCCAGCCAGTCGCTGAAGGCGGTGGCCGACCCGGCTGCCACACCCAGCCGCAGGGCCTCGCAGAAGTCATTGGTCCGCTTCAACCCGGTGAGGAACCCGGCGATCAGGGAGTCCCCTGCCCCGACGGTGTTGCGGACCTGCCCGATGCAGGCGGTGGCGGAGTACAGCCGCTGGTCCTCTGTCAGCAAAAACGCGCCGCTGCCGCCCATGGTAACCAGCACATTCCGCGCGCCCTCCCGCTGCAGCTGCCGGGCCAGCTCCACGCCCTCCATCAGCTCCAGGTCCTCCACGCCGAACAGCGCGCCCAGCTCTGCCAGATTGGGCTTGATGAGGAACGGCCGGCAGGGCAGGCACTCCCACAGCGCCTCGCCGGTACAGTCCAGCACAGTCGTGCAGCCCGCCGCCGACACCTGCCGGAGGATGGACACATAAAACGGGATGCTCTTCGTCCATCCGGACAGCACCACCGTATCCTCCACCTTCACGCCCCGCAGCAGCTCCAGCAGGCGTCCCATGTCCTCTTCCTCCAGGAGGGGACCGAAGCCGTTGACCGCCGTCTCCGGATGGCCCTTGAACTTGACGTTGATGCGGCTCTGCCTTCCGCCGCCCAGCTCCAGCAGATTGTGGGGACATTGCAGGTCATCCAGCATATCCCGGATGGTCTGACCGATCCGCCCCGCCGCGAAGCCAAGCGCTTTGGTCTCCTCCCCCAGCTGCCGCAGCGCGATTGACACATTGATTCCCTTCCCGCCCGGATAGATGACCTCGCTTCTTGGCCGGTTTACCTTGCCTGGAATCAAGTCCGTTTCCATCGTGTAGTCGATGGACGGATTCGTCGTAATCGTATAGATCACAGCAACACACCCCCTCCACAAAATTTGTTAAAAAGAATACCATATTTTCACCCAAATTGCAAGACAAATTTCAGAATTAATAGCAGTATCGGGAGAGGCGCGGCCCTTCTCCCGATACTGCATACATGCAAAAATTGCCAATTATCTGCCCAATTGCCCGTCTCCGGCCATCAGCTCCGTCATCTCCTGCATTTTTTCCACGGGAAATGGCGGCATTGCCACAGGCTTCATGGCAATAGACATCAGCTTTATGGGGTTGTCGTCCGCTGCGACCCGGTTTGAGGACAGCTGTCCGCACCGGCGGCAGCGGTGGATGACGGCCCACTCGCCGTCCCTGCGCACCCAGACGGCAATGGGGTCCATCAGGCCGCCGCAGTCAGCGGCGCGGTCCCCCGGTTCGATATCCAGGTGCAGGCTGTGCAGGCAGTTGGGGCAGTGGTTGCGGTGGCCGCTCCCGGCCCCAGCCGACACCACCAGCCGTCCGCAGACCCTGCAGGTAAAGCTGTCGCTGCAGGGGTGTGTTTTGTAGTAGCCTTTTTCGTACTTTCTGCGTTTATTCTCTCTGTTCATGGGTTCCTCCTAAAAAGTCCTGTTGCAGTAGGGATGATACTTTTTGGGAGGTTCTGCTCGGATCGATCTTACCGCAGACCTCCCGGTCAGCGCCCAATCACCGAATCAAAATATGTTTTCATAGGAAATCTCCTTCCTTCATGGATTGCGTGTCTATTATAGCACGAGACGGGCCCTATGGCAAGATTGACGCGGAATAATCGATTCCAGCTGGCGGCTGCCTGCATTGGTTTGCCGCCAGCTGGAATTTTCTGCTCATAGCTGGTCTGTTTTCTTCTTCAGCAGCGTATTCTTCAGCACATAGGTGGTCCCGTCTATGGCAAGGCTGGTGATGACGGTATAGACAGCTCCATAGACGAAGCTCCACACCTCCCGGAACACAAATACGGACAGGACAATGACGATCCCGTCGATAAAAAACGCCAGCAGGCCAAAGGACAGCTTTGGCTTTTTCTGCCGGATCGCAACAATGATGAAGTCCGTTCCGCCGGTTGACGATCCCTCATTGAAGATCAGCGAGTATCCGATTCCCGACGTAATACCCGACAGAATGGACGCCGCCAGACGGTTTCCGGTATAAACGGGAAAATAGCACAGCACATAGTCAATAAACAGCGAGCTGATGAGCATGGTTTTTACCGAGATGAAGAAAAATTCCTTTCCCAGCTTTCGAAATGTCAGCAGAATAATCGGTATATTGATCAGGACGGTTGCCAATCCAATCGGCACGCTGAACAGATAATTGGACAGCACCGCAAGTCCATTGACCCCTCCGGGCGCAAAATTTGCCTGCACGGCAAAGCAGACGATACTGATGCCCATGAACAATGAGCCGAATATGTCGAAAGCCAGCATCCCGGCCAGACGCTTCCCCATCCAAATCCCCCCTCTAAATCTTTTGTATGTTTGCTCCGGGCCAAACATCTCAGCGTTTGGCCGCTGAAAACTCGTACGCCTCGCGAATCCAGCCCATCAGCTCATCATCAATGTCCTCCGGCGCAAACACCGCCGCGTGGTGGGTCCAGCGGTTGGGGTAGGGCTCCGAGGACGCAATCAGGCGGGGAGACTCCATGCTGTGCTCCAGGCCAAAGGATACAATCAGGTAATCCTTGCCATACCCCTCCGCTTTCCGTCTCGGGTGGGACGCAAAGGCAAAGCCGTGTTTGTTGGCAAAGGTAATCATGGACTTCTGCACCTTGATGTTGACATCCGGCAGCTCCCCGCAGACCCGGTCCTCCAGTGCGGCATAGACCGCCAGCGCGTTGGGCTTTCCGTCAAAGAAGAAAAGAATATCCCCGTTCATGGCCTCTCCCCCCCATCATCCGCCCAGCACCTGCGCTGCAGCCTTGGCCGATTGGGCCGCATCCTTCGTGTAAAAATCCGCGCCGATCTGGTCGGCAAACTCCTGGGTCACAACGGCCCCGCCCACCATGACCTTGCAGGCCGCGCCGGATGCACGCAGCGCTTTGATGGTGACCGCTATATTCTGGGCTGTCGTCGTCATCAGCGAGCTGAGCCCCACCAGCGGCGCGCCGGTTTCCAGAGCCGCCTCCACCACCGCCTCCGGCCCCACGTCCCGGCCCAGGTCAATGACCTCATAGCCATAGGAGGACAGCAGCATCTTCACGATGTTCTTGCCGATGTCGTGGACATCCCCCTTCACCGTGGCCAGCAGGATCTTCCCCTTGTTCCCCGCACCCTGGGGCAGACTGCGGCTCACCACCGCGAAGGCGGCCTTCACCGCCTCGGCGGAGGCCATCAATTGGGGCAAGAACAGCGTCCCCTGCTCGTACCGCTCCCCCACAATGTCCAGTGCGGGAATAATGTCGCCGTTGATGATGTCCAGCGGCGGCTTTTCCTGCAGACGGGCCTCGGCGGCGGCGGGGACCTCCCCCTTCCGCCCGCTGATGATCAGGCTCCGCAAATCCGCTCCGGCTGTCTCCGCCGGACGCTCCTCTGCGCCGCTGTGGCGGCGGATGTATTCCTGGGACCCAGGGTCCGCTCCCAGCAGCACCTTCGCCGCGTCCAGCGTGTCCATCATATTCCGGGAGGCGGTGTTGATAATGGACACATTCAGCCCGGCGGCCAGGCACATGGCCAGATAGGCGCAGTTCACCGCGTCCCGGCCCGGCAGGCCGTGGCTGACATTGGAGACGCCGAGGATCGTCTTATACCCCGCCTCTCTCACAAGGCGGATGGCCTCCGGCCCTGCCATGACGATATCCTGGCTGACAGACGCCGCCATTGCCAGGCAGTCCATGTAGATATCCTCCCGCCGTACGCCGGCCTGCTCCGCCGCGCCGGCCACCCGCAGCGCGGTGTCCCGCCGGACCGCCGGGTCGCCGGAGATACCGTCTCCGTCCAGAGCCAGCACCACCAGGCCCGTGCCGTACTTTGCAGCCAGGGGCAGCATGCCGTCCATACTCTCCCGGTTCCCGTGGACGGAGTTCAAAATCGGACGCCCCCGGCAGACCCGCAGCGCCTTTTCCAGTGCAGCCGGGTCGGAGCAGTCGATGACCAGCGGCAGCGGCGACACCTTCTGGATGGCCAGGACCAGGTTCGGCAGCGCCTCCGCCTCGTCGATGTCCGGCAGGCCCGCGTTGACCACCAGGAAGTCCGCCCCCTCCTCCTGCTGCTCCAGGGCAACGCCGGAGGCGTAGTCGTAATCTTTTGCGTACAGGGCGTCCTTCATGTTCTTCCGGCCCGTGGGGTTCAGCCGCTCCCCCACTGTGGCGATGGACGCCGCCGTCAGCTCTGCCGTCCCCTGCCAGCCGCACAGGCGGCTGACGCCGTCCGGGTGACGCTGCACAGGCCGCCGCCCCGCCAGCAGCGGGCGCAGGGCGCGGATATGCTCCGGCGTCGTGCCGCAGCAGCCGCCCAGTATGGCCGCGCCGTCCTCCAGAAACGCCTGGGCGCACAGGGCGAATTCCTCCGGCCCCACGTCGTACACTGTCTGGCCGTCCACCAGGCGGGGCAGCCCGGCGTTGGGCTGGATCATCACCGGCAGATGGGTACACCGCAGAATTTCCCCCAGCGCCCCCCGCAGCTGGCGGGGTCCCAGGGAGCAGTTCAGCCCGATCACATCTGCCCCCAGGCTCGTCAGCGTCACCGCCGCCGCAGCCGGGTCGGTCCCCAGGAAGGTGCGCCCGTCCTCCCCGAAGGTCATGGTCACGAAAACCGGCAGATGGGTGTGCTCCTTCGCCGCCAGCAGCGCCGCCTTGGCCTCCAGCAGGTCGCTCATGGTCTCGATGAGCACCAGGTCCGCTCCTGCCGCCGCGCCGGCCTCCATGATCTCCGCGAACATGCCGTAGGCCTCTGCAAAGGCCATGTCTCCGAAGGGCTCCAGCATGCCCCCCAGCGGGCCCACGTCCAGAGCGGCGTATGCCCCGGCTGCCGCCCCCGCCCGCTTCGCCAGGGCGATGCCCGCGGCAATGCAGGGCCCAGGGTCCTCCCCCAGCTTCCGGCGGCTGGCCCCGAAGGTGTTGGCGGTGATGATGTCCGCCCCCGCCTGGGCGTAGGCGCGGTGGATGCCCTCCACCACGTCCGGCGCGGTGATATTCAGCCGTTCGGGGCTCTCGCCGGCCGCCAGACCGGCCTGCTGGAGCATACTGCCCATGCCTCCGTCAAAGAGATGGTGTTGTGTCAGATCGATCATGTCCGCTCAACCTTTCTTTCGTCCGCTCAGAAACCGCAAAACGTGCCCGGAGGCACGTTTTTTGATTACGCTCTTGGGTGCGCCTTGCGGTATACGTCCTGAAGCTGTTTTTTTACCATGTGGGAATAGATCTGCGTGGAGGAGATGTCCGCGTGGCCCAGCATCTCCTGAATGGAGCGCAGGTCCGCGCCGTTCTCCAGCAGATGGGCGGCAAAGGAGTGGCGCAGCGTATGGGGGGTGATGTCCTTGTTGATATGCGCCTTCTCCTGATAGTACTTGATAATTTTCCAAAATCCCTGGCGGCTCATGCGCTCGCCGCTCATGTTCACAAACAGGGCCTGTTCCCGCGGGCTGATGATCAGTTGGGGCCGGATCTCCTTCATATAGTCCGACAGGGCCTTCACCGCGGTGGCGTATACGGGGATGATCCGCTCCTTTCCGCGGCTGGAGCAGCGGATAAATCCGGCATGGAGATTCACGCTGTCCACATTCAGATTGATCAGCTCGCTGACACGGATGCCCGTGGCGTACAGCAGCTCCAGCATGGCCCGGTCCCGATAGCCCTTGGCGTCCACGCACTGGGGCTGTTCCAGAAACAGCTCCACCTCCTTGCCGGTCAGGATCTCCGGCAGCTTCCGCTCAGCCCGGACCGGCGAGAGATGCTTGGCCGGATTGATTCGCACCACGCCCCGGCTCTGCAGATAGTTATAGAAGGATTTCAGCGCCGCCATGCTCCTGGCCGCGCTGGCGGAGGATTTGCCCGTGCTCTCCATGTAGGCGAGGTACCGCTCCAGATGCTCCGTCTTACAGTGGGGCAGTTCCGTTTCCTCCACCTCCATCAGGTAGTGGGAAAACTGCGTCACGTCCCGAACGTAAGAGGCCACCGTGTTGTCCGAGGAACGCCGCTCCAGCTTCAGATAATTGGTGTAGTCTGCGATATAGTTTGCCAAAGGGAGTCCCTCCTCTCTTTCGTTTTTCCCCGGCACAGCCTCATTCCAGCGCCCCCATCGCCAGCCGGAACAGCGCGGGGGCAAACAGCCGCTCACAGCACACGCCGATGGACAGGACCACGGCGCACAGCATGAAGAGCAGAAAATACCGGCTCCCGTAGAGGACAGGCGCGGAGCGCCTGCCCCGGCCAAAGGACAGCAGGAGCAGCTCGATGGACAGCGGCCATGCCTCCCCGGCCAGCGCCAGGAAACAGGGCAGGGTGAACAGCAGCCGCAGCAGCAGCACCCCCATGGCCAGCAGCACCCCGTCCCGACCATAGCAGCGGGCAAAGCAGGAGACGGTATGCATGGTCAGAAAGCCGTACAGACCGGACAGGGCCGGGATCAGCACCGCACCGGCGGAGGAAAAGCCCAGCAGAAACAGCAGGACCCCATAGCCGAAGTAGATCAGAACGCAGCTCAACAGCGGCGCGGCCACGCCGCCCGCGTCATACACAGCGCAGTAGTCGGTCAGATACCGGCTCAGCTCCGTCTGGGCAGCCTCGTCCCAGGCCCCGGCGTACAGATGCCCCAGCAGAGCGCCAGAAAGAAAGAACAGGGCCAGCAGCAGCCCCCTCAGAAAAGAGGGCTCCACGGGGCCCACTCTGATCGTATGCAGTACCGTCCGCATCACTCTATCACCTCGCCACAGCATATGCGCAATGGACAAGTTTTAGAAGAGGGAGCGCTTGCCGGGTACGGCGGCATGAGGTGCAAAAACTCTTCCTATTAATATAGTTCAATTTCCTCAGATGTGCAAGTGAAAAACTGCAATTCAGATGTTTTTCGTCAATTATCACTAAATCTTATGTTAACAATATTATGTAAACACCATAAACAAGAGACAAAACCGACTGGCCTTCGTGGGGAAAAACGGCATATTTTGTGTCAGAACAGCCCCTTTTATACTATATCTGCCGCCCCAAGTGATTACTATTTGTAATCACTTGGGGCGGCAGACTTTGCGCAAAAATATGGCCTATTTTTTGATTTTTGTCTATTTTCACCCCTTGACAGAACCAGGGGCCGACAGAGCGGGAGCGGACAGGCCGGCAGGCCCGCCCGCTCCCGCGATGCAGTCGCTTCTGTTCAGGCCGGTTCACCGGCGGCCCTGGCCACCCCGGCGGGCACGGCGCTTTTTGCGCCCGCCCTTCGGCAGATTGCCGCCCACCAGGGCGGCCAGCAGTCCTCCTGCTGCCATCGACAGCCCCAGCCCTGTGACGCCGTTCTCAATGGCAATGGTATCCGCTGTCAGCAGCGCCGCCGCCAGCGTCAGCGTCATAAAGACGGCTACCACCGCCGGCACCGTCAGCATGGACGTCCCCTTCCCTCTCAGCACACTGTAGCCGCAGCCGAGAAAAGACGCAATGGCCGCCGTGACGCACACCAGCGGATACAGCTGCTCCAATCCCAGCATCCCCTTATCCACCAGCAGCGCGCAGACCAGCTGCAGCGCCACATAGGACGCCAGCGCCAACAGGCCGCCGGTCACGCTGTCCTTCACCATCCCCTTCGGCAGGGACATGACTACCTTTGACATAAACAGAACCTCCCGGCAATTCTACTGATACTCCAGTATATTTGCCGGGAGGTCCGGTTATTCTGTTGTGTCATACTTTTTCTTGTAAGAAAAAGTATCAAAAAGAACTTTTATTGCCCGCTTAAATTGTTTGGTATATCCAGATCCCTGCCCGGTAACCGCCTTTAATTGTTTTCGCCGCCATCCTCAATCCGGGGCGGCTCCTCCTCCGCCTTGGCCGCCTTCTTGCCCTTTTTGGCGTTGGGCTCCGGCTGCTGGCTGTTGTTGGTGGACACGGCCCACTTCGTTACCTCCATGCGCACCCGGTCCTCGCTGGTCTCAATGATGATCGTCTCGTCCTGAACCTGCACGATCTTTCCAATGATACCGCCGATCGTGGTGATCTGGTCGCCCTTCTTCAGGCTGCTGCGCATCGCCTCCGCCTGCTTCTTCCGCTTGCTCTCCGGACGCCAGATCATGAAATACATGACCACGACCATGATGACGATCATAATCAGGAACGAGCTGGAACTGGCGGCTGCGGCGCCGGCGTCTACCCCTCCGGCAGATAAATGCTTGACGACAGCTGCGGTTTCACTATACACAGCGCATCCTCCTCCTTTGTTGATGTTTGCCTCAAAATAAAAAGCGCTTTTGTTATTATACCGAATTTGGCGGCATTTGGCAACCCCCAATTTTTCAGTCTACTTCTGTAAAACTTTTAGTTGACATACGTAAAATAACATGCTATAGTAGAAAAAACCATGAAGGGAGCCAAGCCGCTATGAAACTGAAAGCCGCAGCCTCCGTCTTATTCGTTTTCCTGCTTCTGCTGGGGAGACCGGAGGCCAGAACAGACCTGCCCGTCCTGATGTACCACCATTTCGATGACAGCGTAACCGCCGATACGGTTGTATCCGGCGAGAAATTCCGGGAACAGATGACAGCGCTGAAGGAAGCGGGCTATACCGCCGTCAACCTGTCCCAATTGCTGGACTTTGTGGAAAACGGCGTGCCGCTCCCCCGCAGGCCGGTACTCATTACGATGGACGACGGCTACACCAGCAACCTGGAGACCGCCGCCCCCATTCTGGAGGAGCTGGACATGTGCGCCACGGTTTTTGTCATCGGCATAAACGAGGGCGAGGAGATCTATCTCCATTCCGGCGAGCCTCTCACGCCCCTCCGCTTTTCCTACGAAAGCGCTGCGGATTGGGTGGAAAAGGGCGTACTGGACCTTCAGTGCCACAGTATGGATATGCACCGGCTGGAGGGCTCCGGCGGCAGCGCGCGAAACGGGATGCTCCCCCAGGACGGCGAATCCGGTGAGGCGTACCGCCGCGCAATCGCGGAGGACATGCGCCTGTTCCGCCGCCGCCGCGTGGGACGGGCCGCCTCCCAGCTGACGGCGCTGGCCTATCCCTTCGGCTTTTATACAGAGGACCTGGACAGCCTGCTGGAGGAAGAGGGCGTGCTCTTTACCTTTACCACCGATGAACACAGCAACAGGCTGTACATAGGCGACTACAGCTCACTGCGCATGCTGGGCCGCTATAATGTGACGGAACGGCTCAGCGGCCAGGAACTGGTTCAGCTTCTGAACCGCTGACAAATCCTGTGTCCAAAGACCGCTTTCTCCTTCTTCTCAATACACAGGAAACGGACCGGTGGCAGCGATCTCCTTTACAAGGGGCTGGATGAGGCGATACAGGGCGGCGCCGTCTGTCACGCCATACTTTTTACAGATCCCCATGTATACGGTTTGCTTGCGAGTCCTTTGATCCTGCTTCATTGCGCCCATAAAGATGGGGAGCAGCACCTTGATATAGTCATCTTCCAGCGGGATGTTTTTGAGCCTTTGCTCATAGTTCTGCCGTACAAGCAGATTCTTATCTACGACACGAACACCGTTTTCCCGGCTGACATCGTAAGACCGGGCAGTCCAGTATTCGACAACTGCGTCAAATCCCTTGTCGCCAGAAATAATGACAAATTGGCATGGATTTCGCCGGTTGTTTTTTATTCTGCGGCCAAGCTCGGTAACCAGCTGAAAGTCAAGCGCATTCGCGGAGCCGTTTGTACACCGAACGCACTCAACCTGTACCTTGCTCGTCAGGATTTGATCGAGCAGAGAAAATGTCAAGTTGGGAGATTTGTCTGTATAGAATATCAGCGCTTTGTCCCCCTTGTTCATTTCTTTGAGAAGGGAGATCCATCGAAGCCCTACATTTTCTGTGTCGATAAAAAACATTTTTTTCATATATTCATTCCGTTTGCCAAAGAGATATTGGGGTTCTTGGGGCTATTGGTAACGGGCAGATTGAAACGAGTTATCCGTCTTTAACTGCGGCAGCGCTCCCCCAGCCGCTCGCTGTACTCCGCCCGGAACGCGGCATACTCGCCGGCATCCAGCGCATCGCGGATCCTCTCCATCAGCGTGTTATAAAACCACAGATTGTGCATTACCGCCAGGCGCATGGCCAGCATCTCCTCCGCCTTGAAGAGATGGCGCAGGTAGGCGCGGGAGAAGTTCCGGCACACCGGGCAGTCACACGCCGGGTCAATGGGCCGGGTATCCAGCTTGTACTTTTCGTTTTTGATGTTCAGAGCGCCCTGCCAGGTAAACAGTTTTCCATGGCGGGCGTTCCGGGCCGGCATGACGCAGTCGAAAAAGTCGATGCCCCGCCAGACCCCCTCGATGATGTTGGAGGGGGTCCCCACGCCCATCAGATACCGGGGCTTGTCCTTCGGCATGTACGGCTCCACCGCCTCGATGATCCGGTACATGACCGCCGTCTCCTCCCCTACCGCCAGGCCGCCGATGGCGTAGCCGTCGCAGTCGATCTTGGCGCTCTCCCGCATATTCCAGATGCGCAGGTCCTCATAGGTGCCGCCCTGGTTGATGCCGAAGAGCAGCTGGCCGGGGTTCACGCAGTCCTCTCCGGCGTTCAGCCGGTCGTGCTCCGCCTTGCAGCGCTCCAGCCAGCGCAGCGTCCGCTCACAGGACTGTTTCACATAGTCGTAGGGCGCCGGGTTTTCCACGCACTCGTCAAAGGCCATGGCGATGTCGCTGCCCAGGTTGGACTGGATCCGCATGGACTCCTCCGGCCCCATGAAAATACGGTGGCCATCCAGATGGGAGGCAAAGGTCACGCCCTCCTCTTTGATCTTCCGCAGTCCCGCCAGGGAGAATACCTGGAAGCCGCCGGAGTCCGTCAGGATGGGGCCGTCCCAGCCCATCATTTTGTGGAGCCCGCCCAGAGCCTTGACGACCTCGTCTCCGGGCCGCAGGTGCAGGTGGTACGTATTGGACAGCTCGATCTGACACTTCAGCTCCTTCAAATCCAACGCGCTGACCGCGCCCTTGATGGCCCCTTGGGTGCCTACGTTCATAAAAACCGGGGTCTGGACCTGCCCGCCGTGGGCGCAGGAAAAACGGCCGCGCCGCCCGCGGCCCTCTTGCTTTATGACCTCAAACATGGGGCCTCCTTTATTTTGCTTCTTCCTCGTTTTTCTTTTCCGCTTTGTTGGGGTCCTCCTCCAGCATGCCGTCAAAGTACCCCTTGTTCTGCGCGTCCTTTTGATCCAGCCAGCGGGCCAGGCGCGGCGTGACCCACAGCGCCCCGCCCACAATCACCAGAAACAGCACCAGGAAAATCAGCGGCGCGGCAGTGTCGCCCACATGGTCCCGCAGCAGCGTCAGCATGTTTTCTCCTCCGGCGCGGCAGCGGGGCCGATCTTCTTCTCATAGCAATTCCACTGGTTGTCATAGATCTCCGTCTCGCCGCAGTATTGGAAGCCCGAGGCCCGGTAGACCGCCTCCGCCTTCGGGTTCGTTTTGCACACCAGCAGCTGCACCCCGTCAAAGCCGCGCCGGACAAGGTCCGGCTCGATCCGCCGGATCAGCTCCTTGGCGATCCCCCGGCCCTGGTACTCCTTCCGCACGCCGATCCGCGCCAGGTCACAGGGACGCCTGATGGACGGGTCCCAGAACGTCAGATGCTCAAACTCATCTGTCGGGCCCATGAAGGCCGCGGCGATAATGGCTGGGCCGTCATATAAAACATATAGAGAATCGTTGGCAATGTCCCGCTCCACATCCTCCATAACCGGATACTTTTCGCTCCATGTACAGCCCGGGGAGCCCACCAGCGAGCGGTAGATGCTCATGACCTCCTCCGCCTGCTCCATGCCGGCTTTTTTCAGTTGATAGCTTTCCATCGTATATCCTCCCCACAAAAGTGTACAAACAAACGGTACCTGGAAAAACTCCAAGTACCGTTCATTTCAGTCTTAATAATACCGTTTGTTGCGGTTCTTGCGAGCGGCCTCAGACTTCTTGCGGCGCTTGACGCTGGGGCTCTCATAATGCTCTCTGCGGCGAACCTCGGCCAAGACTCCGGCCTTGGCGCAGCTACGTTTAAAACGCTTCAGAGCGCTGTCCAGAGACTCGTTCTCTTTTACATGAACTTCTGACATCTATCTTCCCTCCCTCCGATATATCCGGCTCAATCCAGGATACTCTTTCGGGCCATCTAGTTGGCTTAACGTACTGCATTATAACCACTTTTCCGTCTTTTGTCAAGGCTAATTTATACAACAATCCGGAAAATTCTGTCAAAGCCCAAAAATAAAGAGAGCGTCAGCCGCCAATCGTTTTTTGTTCAGTGGGAAAACATCCGTTATCCATGATTATTTCCCGGAAAAATCCGGAAACTTTGATGACCGGGCAGAATCATCCCTCCACTGATAGCGCCGCAGCCTTGCGCCGAAAATCAGGCAAACCAAAACCCCGGCAATACCGATGACGAAAAACAGCATGGCCGCACCCGCCCCCTTCTGCGCACCAAACAGAAGGCAAAGCATGCCCGCCGGGGACTGCGCCGCCAGCAGCGGCTCAAACACGCTGTCCACCAGCGCTCCCCCCAGCAGAAAACCGATAGGTATGGTGAAAAACTGCAGTGTGTTGCGGCAGGCATAGACGCGCCCCTGCATCTGGAGCGGGATGGTACTGCGGAAAATCACATCCATATTGGCGTTCATCACCGGGATGAACAGCCACCCCAAAACCGCGCCGGCACACCACACCAACGGCGTTTTTCCAAAGGCCAGCAGAAAATTTTCACTGCTCATGGAAAAAAGGAGGCTGAGGCAGATCGCTTTCACCCGGTTTTTCGGAGCCGGAAGAAGCGCCGCCAGCAGACTGCCGGCCAGCGTCGCAAGGCCGACACAGGTGTTGACCAGTCCCAGGACCGTTTCGCCCCCGTTCTCCTTGGACAGGAGCATGGCGGGCAGCGCCGCGTTATATACGGACGCAATCAGATTGATGCATGCCAGAAACAGGATCAACTGGGTTATCAGCGCATTTTTTCGGAGCCAGGAGAGCCCCTTCCGGGCAGACGCCAGCAGCTTTTCCCGCTCCTGTTCTCCGCCGCCGCAGGGGGGAATCCGGATGAACAGCAGCAGCGTCAGGAAAGCGGCTGCAAAGGTGAGCAGATCAAACGCGATGACCAGGTCCATCCCCGCAAATGTAAACAGCGCGGTGGCCAGAATGGGCGTCAGGATGGAATTCATGGACTGGGCGAGAGAGCGCAGGCCGCTTGTCTGCTGATAATACTCTTTCGGAATCAGCAGCGTCGCCGCCACCTCGCTGGCAGGCTGCTGGATCGTATTCATCAGCCCGTTCAAAGCATTCAGGACATACAGGTGCCAAGGGGAGAGGCCACCGGTTTTGATGAGGACCAGCACAACGACTGTGCTGAGCGCAGCGGCAAGGTCGCAGGCCAGCATCGTGCGCTTTTTGTCCCATCTGTCGCTCAAAGCGCCGGCAAAGATGCTCATGACCACGTACGGCGCATAGGAACAGACCGACAGCAGAGCGGTCCCAAGGGCGGAGCCGCTGCGGAGATAGAGCCACAGCACCAGCGCATAGCTGGTCATGCCGCTGCCGAGGGTGGAGAGGGACTGCGTGCCCCACAGCAGCAGATAGGGTTTCAGTTGTTTCGTTTTCATATTGACTTTGCTCCTTTGATTTTTTATGAAACCAAGATGCAAAGTCTGAGGACTTCATTGATCCTCCATGCAGCGTCCTCAAACCTTGCATGGAGCGGAAACAATGCAGAGCAGCATTTTTGCTATCCTCCTGTTGTCTGTTATTTATATAGTATATCACAGCGGTCCCCGCAAGTCCATTGCCAAAACGGCAGTTTTCGTATACAATAGAGCCACACCATCAAAGCGGAGGTGCCCCATGCGCGAATTCACCATTCAGAAAAACGACGCCGGACAGCGGCTGGACCGTTTCCTCTCCAAAACCATGCCCCTTCTCCCCCCCGCCCTGCTGCAAAAATACATCCGCATCAAGCGCGTCAAATGCAACGGCGCGCGCTGCCAGCGGGACCAGCGGCTGCAGGAGGGCGACGTGCTGCAGCTGTACATCAACGATGAATTTTTCGAGCAGCCACGGGAGGACAATCTCTTCCTGACCCTGTTCCAGCCCAAGCTGACGATTCTCTACGAGGACGAGAACATCCTCCTGGCGGACAAGAGGCCCGGACTGGTTGTTCACGCCGACGAGACAGAGAAGGTCAACACCCTCATCAACCACATCCAGGCCTACTTGTACCAGAAGCGGGAGTGGAATCCCAAGTGGGAAAACTCCTTCGCCCCTGCTCTATGCAACCGCATCGACCGCAACACCGGCGGCATTGTCATTGCCGCGAAAAACGCCCAGGCCCTGCGGATCCTCACTGCAAAGATCCGGGACCGGGAGATTACCAAAAAATACCTCTGCGCCGTCCTGGGGCAGCTCTCGCCGCCGGAGGGCAGTTTGGAGTGCTTCCTGCTGAAGGATGAGAAGAAAAAGCAGGTGGCCGTCTACCACCGTCCTGTTCCCGGCGGCAAGTCTGCCAAAACCCTGTACCGCACCCTTCAGACCAGGGACGGCCTGAGCCTGGTGGAGGCGGAGCTGCTCACCGGGCGCACCCACCAGATCCGGGCCTCCTTCGCCGGGGCCGGGCACCCGCTGCTGGGCGACGGCAAATATGGCCGGGGCGATATCAACCGGAAATACGGCGAGACGCGGCAGGCCCTATACAGCTGCTATCTGCGCTTTGACTTCCAGACCGACGCCGGTATTCTGGAGTATCTGCGCGGGAGGGAGTTCCGAGTGGACAGGATCCCTTTTGTGGAGAAATATTTCCCAGGAAACCATATGTAACGCTACCGGGCATACCGCTCAAAGAACGGGAAGGTCATCGGCCACACACACCCCGCCGCCAGCACAATAACAAGATAGCGAATGGCGTCCGCCGCCGGGTGGCCGCCGCAGAGCGTAAGCAGCGGGGCCTTCAGCAGGGTCTTCACCGCAACCACGAATACCAGCCCGCCCGCCAGCTTCACGGCCTGCCCCCACCAGGGAGCACGGGTGGAAAATTGCAGCATCTTACTGTCAAATGCGTAGACAACAAGGATGCCTGTTACCGCCCCGGCCATCTTGTAGGCATTGCCCACCGCCGCCGCCAGATTGGCCGAATCTATGTCCGCCGGAAAGGGGTACAGCTCCACAAAGCCCACAAACGCAAAGCTCAGCGCCATCAGGACACCGATGACCAGATACATCCTGTTGGGAAACCAGAGTGTGCTGTCAATCAGCGGATACATCAGAAACACCAGCGCTGCCGCTACGACCAGCGATACGCCTACGTCCGCCGGCGTGTGGACGCCCAGGTACATGCGGGATACCGCCACCAGCAGCAGCAATACGAGCCAGAATATCCGCGCTCCCCACGTCCGGGATCCACGGGCCAGGCCGCCCATCCAGCCCGCCGCGCTCTGGGTGTGGCCGCTGGGAAAGCTGTAGCCCCCCGCCCCGGCTTGGGCGGATTCCACAATGGTGAAGTCCGGGTCCCGCACCCAGGGCCGCGGCACCCGGCAGACAATTTTGAGCCACTGATTGATGAGTGTGCCTGCGAACCCCACGCTCAGCAGATAATACCCCCTGCGCTTGTCCCGGCACCAGAACACAAACAGAGCCGCCGCCATGAAGAGGGTCTCCTCCCCCAGGCAGGTGAGCAGCAGCATGACCCTGTCCAGCACAGGGGTGCGGATGGATTCGAACCAGTACAGTAATGCCATAACCGTCCTCCTTTGTATCTTTTTCCCGCCTATTATACTCCTCTTGGCCTGCTGAAACAAGTCTGTTTCCGCTTGTCTGGTATTTCTTTCTCCTTCATTTAAAAAAATATTTACAAATCAGGAAAAACTTGCTATACTGAACAGGGTGAAGGATGCAAAAAATGATATTTTATAAAATAGGAGGATTACTGTTATGAATGTTTTGAAAGGCGCTTGTATTATTGGTCAGTCCGGCGGCCCCACGTCCGTCATCAACGCCAGTGCATATGGCGTCATCCGTACCGCTCTGGACAGCGATGTCATCACCAAGGTCTACGGCGCGGAGCACGGCATCAAGGGCGTGCTCAATGACCGCCTGATCGACATGTCCTTTGAGGACGCCGCGGAGCTGGAGAACCTGCTCTATACCCCCTCCTCCGCTCTGGGCTCCTGCCGCTACAAGATCGCTGACCCCGATGTGGACGACACGGATTACAAGCGCATCCTGGAAATCTTCAAGAAGTACGACGTCCGGTACTTCTTCTACAACGGCGGCAACGACTCCATGGACACCTGCAACAAGATCAGTAAGTATATGCAGAAGATCGGCTATGAGTGCCGGGTCATGGGCGTACCTAAGACCATCGATAACGACCTCTTCGGCACCGACCACTGCCCCGGCTACGCTTCCGCCGCCAAGTATATCGCCACCTCCTGCATGGAAGTCTACCACGATGCCCATGTTTACGACACCGGCATGATCTGCATCATCGAGATCATGGGCCGTCACGCCGGCTGGCTGACTGCCGCCGCCGGTCTGGCCACCGCCGCCGGCGCTGGCCCCGACCTGATCTACCTGCCTGAGACCGATTTCGACATGGACAAGTTCCTGGCCGAGGTGAAGAAGGTCTATGAGGAGAAGGGCAACTGCATGGTGGCCGTCTCCGAGGGCATCCACTACGCCGACGGCACCTTCGTGTCCGAGGCCAAGACCTCCGCTACCGACGGCTTCGGCCATGCCCAGCTGGGCGGCCTGGCGGCGCTGCTGGCCGACAAGGTCAAGAGCGCGACCAACGCGAAGGTCCGCGGCATTGAGCTGAGTCTGCTCCAGCGCTGCGGCGCACATCTGGCCTCTCAGACCGATATCGACGAGTCCTTCATGTCCGGCAAGGCCGCTGTGGAGAACGCCGTGGCCGGTCTGACCGACAAGATGGTGGGCTTTGAGCGCGTGGTGGAGGACGGCAAGTACGTCTGCAAGACCAAGCTGTTCAACCTTACCGACGTGGCTAACACCGAGAAGAAGGTCCCGCTGGAGTGGATCAACGCCGAGCAGAACGGCGTCACCCAGGCCTTTGTGGACTACGCCCTCCCCCTCATCCAGGGCGAGACCAAGCTGAAGAAGGAAACCGGCCTGCCCAGATTCGCCAAGCTGAAGAAGGTCATTGCGAAGTAAGTCCCCGCATTCCACACCCTTGTTCAGATGATGCAGCATCCGGCCCCCCGTTCGGGAGACCGGATGCTGTTTTCTACTCCTCAAAACATTAAACAAAAAAATAGCTTTGTTTAATCAGACGGTAGAACCGGCGGAACTAAGCGGCGATTTTCCTCCTCAAGACGGGATGCGGTAACTGCATCCAGCATGGAAAGAGAAATCTCCTCCTTGTACGGATTAAACTCCTGGTTAATCAGCAATTTGCAGCTATGCGTTCAGCTGGTAGACCTGCTAGGCGGCGTTATGTTCGACGTGCCGCAGGATATGAATTACGACGACCCATATCAGAATCTCCACATCCATTTGAGAAAGGGTACGCAGAGGCTGGATGGGGAACAGGCTATGGGGCTTGTGCGCTTCCGGCGTTATGCGGAAGGTGATATTGCACGGATAGCTATACAGCAGGAGTTTATCAAAGCTCTGTTGAAAGAATGTCTCAACCTGGAGAACTGGGATAAAATCACAGAGTATATTGATCTGGTGCTGGAGAATGTAGAGACAGATATGGAGTTTGCTTCTGCTGGGTTCTGCTGTCACCAACGCAAGCAATGTTTCGCCATATGCCGCCCGCTCTCCCCTGTCCAGCATTTTCAATGCGCCCTCGTCACAGGCCAGCTCCCCGTCCCGGCGGCTGTATACCACCGCCAGCCACACCAACGGGTTCCACCAGTGGACCGCCAGCGCGATTCCCCGCAGGATGCTCCAGATGTGGTCCAGGTGCCGGTAGTGGGTCAGCTCGTGGGCCAGTACATGGCGCAGCATCTCCGGAGATTCCGCCGCCCTGGCCGTCACGTAAACCGCAGGGCGCAAAACACCGAACAGGCACGGCGACGGCAGGCCCTCCGTCCTGTAGACCGGCAGCCGGCAGCCGACGTCCTCCAGCGGCTCTCGGGCCCGGCGCAGGCAGACGGAAAAGTGCAGGTTGCTGGCCAGCAGGATCAACGCCAGCGCCATGCCGCCGATGGCCCACAGGATTTTCAGAAACTCTACGGGGCTGACGGTATTGACGTACCTGTTTTGTACTGCCCTGCTCCCGGTGTTTTCCGGCATCGGCTGACCGGCCATAGCGGCACCGGTCACCACATTGGTCTCCTTCTCTGGTATGGGCTGCGTGGGCTGTATGTATTCCGGTTCAATTTCCAGACGCTGCTCCGGCAGACTGGAAATTGCAGGGATGCTCTCCCCAGCCACCGGCACGGTAAACAGCTGCACCGGTACCAGCAGCCGGAGCAGTACCAGCCCCCACAGCGCGTAGCGGAGCCGCGCGCTGATTTTTCGTCCCAGAGCGGCCCGCAAGGCCAGTACCACCAGGATGAGAAAGCAAGAAGACAATATCCATTCAAACATCACGCTGCACCCTCTTTCTCCGCTTTGTCGCGATAGGCCTCTAAATTTTCCAGCAGGCCCAGGCTCTCGTCTCTGTCATCATCCAGCCACCACACGCTGTCGTAGAGACGCCCTTCTTTTTCAAAGGTCCCCAGCAGGTTTTCATCTGTATTCAAAAGCTGGGTGCTGTCCGCCAGCAGAGCGTTGACCTCATCCATAAAGGCCGCGATTGCTTTCGGCTCAAATATATGCTGTTCTTTATAATCTGCGTTGAAGATAATATCAAATTCAACCTCATTCTCCTGTACCACTACTTCCCCGCCGTCCTGCAAGTAAAAGAGTTTGTAGCTGTATTGGCATACGCCGCCGCCCATATAGGGATTGTATTGCAGCAAATAATCCTCGCCGTTGACCCGGCACAGGAACAGCGCATTCCATCCCACATGGGGTCTGTAGGCCGTCTGGAACCAGTTCCATTCCCCGTCACCGTCCCCACCGATACAATTCAGAGCAAAGGCGCTGCCGTCCTCACAGGTTACCAGCCACATGGTCTCCGGTTTCCCGTTGTGGTCCAAATCCAGATCGTCGGACAGGATTTCCCTGGGATAGGGACTTCCATTGTTATAGATCAGTTCGTTCAGTTCTTTTGAGCTGTAAAACGCCGCTGGTGTGCTGTCCGCCGTTTCCCATAAAATATAGACGCCTGCCTCTCTGGCGCTTGCTTCCAGGTGAAGTATACTGCCATCCACAAGAGGTATGTTCCACCCGGCCCGCGACCAGACCCAGCTCTCTTCTCCCGCATAAGTAGTGCCGTTATAATCATAAAAGCGGCTCATACGGTTACCCGCAGCCTCATGCAGAAGCTCTACCAGCGTCGATACTGTAACTGGCCTATTGATAAAATCCCCAATATCTTCCTCTGACAGATTTGCCAGGAATCGATCCAATGCAGCGTTTTCATCCAATATCCAGGTGTCCCCCAGATCCTCGGAAATCAGCGTCCAGGTTGAAGACCCATCGCCAAAAAGCGCTATCTGCACTTCATTTCCGTAGACATAGATATCCCCTGCCGCCATAACTTTGCCGCTTTCCGGTATTATGATTTCCTCCCAGGTGTCCCCGCCGTCCTTTGTCAGAAAAACCGGCGCGCCGTCAAATAATTGCTGGGCTACGATCAGCCGGTCCGGACTGAGGAACCCAACAGCCGCAATATGCCAGCTTGTGCCGGGCATCGCCGTCTCTGTCCAGGTCCTGCCGCCGTCCGACGTTTTGTACACATAGGTGTCCGCGCCGCCTGTGCCGCGGCCGCAGCAGGCCACCAGCCAGCCGTCAGAGGGAGATACCATCTGCGCCCAAAACTCCTCCGGTGAATATTGCAGAGTGGTGGCCTCGTTCCGGCCCGCCAGATCCTGCCCAGCCCACTCCTTTGGCGCGGGGATTGGTTCCCCATAGCGGTCATGCTCCCCCGCCTCGTCCACATAATGGACGCAGGGAACGCCCGCCTCATCCACTGAAATCTGAGCAGTCGGCCACCATGCGGAGTCGGAGGCAGTCCCGGACTCCTCCCACCGGCCAAAGGCGCACAGCACCGTCATAGAAAGAATAATAGTAACTGCAATCACAGCGCTGACAAGCTGTTTTGGTTCACAGGAAATCCGCTGAATACGCTCCCACAGACTGCGCTTCTCCCCCGACATCGTCGTGGCACAGCACAGCAGGTCCCTGGGGCTGGGTTTCGCCGTCACCAGCGCAAGCAATGTCTCGCCATAAGCCGCCCGCTCTCCCCTGTCCAGCGTTTTCAATGCGCCCTCGTCACAGGCCAGCTCCCCGTCCCGGCGGCTGCATACCACCGCCAGCCATACCAGTGGATTCCACCAGTGGACCGCCAGCGCGATCCCCCGCAGGACGCTCCAGATGTGGTCCAGGTGCCGGTAGTGGGTCAGCTCGTGGGCCAGCACGTGGCGCAGCATAGACGGATTCTCCGCCGCCCTGGCCGTCACGTAAACGGCAGGGCGCAAAACGCCGAACAGGCACGGCGACGGCAGGCCCTCCGCCCTGTAAACCGGGACCCGGCAGGCTGTATCCATCATCGGCTTCCGTACCCGGCGCAGGCGGGTCGTGAAACGCAGATTGCTGACCAGCAAAATCACCGCAGCTACCATCGAACCAGAAATCCACAATATTTCCAATACCTGTAAAGGACTTATCCTGTCAGCATACCGGACGATCTTCTCACCGTCTCCCGACAGTTTCGGGTAGCCGAACGAACTAGCGTCACCGATCCTCCCATCTTCCTCTATCCAGACATTGGCATCCTCTACCGGCACGGATTCTACCGGCAGCACATAGATTGACCGTTCCTCCAATTTCTCCGATATGCCGGAGCCCACCGATATGCTCATGCCGGCCACTGGCGAGGTATACAGCTGCACCGGCACCAACAGCCGCACCAGTACCAGCGCCCACAGCGCATACCGGAACCGTGCGCTGATTTTCCTCCCCAGCATAGCCCGCAGGACCAGCACCGCCAGGATTAGAAAACAGCTGGACGCCACCCACGCTAACATGATCCCCTCTCCTTTCCCTCGGCCTCCTCCAGGATTTTTCGAAGCTCTGCAAGATCCTCTGCCGTCAGCTCCTGCCGCTTTGCCATCGCGCTCATCATCAGCCCCACGCTGCCCTGATAGACTCTGTCCAGAAAGCTCCGTGTCTCAGAAATGACCGCATTCTCCTGTTCTACAGCCGGTGTATAGGATTTTCCCTTGCCAACGATTTCGCAGTGGACAAGCCCCTTCTCCTCCATTCGGCGCAGTGTAGTGATGGTCGTGCTCTTCGCCCACCCCACGCTCTCCCCCAGTCTTGCCACCAGCTGCATCACCGTCTGCGGGCTTTTTTCCCACAGGCAGTTCAGCACATTCCACTCGCTGCCCTTGATTCGGATCGGCTCCATAGCCTGTACCTCCTTCGGTTTACATTGTAGACCAGTTGCATGGACTGAGTATACCACGCTTTGGTCTACAATGTCAACCTAAAAAATGTTACAAAACAGTAACAAGCCGCCGGACCTTCTGCAGGCCCGGCGGCAGTCTTTCCGATGAGTTTATTTGTTCAGCAGCTGCTCCAGCGCCGCCAATCTCAGGCAGACGCAGAACACCTCAATGGCGGCCTCCAGCTCTGCCACCGGCGGCAGGCTGGGGGCAATGCGGATATTCCGGTCCCGCGGGTCCGCGCCATAGGGATAGGTGGCGCCGGCGTTGGTCATCACCACGCCGGCTTCCTTGCACAGCGCCAGCGTACGCTTGGCGAGACCGTCCGCCGTATCCAGGCTGACGAAGTACCCGCCCTTGGGCCGCTTCCAGGACGCAATGCCCAGCGGCGCGATCTCCCGCTCCAGCGCGTCCAGCACGGCGCGGAACTTCGGTCCCAGTATCTGGGCGTGGCGCTTCATCAGTTCCAGGGTGTGGGCCTTGTCCTTGAGGTAGCGCACGTGGCGCAGCTGGTTGACCTTGTCGGCGCTGATGGACTGCATGCCGATGAGATTTGTCATGTACTTGAGGTTGTCCGTGCTGGCCGCCATCACGGAGACGCCCGCTCCGGGGAAGGTCACCTTCGATGTGGAGGCATACTCAAACACCATATCCGGGTTTCCCGCCTCCCGGCAGATGGACAGCATGTCGGGGAACGGCACATACTCCCCTTCAAACTCGTGGATGCAGTAGGCGTTATCCCACATGACAATAAAGTCCGGCGCAGCGGGATGCAGGTGGGCGATGCGCTCAATGGTCGCCTGGCTGTAAATGATGCCGTCGGGGTTGGAGTATTTGGGCACGCACCATATGCCCTTGACTGCCGGGTCCTTCACTGCCTCCTCCACCGCGTCCATATCCGGGCCTTCTGCGGTCATGGGGATGGTGATCAGCTCCGCGCCAAAGGACTGGGTGACCTTGAAATGGCGGTCATAGCCCGGAGACGGGCAGAGAAATTTCACCGTATCCAGCTTCGACCAGGGCTTCTCGCTGTGCAGCAGGCCGTGGGTGTAGGCTTTTGCGATGGTGTCGTACATCAGGGTCAGGCTGGCGTTGCCGCCGATGAAGCATTCCTCCGGCCTGCAGCCCAGAATTTCTGCGAAGAGCTTTTTGGCGCAGGGCAGGCCGGTCAGCTCACCGTAGTTGCGCACGTCCAGGCCGTCGGCCACGCAGTCCTCCGGCTTGGACAGCACGGTCAGCATATCGCTGACCAGATCCAGCTGCTCCTTGCCGGGCTTGCCTCTGGACATATCCAGCTTTAAATTTTTCTCCTTCAGGCTGGCAAACTTTTTCGATACAGCATCGTATTCGGCTGCCAGCTGTTCGTGACTCATATTTTTGTATTCCATCGTTTAAGCTCCTTTCTCTTCTCCCTGGCGGGATATCAGGTATCATTCTACTACAAAACACTTTGCTTTTCAACCCCCCGCGGCTCCTGTTCGCCCGGTTCTCCAGCGCAGTGCCCGATTCTTGAAGCTGCGCCGGGGCCGCCAAGTCTTGACCACGCTGCTATTTGTGCTATAATCATCTTAACACATGCCATTTGATAGAGACATGCTGCAAAAAACAAAGGAGGATTTTTCGTGAGAAACAAGTTCATTTGTCATCTGACAGCGCTGCTCTGCGCTCTGGCTCTTCTGCCGGCGCTGGCCCCACCCGCTCTGGCGGCAGATGCATTCCGTGACGTCCCGCCCACCCAGTGGGCGTACCAGGCCATTATGGATGCGGCAGGGCGGGGAATCGCCGCCGGATATCAGGACGGCACCTTCCATCCGGAGGGACAGGTGACCTACGCCCAGTTTTCCGCCTTTCTGGCCCGCGCCTTCTACAACAGCCCGGTCAACTCCGCCGGCAGCCCATGGTACAAGGCGTACGTCGATACCCTCAGGGCAGACGGCATCCTCGCCGGCACCGCCGCCGAGGAAGGGGACGCCGGTATGGACAAGCCAATCAACCGCTATGATATGTCCCAGATGATCGGGCATATCATGACGGCCTCCGAAGAGGTACCGGATGACTCCAAAATGTCCAACGCGCAGAACGCCCTCTCCGATTGGGGCTCCGTCCCGGAAAGATACAGGGAGGCAGTCTCCCTCTGCTATGCCGCCGGCGTGCTGTCCGGTATGCCTGACGGCTCCTTCAGCGGCGGCCAGCCGATGAATCGCGCCCAGGCCTGCACCGTGATCGCGCGGGTCCGGGAGTATCTGACGGGCGGCGCGGTAACGCCCAGCCCAACGCCGCCTGTTCCAACCGCCGGCGACCTGCGCACAGAGGTCCTGCAAATGATCAACGCGGAGAGAACCCAGGCAGGGCTGAAGGCGCTGGAGCCCCTGGATAGTCTTACGAAAGCGGCGCAGATGCGCTCCGCCGATCTCTCTGAGGGGCATTTTGAGGACCGCCCTGACGGCACCAGCTGGAGCTCCGTCTTTACCGCCGCCGGGGTCACGTCCAGCCTCAACATCGACAATGTGGATGAAAGCATCGTCGGCGGCGCGACCACAGCGGCGCAGGTCCTGGAGCAGCTCAAAAATACTCCGGGTGCGCTCTCCGCTCTTATGAATAAGGATTATACCTATGCCGGCGTTGGTTATACCCATGTCAGCAGCGGATACGGCGGATATCAGGATTTCTGGTCCATTCTCTATATCCAGCCTGCCGGTGCAGCCCCTGTCAGCCCCGGACAGACGGTCCCTGGATTGACTGCGCCATCTGTCCCCGGCGGCAGCGGCGCGGCCTTTGAGCCGGTTCCGATAGACAAGCTGGCCAATCGAAAGAGTTTACAGAAGAAGGCCACTGACGACCAACTGGCGCTGGCCTACGCCGAAGCGGTGAAGCTGGTCACGCCCTATGCCGGTCTCAGTCTGGAGCAAAAGCTCCAGGGTGTTGCCAACGCCGTTCGCCAGCGGTTTGACAGCGGGATGCAGTATTCGATGGAGAGTTCCCATTATAATGATCCGTATGGATACTTCATTGAGGGCTCCGCCTCCTGCGCCGGATGCACACGCGCTACCGGCTTGTGTCTGAATATCCTCGGCATTCCCTATGAACATGTCAATGAAAACCAGTATTCCCACCAGTGGTGCCGGGTGAACGTCAACGGGACATATTGGATCTGCGATCCGTATGGACTCTACTGCGGTCCGGAGCCTGCCCCCTATCAGCATCCGTATCTCTGACAATAAAATTTGCAGGGGCTGCCTAAAAAAGGCAGTCCCTGTAGTTCCTCCTGTTCAACAATATCGTGTGATCTAGGCCATTAGACCTGAAAAACTATTGTCTTTTTTGGCTCATCGGTAGAAAGAGTGGGTAGGAAAAACTGAACAAGCGCTTGGCA
>CAJTPV010000027.1 GCA_910578505.1 uncultured Oscillospiraceae bacterium | reverse complement strand
TTGGTGGCCTTGGCGTCCAGCCAGCTCACCGCGCCGCACAGGCCCAGACGCTCCGGGGTGACGATGCACACGTGGCTGGGGGAGAAGGACTGGCACATGATGCAGGTGTAGAACTGGTCCACGTTCTCGTCGGTCAGGCTGCCCAGACGCTCGTCGCGGCGGTCGTAGGCGGGAATGGCCACTTCCTGACGGAACTTCTTGCACTCCTCGGGATCGGTGATGATGGTGACCTCGCACTTGTCGATCACGGCGTCATAGTCGCTCTTCAGCTTGGCATACAGCACCTCGGCGAAGTCCTTGGCCCGCACGCCGGCCTCGAAAGCGGCCTTGCTGATCCGCACGCGGATGACGTCCCGCTGGCCGGTGTGCATGACGCCCTCCATGCAGTTGATGTAGGCATGGAACTTGCGCTCAAACACGGACTCGAAGTCGCTGTTCATGTTCTTGCCGGCCACGTCGGCCACCATGCAGAAGTCCACCTTGCTGCCCACCTCGAAGGCGTCGAAGTCCGGCCCGATGAGGGTAAAGCGGTGGTCCTCCACCTCGCTGAGCTCCTTGCTGCGCACCAGCTCCAGGCCGGTCTTGCGGGAGCCGTCGAACTCCACCTGCATGTCGCCCCGGCGGACGATCTCGCCCTCGAAGGCGGAGGAGAACGCCACGGGGATGTCGATCTTGGTGATCTTGATCTTGATGTCCCGGGCCTCCAGGGTGGTGGCATTGAACTTGGCAACGTCGGGCTGGATGATGAGGCTCTTGGGCACGCGGAACATGTTGTTCTCCTCGGTGTCGTTGGTGACAACGGGGAAGCCCAGCTGGATGGCGCCGGCGCCGCAGGCAACGGTCATGTCGTCCACAGGGGCGAAGGCGTTGACAAAGGCAAACACGCGGTCCATGGTGTAGCGCCACATGGCCTCGTAGTTGCCGGCCTCGGTGCTGCCGAAGATGATGGCCGCGCGCAGGGCCACGCTGACCACGTGGGATACGCTGCTCAGGTCATGGCCCAGGGCCACGCAGCGGACGTTGAAGCCCAGCTTCATGCCCTTCTCCACGCACTGGTCGATGATGCCGCCCACCAGGGTGACGAAAATGCCCTGGGACTGGTACTCCTTGACCAGCTCCGCGCCCTCGTCGGCGGTGGGAGCGGGCCCGATGATGACGGCTACGCCGGGGATGTCGCGGGTGACCAGGGGCACGCCCAGCTCACGGACCTGGGCGTCGGTAAAGTGGCCCTGTACGGGGTCCTGATAGGGGCTGCCGCCGGCCACGGCGTACTTCATCAGTTCAATGATCTCAGCGGACAGAGCAGTGGCCACGCCGGAGGTAAAGATATCCTTGGTGCGGTTGTTGCGGGTCATGAATTCCTTGACGGTAGTTTCCAGGGCCTCCTTGGCCTCGCCCACGGTGGCGACCTTCTTGCCGGTCAGGGCGTAGAGGCAGGGCAGGCTGTAAGCGGTGTCGCCGAAGGTGGCGGGAGCGTCCGGGCCCAGCTTCGCCAGAGCCTCGTCCACCGCCTTGACCGCCAGGGCGTACATCTCGTCGTTGCCGGAGAAAACGCGCTCAAATAATGTTTTCACGTGATGATCCACTCCTTACGAATACTCTCAGCAGAGTAGTTAATTCTATTTATGTTGGGCATCCATTTTGTCCTTGATTGCCCGGATCTCCTCCACGGCCTTCTGGCTGTAGTCAAAGGGGGACTGGCCGTTCCGGTCCGCCTCGATGACGTCGGCGTTGTAGTGGATGAACCCCAGCAGGTCCTCCTCGGGGATGCGCTCCCGGAGGAACGCCTCGTCCCGTTCATCCCGGACCTTGTTGGCCACCACCCGCACCTGGGTGACGCCGATGTCCCGCGCCAGCTCCTTGATGCGCCCGTAGGTCTGGATGCTGCGGGCGCCAGGCTCAATGACCACGATGAACTGGTCCATCAGGCTGGCGGTGCCCCGGCCCAGGTGCTCCAGGCCGGCCTCCATATCCATCACCACCACGTCGTCCTTCCGGAAGACCAGCTTCGACAAAATCGCCTTGAGCATCACATGCTCCGGGCAGACGCAGCCGCTGCCGCCCACGTCCACCGTGCCCATGACCAGCAGCTTCACGCCGTTGACATCCTTGGACAGCTTGTCGGGCAGGTCGGAGACCTCCGGGTTGAGCTTGAAGAAGGTGTTGCTGGCGCTGGCCCCGGTGCGCTCCTTGGCCAGCTCCTTCATCTTGGAGACGGGGACAATGGCGTTGACCTCCTCCTCCGTCAACCCAAGGGCAAGCCCCAGGTTGGCGTCGGGGTCCACATCCGCCGCCAGGACCGTGCGGCCCTCCGCGGCATAGAGACGGCACAGGGTGGAGGCGAAGGTGGTCTTGCCCACGCCGCCCTTGCCGGTAATGGCTACTTTCATGGAAGAAATCCTTTCAAATGTTCAGGAATAACGAAATATCAGATACCGAGAGCCGTACGCTTGGCCTCAATGGCCTCGATCATCCGGTCGCCCAGCTTCTCGATGTCCAGCTCGACGGTGTACTTGGCCTCGACCCAGTCCTTGATGCCGTGCTCGCCCTGGAGCAGCTCGGTGACCTCGGTGGAACCCTTGGTGTAGGGATCGACGCCCAGGAAGGTGTCAATGCCGGTAGCCACGACGTAGTTGCCGATGGACACGGCCTTCTCGCTCATCCACTCGGGGGCGCAGCCCACCAGAGGGATCTGGGAGATGTTCCAGCCGGAATCCTTGGCGATCTCGGCGGCCAGGATCATCATGCGGGAGATGTCCACGCAGGAGCCCATATGCAGCACCGGCGGGATGCCCACCAGCTCGCACACGCGCTTGAGGCCGTCGCCGCAGAACTCCTTGGCCTCCTTGTCCAGCAGGCCGGACTTGCCGGCGGCCTGGGCGGCGCAGCCAGTGACGACGACGATGATGTCGTTAGCCAGGAGTTTCTTCATCAGGCCGATGTGGGCGGTGTCGGGACGGACCTTGGGGTTGTTGCAGCCGACCATGGCCACAGCGCCCCGCAGAACGCCGGAGTTGACGCACTCCACCAGGGGCTTCATGGTGCCGGTGACGTCCACCTGGGTGTTGGTGACGCCGTCCAGGCACTTCTTGATGGCCTCCACGGAGAAGCCGACAGTGGCGTTGGTCTTCAGGTCGGGGATATGTACCAGATCCTGATTGCGGTTTTTGAAGTTCTCCACCGCCATGCGGACGATCTGCTTGGCGTTCTCGCCGGCGTTGGCCTCGTCGAAGTGGATGAACTCGCTGTCCGGCATGCGGGCGATCTCAGAGGTGGTGACAAACTTGGTGTGGAAGCACTTGCTCAGGGGGCCCAGGGCGGGGAAGATGCACTGCACGTCTACCACGATGGCCTCGCAGGCGCCGGTGAGGACCACGTTCTCCTGCTGGAGGAAGTTGCCGGCCATGGGGATGCCGTGGCGCATAGCCACCTCGTTGGCGGTACAGCAGACGCCGCAGATGTTGATGCCCTTGGCGCCCTGCTCCTTGGCCAGAGCCAGCATCTCGGGGTCCTGGGCATAGAGGACGATCATCTCAGACAGGGAGGGATCGTGGCCGTGGACAACGATGTTGACCATGTCCTTCTCCATGACGCCCAGGTTGGCGGTGGTGTCGATGGGCTTGGGGGTGCCGAAGAGCACGTCGGAGAACTCGGTGCCGCACATGGAGCCGCCCCAGCCGTCGCACAGGCCCGCCCGCAGGGACTGGCGGATCAGCGCCTCCGGCAGAGAGGAACAGCCCATATGGGTCATGTGCATGGACTGGGAGACCTCCCGGTCAATGGCACGGGGCTCGATGCCCGCGTCGTGCCACAGCTTGCGGGTGTGCTCAGGAGCCCGGCTGGTGAAGCGGGAGATGCCGAAGGGCTTGCCGTACTCCATCAGGGCGGTCTCGGCGGTCTCGTGGGCCAGGTCGTAGATGTCCCGGTTCTCGGTCTCGATGCCCCATTCCTTGGCGATCCTCTTCAGCTTCTCGGGGTCCTTAACGGTGTAGTTGCCGCCTTCCTTCGCCTGATAGAGGGTATGGCAGATGGAGCGGCCGTGGTCGGAGTGGGTAGCTGCGCCTCCGGCGGTGAAGCGGAGGTAGTTGCGGGCCACGATGCCGTGTACGTCGCAGCCGCAGATGCCCCGGGGGGCCTTGGGCGTGACGCGGCAGGGGCCCATGGAGCAGATGCGGCAGCAGGTGCCCTCCTCACCGAACTTACAGTGGGGGGTCTGGTTCTTGACGCGCTGCTGCCAGGAGTCTGCTCCCACCTTGCGGCCTGTTTCCAGCAGCCGCTCGGTGGCCTGTTCCATTTGCTCGACAGTGATCAGTTTCATAGTCGGAATGTGGAAAGCGCGGATAGATTCGCGCTTTCTTTGCTCCTTTCTCTACGGATGATATCGGGTCTGCGAATTGTCACATTTTTCACAATGGCATTGGTTATATCTTATCAAAATTTTTGTGATATTGCAAGAGTAAAATCCCCCCACCGGGGTTTTTTCCTGGAAGAATCAAAAATTCAGCGCTTTGACCAAACCGCTTTTCCATCCCAAGCGGTACAAGAAACGGAAACCGGCGGATTGATGAAAGAAATTGGATTTTTTCAGTTTTTTTGGCAGCTTGGGATGAAAAATTGAAAAAACTTCCAATCCACCGCCAGACAGAACAGCCCGCCGCGCTTTCAACGAGTCAAAGCGCGGCGGACGGGAATCCTCCATAGTCCGTATCAGGTGTTCTAATGGCGGGGGTACTGGCTGATGACCTGGGCGGCCTGGAGCAGGGCGGTGCGCACATCGGTCAGGTGCTGGGTGCGCAGGGTTTCGGCCTTGCTGATGAGGCCGCCGGACCTGGTGACGACGTAGCGGGGAGGGACGTGGTTGAGCGCGTAGGCGGCGATGTCGTTGCGGCACTGTTCGCACAGGCAGCAGCCAAGACTATCACCCATGCGGTTCAATTCGTCCTCCACAAAGGCCTCCATCATGTTCTCATACAGTTTCATCATATGATCCCTCCTTAGATTTCTCTCTCTTTATAACACCTCCGGCGGGAATTGTCAATGCGGGAATTTTGCCTCCGCTGAAAAATCAGAGGGCAGAATTTGACAAGGCATGATGCGCATTGTATAATGGGCTGGCCGTCCAGCCAGGACGGCCAGAAGGGTGCGCTGCACAAGAGGCAGGCGGTTGGTCCCCCATCACAGGGGGAGCCTTTTCCCACGGAAAGGGGGAGATGCCTATGGTTACATACGCAGAGTTGTTTCAATTTGCTCTCGTTGTCACCGGCATTGCCACGTTGTTCTACCAGATCGGCAGACACGCCGGCAAAAGGAAATGACCGCCCCCTAGCCCGGATAGCGGTCATTTCGACTACTATTAAGGACTAACCGCTTGTCGCAGCGCCCCTTCTGTTTGTATTATACGCACCGGCTCCCGTTTTGTCAAGGTGGCGAAATAGGGATTTATTGTATAAAACAGGCGGGAGTTTACCCGGCATGACAAAAGGGAAACAAGTTGAAAAAAAGTGATGAGGCCCGCATTTCGTCATAACAGACAAGGAACCATCCCGGACCGCCGCGCGAGTAGGGTTTTGCACATTATCCACATTGTTTTCCACATCGTTATGTCAACATGTGGATTTCCGATTGGGACAGGAATCCGGAAACGCGCCCCGACAGCCGCCCGGAAAAAAGGGGGGCTCTCTGCGGATACGCCCTCTCAGCCAGCCTGCGGCTGACAGCTCCCCTTAAAGGGGGAGCCAAGAAGTACTGCCGGAGCTTGTTTTCGCAGTTGATTTTTTGTTAAAGTATGGTACAATATAAAACACAAATTTCACGCCGCCTGCGGCGATTGCTGTTGACTTGGAGGAAAAAATGGACAAAAAACATTTCTATATCACAACCCCCATCTACTACCCCTCGGACAAGCTCCACATCGGCCACACCTACTGCACCGTGGCCACCGACGCCATGGCCCGCTATAAGCGCCTGACCGGCTGCGACGTCATGTTCCTCACCGGCACCGACGAGCACGGCCAGAAGATCGAGGACAAGGCCAAGGAGGCCGGCGTTACGCCCCAGCAGTTTGTGGACAACATCGTCACCGCCCCCGGCGGTATTCTGGACCTGTGGAAGCTGATGAACATCTCCAACGACCGCTTTATCCGCACCACGGACGGCTACCATGTGGCGGCCATCCAGAAGATCTTTAAAAAGATGTACGACAACGGCGACATCTATAAGGGCACCTACAAGGGCAAGTACTGTAAGCCCTGCGAGAGCTTCTGGACCGAGAGCCAGCTCAAGGACGGCAAGTGCCCCGACTGCGGCCGGGAGGTCCAGGACGCGGAGGAGGAGGCCTACTTCTTCCGCCTGAGCAAGTACGCGGACCGGGTCCGGGACCTGCTGGAGAACACGGATTTCCTGGAGCCCCGCAGCCGGGTCCACGAGATGGTCAACAACTTCATCAAACCGGGCCTGGAGGACCTGTGCGTATCCCGCACCAGCTTCACCTGGGGCGTGCCGGTGGACTTCGACCCCGGCCATGTGGTCTATGTGTGGATCGACGCCCTGTTCAACTATATGACCGCCCTGGGCTACATGAATGATGAACACGACGACCTGGACCAGTACTGGCCCGCCGACGTCCACTTTGTGGGCAAGGAGATCGTCCGGTTCCACTCCATCATCTGGCCCGCCATGCTCATGAGTATGGACCTGCCTCTGCCGAAGAAGGTCTACGGCCACGGTTGGCTGCTGCTGGACGGCGGCAAGATGAGCAAGTCCAAGGGCAACGTGGTGGACCCGGTGATCCTGGCCGGGCGCTACGGCGTGGACGCGCTGCGGTTCTTCCTGCTGCGCACCTTCCCCTTCGGCAGCGACGGCAACTTCTCCAACGAGCTGCTGATCCAGACCATCAATACCGACCTTGCCAACGACCTGGGCAACCTGGTCAGCCGGACCACCGCCATGGCGGAGAAATATTTTGCCGGCAAGCTGCCCGCCGGCCATCAGGCGGCGGATTTGGACGCCGCGCTGGTGGACATGGTGCGGGGCCTGCGGGACCGGTACGAGGAGCAGATGGAGAAGTTCCAGTTCCAGAACGCCCTGGAAGAGGTGTTTAAGACCATCCAGCGGGCCAACAAGTATATCGACGAGACCGGCCCCTGGGCCCTGGCGAAGGATATGGAGGCCAACGGAGCGCGGCTGGCGGCGGTGCTGTACAATCTGCTGGAGACCGTGCGGGTATGCACCGTGCTCCTGCTGCCCTTTATGCCCGACAGCTGCGAAAAGATTTTTGAGCAGACCGGCGCGGCGGCGGAAGCGCGCACCTGGGACAGCGCCGCCCGGTGGGGAATGCTCCCGGCGGACGTGCAGGTCCGCAAGGGCGAGGCCCTCTTCCCCCGTATTGACATGGCCAAGGAGCTGGAGGAGCTGGAAAAGGCCGCCGAGGAGGCCCGCAGGGCCGCTCTGCCCACTGTGGAGATCGAGCCGCAGTCTGACGAAATGGTGGATTTCGACACCTTCTGCAAGTCTGATTTCCGGGCGGTGAAGGTGAAGGACTGCCAGCGGGTGAAGAAGTCTGACAAGCTGCTGCGCTTTACACTGGATGACGGCACTGGCACGGACCGGCAGATTCTCTCCGGCATTGCCAAGTGGTATCAGCCGGAGGACCTGATTGGCAGAACGCTGGTGGCCATCGTCAACCTGCCGCCCAGGAAGATGATGGGGCTGCAGAGCTGTGGAATGCTGATTTCTGCTGTGCATACCGAGAGGGGCGAGGAGTGCCTGCATCTGATTATGGTGGACGATGCCATCCCCGCCGGGGCCAAGCTGTGCTGATATCGGATATAAAGCGTTTAAAGTCCCCCGCCTGCTTTTTTGCATCTGGCGGGGGACTTTGTCCTTTATCTGTGCGCCATTTTCACGGCAGTCTCCAGGGCAATTTTCATCATCGTGGTAAATGTGGTCTGGCGGTCCTCAGCCGGCAGGGCCTCCCCGGTGACGATGCTGTCGGAAATGGAGCAGATAGCCAGGGCCCGCCTGCCCAGATGCGCGGCGGTCATATACAGCGCGGCAGCCTCCATCTCCACTGCCAGCACGCCCATGTCCGCCCATTTCATGGTGCTGTTGGAGGCGTCATAAAACACGTCGGAGGACAGCAGGTTCCCCACCGGCATCTCCACGCCCATACTCCGGGCCGCGCTGACCGCTGTCTCCAGCAGTGTAAAGTCCGCAATAGGCGCGAAGGTTCCGGGCAGCTGGAACTGACGGGCAAAGTTGGAGTCGGTACACACCCCCTGGGCGGCCACCACGTCTCGCAGCTTCAGCTTTTTGCTGATGGCTCCGGCGGAGCCAATGCGCAGAATATTCTCTACTTCGTACTCTTTGTATAATTCATGACAATAAATACCCATTGACGGCATACCCATCCCGGACGCCATCACAGATACCGGCACGCCCCGGTATGTGCCGGTGTAGCCCTGAATGCCCCGGACGTTGTTGACCAGCCGGGGATTTTCCAGGAACGTCTCGGCGATAAACGCAGAGCGCAGGGGGTCGCCGGGCATGAGCACAGTCCTGGCGAAATCGCCGGCTTTAGCAGAGTTATGAGGTGTTGACATGAGTTTTTCCATCCTTTCTATTTCTGATTCTGATTTTGCTCCAACGCTTTGACGGCCTTGACGATCCGGCTGGCGCCCAGGCGGGACGCGCCCAGCTGCAAAAACGCCTCCGCGTCCTCCAGACCGGAAATGCCGCCGGCTGCCTTGATCTTTACGTGGGGGGCCGTGTGGGCAGCCAACAGAGCCACGTCCTCCCGTGTCGCGCCTCCGCCGGCAAAGCCGGTGGAGGTTTTGATGAAGTCCGCGCCGGATTGGGAGACAATCGAGCAGAGCGTGATTTTCTCCGCCTCCGTCAGCAGACAGGCCTCAATAATGACTTTCAGGATTTTGCCCCGGCAGGCCTGCTTTACAGCGCGTATTTCCCGCAGCAGATCGTCCCATCTGCAATCCTTCACCCAGCCGATATTGATGACCATATCGATTTCATCCGCGCCGTTGTTTACAGCGTCCTCCGCCTCGAAGCATTTCGCCGCCGTGGTGCTGTAGCCGTTGGGGAAGCCGATGACGGTGCAGATGGGGAGACGGTCGCCGACATACGCCCTGGCCTCTTTGACATAGCTGGCCGGGATGCAGACAGAGGCGGTATGGAAGCGTATGCCGTCGTCGCAGACCGTTTTGATCTCCTCCCAGGCGGCGGCCGGAGACAGCAGGGTGTGGTCTGTGGCCGCAAGTATCTTTTCCAAATCCATGGCGCATTCCTCCTTTTTTCTTCAGTATAGCATAAGCAGTGAAAAAAAGGAAGCAGAGAATAAGGACGGCAGAGATTTCGGATTGGCGGAGGAAGATAGAGCAAAGAGACATTTCCTATCGCAATAGCAATAGAAAATGTCTCTGATAGCAAGAGAGATAATTCTACTTGCAGTTTAGGAGAATATGTGATACTTTATGAGCACATATTCTCACAGACAGCGAGAAGAAACTTTTGGGAGGGACCGCCATGAAGCTGACTATTGATGATATTGCCCGAATCAGCGGGTTTTCCAGAGCTACCGTCTGTCGTGTGCTGGCAAACAGTGACAAAGTACGGGATTCAACAAAACAGGCTATTTTAGATGTAATTCAGAAAAATCACTACGCCGCCAATGCGCTTGAACACAGACAGGCAGGGCGCAGCCCTATTGCACTGATCGTCGGTGATATTGTAGATACCGAATCGTCTTCCCAGCTATTCCATCCCCAGATTATGAAAACGCTGTGCCGCCGTATGTACGGTCAGGGGTACGACTGCCTCCTCTTCGACAGTGGATACTCGGCAGAATTGGAAGATGAATACCTGCACCGATGTATGGAACAGGGCGCAGCAGGTATTTTTCTGTTGTCGGCAACGGGCACCATCAACTGCCTTCAGCAGGTTGTGGAGAAGATTCCCATCGTCACCATTAACCGGCACGTGAATACGCCCTTTACCGATGCCGTGCTTTTGGACGAATACAAATGCGCCTATCTGGCAGTAAAGCATTTGTATGACCTCGGTCACCGAAAGATTGGCCTGATCAGCGAACCAAAAGAAATCCCGCTGGCCTACGAGACAGAGCGTGGATTCCGGGATGTTTCCGCTCAATTTGGTCTTGCCTCTCCGGAAAATAATATGTTCCAATGTGCGGCAAACTTTGATGATGGCTACCAGTTGGGAAAACGCTTAATCGCTGACCACAGTCAGATAACGGGGGTCTTCTGTGTCAGCTATGATATTGCCGCCGGCATTGAGGCTGCCTATACACAGGCAGGCCTCTCCATTCCGGAAGATTTCAGCATTGTTATCTTCCAATATATTTCTGAACAAGTTCAAAAAAACAAAATTCAGTTCACCAGCGTAGGCGCATACAACTTGGAGGACATCGCAAATGCTGCTGCTGACACTATGCTCCAGCGGCTCCGGGAGGGAAAGTCCGCCAGCAGAAGGCTGAGCGTCATCGTTGATACATTTTTGGTGATTGGAAAAAGTACCGCTCCTCCTCACAAGTAACAAGTAAATAGTCTGATGCAAAAGCAAGACGGCACAGGTTCCTTTTCAGAACTCAGCCGTTTTGCTTTTTGTTCGTGCTGAAGCATCGATAGCTTTCTGCTCTTTCTTATCACAGTAAAAAATGAGGATATCGTATCATTATTCTTTTGCGGAGTAGGAGAATTATACAAAAAAATTTGCAGATACTTAGGAGGTGTGACAAAAATTAAAAATGCTATTGACTTTTTCGTCTCAAAATGATATTTTATATCCATCAATAGTGATAATAAAATATCATTATTGATGACAATAATTGAACAACCAATGTGTTGTAAGGAGGTATCGCATGAAAATTACTGGTATCAGAGCAACGCCTGTGGCTGTTCCCTTGCGCCTCAATACTGCAGACGCCTACTTGCGAAAAGGGCCCGCTGTCTTGATTGAAGGGGTTCTGGAGGTTTTTACGGACGAGGGAATTACCGGCATTGCAGAAATCCCGGTCGTCGCGGGGGCAACTATCGCCGTGGAACTGGTAAGAAGCACAGAGCGTTTGGTAGTGGGCAGGGACCCTGCGGATGTCAATGTCATCCTCAAAGAACTCTACTCCTGCTACAATCTAAACCATCTCCACATGCACGTGGCGAACTGGGCAATCAACTCTATTGAGAGAGCCTGTTGGGACATTCTGGGTCAGAAAGCAGGTCTGCCCCTCTATCAGCTGTGGGGCGGCGGTTTCCGCAGGGAAGTGGAGGTTTTTGGTTTTATTGAAGCGGAGGACCTTGACGAAATCAGGCGTGTGGCAAGCGAGCGTGCTGGCCAGGGCTACAAGGTCATCTATACCAAGGTCGGCTTTTCTGCGCCGGAATATGATGTTGCTATGGTTCGCGCCATTCGAGAAGGCGCACCGGACCCATCCATTAAAATCCGGGTGGATGCCAATCAGGCGTGGGATGTAGGGGAGGCCATCCAGATTATCAACCAGATGGAGCCTTATGGGATTGACTGCGTAGACCAACCGGTTATCATGTACAATCTGGATGCGCTGAAGACCGTCAAAAATGCCACACGAGTTCCCATCGCTGCCCATGAATCTACCTGGACAATGTATGACATGCTGCGGGTTATCAAAGAAAATGCAGCGGATATTGTCCACATTGATCCCCGGTTTGACGTAGGCTACTATGGCGCCAGGATCTCCGCCGGCATAGCGGAAGCTGCAGGCATCCCGGTGATATGCCACGCCTACTACGAACTTGGCATCGCGCTGATGGAGCGCATGCAGCTATGTGCCGCCTGTCCGGCCTTTACCATGGTCCATCAGATCGGAGAGTATGAATATCTGAAGGATGACATCATAAAAGGTGGAAAAATTCAAATAAAAAACGGTAAAGTTGCCCTTCCAGACCGGCCCGGCCTGGGGGTGTCCTTGGATTATGAGAAAATGGCGCTCTATGAGGAGCTCTATATCAAGGAGGTAAAAGAGGCAGGGTTCGAAAACTCCACTGAAAGCCCTCTTTATGGGGCACAATTTACAAGAAAGTATCTCAAAGCTCTGTATGAGTAAATTTTTAGGAGGAATATTGATGGATATCAGCATCTTGAAGAATAAGCCCATTGCCGTTTTGGGGGCAGGCGGCGTCGGGAAGCCTATCGCCGGTGACAGCGCCCTGGCTGGGGCGCGGGTAAGGATATGGGATCAGCCCGGTTTTGCGGAAAGGACACTGGCCAATATTGAAAAATTCGGTATTCGCATTGAAGGTCTTCAAATGAACATGTACAGCTATCAGCGCAGTGGCTTCGGCTATCCGGAGTTGGTGACGGACGATATGGCAGAGGCCGTCAGAGGAGCGGGCATTATTGTGGTGGCTGTTGTGGCCTCTGCTCATGAGGCGCTCTTCCGGCAGCTCATCCCTTTGCTGGAGGACGGACAGGTCATCCATATCATTCCGGACAATTTTGGAACGCTTCTGCTGCGTAAAATGATGCTGGAGGCTGACTGCCGCAAAAAGGTCGTCGTGGGCGGCTGGGCGACTTCTCCTTATGGCGCACGCATCATCTCTGAGGGCGGCTTTACCACGAACATCTGCGATATCCGTGACCGTGTTATCATGCTGCGGGGGGCGGCGCTGCCCGACACAGACTCTGCAGATTTTATTGAGAGCGCCAGGCTGATTCCCGCCTTTGACTTGATTACCAACGGACTTGGATATCAGCATGCAGATACCGTGCTGGATACTTGCTTCTCCAACGCCAACCCGGTCATTCATGTACCTGGCACAATCCTTGGCGTGGCCGTCCTGCAGAACTTTGAGACTGTGCTGGGTCATAAAATGGCGGACTTCTCCATGTACGCCCACTGTCTCTGCCCTGCCATTGGGATGGTGGCCGCCGACTTCTGGCACGAGCAGGAGTGCATCGCAAAGGCCATGAATGTCGGGATTGCACCAGTGAAGCGGGAGGAGTATTTCTCTCGCTCTACCATGTATGGCCACGAATATATGGGGCCTGATTACGCTGTACCGTTTGAAGAGAACATCCCGCACAAGTACGGCGATGGTCCCTTTTCCCTGGAAAACCGCTATATTACAGAGGATGTGCCTGTTGGCTGCTATATGTACCAGCAGTTAGCCCGGCAGTACAATGTTCCCACGCCTACCATTGATGCCATGATCCATTTGGCCAACACCATCATAGGCCGTGACCTCACCGCTGGCGGCTACACGCTGGACTATGTCGGCATCGGCCATATGACGCCGAGTCAGCTCCAGCTGTGGCTGCGTCAGGGTGTATACACACCTGCTGCATAACACGAACGTCCTTTTTCATGCATTAGGAAGCGACCCAGGTCAATATGTAACACGAAAGGAAGAACTGTCATGAAACGATATGCTCGAATTCTTTCTCTATTGCTGACCGCCGCGCTGTTTCTCGTGCTCTTCAATGGGTGCAGCGCCAAACAGACGGAGGGTGAAACGACCGGGCCGGTCACTTTCCGGTTGAGTCTCGTAACTGCAATTGACGACCCGATTACCATTGCCGCCAAAGAATTTGCCGCCAATGTCTCTGAACGGACAGAGGGGCGCGTCACAGTAGAGGTCTATCCTGCCAACCAGTTAGGCGATGCCACGGCGGTCTTTGACGAGATTATCCGCGGTACGATTGACATGGCCTACGCCAACCCATCAGATAATTACCAGCCAGACATCTATCTCAGCTATCTTCCCTGCCTTGTAACCCGGTATGAAGACATGCCCGCTGTCTTTGGGCGGGACGGCTATTTGTTTCAAGAGACCAATAAGCTGTATGAACAGCTTGGACTGAAATTCCTCGGCTATGGCACGGTAGGATTCCTGGGAATAGGGGCAGCAAAACCCATTTTGGACGAGAAGAACGAAATCATTCCCGGCGCCCTTATACGCACATCCTCGGATCTCCTCTCCAAGCTGACTATGGAGGGCTTGGGGTTCCATGTCAGTACGATGCCGTATGTGGATGTGTTTTCAGGATTGCAGACAGGCATTATCGACGGCTGGCTGGGTGGGAATCCCTCCATTAACTATCTGAGCTTTCGGGATGTCATCAACTACTTCTACTACTACAAGATTATTATTGAAAACTATCACTTCTTCTGCAACGAGAATAATTTCAACAAGATGAGTAAAGAGGATCAGGAGATTCTGCTGGAGTGCGCCAATGATATGCTGGAGCAGAGCTATCAAGACGCGCAAAGGCTGGACGAGCAGTATTTGCAGGAACTGTCTGACTTTGGGATCAATGTGGTAGAGTTCTCTGATGAATTCTTGGCCGATATGGCGGCCTCTGTGCGGGAAAATGTGTGGCCGCAGATCGCCGCAGACAAGTACAGCGCGGAATTGATCGAAAACTTAGAAAAGAGTCTGATGGAGCTGCAGTGATTCGGGGGCCGCACCGGCCTCGTTTACAAGCAAGGGGGAATATATAAATGACGCAAGTTTTAAGGAAAATTGATGCCCTCCTATTAAAAATCCAAAATGCTATTCTGATTTTCAGTACGTCTGTTATAATCCTTTTGATGTGTGCCGGCGTTGTCATGCGGTATTTTTTGCACTCCAATTTCAATGGATTAGAGGAGTTGATCCTGCTTTTAGGATTTTGGATCTATTTTTTTGGGAGCTCTGTCGCTTTCCGTGACGACGACCATATGGAAGCCAGCATCCTGCAGCCGCTCCTGCGGACGGACAAAGAGCGGCGCATATATGCTATCGTCCGGAACGCGGTTTCTCTGCCTGTAATTGCTGTGGCAGCGATCTGGACGGCCAAATATGTGCAGTGGAGCTTCATGTTCTGGCCTACCACAGTAGTGTACAACTTGCCCTATGTTGTGGCACAGGTTCCGCTGCTGCTCTGCTTTATTCTGGCCTTTGTCTATACAGCTGCCAATTTATGGCGGGCAGCAGCCGGCCTGCGGCCAGATAGCCCTGATTTGACCGGGATGGAAGAGGAGGTGTAACAAAACATGGGAAATATTTTGATATCTATTGTCCTTCTGTTGGTTCTGCTCCTGTTTGGACTGCCCCTGCCGCTGGTTTTTCTGGCATCTACGATCTTTATGGTCATTTCATCGGGGGTGGATCCCAGCTTTGTAATCCCGTATGGGTACAATAAGATCAACTCTCTGACCATTTTGGTGGTTCCGCTGTTTATCATTGCCGGGGCGTTTATGCAGGAGAGTGGGATTGGCGATAAACTTCTCTCTGCCGCCGAGCGGCTCGTTGGCAGAAAGGTAAAGGGCGGCATTGGTGTGGCTGTCTGCATTGCCTGTGCTGTTTTCGGAGCGATCTCCGGCAGCGCCAACGCAGCGTTGACGACCTTGAGTCCCATCTGCTATCCGAAGCTGTACGCCCGGGGCTATAAAAGGGGCTTCGCCTGTTCACTGATGGCCAGCGCGTCTATTCTCGGCTGCCTCATCCCGCCCAGCGGTATGATGATTGTTTATGCTTGGGTGACCAACACATCTGTGCTGGCCTGTTTTCTGGCAACTCTGCTGCCGGGATTGGTTCTGACAGTGGTTTTCAGCATCATTAATCTGTTCGAGGCGAAGCGGATGCATGTGACGTCCTTTGAGGAGGGGAGTGAGAGCGGCGGCGCTACGGCAGTCGCTGGTGCATCCAAGGGGGAGAGGTTCAGGGGAAGTGCTATTTGGGCGATCCTCATGCCAGTGTTTGTCCTTGGGAGTATCTATGGCGGGGTAATGACGCCTACCGAGGCTGCTGCTGCCTCCGCATTTTATGCATTTGCTGTGGGGGTGTTTTTCTACAGACGGCTGAATTTCAAAACCATTGGCAGGCTGCTGGCCAGAGCGGGCAAGTCCTCAGGCATTGTGATGCTGCTGATCTTCTCTGTCACAATCCTCAGCCGCCTCTATATTGATGCAGGTCTGCCCAAAGCTGTTTTTGCGGTGCTCTCTTCCATTACTTCCAGCAAGGCGGTGATGCTGCTGTTTATTAACCTGTTTCTGATTGTGATTGGCATGTTGATGGACGATGCCTCCGGTATTGTTTTGGCCGCGCCGCTGTTGACGCCAATTATTCAGGAAATGGGGATTGACATGGTCCATTTTGCAGCTATTATCGGTGTAAATCTGGGCATGGGCGGTATCACCCCGCCTACCGCGCCGATTACGTACCTGTCGGGCAAACTGGGCGGCGGCACATTTTCTGAGATGCTGCGTCCCACGATGAGGCTGATCCTTTTGGGCTGGCTTCCGGTACTGATGATTACCACTTATTGGGATGGCTTTTCGCTTACCCTGCCCCGTTTGATTCTCGGCTATTGAGGCATATCTCCATTCTGCGCCTGCGGCAATCCGAGCGGGAAGGACAAGCTCTCAATGCCATAATAATTCTTCCCCCCTGTGGAATTTTCCCCAAAACTATGCTATAGTTAACAAGCAGACGGCTCTAGGGGATCGAAACGGCTGCGGAGAGGGGGGCCATTATGCTGCGCATATTTTTAGTCGAAGACGAGAGCATCATCCGGGAGACCCTGCGGGACACGGTGCCCTGGGCGCAATACGGCTACGCCTTTGCCGGGGAAGCCGGAGACGGTGAGATGGCCCTGCCCCTCATTCGGCAGGTGAAGCCGGATGTGCTCATCACGGATATCCGGATGCCCTTTATGGATGGGCTGGCCCTCAGTGAACTGGTGAGCCGTGAGTTCCCGGAGATGAAAATCGTCATCATCTCCGGCTATGATGACTTCGAATATGCCCGGCAGGCGCTCAATATCGGCGTGGACCGCTATCTCCTGAAGCCCATCACCAAAAAAGCCCTGCTGGACGTGCTGGCGGAGCTCAAGGAAAAAATCGAGGGCGAACGGGCCAACCAGAGCTATCTGGCCCAGTTCCACCGGGAGGCGGAGGAGTACGAGCAGTACACCCGCCGGGTGTTCTTCGAGCGCGTCGTGGCGGGGCAGTTCTCTGTCCAGGAAATCTACGAGTCGGCCTCGAAGCTGGACATTGACCTCCGGGCCCAGTGCTACACCATCGCCTTTTTCTCCGTCCTGCCGGAGCCGCTTGGCTCCGCGGAGGCCTACTCCGAGCCGGGGGCCCGCCTGCGGGACGCCCTGCTGGAACACTTTCTGAAATATCCGGAATACATCCTCCTGCGCTGGAATCTGACGACATACGCTGTACTGCTCAAGGGCGATACCGCCCGGATGGAGGACCTGGCCCGCCGCTGCGTGGACACGGTGCGCAGCCAGTATGCGGCCCACGCGCCGGAGCAGAGCTGGTATGTGGCAGTGGGCCGCCCCACCCAGCGGCTGAGTACGCTGCCCGCCTGCTTTGAGGAGGTCTCCCGCCTCTGGGCCTACCGGCACATCCTGCCCAGACAGCATGTGCTGACGGCGGACACGGTCAGCTTCCTCACCGGCACCGGCAGTGACTGCCAGCTGGAGCAGCTGGACGCGGGCAAGGTGGATCCGGCCATTCTCACCGGCGTGATGCACAGCGCCAGCGCCCAGGAGATCCCCGGCTTTGCCAATGAGTATATCCACAGCGTGGAGGAGGCCCTGGGCTCCAAGCCCTTCTGCCAGTTTCTCATGCTGGAGCTCCGCTTTGCGGCGGCCCGGTTTGCCGCCTCTCTGGGGGTGAACCAGCGGGAGGCCTTTGCCCCGCTGACCTGCCTGGATTTGGTGGGGCGGAATGTGACGGCGGCGGACCTGTGCGGGTACTTTTCCGCCATCCTGCTGCGGATGGCCGAGCTGCGGGACCAGGCGTCCAGCACCCAGTGCAGAAGCCTCCTGAAGCAGGCGGTGGCCTACATTGACAGCCACTTTGCCGAGGAAGCGCTCTCCCTGAACCAGGTGGCGCGGGAGGTAAATATCTCCGCCAACTACCTGTCGGCAGTGTTCAGCCAGGAGATGGGGGCCACCTTCACCGAGTATGTCACCGGCAAGCGGATGGACCGGGCCAAGGAGCTGCTGCGCACCACGGACAAGCGCTCCGGCGAGGTGGCGGCGGCGGTGGGCTACCGGGACCCCCACTATTTCAGCTTTCTCTTTAAAAAGACCCAGGGCTGCACGCCCAGGGACTACCGGGGAGGGGGAAAGCGGCCATGAGACGGCGGGATTCCATTGAAAGCCGGATGCGCCGGCTGGTGGTAAGCGTCTGCGTCTTTGTGGCGGCTTTTCTGGCGGTGACGCTGGCCCTGGCGCTGGCCTACACCGGCCAGTACAAGAATCTGCTCTACAACGTGACCACCGCCTCGGAGTTCAACCAGGACTTCAAGGAGAACATCGACCTCAAAATGTACTACTATGTCATTGAGAGCCAGTACTCCGAGGGGCTGCCTATCCAGGAAGTCCAGGCGGCCCAGGCTTTGGCGAAGAATCTTCTGAGCGCCACCAGCCAGAAGGACAGTCTCCGGGCCATCACCAGCGTCCTGGATCTGTGCGAGAATCTGGAGGAGAAAATTTACCAGATCGAGGAGACGCAGAGCTACGATGACCGGCAGAGTCAGCTGGAAAACAATATTTATGTCCTGACGGCCCTCATTGAGAAGTACATGTACAACTATCTCTACTACGAGTCGGCGCAGCTGAACCGTATCCAGCAGCAGGTTTCCCGGCGTCTGGCGGCGGAGATCCTGCTGGTACTGGTCCTTTCCGCAGTGTTGACCCTGCTGCTCATCCGCTACAGCGTCCGGCTGGCCCGCTCCGTCACCCAGCCGGTGGTGGAGCTGAGCCGCCGGGCGGAGGACGTCACCGGCGGCGACCTGACGGCGCGGGAGCCGGTCCGCTCGGAGACCTATGAGCTGCGCACCCTCAGCGAGGGCATGGAGCAGATGATCTCCCGGCTCAACGCCCAGATCCAGGAAATCACGCAGAAGCAGGCCAGCCTGCGGAAGACGGAGCTGGCGCTGCTCCAGGCCCAGATCAACCCCCACTTTCTCTATAACACCATGGACACCATCATCTGGCTCATTGAGGCGGACCGGCCCCAGGCGGCGGAGGAGATGGTCTCCAACCTGTCGGATTTCTTCCGCCACTCCCTGAGCCGGGGGGAGGACGTCATCACCCTGGAGGAGGAGGAGCGGCATGTGTGCAGCTATCTGCAGATCCAGCAGGCCCGGTACAAGGACATCCTGTCGTATACCATTGCGATCGACCCCGCCCTGCGGGGGACCCGGCTGCCCAAGCTGACGCTCCAGCCCCTGGTGGAAAACGCCCTGTACCACGGCATCAAGCGCAAGCGGGGCAGGGGCTGCATCCGCATTACCAGCCAGGTGGAGGGGGCGGACGTGCTCCTCCGGATCGCCGACGACGGCGCGGGCATGTCCCCTGTGCGGCTGGAGGAGCTGAGCCGGGCCATCGAGAGCGGGGAGCGGGTGGGCTTCGGCCTGGCGGCTGTCCACGAGCGGCTGCGGCTGCAATTCGGCAGCCCCTATGGGCTGACCCTCGCCAGCCGGGAGGGCGAGGGGACCACGGTGACTGTGCGCTTCCCCCGGCGGGAGAGAGAGGAGGCAGAACGATGAGACGCGCTTTCCTGTGCGCCCTGCTGGCGCTGAGCCTTGTCCTTGGCTCCGCCTGCGGGGCCGGGCCGGAGCCCGCCGGGGAGGCGGCTGCTGAGGACCTGACGGTCATTGGCATGTGCCAGGTGGGGGCGGAGTCCGACTGGCGGGTCGCCAACTCCGAATCCATGAAGGCGGTTTTTACAGAGGAAAACGGCTACCATCTTCTCTTCGAGGATGCCCGGCAGAAGCAGGAGAACCAGATCAGCGCCATCCGGAAGTTCATCCAGCAGCAGGTGGACTATATCGTGTTGATGCCCATCAGCGAGAGCGGCTGGGACTCCGTGCTCCAGGAGGCGAAGGAGGCGGGGATCCCGGTCATCCTGGTGGACCGGGGGGTGGACGTGAAGGACGAGAGCCTCTACGCCGCCCGTGTGGGCTCGGACTTCCTGCGAGAGGGCCGGGCTGCCGCCGCCTGGATGGCGGAGACCTTCCGCGGGGAGGCGGTCCGGATCATCCATATCCAGGGCACTCCGGGCTCCACCGCCCAGCTGGGCCGGACGGCGGCGCTGGAGGAGGCTGTGGCGGCCCATGAGAACTGGGAGCTGCTTGTCCAGCTGGACGGGGATTTTACCCAGGCCAAGACCTATGAGGTCATGACGGACTATCTCTCCTCCCTCCCGGCGGAGGCTGACATCGATGTGGTTTACTGCGAGAATGACAATATCGCCTTCGGCGCGCTCCAGGCCCTGGAGGAGCGGGGCTATCCATGCGGCCGGGACGGTGTGCGGATCATCACCTTCGACGCCACCCGCGGCGCGCTGACGGAGTGCCTCAACGGGAGGATATCCCTGGCGGTGGAGTGCAACCCGCTGCTGGCGCCGCTGGTGGAGGAGATCATACAGACCCTGGCGGCGGGCGGCACGCCGGAGAAGCGCCACTATGTGGAGGAACAGGTCTTTACCCCGGAGAACCTGACCCAGGACCTGATCGACAGCAGAAAATATTGACCAAAGGAAGGCCGGGACAGATGAAAATCCGTCCCGGCTGTTTATCCGCTGGCTCTGATGATAAGCTCCCACTCCAGAAATTGGGAGCGGACGGCGGCGCCTCGCAGCAGGCTGACCATTTGTTCCGCCGCTGCCCGGCCCATGCGCTGCCGGTGGCTGAGGGAGGTGATGGGAACAGGCCCCAACTGACAGAGGTAGCTGTTGTCAAAGCTGACCACCGCCACATCCTCCGGCACCCGGCGGCCCGATCCCAGGAGGGCCTGGATCAGCCGGTGGGCAATCTCGTCGTTATAACAGATTACCGCCGTGGCGTTCCCCAGCCGGTCCCGGAGGAAGTCCTCCAGCAGACGCCCGTCCCGCTCCTCCAGCAGGCGGCGGTCCTCGGTGCCGTACCAGGCGAAGCGGCGGTCCCGGATGGGCAGCCCCGCGTCCCGAAGGGCGGAGAGGACGCCGTGGTAGCGCTGGGGCCCCTGCATGTCGTCGCTTTTGAAGATTCCGGCAATCTCCCGGTGCCCCTTGTCCGCCAGGTAGCGGACCAGCTGATAGCCGCCGCCATAGTTGTTGTCCGCCACGCAGGGGATGTGGTCCAGTTCGCTGTGGGCGCTGTGGAGGAAGAGCACGGAGGCGCCCGCCTGCTGCAGGCGTTGGTAGAGGCCGGCGTTGGGGGTGGGCAGGGCCGTCTTGGCCCCCTCCGCCAGAAGGCCGCTCACCGGCTCCTCCAGCAGGCGGAGGAGGATTTCCCGCTCCGCGCTGACGCAGTTCCCTGTGGCGTAGACGGCGGTGGAGTACCCCTGCCGGGAGAAAATGTCGGAGACGTCGTGGAGGATGGCGGGAAAGATGTAGTCGTCCAGGAAGGGGGTCATCACCGCGATCTGCCGGGGCGGCGCTCCGGGGAGCAGGCCGGTGGCATAGGAGCCGCTGCCCTGCCGCCGCTGGATCAGTCCCTCCTCCTCCAAGAGGCGAAGGGCGTGGCGGACCGTCTGGCGGCTGAGCCGGTACTGCCGGGAAATTTCCTGCTCCGTGGGCAGCTTATACCCGGCCAGCCCGCTGGCCCGGACCAGCTCCTCCCGAAGCCGGTCTGCCAGCAGCTGATATTTCATCGCCATGTCCCCGCCCCCTCCGTCCAGTTCTCCCCCCCATTATACCAAAGGTTCACGGCGAATTGACCAAAATAAAAGTTGATATTTTTGCGAATTTCGGCGGTATATGCCAAAGAAAACAAACCGCCGCGCCCCCGCAGGCTGGAATGCTCCGGCCTGGGGGGCGAAATTTTTCCCTGTTTTGCGGAGAGAAACCAACAAACCGCCGGAATTTGGGCAATCTGCCGGGGCGATGCAAGCCGCCCGCTTTCCGCGCCATCGGAAATAAATCAACAAATCCTGGAGATGAATCTAAAGATTTTCAACTTTTTCTGAAATTGGTCCTATAATGAGCGGCGGATTTGTCTTTTTTGTCTCTATAATTACCAGTACTTATCCTATTCAACCATACAAAAATGGTGAATTTGACCAAATTGTATTGACTTTGCAAAAAAAATCGTTTTTAATGCACTCATGGAAAGCCGGGGGACCCGCTCCGCCGGCGGCACAAATTTTGAAAGTGAGGAATCCATCATGAAAAAAGTCTTTTGTCTCCTGCTGACCCTCTGCATGGTCCTGGCCCTGGCCGCCTGCGGCGGCAACAGCGGCGGCGGCAACAGCGGCAGCGGCAATGCCGGCGGCAGCACGGGCAATGCCGGCAGCCAGAATGCCGGCGGCGATGCCCAGCAGCCCGATGCCGGCGGCTCCGGCCAGCTGATCACCGTCGGTGTCATCAACAACGACCCCAATGAATCCGGCTACCGCACCGCCAACGACGCGGCCATGCGTGCCACCTTTACCGAGGACAATGGCTACGACGCTACCTTCTATAATAACAACGACGCCTCCCAGCAGATTGCCACGGCCCAGCAGATGATTCAGGATGAGGTGGACTTCCTCCTCCTCTCCCCCGCTTCCACCACCGGCTGGGACACTGTGCTGAAGGATGCCAAGGACGCCGGCACCCAGGTCATCCTCTTCGACCGCATGCTGGAGGCGGATGAGAGCATGTATGTGGCCGCCGTCGTCTCCGACATGCCCGCCGAGGGCAAGACGGCCGTGGATTGGCTGGCTGACCAGGGCCTGAGCGAGTACAACATCATCCACATCCAGGGCCACATGGGCTCCGACGCCCAGCTGGGCCGCACCGGCGCTCTGGACGAGAAGGTCAGCGCCGAGGCCAGCTGGAACTACGTGGCCCAGCAGACCGCCGACTGGGACGAGGCCACCGCCCGCACCATCACCCAGTCCGTTATCGACTCCGGCAAGCCCTTCAACGTCATTTATGCGGAGAACAACGGCATGGCCAGGGGCGCTGTTGCCGCGCTGGATGCCAACGGCATCACCCACGGCAAGGACGGCGATGTAATCGTCATGGGCTTTGACAGCGACAAGTGGGCCTTTGAGGCCGTGCTGGAGGGCAGCTGGAACTACATGGGCCTGTGCAACCCCCTGCAGGCCGAAACCGTTGACAGCATCATCAAGGACCTCCAGGCCGGCAGCGCCCCCGCGCAGAAGATCATCTACACCCCTGAGCAGGGCTTTGACTGCGACACCCTCACCCAGGCCGACGTGGATACATACGGCACCTGATCCCCCGGTTGTCCACTGGATCCACCCTGTCGTAATAAAAAATAGGACCCTTGCGGCACGCGGCGCGGCATGTCAGCCGCGCCGCGTGTTCAAATGAAACAGAATGGAGGCGTATCCCTATGCAGGAAGGCGCGGTATTGGAAATGCGCGGCATCTGCAAATACTTTCCGGGTGTGCGCGCTCTTCAGGATGTGGATTTCACCCTCCGGGAGGGGGAGATCCACGCCCTGATGGGAGAAAACGGCGCGGGCAAGTCCACACTCATCAAGGTGCTCACCGGCGTGTACCCCAAGGACGGCGGTCAGGTCCACATCAAGGGCACGGAGGGCGCGGCGGTGATCCGCTCCCCCCAGGACGCCCAGAACGCGGGCATCAGCACCGTCTATCAGGAGATCACCCTCTGCCCCAACCTGACCGTGGCGGAGAACATGTACATCGGCCGCACCAGGGGGGCCGGCGCCAACTGGAAGGCCATGAACAGCGGCGCGGGGAAAATTCTGGCGTCCCTGGGCATCCCCGCCAGCCCCAGGCAGCAGCTGGGCAGCTGCTCCATCGCCGTACAGCAGATGGTGGCCATTGCCCGGGCGGTGGACATGGAGTGCAAGGTGCTCATCCTGGATGAGCCCACCTCCTCCCTGGACGAGCAGGAGGTCCTCAAGCTCTTCGGCCTCATGCGGGACCTGCGGGCCAAGGGCGTGGGCATCATCTTTGTCACCCACTTTCTGGAGCAGGTCTATGAGGTCTGCGACCGGATCACCGTCCTCCGGGACGGCCAGCTGGTGGGCGAGTATGTCATTGAGGACCTGCCCAGGGTCCAGCTGGTCAGCAAGATGCTGGGCAAGGAGCTGGATGACATGGCCGACATCAAGAGCGAGGTGGGCGGCGCATCCGTCAGCCTGGAGGGCGCCCCTGTGCTGGAGGCCCGCGGGCTGTGCAGCAACGCGGGCATCAAGCCCTTCGACTTCTCCATCCACAAGGGCGAGGTCAACGGGTTCACGGGCCTGCTGGGCTCCGGGCGCAGCGAGTGCGTCCGGGCCATCTTCGGCGCGGACCGGGTCACCGGCGGCAGCGTGAAGATGGACGGCAGGGACGTGAAGATCCATAAGCCCCTGGACGCCATGAAGCAGGGGATCGGCTATCTGCCGGAGGACCGGAAGGGGGATGGCATTGTGGGCGACCTGTCCGTCCGGGAGAACATTATCCTGGCCCTCCAGGTGATGAAGGGCTTCTTCCGGCCCTTCTCCAGGGCGCAGGCGGAGGCCTTCGCCGACGAGTACATCAAGCTGCTGGAGATCAAGACCGCCTCGGCGGACACCCCCATCAAGTCCCTGTCCGGCGGCAACCAGCAGAAGTGCATCCTGGCCCGGTGGCTGCTCACCGACCCCAAGTACCTCATCCTGGATGAGCCCACCAGGGGCATCGATATCGGCACCAAGATCGAGATACAGAAGCTGGTCCTCAAGCTGGCCGCCCAGGGCAAGAGCGTCACCTTCATCTCCTCGGAGATCGACGAGATGCTGCGCACATGCTCCCGGCTGATCGTCATGCGGGACCGCAAGGCGGTGGGAGAGCTGAAGGACGAAGATTTGACCCAGGCCAGGATCATGGCTACCATTGCAGGAGGTGACGAAGCATGACAACTCCCGTGAAAGAACCGAAAAACACCGCAAAGCGGCCCCATGAGAGCCGCCTCAAACAGCTTACCCGCCATCAGCTGTTCATCCCCCTGGCGGCGCTGGCGCTGCTGGTGCTCTTTAATCTGGTTGCCGACCCCTCCTTTTTCCTGGTCACAGTCAAGGAGAACAGCCTGGGCAACCCGGTGCTCAGCGGCAACATCATCTCTGTCCTGGACAACGCCTCCGAGCTGGTCATTCTGGCCATTGGCATGACCCTGGTCACCGCCTCCTCCGGCGGGCAGGACATCTCCGTGGGCGCGGCCATGGCCATCGCCGGCAGCGTCATCCTCCGGATGGTCTGCGGCGGGCAGGTCACGGCGGACACCATGCAGATGTCTCTGCTCCTGGCGGTCCTCATCGGCATCCTGGTGAGCATGGTCTTCGGCGCGTTCAACGGCGTGCTGGTGGCCTATTTCAAAATTCAGCCCATGGTGGCTACGCTGATCCTCTACACCGCGGGCCGCTCCATCGCCGCCTGGATCAACAACAACCAACTGCCCATCATCAACGACCTGGGCTTTAAGTACGCGGGGACCTTTCTCCCCGGCGTCCCCATCCCCACCCCCATTTTTATCACCGCTCTGATCATTGTGCTGTTCTGGCTGGCGCTCAAACGCACCAATCTGGGCCTCTACACCCAGTCGGTGGGGATCAACGCCAACTCCTCCCGGCTCAACGGCCTGGACCCCAAGCTCATCAAGCTCATGACCTACGTGATTCTGGGCGTATGCGTGGCGATTGCCGGGTTCATCCGGGTCAGCCGCAGCGGCTCCATCAACTACTCCCGCATGGCGGAGAACATTGAGATGGACGCCATTCTGGCGGTGGCGCTGGGGGGCAACGCCCTCAGCGGCGGAAGGTTCAATATCTACGGCTCCATTCTGGGGGCCTATGTCATCCAGTTCCTCACCACCACGCTCTACAAATATGAGGTGCCTTCCACAGCGCTGCCCGCTTACAAGGCGGTCGTGGTGATATTGCTGGTGGTGCTCAGCGCCCCGGTGGTGCAGGAGAAGCTGGCCGGCATTCGAAAAGCGCCGGCCAAGACCGCGAAGGGGGTGTCCTGACATGCCGAAAGGAATTGCAGTTGATAAGCAGGGCCGGATGAAGGAGCGGGCCGCTATGAGCGACACAAATCTGCTGCTGGCCATCACGGTTGTGGTCTTTTTCCTCCTGTACCTGTCCGCCATCCTGTTTCTGGGCGGCGGGTTTGCCAAGCCCCAGAATTTCCTGAATATTTTGAACAACAACGCCTCCTTGATCGTCCTGTCCTGCGGTATGAGTTTAGTGATGATTACCGGCGGCATTGATATCAGCGTGGGCGCCGTTACCTGCCTGGTCTGCATGGTCAGCGCGGTAAACCTGGAGCAGCAGGGCGGGAATCTGCTGACGGTGGTCCTCATTGGACTGGGCATCGGGCTGGCCTTTGGCGTGGTCCAGGGCTTTTTGGTGGCCCATTTGGGCATCCAGCCCTTCATTATCTCCCTGGCGGGCATGTTTTTCGCCAAGGGTATGACCACGATTGTCAGCAAGGAGCCTGTGCGGGTGACCAACGAGGGCTTCCTGGCGGTAAAGGATACCCGCATTACCGTTCCCGGTCTGGGCTCTGTGAACAAGCTGGGAGAGTATATCCCCGCCTATGTAGAGGTAGGGGTGGTTATTGCCCTGCTGACGGTGCTGCTCCTCTTCTGTCTGCTGCGCTGGACCAAGCTGGGGCGCAGCTTCTACGCCGTAGGCGGCAGCAGCCAGAGCGCCAACATGCTGGGCATCAATGTGCGGCGCACCAGGTTTCTGGCCCATGTGCTGTGCGGAGTGCTGGCGGGGCTGGGCGGCATTCTCTACTTCCTCCATGTGGGCAGCGGCGACGTGGCCAACGGCGCGGGGGATGAGATGAACGCCATTGCCTCCTCCATCATCGGCGGCACCCTGCTCACCGGAGGCGTAGGCAACGTGGCCGGCACCTTTTTCGGTGTGCTGAGCCTGAATACCATCAAGCGCATTGTCTCCTCCCTGGGCTTTGATGAGGCGTGGTGGTCCAACATCACTGTGGCCGCTATGCTCTGTCTGTTCCTGGTGGTTCAGAGCGTGGTTCTGCTCCGCCGGAACAAGAAGTAACAGCCGCCGTTGTCCCGGAGCTCCTGCCGGCAGGTGACGATTATAGGATAAAGACCGGGCGCTGCCTTTTGACAGCGCCCGGTCTGCTGATTTGCTTACATCCTGGAGCTTTTCAGCATATCCCCATATTCAACCAGCGTCACATTGCCCAGCTCATTTGCTTTTTCCGTGCAGCCCTTCGTAAAGCCGGACTTGGAAAACAGAAAATAGTATGCCTTGCTGTACGAAAATAACCGGCTGCGGTGGAGCAGCGTCTCTAACACACCCAAGTCAACCTTTTCGTTCGTCCACTTGCACTCGCCAAAGAGGGCGGCAGTCTTGTCCTGCTCGGCCAGGATGTCGATTTCCGCCTGTGTTTTTTCGATGGGGTCATTGCCCCACCAGCGGCCCAGGGACGCAAACTCCACAGGGGATTTGCCCTCCAACAGCAGCTTCCAGAGGTACTGCCTGCATATCTCCTCAAACACTTTCCCCATGTAGTGGTCGAGCTGCGGCGCAATGCGCCGGTACACCAGATCAGCGGCCCCACGGGCAATCAGCGAATTATTTTCCAGCACAAAACGGTGCCAGAAGCGGAACATATTATCCGCAATGGAGTACAGGGACTTGCGGGACGCCTTCTCCCCATAGGGCGTCTCCTTCTGCACGATTCCCAGGCTGATGAGATTCTTGATGTAGCTGGCGCAGACGTTGGTATCCTCCCCCACCTTGCTTGAAATCTCCGACATCCGGGAGGCCCCCGCTGCAATGGCGGTAATAATCGCCGTGTAGATGGCCGGTTCCCGCACCTCCTGCTTCAAAAGGTTCACCGGCTCCTCATAGAGAAAGGAAATGGGATTGAGAAAGGTATTTTTGATGTTTTCCTCAATGCTCAGACGGTCGTTGATTTGCAGCAGATACTGCGGCGTTCCGCCTACGATCCCATAGGCCAGCGCCTTGTCCTCGTCCTTGAAGCGCTCAAAATAGCGGCAGGTTTCCTCGAAGTCGAAGGGAAGCAGTTTCATCTGCGCTGTGCGCCGGCCATAGAGCGGGGCCTTGTACGCCAACACCTGATCCTCCATGTAGGACATGGACGAACCGCAGAGGATCAGCATCAGCTTGGAGGTATCCTGATTTTTGTCGATCAAAAGCTGCAGGGTGGAGGCAAGGCTTTTGGAGGACCGCGCCACATAGGGGTACTCGTCCAGCACAAGAACCACCCGCTCCTTTTCCGCCAGCTTGAACACATATTCCAGCGCCGCCTGGAAGGACAGAAAGGCGCTTTCCGCCGCAATGCCGCTGGCGTATTCCAGGATGCTCCTGCTCAGGTTTTCCAGATTCTGCTTGGCGCTGCTCTCCACGCCCATGAAGTAGATGGCGTTTTTGCCCTGGATAAACCGGGTCAGAAGTGCCGTCTTTCCCACCCGGCGGCGGCCATACACAACGGCGAATTCAAACTTGTCCGACGTATATAACCGCTCCAATGATTTCAGCTCCCGCTCTCTTCCGATAAACACAGGCGCACCTCCATTCCCGCACATACAGTATACCACACAGGCCGCAACTCAGTCAAACACGATTTACGAAAGTTCATTCCACCGGTTGGCATCCGCCGCTGCGGCGCCCCGCGATTTTCCACAGATTCCCGCATGCTCCATCATTCTTTCACATATACATGGAGCATAACGGGATAGGGAGCGTGTTTGAGCTTGAAGGGAAATATTGAGGAGCGGGCCTGCGAGCTGGCTGTTTTTATCATCGAAAACCGCACCACTGTGCGGGAGGCCGCCAAACGGTTCGGGATCAGCAAAAGCACCGTACATAAGGATATACAGGAGCGTTTGCCCCTTTACAACCGGAGCCTCTACCTTCAGGTCAAGGAGGTGTTGGAGGAGAATAAAGCGGAGCGGCACATCCGCGGCGGGATTGCCACCCGTCAGAAATATCTGGGGCAGAAGCACTGAGCGCCGCCAAATCCATCATCTGGGAGGAATGCAGACCATGAAACCTTGCCGCAATTCGCCCCCGCCCCGCCGCGCCGCCGGGAACGGCGGGGCCCATACCGAGGCTCCGCCGGAATCCACCGGCGCGGCGGTCCATGTCAACCGCTACTGCCACCCCATCCGCGTCAAGGGCGCAGTCCGCTCCGGCGGCACGGAAGAGCTGCTCAGCTATGTGCTGGAGGCGCTGTCCCACCAGGCGGACCTGCTGGAGGAGCTGCTGCGCCGCACGGAGGGACAGCAGGAACAGGCAGGATACAAGGCAGATACAACATAAACAAATGATGACAAATTTTCTTTAGGCCTTGTGTTATAGTGTATTCTCAGTTATAATAAAACGGCTGCCGCCGTTGGGCGGCGGCGATTACCTGCGGGCATGGCCCGCCGCCAAGGAGCGAAAACCCCATGAACCGTCACAAAAGACATACGTCGCCGCTGCAGGCTATAGCCGTGGTGGCGCTCAGCACACTGTTTGTTCTCACCGCCCTGGTGGGGCTCTATAAATGCTTTTCCGAGGAACCCACTGTCCCCGCAGGCGCGGATTTGCAGGAGGAAACGCCCGACGCGCCCCAGGAGCCCGGCGGCGACGCCCGGGCCGCCTCCACCCTCACCGCCAGAAAGGAGCACTTCCACACCATCCTTCTGGGCGGTCTGGACGACGAGAACGGCGGTAGCGACACCAACCTGCTGCTGGCCCTGGACAGCGATGGCGGGGCGATGAACATCGTCAGCCTTCCACGGGACACCCTGCTCAATGTGTCCTGGTCGGTGAAAAAGCTGAACAACGCCTACCACCACGGCGGCTTTACGCAGACCATGGAGGAGGTCTCCAAGCTGCTGGGCATCCCCATTGACCACTATGTCACCGTGGACCTGCGGGCCTTTGTGGAGCTGGTGAACGCCATTGACGGCGTGGACTTCGATATCCCGGTGAATATGGATTACGACGACGACTACCAGGACCTGCACATCCATTTTGACGCCGGGCCCCGCCATTTGAACGGCCAGGAGGCCCTGGAGGTGGTCCGCTGGCGGCAGAACAACGACGGCACCGGCTATGCTACCGCCGATATCGGCCGCATTGACACCCAGCAGGCCTTTCTGAAGGCCGTCGCCAAGCAGACCCTTCAGCTGTCCAATATGGACAAGGTGGGGGATATGGCGGCCATTTTTGAGAAGTGGGTGGAAACGGACCTGAAGCTCTCCAATCTGATCTGGATTGGGGAGCAGGCGCTGAAAATCGGCCCGGACAACATCTCTTTCCATACCCTGCCCGGCGACGGCGCGGGTTATTACAAGGGCGGCTCCTACTACATCCTGGACCCGGAGGGGACGCTGGAGCTGGTCAACACATACTTTAACCCCTATCGGGAGGACCTGACGCTGGAGGATATGTACATCCTGACGCCGTGACAGGGAAAGGAGCACACCAATGAAACGCCGTATTGTAACATTTGCCCTGGCGGCCATTCTGCTGGCAGTCTCTCTGCCCCATGCGTCCGCGGCGGACACCCGCTTTCCGGCGGTCCGCACCTACGCCGGGCAGTTTGCGGATTTGGACGCCGGGGCCTGGTACTATGAAAGCGCCGCGGCGCTGTATGAGCTGGGGCTGATCAATGGGCAGGACGGCCGCTTCGCCCCTGACAGTGAGATGACCATAGCGGAGGCGGTGACCATGGCCGCCCGCCTGCGCAGCCTCTATGAGCACGGCGACAGCGAGGCCGGCCCCAGCCGGCACAGCGGCGGGGAGTGGTACAAGCCCTATGCGGCTTATCTGCAGGAGCTGCAGGTGATCGACCGGGAGTTTGACGGTCTGTACCAGCAGGCGGCCACGCGGGCGCAGATGGCCCATATCCTGGCCAACACCCTGCCCCAGGACCTGTTCGAGCCCATCAACGGGGACGTGGTGGCGGCGGGCTACGCCAACCGGAATTATATCCGGGACGTCCGGGACGATACGCCCTACCGCCAGGATATTCTCGCCCTGTACACGTGGGGCATCTCCGGCGGCGTGGACAAGACGGGGGCCTTCCTGCCGGAAGCCCATATTCAGCGCTGCCAGGTGGCGGCTATGGCCGCGCGGCTGGCGGACAGCTCCCTGCGGGTCCGGCTGGACTGGGCGCAGGCCTACAGCCGGGCCGGGACCACCATGATGGACCTGGTGGAGAGCGACGGCGGCTTTTATCCGGCCCCCGCGCCGGACAGCTCCGCGGAGATCGACGCGGACGTGCGGTATATGCTCTCGCGGGGCGAGCGGGCCATTACCCTCAAATACCCGGCGGATACACTGACCAGCGCGGCGGTGAACAAGCTGCTACAGGCGTTTTTGGACACGGTGCGGGGCTATGTGGAGCAGACCTATAACGCCATCAAGTGCGTGTATTCCATCAAATCCGGCGCCGTCACCTTCACCTTTTCCAGCAGTCTCTATGGAGACGGGGAGCTGGAGCGGTACCGGGAGGAGACCATGGCCTATGCCATTGCGATCCACGACCAGATGTGGGCGGAGGGGAAAATTACCGCGGACATGAGCCAGCGCGACAAGGCCCGCGTCTATTTCACCTGGGTCTGCGACAACTGCGAGTATGATTTTTCCAGCACGGACACCTCCATAAGCCACACCGGTTACAGCGTCTTCGCCAACGGCAAGGCGGTCTGCGACGGCTATACGGCGGCCTACAATCTGCTGCTGAAGCTGGAGGGGATCGACTGCGCTACAGTTTCCCGGGGGGACCACATTTGGAGCGCCGCCCAGCTGGATGGGACCACCGCCCATATCGACACCACCTGGGGCGACCAGTCCGGCGCCATTGCCTACCAGTTTTTCGCCATGACGGAGGCGGAGGCTGTCGCCAGGTTTTCCTGACGCGAAAAATCTGCTGTCCGAGAGGGCTTCCCGCAGGGCTGCTGCACGCCGTCCGCTCAGACAGAAAAATTGCCGCCGGCAAATTTTGCCGGCGGCATGCGTCATGAGGAAGGAGAGCGGCGTTTCTGGTTATACTACGCCTATCCCACTATGGAAAGGAAGAAAAACCATGGACGAACAAGCTCTGATGAACATCAGCTACGGTCTGTTTCTGCTGTCGGCGCGGGAGGACGGCAGAGACAACGCCTGCATCATCAATACGCTCTCCCAAATCTCCAACAAGCCCAACTGCATCTCCGTGGCGGTCAGCAAAAAGACACTGACCCATGAGATGATCCGGCGCACCGGCCTTTTTTCCGCGTCGATTCTCACAAACGACGCGCCCTTTTCCCTTTTCCAGCATTTCGGCATGCGCAGCGGGCGGGAATCGGACAAGCTCAGCGCCTATCTCCACCAGACCGAACGGGACCCCTCCGGCCTGCTGCATCTGACCGCCTATGCCAACGCCTTTGTCACCGGGCAGGTCCTGCACACCCTGGATTTCCAGTCCCACACGCTGTTTATCGCGGACCCCATCCACGCGGAGGTCCTCTCCCAGCAGCGGCCCCTGACCTACGACGACTACTACCGCCACGTCAAGCCCAAGCCGGGTCCCAGCAAAAAAACCGGCTGGCGCTGCCGGGTCTGCGGGTATGTCTACGAGGGGGAGGAGCTGCCGGAGGACTTCACCTGCCCCTGGTGCAAGCACGGGCCGGCGGATTTTGAGCGGGTTTAGCCGGTGACAAGCGCGCACAAAAAAATCGGACCCAGGCTCCGGTTTTTTTGTGCGCTGGTTTTTGCTCGCTGCCGATTGCACACACTTTTGTTTTTCAGTTGAATACAGCCCTGTAAAAATCGCATTTCCGCCCCTTTATCGGGCGGAAAGCAAACAAATTTTCAGCCGCCTGACAAAAATTTATTCTTGACAAATGGGGCCGGCGGGGGTAAGATACGCCCATATTTCCAATATGCCAGCGGCGATGATGGAGAGAAGTAGTCAGGAAAAACACCTTCAGTGAGCGGGAGACAGTGGGAACCCCGCGGCGGAATCCTGGTGAATAACACCCCGGAGCCTTGACCCCAAAAGCGCAATCGCTCAGTAGGGGAGACGGGAACGGCCCGTTACAGCCGCCAGGCTTGTTAGAGCTGAAGTGACCGCGACAGCGGTAAATTAGGTGGCACCACGGATTCCGGCGATTCGTCCTAAAATCTTTATTTTAGTGACGCCGGATATGACGGAGGTGCTTTTTATGTGCGCAATTATGGGTTATACAGGGAAGGACATTCCCCTTTCCGATTTGCAGAGGGGCTTTGCGGCCACCAAGAGCAGAGGTCCCGACGACAGCCGGGTCCTGGAGACGAAGTCCGGGACGCTGCTGTTTCACCGGCTGGCCATCATGGGGCCGGAACCGGCGGGGATGCAGCCCTTTTCTACAGGGGACGGCAGCGCGGTGGTGTGCAACGGCGAGCTGTACGGATTCCGGAAGCTGAAAAAGGCCCTGGAGGCAAAGGGGTACACGTTCCGCAGCGGCTCTGACTGCGAGCTGATCCTCCCCCTGTGGCGGGAGTACGGCGTGGAGCTGTTCGGCATGCTGGACGCGGAATACGCGACGGTGATCTATGACGCGCCCAGCGGCAGCTTTGTGGCGGCGCGGGACCCCATCGGCATCCGCCCGCTGTACTACGGCTACAGCAGGTCGGGGCATATCCTGTTTGCCAGCGAGCCGAAGAACCTGGCGGCGCTGACGGACCGGGTGATGCCGTTTCCGCCGGGACACTACTATAAGGACGGCAAATTTGTCTGCTATCGGGACATGTCGAAGGTGGAAGCGGTGTGTGACGATGATTTAGAGACGGTGTGCGCCAACATCCACGAGAAGCTGATATTGGGGGTGGAGAAGCGGCTGGACGCAGACGTGCCGGTGGGATTCCTGCTCTCCGGCGGGCTGGACAGCTCCCTGGTGTGCGCCATTGCCGCCAAGCTGCTGAACAGACCCGTCGAGACCTACGCCGTGGGCATGTCCAAGGACGCCATTGATCTGAAGTATGCCAGGCAGGTGGCGGACTACATCGGCAGCAACCACCATGAAATTTATATGACAGACAAAGATGTACTGGACACGCTGGACGAATTAATATATACTCTCGGTACGTACGACATCACCACCATCCGGGCCAGCATGGGCATGTATCTCCTCTGCCGGGCCATCCATGAGCAGAGCGACATCCGGGTGCTGCTGACGGGCGAGATCAGCGACGAGCTGTTTGGGTATAAGTACACGGATTTCGCCCCCTCGCCGGCGGCGTTCCAGGCGGAGAGTGAGAAGCGGATTCGGGAGCTGCATATGTACGATGTGCTCCGGGCGGACCGGTGCATCTCCGCCAACAGCCTGGAGGCCCGGGTCCCCTTCGGCGATCTGGACTTTGTGCAGTATGTGATGAGCATTGACCCGGCGAAGAAGGTCAATGTGTACAACAAGGGCAAATACCTGCTGCGGCGGGCCTTTGCGGGGGATTACCTGCCGGAGTCCATCTTACAGCGGGAGAAGGCGGCGTTTTCGGACGCGGTGGGCCACAGCCTGGCGGACGGGCTGCGCGCCTACGCGGAGGAGCGGTACGGCGATGACTGGGAGGCGGCTGCGGAGAAGTACGCCTATCACGCCAAGCCGTTTACAAAGGAGTCCCTGCTCTACCGGGAGATCTTCGAGAAATACTATCCCGGTCAGGCGGGGATGGTGATAGACTTCTGGATGCCCAACCGGGAGTGGGAGGGTTGCGACGTCAACGACCCCAGCGCCCGCGTCCTGAGCAACTACGGCGCGTCAGGGTCCTAGTCGGACGGCCAATGCGCTGCGCGGTGTATCCCGCAAGACAAATCAAAATACCACCTGCGAAAGCAGAGAAGGAGAATACCTATGAGTGACAAGAAAGTAACGGAACTGTTCGGCAGCATGGTCTTCAACGAGGAGGTCATGAAGCAGCGCCTGTCCACCACCTGCTACCGGGCGTGGAAGAAATGCGTAAAAGAGGGCACGCCTCTCAGTCTGGAGACAGCCCACGAGATGGCGGCGGAAATGAAGAACTGGGCCATGGACCGCGGGGCCACCCACTTCACCCACTGGTTCCAGCCCATGACCGGCGTGACGGCGGAGAAGCACGACAGCTTCATCACGCCGGAGGGGACCAGCCAGGTGCTCATGAGCTTCAGCGGCAAGGAGCTGGTCCGGGGGGAGCCGGACGCCTCCTCCTTCCCCTCCGGCGGCCTGCGGGCCACCTTTGAGGCCCGTGGCTACACGGCCTGGGACCCCACGGCCTTTGCCTTTATCAAGGACGGCAGCCTCTGCATCCCCACCATTTTCTGCTCCTACAGCGGCCAGGCCCTGGATAAGAAGACCCCCCTGCTGCGCTCCATGGAGGAGCTGTCCCGGCAGGCGGTGCGGGTGCTGCGGCTGTTCGGCGATACGGACGTGAAGCGGGTAACCAGCGAGGTGGGACCTGAGCAGGAGTACTTCCTCATCGACAAGGATATGTACAACAAGCGGGAGGACCTGATCCTCACAGGCCGCACCCTCTTCGGCGCCAAGCCCCCCAAGGGGCAGGAGCTGGAGGACCACTACTTCGGCACCATCAAGCCCCGTGTGGCGGCCTACATGCAGGAGCTGGACGAGGAGCTGTGGAAGCTGGGCATCCTGGCCAAGACCAAGCACAACGAGGTGGCCCCGGCCCAGCATGAGCTGGCCCCCATCTACACCGACGCCAACACCGCCTGCGACCACAACCAGCTGACCATGGAGATCATGAAGAAGGTGGCCGGGCGGCACAACATGGTCTGTCTGCTCCACGAGAAGCCCTTCGCGGGGGTCAACGGCTCCGGGAAGCACGACAACTGGTCCATCTCCACCGACACCGGCATGAACCTCTTCCGCCCCGGCTCCACCCCCAGCCAGAACGCCCGGTTCCTGCTGTTCCTGACGGCGTTCATCAAGGGCGTGGACGACTATCAGGACCTGCTGCGCTGCTCGGTGGCCAACCCCGGCAACGACCACCGTCTGGGCGCCCAGGAGGCCCCCCCGGCCATCCTGTCCATCTTCCTGGGGGATGAGCTGACGGCCATTGTAGATTCCATCATCCACGGCACCGCCTATGTGGAGCAGGGCAAGCGGAGCCTGTCCATCGGCGTGGACGCGCTGCCCGCCATTCCCCAGGACACCACGGACCGGAACCGCACCTCCCCCCTGGCGTTTACAGGCAACAAGTTCGAGTTTCGGATGCTGGGCTCCAGCCAGTCCATCTCCGGGCCCAACACGGCCCTGAACACCATCATGGCGGAGGAGCTGAGCCAGTTTGCCGACGAGCTGGAGGGCGCGGAGGACTTCAACACCGCCCTTCACGAGCTGATCAAGCGGGTCCTCACCGACCACCAACGGATCATCTTCAACGGCAACGGCTATGAGGGCGCCTGGGTAGAGGAGGCCGAGCGGCGGGGGCTGAGCAACCTGGCCTGCACCGCCGACGCGCTGAAGACCTACCTGCAGCCGAAGCACATTGAGCTGTTCGCCAAGCACCGCGTCTTCACCAAGGAGGAGCTGACCGCCCGGAATGAGATCCATCTGGAGAACTACTGCGAGGTTGTGGGCATCGAGGCCCGGACCATGGCGGATATGGTCCGGCGGGATATCTTCCCCGCTGTGTCCCGCTTCTCCGGCGATCTGGCCTCCGCAGTGGCGGCAAAGAAGGCCGTGCTGCCGGATCTGGACTGCTCCGCCGAGGAGGAGCTGCTGCGGAAAGCGGCGGGACTGCTGGGCCGTATGGCCAAGGAGCGGGAGGCGCTGGAGAGCGCCCTGACCTGGCGGGACTTCGCGGACGCCTATGAGGCCGCGCACTACTATAAATATACGATTTTTGCCGCCATGGAGGAGCTGCGGAAAACGGTGGATGAGCTGGAGACCATCACCGCCGCCGGCTATTGGCCCTATCCCTCCTATACGGACCTGCTGTTTTCCATTCAATAGAGCAAGCGGAGCCGCGCCCGGTTGGCCTGTGTCAGCCGGGCGCGGCTTTTGCCTGCGGTGAAGATGGGGAGGGATTACAGGCAGCTTTCGATCCGCTCCAGCTCCCTGGCGGTGCAGGCGTCTACCCCCTTGAAATCCACATACGGCGTATAGACCGCCTCCAGCGCGTCGTGGGCGGTCTTCGCCTCCCGCAGGGCCTCCAGTCCGTCCTCCCGCAGCACCTCCACGACACGGCGCACAAACTTCAGTCTAGACTTATACTGCTTATAGTAGGCACCGGGCAGCATGGCGTCCAGCCGCACCCGGCGGTAAGTAGGACCGTCGTAGACCATGCCCTCCCGGGAGGTGACGAACGCCAGCTCCAGGTCCGGCAGCAGAAGGTGCTGGATCCGGTCCATGTGCTCCGGGTCCGGGCAGACAATGGCCCGGTAGCCTCTGGAGCGGGCCGCGGCGCGGATCTGCTCCAGCATAGGCGCGGCGAAGCCGAAGCTGTCCTGCAGCTGATAGACCTTCGGGCACAGGTCTGCGACGGTGTCAAAGCGCCAGACAGGTCCCTTGCAGGTCAGGCTGCCCAGGAAGCGGAAGGCGTCCGGCCCGCCGGCGCCCTTCCCGTGGATCTCCCGGCCAATGATCCCATCCGTGCGCCGCAGCAGTTTATCCGTGTCCAGTCCGCCGGCCATCAGGGCGGCGGCGTTGTCCTCCACCTGCCGGGCGGCGCTGAGGGCGCGGTAGGCCCGCTGATAGGCGGCGGAGACAGCCTTGGTGTGGCGGATGACTTCGGTGCGGGCGGTCTTGGCGGCGGTGATATCGTAGAATTCCCCCAGGTTCACATACCGGTCCACCGCCGCCGGGTATTGGGGCTCGACGACGTGGGGCGCGGTGCCGTCCACGACGGCAACCCGAATCCGCGGGATATGGACGCCGTCCAGGGACTTCGGGTCGCCCGAACAGTATAGGTACTCCACCTGCTCCCCCCGCTCCTCCATGGCCTGGCCGATCCGCTTCATCATGGTGGATTTGCCCACGCCGGGCCCGCCCTTTAGTACCAGCAGGTCCTGGTGGTTCTCCGGCGTGCAGAATTCGTGAAAAAGGTTCCGAAATCCCCGGCCGCTGTTGGCGCCCAGGAAAAAATGAGTGGTTTTTGTCATGACCTCTCCTCCTGTTTTGTATTCTCTCCCCCACAATATGCGGCAAATACTCCAAGTGACAGCGGCGGACAGGGGCGGACAACCGCTAAAATGCACAAAAAAAAGCCAGAAACTTCCACATTGTAGATATTGAGTTTTCAGGGAAAGAATGGTAGAATGGAGGTCGATCGAAGACGGTGGGGCCGATATCCCGCCTGCTTTGCTAAATTAAGGAGGGCACTAAAAATGAATGCTTATGTCGCAAGTGTAATCGAGAACGTCAAGAAGAAACACGGTAATGAGCCGGAGTTCGTCCAGACCGTGGAGGAAGTTTTCGCTTCTATTTCCCCTGTGATGGACAAGCACCCGGAGTATGAGAAGGCCGACCTGCTCAACCGCATGGTGGAGCCGGAGCGGATGTTCACCTTCCGCGTGGTTTGGATGGACGATAAGGGCGATTACCATACCAATATCGGCTACCGTTGCCAGTTCAACGGCGCCATCGGTCCCTACAAGGGCGGCCTGCGCTTCCAGCCCAACGTCTACCCCGGCATCATCAAGTTCCTGGGCTTTGAGCAGATCTTCAAAAACAGCCTGACCGGCCTGCCCATCGGCGGCGGCAAGGGCGGCGCTGACTTCGACCCCACCGGCAAGTCTGACGCGGAGATCATGCGCTTCTGCCAGAGCTTCATGACCGCGCTGTACCGCTACATCGGGCCTGACATCGACGTTCCCGCCGGCGACATGGGCGTGGGCGGCCGCGAGATCGGCTACCTCTTTGGCCAGTACCGCCGCCTCAAGGGCGTGTGGGAGAACGGCGTGCTCACCGGCAAGGGCTTCTCCTTCGGCGGCAGCCTGACCCGTCCCGAGGCCACCGGCTACGGCGCTATGTACTACCTGCAGGAGGTCCTCAAGCACGAGGGCGAGGACATCAAGGGCAAGACCATCGCCTGCGCCGGCTTCGGCAACGTGACCTGGGGCATCTGCAAGAAGGCCCACCACCTGGGCGCCAAGGTCGTGACCCTGTCCGGTCCCGACGGCTACATCTACGATCCCGACGGCGTGTCCTCCTCCATGGAGAAGGTGGACTACCTGGTGACCATGCGCAACTCCGGCCGCAACAAGGTGAAGGATTACGCGGACAAGTTCGGCGTGGAGTTCCACCCCGGCGAGAAGCCCTGGGGCGTCAAGGCCGACGTCATCATGCCCTCTGCCATGCAGAACGACGTGCATATGGAGCACGCCCAGCAGATCGCGGCCAACGGCATCAAGTACTACATCGAAGTGGCCAACATGCCCACCACCAATGACGCGCTGCAGTTCCTGATGAGCCAGCCCGGCATGATCGTGGCCCCCTCCAAGGCCGTCAACGCCGGCGGCGTGGGCGTCAGCGCCCTGGAGATGAGCCAGAACAGCGAGCGCCTGGTGTGGACCGCTGAGGAAGTGGACGCCCAGCTGCACAAGATGATGGAGAACATCCACCGCGTGTCCATGGAGGCCGCCGAGGAGTACGGCCTGGGCTACAACCTGGTAGCTGGCGCCAACATCGCCGGCTTCAAGAAGGTCGCGGAAGCGATGATGGAGCAGGGCATTTTCTAAGATATCCGCTGCAAATCAGCAAGAGCGTCCCAAGACATCTTGGGGCGCTCTTGGACTGTCAGGAAAGACAAGGAGAGAAACATGATGAACGTTGAGACATTGACCGAAAGAGCGCCTGTGCTGGACCAGGTCCGGGCCGGTACGGAGGTACTCTGGCTGAACCCCCAATATACAGGCGGCAGGGAAGTGCCGAAGGATATCCCCCTTACCGCCCAGGACATCGCGGACGCGGACAGCCGCCTCCAGCGCTTCGCGCCCTTTCTCCAGCTCCGCTTTCCGGAGACCAGAGCCCGGAACGGCCTGATCGAGTCCCCCCTGACCGAGATCTCCTGTATGCACACCCGGCTGAATGAAAAATACGCGGCAGGTCTTCCTGGCCGCCTGCTGCTCAAGCAGGACAGCCATCTGGCCATTGCCGGCTCTATCAAGGCCAGGGGCGGCATTTATGAGGTGCTCAAGCATGCGGAGGACCTGGCCCTGGAGCACGGCCTGCTCATGCCGGGGGACGGCTATGACAAGCTGGCGGACGCCCGCAGCCGGGATTTCTTCGGCAGCTATACCGTCCAGGTAGGCTCCACAGGCAACCTGGGGATGAGCATCGGCATCATGGCCGCGGCCCTGGGGTTCCATGCGGTGGTCCATATGTCGGCAGACGCCCGGCAGTGGAAAAAGGACCTGCTGAGAAGCCGCGGCGTGACGGTGATGGAGTATGGCGCCGACTACAGCGAGGCGGTCAAACAGGGCCGCAGTCTGTCTGACGCGGACCCGCGCAGCTATTTTGTGGACGACGAGAAGTCGGTGGACCTGTTTCTGGGCTACGCCGTGGCGGCCAGACGGCTGTCGGTACAGCTGGAGCGGCTGAATATCGCCGTGGATGGGGCGCACCCGCTGTTCGTGTATCTGCCCTGCGGCGTCGGCGGCGCGCCTGGCGGCATCACCTTTGGGCTGAAGCAGCTGTATGGGGAGAATGTCCACTGCTTTTTTGTGGAGCCGGTGCAGGCCCCGTGCATGCTGGTGGGCATGGCCTCCGGACTGCATGAGCAGATCTCCGTCCAGGACATTGGGCTGACAGGCCGGACCCATGCGGACGGCCTGGCGGTAGGGCGTCCGTCGGGGCTGGTGGGCCGGATGATGGAGACGATGCTCAGCGGCGAGTTCACCGTCCGGGACGGCGCGCTGTACGAGTATCTCCGGGACCTGCTGGAGACGGAGGAGATTTTCCTGGAGCCCAGCGCCTGCGCGGCCTTCCAGGGACCGGTGCGTCTGTGCGGCAGTGAGGAGGGCCGGCGCTATCTGGCGGAGAACGGTCTGGCGGAGAAAATAGAGCGTGCCGTGCATATCGCCTGGGCGACCGGCGGGAGTATGGTGCCGGAGGAAATCCGGGAGGAATATCGCGGGACTTACCTCGATGGATAAGAGAGCCGTTGAGGTGGAAAACCGGTTTGACAAATTCCCAATAGAAAGGGGCCTGACAGGGAGTTCTCCTCCTGCCAGGCCTCTTTTCTGCTCAGTGCCAGCGCTCCTTTGGCTTAGCCAGATCCAGGCAGGCCAGCACCAGGTTCGCGATCACCAGTCCGGCGGTCAGGACGACCGAACCGGCCAGGCAGATCATGGTGATGATTCTTGCTTTCCGCAGCATATCGTTATCCTCCTTCAAAATATAGTCGCTATTATTTGCGAAGTCCTCCCCGGATGCATCGCGCAGCCCGCTGCCCGTCCGGCAGGACCTCAGATCCAACTCTCATCCACTTCGTGCTTTTTATCCCGGTTCAGCAGCTGCTCCAGCACATGCTCCACCGGCTTGCCCTCATAGAGCACCGCGTAGGCGGACTCGCACACAGGCATCTCCACGCCGGTTTTCCTTGCCAGCTGACACGCGCTGTAGGCGGCAAAATATCCCTCCACCACCGCGCCGATCTCCGCAATGGCCGCCTGCACCGGCTTCCCCTGCCCGATCAGAATGCCGCAGCGCCGGTTCCGGGAGTGCATGGAGGTGCAGGTCACGATCAGGTCCCCCATGCCGGACAATCCTGCGAAGGTCTCCTTCCGTCCCCCCAGGGCCACGCCCAGCCGGGCCATCTCCGTCATACCCCGGGTCATCAGCAGCGCCTTGGTGTTGTCCCCCATGCCCATGCCGTCGCTGACGCCGCAGCACAGGGCCAGCACGTTCTTCAGCGCCGCCCCCAGCTCCACGCCCATCACGTCGCTGTTGGTGTACACCCGGAACCGGGGCCGCATGAACACGTCCTGCACGATCTTCGCCGCCTCCATGTCCCGTGACGCCGCCACGCAGCCGGTGGGGATGTGCCGCCCCACCTCCTCCGCGTGGGAGGGTCCGGACAGCACCGCCACCCGGCCCTTTCCGTCCAGCTCCTGCTCGATGACCTGGCTCATGCACAATGCGGTGTCCCTCTCGATGCCCTTGGCCACCGACACCACCACCGCGTCACAACCCAGCATGGGCGCGATCTTCCGGGCGGTCTCCCGGACCGCGAAGGAGGGCGTGGCCATCACCACCAGCTCGCTCTCCCCCACGCTGTCCAGGCTGCTGGAGATATCCAGCGCCTCCGGCAGGGCCACCCCCTTGAGCAGGGAATTTTCTCTTGTCTGCCGCAGGTGCTCCGCCTCCTCCTCCCGGTGGGACCAGAGGGTGACCGCGTTGCCGTTGTCCACCAGCAGCAGGGCCAGGGCCGTCCCCCAGCCGCCGCTGCCCAGTACCGTTACTTTCACCATCAAACGCCTCCTCAGCTATTCCTGTTTCTTGTGCAGATGGAATTTGTTCTCCGTCCCCGTCAGCAGCCGCTTGATGTTGGCCCGGTGCATCCACAGCACCAGCGCGCTGTTGAAGATGGCCACGATCAAAATATACATATCCTGATAGATCACCCAGCTGGTGATGGGGAAGCTGAACGCCGCCCAGCAGGAGCCCAGGGACACGTACTTCGTCAGCACGGCCAGCAGCAGAAAGCCGCCCCAGGCCACCAGCGCGATGCGCCAGTCGATCAGCAGGCACAGCGTCCCCCCGGAGAGGATGCCCTTCCCGCCCTTGAAGCCGAACATGCAGGGGAACATATGCCCCAGCAGGCAGAAGGTGCCCGCCCAGTATTTCATCAGCAGCACCGGGGGCATATTGCCCACCAGCAGCACGCCGATCTCCACCGCCGCGATCATTTTCAGCACGTCGGTGAGAATGACCGCCAGCGTCAGCGGCCCGCCGAAGGTGCGGTAGAAATTGGTCAGCCCCGCGTTGCCGCTGCCGTGGGTGCGCACGTCGTCCCGCAGGATGTATTTGGAGACGATGACCGCGCCGTTGAAGCAGCCGCAGAAATAGGCGATAACGGCGCTGAGTGCAAAGAGCAGCGCGCCAAATACCTCCGGCGACACGGGCAGAGAGCCTTCAATAACCATGATTTATTCCTCCTTGTCGCCCTTCTGGCGAATGGTCATGCGGATAGGCGTGCCCTCCAGGCCGAACACGCCGCGGATTTGATTTTCCAGATATCGCTGGTAGGAGAAGTGGAACAGCCGCGCGTCGTTGCAGAAGCAGATGAAGTGGGGCGGCTTGATGCCCGCCTGAGTCATATAGTAGATTTTCAGCCGGCGGCCCTTGTCCGTGGGCGGCTGCACCCTGGTCTGGGCGTCCGCCAGCACGCTGTTGAGCATGCCGGTGGTGATGCGGGTGCTGGCCTGATTGTTCACGTACTGAATCAGCTCAAAGAGCCTGTCCACCCGCTGCCCGGTCATGGCGGAGATAAACAGGATGGGCGCGTACGTCATATAGCTCAGGTCCCGGCGCACGTCCTCCCGCATGCGGTCCATGGTTTTCCCGTCCTTCTCAATCAGGTCCCACTTGTTGACCACAATGATGCAGGCTTTTCCCGCGTCGTGGGCCATACCGGCCACCTTGGTGTCCTGCTCCGTCACGCCCTCCTGGGCGTCGATGAGGATCAGGCACACGTCCGCCCGCTCAATGGCCATCTGGGCCCGCAGGACGCTGTAGCGCTCGATGCTCTCGTCCACCTTGGACTTCTTCCGCATGCCGGCGGTGTCGATAAACACGTACTTGCCGGTCTCGTTCTCAAAATATGAGTCAATGGCGTCCCGTGTGGTCCCGGCCACGTCGCTGACGATGGTCCGCTGTTCCCCCAGGATTTTGTTGGTCAGGGAGGACTTGCCCACGTTGGGCTTGCCGATGATGGACACCTGAATCCGCCCGTCGTCCTCTTCGTCGTCTCCCTCTGGGGGGAAGTAGGCCACGCAGGCGTCCAGCAGGTCGCCGGTGCCGTGGCCGTGGACGGCGGACACGGCGATGGGGTCCCCCAGGCCCAGGTTATAGAACTCGTAGAAATCCGGGTCCACAGCCCCCACGGAGTCCATCTTGTTGACCGCCAGGACGATGGGCTTGCCGCTGCGCAGCAGCATGGCCGCCACCTCCTGGTCCGAGGCGGTCAGCCCCGTGCGGATGTCCGTGAGGAAGACGATCACGTCCGCGTGGCTGACGGCAATGCCCGCCTGCTCCCGCATGAACGTCAATATTTCGCTGTCCGTCCGCGGCTCGATGCCGCCGGTGTCGATGAGGGTGAATTTCCGTCCGTTCCAGTCCGTTTCCCCATAGATGCGGTCCCGGGTGACGCCGGGCGTGTCCTCTACGATGGAGATCCGTTTCCCGATCAGTTTGTTGAATAAGGCCGATTTGCCTACGTTCGGCCGGCCTACTATGGCTACGATTGGCTTTGGCATGATGAGTCCTTTCCTTGCGGTTACAGATGCGCCGCGTTTTTGCAGACAGCTCAGATGCCCGCAATTGACAATATTTGTAGAGAGAAATCCCGGTACTCGCCGCTTGTCCCGTCCAGCAGTTTGGATATTCTATAGAATTTGTTTGTCGTGGGAGATTCCCTGTGGGCCATTGCCATGTCCATCCGGTCCACATTGACCACGGTCCAGCACTCGATATATCCGGCCTTTTTGGCCTTTTGATGGCTCTTTTCCGCCTCTCCCACCCGATTATGGATATTGGAGTAGTCCTGCCCGCCCTTGACCTCAATCGCCACCAGATTCCGGTAGATGTCCGGCGCCATCTCTTCCCGGATAACAATATCGGGGTCAGCGGCAAACTGTATATATATGGTGCGCCCGGAGTTGTTTTTTAACACAATGCGCCGGGAATCCGAGTCTGTGACAGATGCGCGCACGATCTGATATACCACATCGAACACCTTGGATATGGCCGACGACCCCTTCTGTACGTTCGCGCCCCCACGAAGCTGCGGCCCCAGGGTCAACAGCGTCAACTGGTCAAAAAATGCCGGGCTGATCATCCGCCGCTCCAGATGCTCCATCATATAGGCCGCGCTCTTGTTGAGCGCCGCGCACAGCGCGGGAAGCGCCTCGCGCTGCTTGCGGGACAAAGCCCCGCGCTCCTCCAGCGACTTGAACATTCCGGCCCCGGTTGCGGCGGTATAAAATCCCTTTTGGCTGTACCCCAGCAGCAGGCGGTAATACCCCAACAACCGCGGGTCGTTTTCCAGAATGCACGGCACCGCAAACAGCTGCTCGCCCCGCATTCCCTGTGCGGCAAGAATCTGCAGCAGACGGTTGTCAACACAGGCGTGCAGCTCGGCATCAATCCTGTCGATTTCCATAGAGGCCACCACGGCCGACAGGGCATCCTGGAGATACATATCCCGCATTTCCTGCAGAGCGGCGGCAAAGCCGATCTGTGTGCTTGGTAGATCAAATACGATCGCCATTTCATTCACCGACTACTTTCAATACCGGAAGATCCTTGACCCCTAACCGGGCCTTCGCGATCCTGACATATTCCCCATTCAGCTCTACGCCTACGAAACGCCGCCCAAATTCCTGGCACACCACGCCCACCGTCCCGGAGCCGAAAAAGGGATCCAAGATAAAATCGTCTTCCCGCGTGGATGCAAGAATGCACGGCTCTATCAGGGATGGCGGGAAAGTGGCAAAGTGGGCCTTGCTGAAGGGGACTGTGTTGATATTCCATACCGTGCGCTTGTTTCTCCCGTTCTCCTTGATGGCCTGATAATCGTAATAATACCGCTCATTTTTTGTGAGCATGAACACATATTCATGGGAGCGCGTCGGCCTGTCCTTCACGCTCTCCGGCATCGCGTTGGGCTTGTTCCAGACAATATCGCTGCGCAGATACCACCCGTCCGCCTGCAGCGCCAGCGCCAGCCGCCACGGTATTCCCAACAGGTCCTTCGACTTCAAGCCCTCCGGTGTGTCGGGACGTACGCTCATGGCCCTGGCCGGATTCTTTTTGTCAGGCGCCCGATAGCCGCGGTTGCCGCTGGTGTATCCGTCGCCGATATTCAGCCAGAATACACCGTCATCCCGCAAGATCCTCTTTGCCTCCGCAAAGACGGAAACCAACTTGTTGATATACTGCTGCAGGTTGTTTTCCAGACCAATTTGCCCGTCAATGCCATAGTCCCGCAACCCCCAGTATGGCGGAGATGTAACAACGCACTGCACAGAGGCGGAGGGCAGTCTCTGCAGTGCAAGCACTGCGTCACTTTCAATAATCAATGAGTGCTCCAGTGTGATGGAAGCTGCCTCTATTTTCTGATACTTTATATCACACATCAGTTTGCTCACTCCCCTAAATCAAGTGTTTCTTGCATTCCCCGTTCAGTTATACTTGCGGCCAATAAAATTTAGCTGGGACATGGAGGACCCTTCCACCGCAAGCGGTCCCCCTCCCCTTTCAGGGGAGGCTTTCCAAAGGAGCAGGG
>CAJTPV010000026.1 GCA_910578505.1 uncultured Oscillospiraceae bacterium | reverse complement strand
TCATACTGTAGTATCAGCATGACCAGCACCGCTATTACCACTTCCACGTGGGATATCTGCTTTTTTTCTCGATGGTCTGTCAGCCCCTTGATTTTCTGGGGAATTTGATATACTCTCTTCATGTGGGTTAACAGTTTCTTCATTGCTAATTCCGCATTTGGGACGCCTCCTTTCATGTTTCTGGTTGTTGTTTTCTCTAACTCCAGTATACATGATTTGGCGTCCCTTTTGTATATTTTTCCCCTCCTTTTTTCTCCTTTTTTCCCTCCTCCTTTTTCCGCCTTTTTCCCTTCTCTCTCTCCGCTTTCCCTCCCTCCTTTTCTTTCTAAACCGAAATCCCTGGCCTGAAAAACGCAATAAACAGGCCGGGGAACGGCTCCCCGGCCCATATGACTATTCCTGACCCTTTGCGAGGGCGATTTTGTCCAGCAGCTCCACGATTTCCTCCCGGCTGTACTGGTCCTTTTCTCCGCCGCTGAAGATCAACCGCAGTTCGTAGATTGTCGCCATTTGTGTGTCTTTTCGTTCCTTCTCAGTTCCCATTTTGGGTGCCTCCTTCCGCATTTCCAGCCGATATTGTTTATCAATGAAAAGCTTTCATCTGTTCCGGAGCCGTCACTTCTGATCCGGCGCCAGCAGCGCCTGGGCGCTGGAGGCCAGACCGGCCAGGCCCTGAATCTCGCTGGGAATAATGATTTTAGTGGCCTTGCCGTCGGCAGCGGCCTGGAAGGCCTCCAGGGCCTTGAGCTTGACCACCTGATCGTTGGGGTTGGCCTCGTTGAGCAGCTTGATGGAGTCCGCCAGGGCCTGCTGCACCTTCAAAATGGCGGCGGCGCGGCCCTCGGCCTCCAGAATGGCGGCCTGCTTGGAGGCGTCCGCCCGGAGAATGGCGGACTGCTTCTCACCCTCCGCCACCAGGATCTGGCTCTCCTTCTGTCCCTGGGCCTGCAAAATCGCCTCCCGGCGCTCGCGCTCGGCCCGCATCTGCTTCTCCATGGAGTCCTGGATGTCCCGGGGCGGGATGATGTTCTTCAGCTCCACCCGGTTGACCTTGATGCCCCAGGGGTCGGTGGCCTCGTCCAGAATGGCCCGCATCTGGGTGTTGATGTGGTCCCGGCTGGTGAGGGACTGGTCCAGCTCCAGATCGCCGATGATATTGCGCAGGGTGGTGGCGGTCAGGTTTTCAATGGCGCTCATGGGCTGCTCCACGCCGTAGGTGTACAGCTTGGGGTCGATGATCTGGAAATAGATGACCGTGTCGATCTGCATGGTCACGTTGTCCTTGGTGATGACGGGCTGGGGCGCGAAGTCCACCACCTGCTCCTTCAAGCTCACTTTTTTGGCCACCCGGTCCAGGATGGGGAACTTGACGTGGAGCCCCACGCCCCAGGTGGCGTTGTACGCGCCCAGCCGCTCCACCACGTAGGCCCGGGACTGCTGGACTATGTGGATGTTGGTGACCAGCAGGATCAGCAGGATCACTCCGATGGCAATCAAAATATATGGCATATTCTTTCCTCCTTGTCCGCACGCGCGGACGGCCCCCAGGCCGCCCCGTTGATATGGTAAGCTCATTATACCACAGTATCTCCCCGTTTTCTACTGTTTATTTTGAAAGGATGCAAAAAATTGGAAATCCGCCCCGGCGCATAGGCGGACGCGGATGGGACAGACTACGTGAGAAGCCTCGCGGGGCTCAACGGAGAAGGGAGGTAAGAGAACATGATCGATCGGATTGCGCTCATTCTTGTCATCATCGGCGCGCTGAACTGGGGGACCGTCGGGCTCTTTGGCTTTGATATGGTGGCGTTCCTCTGCGGCGGCCAGATGGCGGTGCTCTCCCGCATTATCTACTCGGTGGTAGGAATCGCGGGACTGTGGTGTGTGTCCCTGCTGTTTAGGGAGCGGGACCAGCAGACCGGAGCGGTGGCCTGACGCCCCAGGACCGCCGGGCGTGCCAAATCCCACCGTCTCCCTGAGGCGGCTGGATTTTGATATATGCGGAGGGGCGCGGCGGCGCGCCGCGCCCCTCCGCAGTGTGGGGTCCCCCTGGACAATTCTTAGCAAAATCCTTACATAGTAATGTAAAAAATATGTAAATTGCTCGTTGACACCAACCGGAGCCGGTGCTATCATGGGACAGGAATGAGGCCGCAGCCCAATCCACTGGGCCGGTCTCAAAATCATGTTTTCACAGAAAGGAGATATCTGTAGGAATGGATAAGAAAAAGCGGACGGCGCTGGCTGTGTTCGGCGGCGCCGCGCTGATTTTTCTCGTTGGCGCGCTGTGTACCGGCGGCGGGGAGAAGCACGAGTCCATCCAGGAGGTCATGCGGGACGCCGTGCTCCATGAGAGCGCGAAAATCGACCTCTTTGGCATGCTGTCCGTCAATCCGGGCCTTATTTCCGCCTTCACGGTCACCGGCGTCCTGCTGCTGCTGGCCCTGCTGGTGCGGGTGCTGGTGATCCCCGGATTCCAGTACAAGCCGGGCCGGCTCCAGATGCTGTTGGAGCAGGTGGTGGAGCTGTTCGACGGCTTGGCCAGCTCCAACAGCCCCCACCGGCACAAATTCCTGGGCGCGTACGTATTCGCCGCCGGGGTCTATATCTTCGTGGGCACCATCTTCGAGCTGTTCGGCATCCAGGCCGTCACCACCGGGGGCGCCTCCATCGCCCTGCCCGCGCCGCTGTCGGACATCAACGGGGCCATTGCCCTGGGGTGCCTCAGCTACGGCGTCATCTTATCCGGCGGCATTGCCGGGAACGGGCTGCGGGGCGTGGGCATGACGCTGAAGGACTTCTCGCTGCCCATCTCCATGAGCTTCCGTATGTTCGGCGCGCTGCTCAGCGGCGCGCTGGTGACGGAGCTGGTCTACTACTATATCCATCTCAGCTTTGTGCTGCCGGTGGCGGTGGGCGTGCTCTTCACCCTGCTCCACGCCCTCATCCAGGCGTACGTGCTGACCATGCTGACGGCCCTCTTCTACGGCGAGGTTTCCGAGCCCAGCCACAAGGAGAAGAAGAGCCGCCGGAAAGCGGCTCCTGCCGCACATTCATAACATATAAGGAGGTTTTTTCGTCATGAAAGCAATTCGGAAACATATTCTCACTGTCGCGCTGCTGGTGGCCGCGCTGACCATCCTCACCATCCCCGCCCTGGCCGCCGGCACGGAGGCCGCCGCCAGCGAGGCCGCCGTCACCGCCGCCGCGGACGCCACCGCCAGCAGCGGCAAGGCTATGGCCGCCGGCATCGCCATCGGTCTGGCCGCCGCCGGCGGCGCCGTGGGCATGGGCCTGGCCATCGCCAAGAGCGTGGACGGCATCTCCCGCCAGCCGGAGGCGGAGGGCAAGATCCGCACCACCCTCATGCTGGGCCTGGTGTTCGTGGAGACCGCCATCATCTACGCCCTGGTGGTCGCCATCCTGATCATCTTTGTGCTGTAGAAAGCGGGCGTGAGGCATGAGTAATCTTCCATTGAATATCGACATCCAGCAGATTTTCCTGCATCTGCTGAATTTCACCCTCCTGCTGGCGGGGCTGTACTTCCTGCTGTATGAGCCGGTGAAGAAGTTTATGGGCAAGCGCACAGCCTACTACGAGGACCTGGACCGGCAGGCCACGGAGAAGCTGGAGGAGGCCCGGCGGGTGCGCCGCACCTATGAGGACAAGCTGGATGAGGCGGAGGAGGAGATCCGCCGGCAGAGCGAGGAGGCCCAGAAGGCCGCCGCCGAACAGGCCCAGCTCCAGCTGCAGGACGCCAAGGAGGAGGCCGCCCACATCCTGGCCAAGGCCAGGGCGGAGGCCCAGGCGGAGCGGGAGCGGGCCCTCAGCGAGGCCAGGGGCCAGATCTCGGATATGGTGGCCGCGGCGGCGGAGCGGCTGGTGCTGGCCAATACCTCCGCGGCCTACGACCAATTTTTAGCGGCGGCTGGAGAGGATGACAGAAATGCCTGAACAGAAAAAGGCCCATCAGGCGGTCATTTTTGCCAGCGAACCGCCCAATCAGGAGCAGAAAGCCGGGTTTATGGCCTTCCTCCACCGGGAATACGGACCGGACGTGACCCTGGAGTGGTACAAGGAGAACGTGCCCAGGGGCTTCCGGCTGGTGGTGGACGGAGAGGATTTCTACGACTGGAGCCTGAGCGGACGCCTGCGGCAGATGAAGGACTCCTTAAAGGAGCTGCGGGGCAGCGGCCCCGACGTGATCCCCCTGGTCCGGGAGGCGGTGCGCAGCTGGACCCCCAAGGCCCTGGTGGAGGAGCTGGGGACCGTGTCCTCCGTGGGGGACGGCATCGCCACCGTCACCGGTCTGGACCACGTGGTCTACGGCGAGATCCTGATCTTTACCAACGGCGTGCGGGGCATGGTCCAGGACCTGCGGGAGAACGAGACGGGCTGCATCCTCTTTGACGAGGACGGGGACGTCTGCCAGGGCAGCACCGTCCGGCGCACGGGCAAGACGGCGGGCGTGCCGGTGGGCGAGGATATGCTGGGCCGGGTGGTCAACGCCCTGGGCGCGCCCATCGACGGCAGGGGGGACATCGCGGCCCACGACACCCGGCCCATCGAGAACCCCGCGCCGGGCATCATGGACCGCCAGAGCGTCAGCCGCCCCATGGCCACGGGCATTCTGGCCATTGACGCCATGTTCCCCATCGGCCGGGGCCAGCGGGAGCTGATCATCGGCGACCGCCAGACCGGCAAGACCGCCATTGCCCTGGACACCATCCTGAACCAGAAGGGCGGGGACGTGATCTGCATCTACGTCTCCATCGGCCAGAAGGCCAGCGCCGTGGCCCAGCTGGCCCAGAACCTGCGGGAGCGGGGAGCCATGGACTACACCATCATTGTCCACGCCTCCGCCAGCGACAGCGCGCCCCTGCAGTATATCGCGCCCTACGCCGGCTGCGCCATCGGCGAGTATTTCATGGAGCAGGGCCGGGACGTGCTGATCGTGTACGACGATCTGAGCAAGCACGCCATCGCCTACCGGACGCTGAGCCTGCTGCTGGGCCGGTCTCCGGGGCGGGAGGCGTATCCGGGGGACGTGTTCTACCTCCACTCCCGGCTGCTGGAGCGGTCCGCCCAGCTCAGCGATGAGCGGGGCGGCGGTAGCATGACCGCCCTGCCCATTGTGGAGACCCAGGCCGGGGACGTGTCGGCCTATATCCCCACCAATATCATCTCCATCACCGACGGACAGATCTTCCTGGAGAGCAGCCTGTTTTTTGCCGGGCAGCGTCCGGCGGTCAACGTGGGCCTGTCCGTGTCCCGCGTTGGCGGCGACGCCCAGACCAAGGCCATGAAGTCCGCCGCCGGGGCCATCCGGCTGGAGCTGGCCCAGTACCGGGAGATGGAGGTCTTTACCCAGTTTGCCAGCGACCTGGACGACACCACCAAGGACCAGCTGGTCTTCGGCCAGGGCCTGATGCGGCTGCTGCGCCAGAACCAGTCCCATCCCCTGCGGCAGTGCGAGCAGGTGATCCTGCTGTGCGCCGCCCTGGACCGGGCGCTGGTGACGGTCCCGCCGGAGGAGATGAGCGGCTTTGCCCAGGAGCTGCTGGCCTATTTCCACGAGCACCACGCCGCCCTCTGCAGCCGCCTGGAGCAGACCGGCGTGCTGACGGCGGAGGACCGGGAGGAGATCGTCCAGGCCGCCCGTGAGCAGACCGCCCAGGCCGGAGCGGAGCGGAGGTGGTGAGACCATGCCCAACATGAAAGAGATCAAAAACCACATCGCCAGCGTGGAGGACACCCGGAAAATCACCAACGCCATGTACCTCATCGCCTCCACCAAGCTGCGCAAGGCCAAGCGGGACCTGGACCAGACCCTGCCCTACTTCAACGCCCTGCGGGGGGAGATCAAGCGCATTTTCCGCACGGTGGACAAAGTGGATAACCGCTACTTCTTCCCCGCCTCCGGGGAGGAGGACCTGCCCGGCGATTACGGCTTTCTGGTCATCACCGCCGACAAGGGTCTGGCGGGGGCGTACAATCAGAATGTGCTCAAGGAGGTCCAGCGGATGATGGGCGAGCATCCGACGGACAACAAATTTTTCGTGGTGGGGGAGTATGGCCGGCAGTATTTTGCGGCCCGGAACATCCCCATTGAGGAAAACTTCCTGTACACCGCCCAGAGCCCCACCCTGCAGCGGGCCCGGAACATCACCGCCCTGCTGCTGGACCGGTACCGGAAGGGGGAGCTGTCCCATATCTTCATCATCTATACGGACCTGGGGGGGCTGGAGTCGTCGGCAAGGACCGTGCGGCTGCTGCCCTTCCACCGGTCCCAGTTCGCCTCCTCCACGCGGGAGAAAAAGGTGGATATCCCCTTCGAGTTTTCCCCCAGTGTGGAGGAGGTGCTGGACAGCATGATCCCCAGCTACGTGTCCGGGTTCATCTACAGCGCGCTGGTGGACAGCTTCTGCAGCGAGCAGAACGCCCGCATGAAGGCGATGGACGCCGCCAACCAGAACGCCCAGGAGCTGCTGGACGACCTGACGGCCCAGTTCAACCACACCCGGCAGAGCGCCATCACCCAGGAGATCACGGAGATCTCCGCCGGGGCCCTGGGCCAGCGGCGGTATAAAGAACGGCTGAAAGGAGATGCTGGCCTATGACAAAGGGTACTGTCACACAGGTGTCCGGCTCGGTGGTGGACATCAGGTTTGACGCGGGCCGCCTGCCGAAGATCAACGAGGCGATCGCCGTCACAGTGGACGGAAAACGCCGGATCATGGAGGTGGCCCAGCACATCGGCAACGACCGGGTGCGGTGCATCATGCTCTCGGAGAGCGAGGGGCTGGCCCGGGGCATGGAGGCCATGGCCTACGGCGACGGCATCCAGGTACCGGTGGGGACGTGCACCCTGGGGCGCATGTTCAACGTGTTGGGCGAGGCCATCGACGGCGGGGAACCGCTGGAGAAGGACGTGCCCCGCTGGCCCATCCACCGCAAGGCGCCCTCCTTTGCCCAGCAGCAGCCGGCGGTGGAGATTCTGGAGACCGGCATCAAGGTCATCGACCTGCTGGAGCCCTACCCCAAGGGGGGCAAGATCGGCCTGTTCGGCGGCGCGGGCGTAGGCAAGACGGTGCTGATTCAGGAGCTGATCCACAACGTGGCCATGGAGCACGGCGGGTATTCCATCTTTACCGGCGTGGGCGAGCGGTCGCGGGAGGGCAACGACCTGTGGAAGGAGATGAAGGAGAGCGGCGTCTTTGAGAAGACGGCGCTGGTGTTCGGGCAGATGAACGAGTCGCCGGGGGTGCGGATGCGGGTGGCCCTGTCGGGGCTGACCATGGCGGAGTATTTCCGGGACCGGGAGAACAAGGACGTGCTGCTGTTCATCGACAACATCTTCCGCTTTGTGCAGGCGGGCAGCGAGGTATCCACCCTGCTGGGCCGCATGCCGTCGGCGGTGGGCTACCAGCCCACCCTGGCGGAGGAGATGGGCAAGCTGCAGGAGCGGATCACCTCCACAAAAAACGGCTCCGTCACATCGGTGCAGGCGGTATATGTGCCTGCCGACGACCTGACGGACCCCGCCCCGGCCACCACCTTCTCCCATCTGGACGCCACCACGGTGCTCAGCCGGAAGATCGCGGAGCAGGGGCTGTACCCGGCGGTGGACCCGCTGGGCTCCACGTCCCGGATCCTGGAGGCGGACATTGTGGGGGAGGACCACTACCGCATTGCCCGGCAGGTGCAGACCATTCTGCAGAAGTACCGGGAATTGCAGGACATCATCGCCATTCTGGGCATGGAGGAGCTGAGCGACGAGGACAAGCGGACCGTCAACCGGGCCCGGAAGCTGCAGCGGTTTCTGTCCCAGCCCACCCATGTGGCGGAGAAGTTCACCGGCATCCCCGGCGTGTATGTGCCGCTGCGGGAGACGCTGCGGGGCTTCCAAGCCATCATTGACGGCAGCATGGACTACTACCCTGAGGCCGCCTTCTACAACGCCGGGACCATTGACGACGTGAAGGAGAAGGCGAAGAAGATCGAGGAGGCGCGCAGGCTGTGAGGACCTTTCATGTGGATATCCTGGCCGCCGACAAGCCCTTTTACCGTGGGGAGTGCGAATCGCTGCAGATCCCCATCGGCAACGGACAGTACGGCATCCTGGCGGGACACCGCAACGCCATCGCCGCCATTGTACCGGGCACCATGCACATGCGGGACGGGGACGGCAGGGAACATATTGCCGCCGTGTCGGAGGGCATGGTGAAGATTGAAAACGGCGCGGTGCTGCTGCTGATCGACTCCATGGAGCGGCCGGAAGAGATCGACGCCAACCGGGCCCGCCGGGAGGCGGAGGAGGCCAGGGAGGCGATTTTGCAGAAGGAGAGCATCCAGAGCTATTATACCGCCCAGGCGAGAATGGCCCGTGCGCTGAACCGACTGAAGGTCAAGGAGCAGTACATGGTCAACCAATAAAAGTTTCGCCGGCCTTTACAAAGGCCGTGGGGTGCAGGGGCAAAGCCCCTGCTCGCGCCCCGCAGGGCGCGAAATCCCCAAAAGGCTGCGCATACAAAACTCTCATCCAAGCACCCATCCGGCGCGGCCTTCCGGCGCATTTGCCGCATAGGCGGCAAACAGCCGCCCGACAAGCCACGCACTTCAACATACAAAACTCCCGGAACCGCTATGGCTCCGGGAGTTTTTTCGGAAAAGTGACACTGATAGACAGCTTTCCGCCGCAGTAGTTGGCAGATGCCGTGCCGCCCATCCGCTCCGCCAGGGCACGGGCAATCGCCAGACCCAGGCCCGTGGAGTCGCTTGCCGTCTCCACGGAGAAGAAGCGGTCGAACAGCCGCCCCACCTGCACCTCGTCCAGACCGGCGGCGGTGTTCTCAAAGAGCAGTTCGCCGCTCTCCAGCAGCGCCACGCGCAGGTCGCCGCCGCTGTATTTCAGGGCGTTGCTGAGGATATTGCTGAGAATGCGGGACAGCGCGCCCCGGTCCAGCCGCCGTATGACCGGCTGCTCTGTGATCTCAATGACCGGCACGATCCCCCGCCCGGTGAGCGCGGCGTAAAAGGCGGCAATGGCCTCCTCCAGCGCGCCGTTGAGGGAGACGTCCTCCGGATGCAGCTCCTCCGCCGTGGACAGGACCACGGAGTAGCGGAACAGCTCCTCCGTCAGAAGGCGAAGGGCCTGGACCCGCTCGCCGATGAGGGACAGATACCGGACTGCCGGTTCCGGCAGGTCCTCCCGGTCCAGCAGCTGTAAATAGCCGCAGATGGCCGTCAGGGGGGTGCGCAGGTCGTGGGAGACGTTGGTCACCGCCTCCTTCAGCTCCCGGTCGCCGGACTGGTATTTCCGCCGCTGGGCCCGCAGGCGTTTGAGCTGCGCGTTGAGCTCCGATGCCAGACGGCGGACGTGCCGGTCGCGGGTGGAGAGGAAGAGGAGGTTGTTGGTGTCCTCCTCCAGACGTTCCCCCATCTGGGTGAGGATTTCGTCCAGGCCCCGCCGGACGGCGCGGGATTTCAGCCATTGGGCCAGTATGATGAGAGATAAGAGACCGCACAGCAGCCAGGGGAGCATGGGCGTCACCCGCTTTCGTTACTGCACGCCAAGACGTTCCTTCAGCGTATCAAGGTCAGATCTTTAAGCATAACATTCGCATCAATTAATCTCGACATAGCTCTCTAGCCTCTTCGGGTGTCAAATCTTCGATGGGACATTCGGCTAACGTTAGTTGCATGGATTTATTAAAATAATCTTCATCACGCATAAGACGATTCCATGTAGACGAAACATCGTCAAACGCGATATGCGAATTAACTGCCGCAACCGAAGTTCTAGCGGCAAAAAGGTGGGTAAGAACCTCCAGAAGAGTGACTCCCTGAGCATTGCAAATCGTCCGGGCCTGCTCTAAGAATCCTGCATCCTGCAGGGCGATCTCTAAAGCTGACATAATAGTACCTCCCCGTATTAAACATACAATCGATACAACAAATAGTGGATTTTCAACCCCTCGCTTTTCGCACCAATTATACTATTTCTCCCCACAAAAATCAACGCAAATCTTTCCTCCGGAACACTGTTAGCCCGATCCCGGTGCTGACTGCAATCACAATCAAGCTAAACAGCGGCATGCGCCAGAGGTTCGGGGTATCCAACCGGCTCACCTGCAAGTATTGCCCTGTGGGCAGGATATCCATCAGCAGATGCCAGAACGCAAGGCGGCTCTCCCCATATGCGGTTGGCCTGCCAATGGCGAGGGCATATTCCAGAGAGTGTATCATCCCGAACCCCGTGCGGCAAATCACCATCGCCGCCATGACCAGCAGCAGCGCGGCAATGGACGCGCTGGTCTTCCGGTTCAAAGCCGTTGCCATGAGCTTGATGACAGACGCATACGCGGCGCGGGCCAGCAGCGCCACAGCAAGCCAGGCCAGCAGCTGCCGCACCGGCACCCGCAGGAGCACGCCGGACATCTGCAGCACCGGCCATGCGCACAGGCTCCCCGCCAGCAGCATAAAGAGGATGTCCAGCGCCAGGGCGGTCAGGACGCATACCGTCAGCTCGGCCAGATACACACTGGTTTTCGTATGGCCGGTGATGAGCTTGTTGCGGATGGTGTGCTCGCTGTGCTCCGCACCCAGATAGACCGCCAGCAGCGGGGCCAGGATCAGCGACGGGACGCAGAGATAGCCCATGAGGCCGAAACCGGCTGTCAGGATGGCCTCCAGCGTGTAGCTGCCTGTCCCGCCGGCATAGTGGTCCCAGCAGACCAGGACGATCAGTCCTGTATAGGCCAGCGTCGCCGCCAGGGCCAGCCAAAAGGCGGCGCTTTTGCGGAGACGGTAGAAGTTTGCGGACAAAAGGTTCATCATGCCTGTATTCCCCCTATCGAATGTCTTTCCGGCCAAACAGCGCCAGTCCCAGCCCGGTACACGCCGCCAGGACCCCGCCGGATGAGGCCGGCATCGTCCACTCCGGTTCCATCACCGCCAGCCGCACCGCCTGACAGCCGGGGAGCGTGAGAAGAAACTGATACATACTCCGCTTTATGTCCCCCATATAGGGGAGATTCGGTTCTGACAGACGGTTCTGGAGGAAAATGCCCAGAAACAGGAGAAAATATGCCAGGAAAATAGCAGTCACCACCACAACCGTCTTGTTTTGATGGAGCATGGACAGCATGGTAAAGACGGCGGTCAGAGCGGCGGTCATCAAAAGCGCGTCCAGCGTGCTGAGCAGGACCCTTGAAAGCGCAAAGTGAAAGAAGCCCAGCAGCGGCACGCCCACCGCCAGATACGCCGCGATATATCCCAGGCAGATCAGCAGGCCCGCCGTGACGCACAGGGTGAGGTTGCTGAGGTAAAGGGCGCTGCGCGTGTGTCCGGCGGCCAGCTTTCTGCGGATACCGCCGTCGCTGTACTCACTCCCCACAAACAGGCTGCAAAAAGCGGAGAGAATGATTCCCGACATCAGCGCGAAAACCATATACCGCTGGTCCAGCTCTATGCGTTCGCCAAAAATCCGCCCAATCCGCCGGCAGTACGCCGCCTCAAAAGCGCCCACACCGGCCATCACCGCCATAGAGACCCAAAAGCTCCGGCTTTTCCACAGCCGCATAAATCCGGCGGCTAATAAATTGCCCATCGCGCGCCCCCCTACCGGATATCCTTCCGCCGGAAGTACGCCAGCCCGCCTCCCGCCGTCAGGAGCACGATCAGGCCGGAATACAGGGACATCCACGCTGTTTTGTCCGTTATCAGCATATATTGGGTGGCCTGTCCGGTGGGCAGAAAGTCCAGGACAAACTGATAGACCGCCCGCTTGCCCTCCGTCAGATACTTCGGGTTCGGCTCCATGTGGGTGACCAGCTCCCCGTCCACCAGCTCCATAGCGGCCCGCTCCGGCGGCGCGTCCAGCATGGCGGCAACATAGGTGGACGCGATCATCAGGCCGAAAAAGAGCAGGATGCAGAGGATGCAGCCCGTGGACTTGCGGCTGACGCTCATGCCGATCAGGGTGTAAAGGGAGCAGAACGCCGCCGCCGTGGCCAGCGTACCCAGCAGCGTGGACGCAATGACGCCCGCGCCCAGCGTCAGCCCGCCCAGCACCGGCAGACCCACGGCCAGCGTTGTCAGCAGATAGACGGCAGTGAAGACCAGGCAGGCCAGACAGACCGTCAGCAGGTTTGCCAGGTAAATGCGCACCCGGCCATGCCCCGCGGTAATCTTGTTGCGGACGGTCCCGTCACTGTACTCCGTGCCCAGAAATACCGCGATAAACACCGCCATCACAAGGCCCTCAATCATGATAAAGGTGAACAGGGCCTCGTCCAGGGTGGTCTCGTATCCGTATTTCCTGTCGTCAACGATGGTATAAATCCGGAACAGGGCAAAGGCTGCGTGGAGCAGCACCGCGCCCCAGAAAAGGCCCGTCTTCCGCAGCCGCACCAGATTCGCCGCCAGCAGCTCACGCATGTCCGCCACCCCCTACCAGGTTGACGAAATAGCTCTCCAGGCTCTCGTCCCGCTCCTGCATGGACAGCACCTCGCAGTTTTCTTTTGCCAGCGCCAGCGTCAGCTGGGATACGTTCATCTGGGCGAACACGTCCGCCTCCCGCTCCGAGCGGATCTTGTAGTCCACGCCCATGCCGTCCAGCACCCGTGCCAGGGCGGCGGTGTCCGTGACCTCCACATGGACGCACTTCCGGCAGGCGGCCTCCAGCTCCTGGGCGCTGATCTCCTTGACCATGCGCCCGCTGTCGATAAAGCCGTAGTGGGTGGCCAGCTTCGCCAGCTCGTCCAGGATGTGGCTGGAGATGACGACGGTGATCTGCCGCTCACGGTTCAGCTTCAAAATCAGCTCCCGGATCTCAATGATGCCCTGGGGGTCCAGACCGTTGACCGGCTCGTCCAGCACCAGCAGGTCCGGGTCCCCCGCCAGGGCGATGGCGATGCCCAGCCGCTGTTTCATGCCCAGGGAGAAGTTGCGGGCCTTTTTCTTCCCGGTGTCCGCCAGTCCCACCAGATGCAGCAGTTCCGGGATCCCCTCATAGGAGGGGCGTCCCAGGACCAGATACTGCTCCTTCAAATTGTCCTCGGCGGTGAGGTCCAGATAGATGGACGGCGTCTCCACCACCGCGCCCATCCGCCGCCGGACCTTTGCCAGGGCCCTGTCCCCGCTGGGGACGCCGTAAAGGGTATAGGCGCCGGACGTGGGGGCCTGCAGGCCGCAGACGAGCCGGATGAGGGTGGTTTTGCCTGCGCCGTTCCGGCCTACCAGGCCGTAGATGGAGCCCTTGGGCACGTGCATGCTCAGGCCGTCCAGGGCTTTGAAATGGCCGTAGTGCTTGCCCAGCGCCTCCGCTGTCAGAACATAGTCCATAGAGAAGTTACCTCCGTTTCGCTGTGATGGGGGTATCATAGCAGGGAGGGGTAAAGAAAGCGGTAAAGGAAATGGTAAAGAAACCGTATAGATTTCACTCCCCCGCCAGCTTGAAGCCGATCCCCCACACCGACTCGATATACTCCCGGCCCCCCGCCTCCCGCAGCTTCCGGCGCAGATTGCTCACGTGCATCTTCAGGGAGGACTCGGTGCAGTCCGGCGTGTCAGCGCCGATGCGGTCCAGCAGGACGGACTTGGCCATCACCTGCTCCGGATTTTGCAGCAGCAGCTTCAAAATGGCGTACTCCGTGCGGGTGAGCCGGACCTCCCGCCCCTCCGCCGACACCTCACGGGAGGACAGGTCCAGCCGCAGGCCGCCGTAGGACAGCGCCGTGCTCACCGGCTGGGCCGCCCGGCGCAGGCTCACCGCGATCCGGGCCAGCAGCTCCCGGATGTCAAAGGGCTTGGTGACGTAGTCCGCCGCCCCGCCCAGCAGCAGTCCCACCTTGTTGTCCATATCCGTCTTGGCGCTGACGACGATGACCGGCAGGTCCCTGATCTCCGGCAGCAGCTCCTCGCCGGACAGGCCCGGCAGCATCAGGTCCAGCAGCACCAGGTCCGGACGGTCCGCAGCCAGCGCAAGCCGCCCCTCGGTGCCGGAGTAGGCCCGGGAGACCCGGTAGCCCTCCCGTGTGAGGACCTCCTCCAGCATGTCCCCGATGGGCACGTCGTCGTCAATGACTAAAATGTGTTTCTGCATAGTATTGCTCCGTTTCTGTAGCACTACCCGCATTATAGTCCTGAAATGCCGGTGAGACAAGGTTGATTTTAGGGGGAAAGCATAGTATAATACAAATAAACCAGAAGGAATTCGGAAAGGAGAGGGACAGATGAATACAAATTTAGCGTTTCAGGAGGAACTGTGGGAAGAACTGATAGACGGGCAGATTGTCGCCATGTCTCCTGCCGCAACCAACCATAATCGCGTCGCCAGCATGATCTATCATATTTTTCAGGGGTATTTGGATGGGAAAAACTGCATACCTTTTGGGGACAATGAAACTGTTTTCCTGACGGAGAAGGATCATTTTGTACCGGATAGCATGATCGTATGCGACCGGAACAAAATTCAAAGCGATGGGGTGCATGGGGCGCCGGACCTTGTGGTGGAGGTCCTTTCTCCAAGCACGGCTCGCAGAGATAAGGGATATAAAAAAAATGTATATGAGGCATGCGGTGTGCCGGAATACTGGATCGTTGACACAATGAACCGCTCGATTGAGGTCTATCTCCTGCAGGGCGGCAAGTATTATTTGGACAATCTCTATATACTTTATCCCGATTTTATGCTGAAAAAAATGACAGAGTCAGAAAAGAGCGCGTTAGTAACCGAATTTAAATGCCACCTCTATGACGATCTTGTTTTCAGTCTGGAGAAAATCTTTTCTACCCTGTTTTAACATGGAGGTTCCTATGGAAGTAACAAACAACAAAGAGGGCAAGCCCCTGGAATACTATCTGGCCCGCTACGCCGCCGGCGACCCGGCGGAGATGTCGGCGCGCTGCGGCCTTGTGTGGGACGGCAGCGTCTTCACCGCCCGGCTTTTGGGCAAGCAGTACACGCTGTCCCACCCGGACCTGACCATCGCCGGAGAGACGCCGGTGACCAACCCGGAGCGCATCCTGTTCCTGCGCTACCTGCTGGACGGCCGGGCGGCGGCGGCCACCGGCCGGTTCCTGGCCTATCAGGAGTTCCCCTGGGGGGAGGTGTACCTTCAACAGTTCACCGGGCGGTGCATCAAGCGCTATGCCTTCAGCTACGGGGGCCGTCCGGAGGCGCTGGAGAAGATCATGGAGCGGATGCCAGCCAAGCGCGTCCCCCGCAGCGACCAGGGCTGGCAGGTGGAGCTGATGCCGGGGCTGGACATCCAATTTCTGCTGTGGCTGGGGGACGACGAGTTCCCCCCAAACGCCCAAATTCTCTTCTCGGATAATTTCCAGTACGCCTTTACGGCGGAGGACCTGGCGAATATCGGGGACATCGTCATGAACCGGATGAAAGCCATTGGCGCGAAACTATAACAAATCGCCGGGGGAAATTCCCCCCGGCGATTGTTATTGCCGCCCCGCTCTTTTTTGCGAAATAAAGGAGAAGTCATGAAACATTTCCGCCTGTCGGATCGTATCCACAGTGAAAGGGGCGTGAGGGCGATGGTTTCTTCGTCGTATTCCAGCGAAGAATTTCTGAAAATTTATAACCGCCATGTGGACACGGTTTACCGTATCTGCTTTTCCTTTATGAAAAATTCCTCGGACACCGAGGATATGGTACAGGAGACTTTCCTGAAGCTGCTGTCCAACGGGAAGCGGTTTGAATCTGAAAGCCACGAAAAAGCATGGCTGATCGTCACCGCCTCCAACGCCTGCAAGGACGCGCTGAAGCACTGGTGGCGGAAAAACGCGGACATAGCGGACTGCGAAGCGCTGGCACAAGACGCACCCTTTGAGATGGACGGCATCCTCAGCGCGGTCCTGGAGCTGCCTGCGGACTACAAGACGGCGGTTTTCCTCTACTACTACGAGGGCTACAGCACGCCGGAGATCGCACGGATGCTGGATTGCCCCCAATCCACGGTGCGCAGCCGTCTGGCCCGTGCCAGGAAGCTGCTGGAAAAGGAGGTGTGCCCCCAATGACAGACAGGGAGATTCACGACGCCTTTGAGCGGATGAAGCCGGATGAGGCCGCAAAGGCCCGTATGCTGGAAAATATCCTGTCCGCCTCGCAGCCGGAAAGGACTGTGCATCGGACAGGCTGGAAGCGCACCCTGCTGTTGGCAGCGGTCCTGGCGGCGGGATTGTCCGTGGCGACCGCAGCCTATGGGACGGACTTCTTCGGATTGTGGAGTGTCGGCGTGCGGGACCAGGAGATCTATTCCCCGATAGAGGTGGAGGAGGGCGTGTATGTGCCGGGCACAGAGGTGGTGGACGAGGTGTCCATGCAGGGCCTGATGGGGAGCCCGGAATACCAGGCCGCCAGGGAGTGGGAGGATTTTTATGGCACCTACGATCCCGATGGCGCGATTCTGGCGGAAGCGGAGGGCTATGTCCCGCCGCCGGAATATGAGGCTTATATCTGCTACAGCCAGGAGATGCTGGACCGGCTGGACGGGCTGTGCGGGAAGTACGGCCTGGCCCTGCTGGGTCCGTCCACAGGCGCTTTTGAGGAAGAGGATCTGTTTGACCACGTGGAAACAGGCAATGTCTGCCGGGGTTCCCGTGAGGTGGGGCGGCACTACTTTACCTGGGGATATTATTACGCCGGCGGGTCGTACCTCTTTGAGGGGCGTTTTGTATGGACCGAAACGGACGGGCGGACGGCGGACTACCAGTTCAACCGCGCCGCCAAGGGGTATCTCAGCACCCTGTTCCTGAACGTAGGGGACCTGGACGACTATGAGCAGTGGGAATATACCACGGCGGACGGCGTGCCCCTGCTGCTGGCGCTGGGGCCATCCAAAGGGCTGATCTTCGCGGATACGGAAAAATCCTTTGTCACGGTCAACGTGCTGGGGGATTGGGCCATGGGGACCTTTGACCTGAGCCGGGAGGATTTGGAGGATATGGCGGAGGGATTTGATTTTTCCGCTGTTCCGTAAAAATTCGCACATGATTTTATTCGGGAGGTATTTAAGATGAAAAAACTGCTGTGGGTCCTTTTTGCGCTTTGCCTGCTGATCCCCGCCGCCTGCGGCGGACATCAAAACGCCCAGGGGGAGGCGGCGGGCCGCCGGGCGCCTGTCATCACCGCGGAGGGAGGCCAGCCTGCCGGAGCCGGCGTCCCCGATGTCCCGCCGCCGGGGCCGGAGCCGGAAGCGCCCGCCGCCTCTGGCCAGGAGGCTGCCCGTGCCGCGTACAGGGCCGTTCTGGAGGACATCTATACGGAACACAAATTCCCGGACGGGGTGGACCACGGCTATGAGGAGCCGCTCTCTGCGGACGCCAACCAGTTTGCCCTCTTCGACGTGGACCAGGACGGGCGGGAGGAACTGATTGTCACCTATACCAGCACCCCCCTTTATGCCGGAAGAATCGCGTTTGTGCTGGACTATGACGAGGCCGCTGGGGCTGTGCGCATGGAATTTTCCAATTTCCCGCTGCTGACATTCTATGACAACGGCGTTATCCAGGCGGGTTGGTCCCACAACCAGGGACGGGCGGGGGACAGCCTGTGGCCGTACACCTTCTGGCGGTACGACGCGGAGACAGACGCCTATACCGCCGGGGAGGATGTGGACGCCTGGGACAAATCCCTGGTGGAGGAGGGATTCCCGGACAGCGTGGATGCGGACGGCGACGGCGTTGTCTACTACATAATGCCCTATGGCAGCTACGATACCAGCCAGCCGGTGGACGGCCCTGCATACCAGCAGTGGCGGGACGCCTTTGTCGGCGGCGCGCAGGCGCTGCAGCTGCCCTATGCAGCGCTGAATGCGGAGAACATCGAGAGGGTAAAATAGAATTATACTCATGAGCGGAAATACTTTTCGCTCATGAGTATAACTGTTTATCGGGCAAAATCTGGGACATGCACCGGATCAAACCGGCATTAAAAGTTCTTTTTGATACTTTTTCTTTCAAGAAAAAGTATGCTCACCGCTCTTCCCCGGCGTCATCCTCCTCCGGAGTCTGGCAGGAACCGCAGCAGCCGCCGCAGTCCTCGTCCAGGTCGAACTCCAGCTTTTTGCCGCAGTCCGGGCACTCCACAGCGCCGTCCTCCAGAATCGACTCATCGAAAAAGATGTCCTCGCCGCAGTTGGGGCAGGTGGTCTGATAGACTCCATCCGTCTCCTCGCCGTCCTCCGCCTCAAAGAGGCAGGACTCCACCTCGCTCAGATCGTCGCTGACCGCGTCCAGACCGTCCTCCAGGTCCTCCTGTCCGGTCCGCAGGTCCTGCAGCTCCAGGGCGATGTCGTCCAGGATATCCATCATGATCGTGAAAAGCTTGCCTTCCTTGGACTTGGTATCCAGGCCAAGGCCCTCGGCCAACCCCTTCATATACGCGACCTTTTCCAGAATTTCCATTTGCTTACTCCTTTCAAAGCCTCCTATTGAACAGCAACTCCCCACTTGTCACACGCCGGGCCCTCGCCCGAAAACTCACTCCTTGCAGCGGGACAGATACTCGCCGGTGCGGGTGTCGATGGTGATCTTGTCGCCCACGTCGATGAACAGGGGCACCTTGATCTCCGCGCCGGTCTCCAAAGTGGCGGGCTTGGTGACGTTGGTGGCCGTGTTGCCGGCAAATCCGGGCTCGGTGTCGGTGACCACCAGGTCCATGAAGTTGGGGCACTCCAGGCCAAAGACATTGCCCTTGTAGCTGAGCACCTTGCACATGGTGTTCTCCTTGATGAACCGGAAGGCGTCGCCCAGCAGATCCTTGCCCAGAGGCACCATCTCATAGGTCTCCTGGTCCATGAAGTAGTACAGATCGCCGTCGTTGTAGCTGTACTCCATGTCCTTGCGCTCCACGAAGGCCTCCTCAAACTTGGCCGTGGGGTTGAAGGACGTCTCCGTCACCGCGCCTGTAATCACGTTTTTCATCTTCGTGCGCACAAACGCAGCGCCCTTTCCAGGCTTTACGTGCTGGAATTCGACGACCTGCATCACCTTTCCGTCCATTTCAAATGTCTTGCCGTTGCGGAATTCACCGGCTGTAATCGTAGCCATATAAATTACCTCCTATCGAAAGTTGATTGTCCATCGCATATTTTACCGTATTCCTATTGTAATTGCAAGCATTTTGTAGTAAATTTATGAGAAGATTCAAAAAAGTCCTGACACGGCGGCAGAGGAGGGGGCAAATGATACCCATACTATATGAAGATCGTTCTATTCTGGTCTGTCAAAAGCCGCCCGGCGTCCTCAGCCAGGCCGGTCCCGGCCCCAATCTGCCGGACCTGCTGGGGCAGGAGGCCGGCGGGACCGTCTACCCCATCCACCGCCTGGACCGGGAGGCCGGCGGGGTGATGGTCTACGCCAGGACCCGCCCGGCAGCGGCGGCCCTGTCAGAGGCCATCCGGCAGGACAGGCTGCGAAAGGAGTACCTGTGCCTGGTGCGGGGCGTCCCGGCCCAGTCGGAGGGGAGCTATGAGGACCTGCTGCTCCACGACAAGGCCCGGAACAAGAGCTTTGTGGTCCGGCGCATGCGGGGCGGCGTACGGGAGGCCCGGCTGTCCTACCACGTTCTGGCGTCAGAGGCGGGGATCAGCCTGGTGCGAATCCGCCTGCACACCGGGCGGACCCATCAGATCCGGGTGCAGTTCTCCAGCCGGGGGACTCCGCTGCTGGGGGACGGCAAGTACGGCGGCGGCGCCGGGCCGCTGATGCTCTGGAGCTGCCTGCTGGCGTTCCCCCACCCGAAGACGGGGAGGGAACTGGTCTTTGCAGACCTGCCGCAGGGCGGGGCCTGGGAGCCGTTCCGGGCGCAGCTGCGGGAGGACGGCGGTAAAACCGAACTGCTTTAACACACAAAAGGGAGGAGCGCACTATGTTGAACTACACATTTTCTTTCATCGGCACCGGGGCCATGGGCTCGGCGCTGGCCGCCGCAGCCAGCCGGAACCTGCTGCCGGAGTATATCCTGCTGGCCAACCGCACACGGTCAAAGGCGGAACAGCTGGCGGAACGCCTGGGCTGCTGCGTGGGCAGCGTACCGGAGGCGGCCTCCTCGGCGCGGTATATCTTCCTGGGCGTCAAGCCCCAGATGATGGCGGGACTGTTTGAGGATATCGGCACGATCCTCTCCCGGCGGGCAGACCGGTTTATCCTGGTGTCCATGGCCGCCGGCCTTACCATGGAGCGCATCACAGAACTGGCGGGCCGGAAATACCCGGTCATCCGCATCATGCCCAACACCCCCTGTGCTATTGGGGAGGGGGTCATCCTATACGATGCCAACGAGGAGGTCTCCCAGGAGGAGCTGGACCTGTTTGTGAAAATCATGTCCGGAGCGGGACTGCTGGACCGGGTGGAGGAGCGGCTCATTGACGCCGGCAGCGCGGTGGCGGGCTGCGGCCCGGCCTTCGCATGCATGTTCCTGGAGGCGCTGGCGGACGGCGGTGTGGCCTGCGGCCTGCCCCGGCAGAAGGCCCTGGCCTATGCGGCCCAGATGCTCAAGGGGACGGCGGGACTGCTGCTGGAGTCGGGGCAGCACCCCGGTCAGATGAAGGACGCCGTGTGCTCTCCCGGCGGGTCCACCATTGCGGGGGTCCGGGCCCTGGAGGAGAGCGGGTTCCGGGGCGCGGCCATGGACGCCGTGATTGCCGCGTTGGAGCGGACAAAGGAGCTGGGGAAGTAAAGAAACAGTAAACAATAGAGCCGGGGAACACTCCCCGGCCCTCTTGTTTACTGACCGTCGCCGCCGTCCGCGGTGAGGATCTTCTTTCTCCCCTCTACGGATTCAAGGCACTCAATAATCTTGTCATCTTCAAAGCCTTGTTTCCGAAGCCAGTCAATCAGATTCAGCAGTTCCTTTGCCGACATGGTTCTCACCTCCATTCATTCTTTCGCCGGTTGCCGGGTTTATTCCCATAGCCAGGGAATGCCGGTCCTTACAGCCTCTTTTAAAACCAGTCGTTGAAAATGTCCTCCAGCCGGATCACAAGGTCATCGTCCAAATGGCACTTGAATTCCGTTATCACTGCGGCTTTTTCCTCATCTGTCATCTCCTCCAGCTCTTCGGCGGAATAGAGCGTGTAAATATTATCCAGGACATAGCGACCGTTCCGCAGAAGGTAGACTTCAATGGACCTGACCACCGGGTCCACAATCCAGTATTCCGGTACGCCGCTGCTCTCGTATACGTCCTTCTTGTATCCCTTGTCATTCTTCGCGGTGCTGGGGGAGAGGACCTCCACCACCAGATCGGGCGCGCCGTAGACGCCATTGCGCCTGATCTTGCTGCGGTCGCACACAACCATCATGTCGGGGACAAAGCGGTCATTTTCTGTCAGATGGACCAGGAGGCCGCCAAAAGGGATACATTTTTTCCCTTTCAAATACCTCTTGAAAATATAAAGAATGCTATTGGCAGCAAAAACATGTCCCACCGGGGGCGGAGCCATCTTGACAATCTCCCCGTCAATCAATTCCTCGCGGAAAGTGTCCTGATACACTGCGTTCGTATCCATACCGCCAACTCCTCTGGTCCTATTTCTCGGCCAGCGCCTTGACCAGCGCGCCGTCCGCCGTCACATAGGCGGTCTGGTACGGGTCGTACACCACCATGCCCGGCCTGGCCCCGTTGGGCTTTTTCACATTCCGCACCTGGGTGTAATCCACCGCCACCTGTCCGCCGTCCCGGCCCTGGGAGAACCACGCCGCCAGCATAGCCGCCTCCGTCAGAGACTGGCTGTCCGGCGGCTCCAGTCCCTCGGTGCAGAGGATGACATGGGAGCCGTGGATGCGCTGGGTATGGAACCAGTAGTCGGATTTATACGCCTCACGGGTCAGCCGGTCGTTCTGGGTATTGCTGCGGCCCACCAGGATGCGCAGCCCGCTGCTGGACCGGAACGCCCGCGGGCGGCTGGGCCCCCGCTTCGGCTCCTTCCTCCCGCCGCCGGGCAACTTCAGGTGGCCGGCTTCGCTCAGCTCCCGGCGGATGTCGGTAAAATCCTGCTCCGTCTCCGCCCGGCTCAGCTCGTCCAGCACACTTTCCAGCCAGTCCCGCTCCCGGCGGGCGGCGGCCATCTGCTCTGTGAGATATTTTTCCGCTGTCTTGGCCTTGTTGTACCGCTTGAAGTACTTCGCCGCGTTCTGCTGGGGGGTCAGCAGGGGGTCCAGGGCAATCTCAATCTCCGGACAGCTCTCCTCATAATAGTTCTGCGCGGTCAGGGACCGCTGGCCCTTTTCCATCCGGTACAGGTTGGCGGTAATCAGCTCGCCGCAGATGCGCAGACGGTCCCGGTCCTGGGTCTGGGCGTACTCCTTCTCCTGCATGGCCAGCTTCCGGACCGCCCTGTCCCGGGCGTTGGCAGCGGCCTTCTGCAGGGCCTGCCCCCGCTGGCGCACCCGCTCGATCTGCTCCCGCGTCTCATAGAAGGCGTCCAGCATGGGGGAGAACGTTTCCCACGGATGGCCGGTCATGGACTGGCCGTACTGCCGGATGGGCAGATAGGAGAAATCGGACGGCTTGCCGTCCTTTGTCAGCATCCAGGGCGTATAGCGCTCCGCCGCCACATCCGCCTGCCAGGCGAAAAAGGCGTCCTCCAGCGCTCCCCGGCTCTCTGGGGACAGCAGCCGTCCGCCGTCCCCGGCGATCTCCCGGCAGACCAGGGGCGAGAGGCCAAAAAAGGCGTCCAGCAGGAACTGGCTGCCCTCCTGTTCCGGCGGCGCGGCGGCCAGCAGCCGGCGAAATTCCTCCCGCTCGATCTGCAGCGGGTCCGCCTTGTCCTGGGCTGGCGGCAGGCGGTAAAACAGTCCCGGCAGCACCTGCCGCCTCTCGCTCATCTCCATATCCACCCGCCGCAGGCAGTCGATGATCCGGTCCTGACCGTCCAGCAGGATCAGGTTGGAGTAGCGGCCCATGCACTCCAGCACCAGCCGCCGCCGTCCCAATTCCCCCAGCTCGTCCACAATGTCCACCGTCAGCACCACGGCCCGCTCCAGCCCCGGCTGGTCGATGCCGGTCAGCCGTCCGCCCTGGAGATGCTTGCGCAGCAGCATACAAAACATCGGCGGCGCGGCGGGGTTTTCACGGGAGAGACGGGTCATATGGATGCGGGCCTGGCTGGCCCCGGCGCACAGCAGCAGCTTCTGATTGCCCCGCAGTGTCAGAATCACCTGGTCCCGAGCGGGCTGCTGCACCTTTTCGATCCGCAGGTCCAGGGCTGTCTCCCGCAGCTCCCGAACCACCCCGGACAGACAGACTGCGTCAAGTGGCATATTCATCCTCCTCCATCATCAGGGCGAACAGTTCATTGAGGCGGTCCCGCCGTCCGCGCAGGTACAGGTAGCCGAACAGGCACTCCAGCGCGGTGGCCTTCAAGTAATCTGACCGGCTGGCATTGTGGGGGATGGTGTTGACGTGGGCGTTGCGGCCCCGTTTGAATACCGCCGTCTCCTCCTCCGTCAGCATGGGTATGATCCGGTCTGTCCGTGCCGCCTGGGCCGGGGCGCAGACCAGGGCCACCGCTGCCCGGTGCAGCCCCCGACCGGTAGCCCGGCCATGGGCGCAGAGGTAGGCCCGGACCAGCAGCTCATAGACGGCATCGCCCAAATGGGCCAGGCCGATGCTGCTGATGGCCCGGAGCTGGTCGTCCGCCAGGTGTAAGTCAAAGTAGTCGTCCATATTGTCTCCTGATTCGTATGATGCTACTATCATAATCAGGGAGGCGGACGCTGTCAATGAAAAGTTTTCTGCTGCGGGAAATACCGTCCGATTCTTTTTATTGACTTTGTGTGGAAATATTGTTACAATAGCTGCAGAATATAGTGGCAGGAGGAAAAAATCATGGCGCAAACCAATGTAAATATCCGAATCGACGAGATGGATAAACGGCTGTTTGATGAGATTTGCGGTCAGCTGGGCATGACCATGTCGACCGCTTTCAATATTTTCGCAAAAGCCGTCATCCGTCAAGGGGGCATTCCTTTTGATCTGCGGGTGGATTCCCCCAACGCTGAGACCTTGGAGGCAATCCACAGCGAAGTGTTTCACAAATAGCTGCAAGAGAGGACCGGGGAACATCCCCCGGTCCTCCCTCTGTTAACCAATCGCACGTTCCGTTACGACTCGTCGATCTGGTGAATGACGTCAATGATGGTGTTGTTCCGGTACATGACCACGCCCACGACCCGGTCCAGATACCGGATGGGGTCGGGCACGCCCACCAGCGCCTCCGCCTTCTCCTTCAGCTGCTCTATGGTGTACACATGGATCCCCGCCTTCCGCAGCCGCTCCGCCACCTCAGGCCGCCGGGGATTCACCGCCACGCCTTGGTCGGTGACCACCACATCCACCACCTCGCCGGGGGTGACCACCGTGTTGACCTTGTCGATAACGCAGGGGATGCGTCCTCTGGTCAGCGGGGCCACCACCACCGACAGGCTGGCGCCGGCGGCAGTGTCCGGGTGTCCGCCGATGGCGCCGCGGATGACGCCGTCGGACCCGGTCAGGACGTTCACATTGAAATCCGTGTCGATCTCCAAAGCGGACAGCACCACAAAGTCCAGCTGGTCCACCGCGGCGGCGGAGAGGAAGCTGGCATAATAGGTAGCCCCGATCTGGTGATGGAACCGGTTGTGCTTGAGGGAGTGGGCCGCGTCCAGGTCAAAGCTCTGCACGTCCAGCACGCGGTCGATGAGCCCCTCCTCGTGCATGGCGGTGATCTGGCCGGTGATGCCGCCCAGGGCAAACCGGCAGCGGATGGACTTATCCAGCATCATCTGCCGGATAAACCGGGCCGTGGCCAGGGACGCGCCGCCGGACCCCATCTGCATGGAAAAGCCGTCGTACAGATATCCCGCCGCGTCGATGACATTGGCGGCGGTCTGGGCAATCAGCAGCTCCTTGGGGTTCTTGGTGTACCGGGTGGCTCCGGACATGATCCCCTTCGGGTCGCCGATGTCCTCCTCCACCACGATGTAGTCCACGTCGTACTCCGGGATGGCCCAGGGGGCGTTGGGGTACTGGACCAGCCGGTTGGTGAGGATGACCACTTGGTCCGCATACTTGGCGTCGGTGCGGGCGTAGCCCATGGACCCGCAGGCCAGGGTGCCGCCCTCCTCCCGGCTGTAGCCGTTGGCGTTGCCGTAGGGGTCGCAGGAGGGGGCCCCCAGAAACGCCACGTCGATGTGCAGCTCGCCGCTGCGGATGGCGGCGGCCCGCCCGCCGTGGCTGCGGAATACCACCGGACAGTCCATCAGGCCACGGGAGACCTGCTCCGCCAGTTCCCCCCGCAGTCCGGAGGTCTCAATGTGGGTGATCACGCCGTTTTTGATGTGCTCCACCAGCGGCGCGTGGACGGCGGCCAGGGAGCTTGCCGCCAGGGTCAGGTTTTTGAACCCCATCCGCGCCAGGGCGTCCACCACCTTGTTGATCACGTGGTCCCCGCCCCGGAAATGGTGGTGGAAGGAGATGGTCATGCCGTCCCGCAGGCCCGTGGCCTGGATGGCGTCCTCCAGGGAGGGCAGGAGCTTATTCTTCTCCCGTGAGCGGTTCTGGAAGGTGTCCGTGATCTTTTCCGGCACGCCGCTGAACACGCCCCGGTGGGCGATCTCATCAATATGAGGGATGCTCTGCAGATATTTCTCGTCCATCATTGCTCTACTCCTCCTCTGCCGCGCTGTCCGCTTCCGCCAGGGCGATGAGCCGCTGGGCCCGGATGACCACCGGCCGGTCGATCATTTTGCCCTTCAGGCTGGCCACGCCGCTGCCCCGGGCGTTGGCCTCGGCAATGGCGTCCATAATGGCGTAGGCCTTCTGCAGATCCTTCTCGCTGGGGATAAACGCCCTGTGCAGGGACCCGATCTGCCGGGGGTTGATGACGGACTTGCCGTCAAAGCCCAGTTTGCGGATCAGCTCCACCTCGGCTAAGAATCCCTCCTCGTTGTTTACGTCGGAGTACACCGTGTCCAGGGCGGCGATCCCGGCGGACCGGGCGGCGTTGAGGATCATGCTCCGGGCGAACAGCAGCTCGATGCCGTCGGCACGGGTGGTCTTCAGATCCGTCACATAGTCCTCCGCCCCCAGGGCGATGCCGATGAGCCGGTCGCTGGCGTGGGCGATCTCCCGTGCGTTCAGCACGCCGTTGGCGCTCTCAATGGCCGCCATCATGCCCGTGGAACCCACAGGGATACCGTGCTTCTCCTCAATGCGGACGATCTCCCGCTCGCAGTCGATGACGTCCTGGGCGCTGTCCGTCTTGGGCAGGCGCACCACGTGGACCCCCGCCGGGACGATGGCCTCCAGGTCCTTTACGCCCAGCCCGCTGGCCAGGTCGTTGATGCGCACGACGATCTCCTTTTTGCCGAAGTCCAGGGTCTTCAGGGCGTTGTACACCAGCAGACGGGCTGCGTCCTTCTCTGTGTACGCCACGCTGTCCTCCAGGTCGAACATGATGCTGTCCGCGCCGTAAATTCTTGAATCGGCGATCATCCCCGGATTATTGCCCGGCACAAACATCATGCTCCGGCGCAGCCGGTCCTTTACATAGCGCTTTTCCATCACTGCCCCACCTCCCACGGATACTCCTCCTGTCCGGCGGCGCGCAGGGCGGCGGCGCTGACCCTGGCCCGGACGGTGCAGTCCAGCGCGCCCTTGTCCACCGCGTTTACAGCCGCGTTCTCCACGCCCAGGCCCTGCAGCGTCTCCCGGATCACTTCCTCGATCCGGCGGCCGAACTGCTGCATGACGCTGCTGGTCAGCTCCAGTTCGATTCCGCCCTCGCTCTTCGGCTCGATGGTCACCATGATGTCGCTGGACTCCATGGTGCCGGCCATTGCTGTCTGTTTCAGTTCCATCGTTTTATCCCCATCCCCCTATGATTACTTGGCCAGCCGCTGGGCAATCGCGTCCAAAAATTCCTCGGAGTTGACGGCATGGGCCTCAAAACCGGGCTCCACCAGACCAACCAGGTCCTTGGTCATGATGCCGGCGTTCAGGGTGTCGAAGCACGCCTGCTCCAACCGGTTGGCAAAGTCCGCCAGGTCCGTCAGGCCGTCCAGCTCGCCCCGCTTGCGCAGCGCGCCGCTCCAGGCAAAGATGGTCGCCATGGAGTTGGTGGAGGTCTTTTCGCCCTTCAGGTGCTTATAGTAGTGCTTGGTCACGGTGCCGTGGGCGGCCTCGTACTCCGTCGTGCCGTCCGGGGCCACCAGCACGGAGGTCATCATGGCCAGAGAGCCGAAGGCCGTGGACACCATGTCGCTCATTACGTCGCCGTCGTAGTTCTTGCAGGCCCAGATGTACCCGCCCTCGGAGCGGATGACCCGCGCCACCGCGTCGTCGATGAGGGTATAGAAATACGTGATGCCCAGCTCGTCAAATTTGGCCTTGTAGCCCGCGAATTCTTCCTCGAAAATCTTCTTGAACTCCCCGTCGTAGACCTTGGCGATGGTGTCCTTGGTGGAGAACCACAGATCCTGCTTTGTGTCAATGGCGTACTGGAAGCAGGAGCGGGCAAAGGAGCGGATGGATTTGTCCTTGTTGTGGGCCCCCTGCCAGACTGCAGGGCCGTCTACCTTCTGCACTAAGACCGTCTTTTCCGCCCCGCTGGCTCCCTTGAAGGTCATCGTGCATTCGCCCGGCTCCTCCGTCACAAAGTCTACGCTCTTGTATACGTCGCCGTAGGCGTGACGGGCAATGGTGATGGGCTTCTTCCAGTTCTTGACCACCGGCTTGATGGCGTCGATGCAGATGGGTGTGCGGAACACAGTGCCGTCCAGAATGGAACGGATGGTGCCGTTGGGGCTCTTCCACATCTCCGTCAGCTGGGGATACTCCTCCATACGCTGCTTGTTGGGGGTGATGGTGGCGCACTTTACCGCTACGCCGTACTTCTTTGTCGCGTTCGCCGCGTCTACCGTCACTTGATCCTTTGTCTCGTTCCGGTGCAGCAGGCTCAGGTCATAGTACTCGGTCTTCAAATCCACAAAGGGAAGAATCAGCTTTTCTTTAATCATCGCCCACAAAATGCGGGTCATCTCGTCGCCGTCCATCTCCACCAGCGGGGTGGTCATTTTGATCTTGTCCATAGCCGCGTACACTCCTTTTTAATGATGAATGAATCTTTTCCCGGCTCCGGGGTCCCGCCCCCGGACGGCGGGTTACTTTTGTGCGAACAAAAGTAACCAAAAATCGCCATCCCTACGGTCTGGACCCCCTGATTTTACGGGGGTTTATTTTTTTGCGCTTATGCCTGCTGGTTTTTTCTACGCTTTTGCGGCGCTTCGTGATGCCTGTCCCTGCTTCTACGGCCTATCCTTGGTACACTTTTGCAGGGCTGCTCATTGCACGGAATACTCTGCTCGGCGCACTGCGCGGATTTTGTTACGGTCCGCTCCTACCGCTCTGCTCATTGTTCGCTGCGCTCGCTGTTAGCCTTTGCCGTATCCGGCGGCGTAGTAGTTCATCAGGCACCCCTCCTGGAGAATCAGCCGCTCGTCCGGGGTTAGGCCGGCACACTTCAGCGCCAGCTCCGCCACGCTGCCATCCTTCCGGATCACCTTGGCCTGGAATGTCTCCACACCCTCCGCAATCGCTTTCTTTACGCCGGGCACATACACCCAGTCCCCATCCTCATAGGGGAAGTCCACGCCGTTATCCATCGTGAACGGCACAATGCCCCAGTTGATGCAGTTGGAGCGGTACCGCTTGGTGGCATACTCATAGCAGATATTGGCAAAGCCCCCCAGCACCTTCTGGCAGGACGCCGCCTGCTCTCTGGCCGAACCGTCGCCCGGCTTGTTGGCGAACACGCAGGAGCCAATCGTCGTCCGCTTCATGTCGCCGCCCACCTTTTCCAGTGCCGCGGCGGCCTCCGACGGGACCTCTCCCTGCTCACGGGCCTCCTCCAGTGCGCGCACCGCCTTGCTCCGGCCCACGTACTCCGGCACCCGGCGGCTCAGAGCAAATTCGCTCAGCCCAATGGGGTTGGAACGGTAGCTGCTGGTCTCGCCGGACGGAATCAGCTCGTCGGTGGTGGTCACCGGGTCGTGGATGACCGCGCACAGCCGCACCAGCAGGTCCTCCTCCAGCTCGGGCATGTGGGGCCAATCCTTGATATTGGGGCCATAGCGCAGCTCCGCCGCAGGGTCAGCCTTGCCGAAGCCCTCGAAGCAGCGCTTGGCGTACACGCTGCCGTCGTAGTGGTAGGTCAAATCCTCCTTCGTGGGCAGCTCGTAGTCGATATCGGTAGCAGCCGTCAGGACGCCGCCGTTGCGGGCCGTGGCGGCAATGGACCGGGCGTCCATCAGGGCCACGGCGGAAATCTGGCCGCTGCCGGGCTTGGACCCCTCCCGGTTGGCGAAGTTCCGGGTGGCGTGGCGGATGGACAGCGTATTGTTAGCCGGCGTATCCCCCGCGCCGAAGCAGGGGCCGCAGAAGGCCGGCTTGATCACACAGCCCGCCTCCATCAGTGTGGCCGACGTGCCGTTCTTCGTGATTGCCAGGCTGATGGGCGTGGACGACGGGTACACGCTCATGTCAAAATAGCCGTTGCCGATGCTCTGGTCCTTCAAAATCGCCGCGGCCTCCACGATGTTCTCAAACATGCCGCCGGAGCAGCCCACGATCACGCCCTGGTCGCAGGTGACCTTGCCGTCCACGATGTTCCGCCGCAGATCCATGGTTACCTTGCCGCCCAGCTGCTTGTTGCAGGCGGCCTCCACCTCGGCGAAAATCTTCTCCGGGTTCTCCTGCAGCTCATGCACCGTGTACGCGATGGAGGGATGGAAGGGCAGCGCAATCATACACTCCACTTTGCTCAGGTCGATCTTCACCACGCTGTCATAATACGCGCCGTTTTCCGGCTTCAGCTCCCGGAAGTCCTCCGGACGGCCGATATTCTCATAGTACCCCCTGATGGTCTCATCCGTCTCCCAGATAGAGGTCAGGCAGCTGGTCTCCGTGGTCATCACGTCGATGCCGATGCGGTAATCGCAGCTCAGCTCCTTCACGCCGGGGCCGACGAACTCCAGCACCTTGTTCTTCACATCGCCCTTGGGGAACGTGGCCGCCACCAGCGCAATGGCCACATCCTGGGGACCTACGCCCTTGCGGGGCTTGCCGTCCAGGTACACCAGCACCACCTCCGGCGCAGCCACGTCGTAGGTGTTCTCCAGCAGCTGCTTGACCAGCTCGCCGCCGCCCTCGCCCACGCCCATGCAGCCGTAAGCGCCGTAGCGGGTGTGGGAATCGGAGCCCAGGATCATCTTGCCGCAGCCCGCCAGACGCTCACGGGCGTACTGGTGGATGACCGCCTGATTGGCGGGGACGTAAATGCCGCCGTACTTCTTTGCGGCGGACAGGCCGAAGGCGTGGTCGTCCTCGTTGATGGTGCCGCCCACAGCGCACAGACTGTTGTGGCAGTTGGTCATGGCGTAGGGGATGGGAAATTCCTTTAAACCGCTGGCCTTCGCGGTCTGGATAATGCCGACAAAGGTGATGTCGTGGGAGATAAGCGCGTCGAATTTAATGCGCAGCTTTTTCGCGTCGCCGCTCTTGTCGTGGGCCCGCAGGATGGAGTAGGCGATGGTCTTCTCCCGCCCCGCGTCGGGCCCGGCCTGTCCCTGGGCGTCCTCTGCCCAGACGATTTGTCCGTCTACCAGATACGCCCCTTTTTGAATCACTTCTACCATTTTTGAATCCTCCCTTTCAACCGTTGATTGTGGACTGCCGCCACGCTGTGGATGCCGCCACGGAATTTTGCTGACGATGAGAGTGTATCACAGGAGAAAAACTTTGTGAACAGGAAAATGCTAAGAAATTTATTTTCGTATGGTTGACGAAAAATCCAGGGCCGGTGCACGCTTTTTGCAGGTTCATGAAAGAGAAACTGCATTATGCAGGCCAACTTGCAGGGACAAATGCAGGACATCCCCGAGAGATATGACAGTCCGGGAGCGGGCCGCGCCAAAAAGTTGCACAAAACCAAAAGGAGACGGCGGACCTGACTGTACACATTCGTCAGGTCCGCCGGTTACTGGAGCAATTTGGGGTAATCGGTTCTGCCGTTGACAATGCGATAAATGTACACTGTGCTGTCAACGACCTTGTAAATAGCGACATACGTTCTGGTAAGGACCAGCTTCCGGTATCCGGTTGCTGCTAATTTGGGGTCCGGGTGCAGTGGAGCCGAGTAAGGAAATAGGGACTGCGCTTCGATCTCATCCAAAATTTTCTCTGTCATCAGCTGGGCCGAAAGCGCTCCCTGCATCGCAGAATAATAATCAAAGATTTGGTCAAGATCCTGCCAAGCCTGCCCCGACAATTCTATGCGAAATTTAGGCATCGGCAAATTTCTCCCTCAGCTTGGCCCGGACTTCCTCCAACGTATACGTAGGCCCCCCAGCCAGCCGGTCGGCCTCTGCTGCCAGAATGCTGGCACGATGGGCCAACATTTTTTCCCGCTCCTCGTAGGCTTCGATGCTCATATAAACACCGTCCGCTTCACCTTTATTGGTAATAAAAATCGGCTCACCGGTTTCTTTTGCCAAGCTGGCGATTTTCGGATATTCGTTCCGAAGGGCGGTAGATGGTTTGATTGTCATGGCGCACCTCCTGTAAGTTGATTTTCTATCATGAATATAGCATACTTCTGATAAAAAATCAAGGTTGACTTGAGGCGGCTCTTCCGCCGGTTCAGGGCTGGGGTTTCTGGGCTGTCCGCAGGGGCTGCCACTCCACATCATCTGCCGCGTCTTTTCCGGCGGGCGTCTCTGGGTAGGTCCTCCACCAGCCGGCGGAGTCGATCTCCAGATTCTGCGTAAAGTTATAAAACGCCCCGTTTCCGCTCTCCGCGACTGCAGGCGTGGTCCGCACCTCCCCGCTTTCGGCAATCTGGTAGGTATATGCGTCCGGGTGGGCGATTCTGCAGGTATAGAGACCGGCGGGATAGCCGTCGTTCCAGTATGTGTCATCCAGACCCCATGTCATATAGTGGAAAGACGGCAATTCCCCGCTATAGATTGGAATCGCACGGCGGTAGACGAGCTCCTCCCGACCGCCCAGAACCCGATAGATCTGGTATTCCCACTCCGAGGACGGCAAAATCCGGATAGTTTCCCCGGTCAGGTTGCGCACTGTAAATCCCAGCGTGGAAATTCCGCCCTGGCGGGAATCGTTGAGATCAACGGAAAAGCTATAAACAATATCAGTGTACATGCCCATTGTCCCCGCGAATTCGTCCACCGCCTGGCCACCCACCTCATCTGTGGTCATAAACGCCGCCGCCGGGTTGGAGATAATCAGCCCGTTCGCCATGTCAAAGTGGTAGTCCCAGCCGAACTCCTCCACAGCGAAGCGCCAGGTCAGGGGGAAATAGGTCACGTCCCGGAACTCCAACAGCGGGTACTGCTCCCGGCTGTTGTTGACAGTCTTCCCGTTGACGGTGATCCTTCCACCGGTGATCCGGGCCGTCTGGGCTTTCTTATTCCTGGTGGTCTGGACCTCGCGTGCGTATTCGCTGATTGGCGAGCCGCCTTTCTTGATGCCCAGCCCCTCCGCCTCCATCCACGTGGTCTCCAGACCCAACAGGCGGCAGTCGTGGTAGGTCATGGGAAAGTAGGTGATGCCGCGGTAGACAAGAAACGGATATTTGCTGTAGTCGTTGGAGAGCGTCTGCCCGTTCAGGGTGACGGGGAACTCCGGTAGCGTGACGCCCACGGCGTCCGCCGCATAAGCCGTGGACACCGGCGCAGCGCAGAGCAGGGCCGCCAGCAGCGTGGCAAGCAAATTCTTCTTCACACTACAAACTCCTTCCTGATTATTTTACATCAGTAATACAGATACTGTAGCATGAACGCTTCCGAAAGTCAAGTTTTTATTTTACATACGTCAAATAAATTTGACGGCAAAGACCGCCCCGGATTACCCATCCAAGGCGGTTCTGTTCGCCGCTTATAAGAAGTCCTCCAGCTCATCGTCCATGGCGTTCCCCTCATAGACCAGGTTGGTGGGCCCTGTGAGCCAGATATTCTCGACCTCGTCCCCCTTCCGGTCGATGGTCACATACATCGTGCCGCCGGGATTGGTCACCTCCACGTCTTTCCCGCTGACCTTGCCCAGCAGTGTCAGCGCCAGGGCCGTGGACCCGGTGCCGGTACCGCAGGCGTAGGTGAAGTCCTCCACGCCCCGCTCGAAGGTCAGCAGCGTAACGTGGTCGGGGGCCAGCAGGTCATAAAAGTCCACATTCGCCCCCTTGGGGAACACCTTGCTCCACCGCAGTTCCCGGCCCAGCTCCCGCATTTGGTCCATGGTCCGCTCCGCCAGTCCCGGATAGGGCACGACGGCGTGGGGCAGCCCCGGTTCCCCCAGCTCCACATAGGCGCAGGGCCAGTCCCTCCCGCCGGCTGTCACCGGGCAGTCCAGCCGGACCACGCTGGGGTCGGTCAGACGAATGCGGTAGCTGCGCCGGTCGATTCGCCAGCCTGTCACCATGCCCGATGGCGTCTCAATGGTCTGCACCTCGCCGGCCAGCCCGTGCTCATACCCATAGCGGCAGATACACCGGGCCCCATTGCCGCACATCTCGCCGGCGGAGCCGTCGGCGTTAAAAAACAGCATCCGGAAATCTCCGCCCTTCCGGGACGGCTCCACCACCATCAGCCCGTCCGCGCCCACCGACAGGTGGCGGCGGCACAGAATGCGGGCGATCTCCGGAAAGCGGCTGTGGGGGATCATACTGTCCAGATTGTCAAGGATGATAAAGTCATTCCCCGCGCCGTTCATCTTGGTAAATTGCATCTCGTTGCCCTCCTTCATACTGGCTCTACCAACATCATGAAACTAGTATACAGAAAAATTTCCCCAAGTAAACCCTGCATCCTGCCCAAAACCATGCAAATCATGCTATAAGAAATGTGCTCTCCCACAAAGCAGGCGTGCCGGACAACATGGGGGGATAGTGTGAAAAGGGGGGCGGCAGCCCCCACTTTCGCGTTCAATCATCCCGCCCGCAGGCGCCTGATTTTGGCTCCGCCAAAATCAGCTTCTCCATCAAGAAAAATCCGCCCCTCAGGGCGGATTTTTCTTGATGGAGAAGATTGAGGAAAAACGATACAACAGTTTAGGTTTCTCTCCTAAACTGGTTATATTCTAGCAGTAGGGGGAACTTTTTGCAAGGTTAAAGTTGTATAAATTTGCAATAAAGTTTTCCTGTCAATCGTCATTTGTGACAAAAAGCATGTGCGGTTTTTGTCTAAAAAGACAAACCTCCTGCTATCTGACCTCCTCCCGCGGACGCTTGGCCTGGTTACACCACCCGCTCTCCGTCCACAAACACCGCTTTCAACGCCAAATCCTGATCCAGCACCACAAAATCAGCCGCTTTCCCCAGCTCCAGAGAACCAATATCCCCCAATCCCGCCGCCTCCGCAGGCGCGGTGGACGCGGCGTAGACGGCGGCCTCCAGCGGCAGGCCGAACCGCACCACGTTCCGCAGGGCGTCCAGCAGGGAAATCGAGCTGCCCGCGATGGTGCCGTCCAGCAGCGTGGCCTTGTGGTCCTTCATCACAATGGGCTGCCCGCCCAGCTCATAGCTGCCGTCCGGCATCCCGGCGCAGCGGAGGGAGTCAGAGATCAAATTCAGCTTCTCGCCGAACAGCCGGTAGGTGGCCCGGATGACGGCGGGATGGATATGCAGGCCGTCGCAGATCAGCTCCACGCTGACCCCGGCGTCAAAGGCCGCGCCGATGACCCCCGGCGCGCGGTGCAGGAAGGACGGCATGCCGTTATAGAGGTGCGTGGCGTGGGTGGCCCCCGCCGCAAAGCCGGCCATAGCGGTGTCATAGTCCGCCGTGGTGTGGCCCAGGGAAACCGTGCAGGCCTTGGACACCTGGCGGATGAATTCCGGCGCGCCCTCCTCTTCGCAGGCCACGGTCACCAGCTTCACCTGTCCGCCGGAGGCCTCGTTCAACCGCTGGAACAGGGAGACGTCAGGCTTGTGCAGATTTTCCGCCGCCTGGGCTCCCCGCTTGGCGTAGCTGAGAAAGGGCCCCTCCAGATGGATGCCCGCACACTTCCCGCCGCCGCTGCGCCGGAAATCCCGGATGGCGTGCATGGCCGGCGTCAGGGTCTCCTCCTTCAGCGTCATGGTGGTTGCCAGGAAGCTGGTTACGCCGTGGGCCGCGTAGTAATCGGCCATAGGCTGCAGGCCGGCCGGCTTGCCGTCGGAGAAATCCTCCCCCATGGCGCCGTGGGTGTGGATATCCACCAGGCCGGGGATGACATAGCAGCCCGCGGCGTCGAAATCCGCGGCGCCGGGCTGTACGCCAATCTCCTCAATGGTCCGGTCAAAGCGGATATCCGCCGTTTCAAAGGCCCTGCCCCGGAATACTTTCCCGTTTTTGATAAGCATCGTAATTCCTCCCTTATATGATCCCTTGTGGTTTGTCTGTATCCTCTTCGGCGGGGATGCGGCCCCCGCCCGTTAGAGCCGCTGGCTAATCCCGCCGCTCCCCCTCGTTCCTCCAGCACTCGCAGAACCGGCCCGAAACGGACGGCGGCTCATTGGCGCAGTACAGATGGGAGATGTCCCCGAAGCCTGTCATTCGGAAGGAGGCCATCCCCTCCCGCCGCTCCTCCGTCACCAGCGTGGTGACAGACGTGGGCGCGGCGCAGGCCCCGTGCCACAGCGCCATGGGGGATATGTGCAGCAAATGGCTCAGCAGTACACATTCCAGCCCAAAATGGCAGAAAAAAACGATTGTATCGTTGTTGGGCTCCACCACATGGTACAGCCGCCCCTCCCGGCGGTAGCCGTGCCGCTCCAGCAGGGCGTCCATGTTTCCGCTCACCCAGTCATAGGCCTCCTTCACGCGCCCCTCCGCCATAACCTCCGGCGCAAACCAGTGGTCCGGATGGAAAAAGCGCTCCTCCCGGGTCCAGTCCTGGGGCAGCCAGTCCCAGGGGATCATTTTCCGGTCGGATACGTCGGGCCGCCAGATGGGCGCCACAAACTCCCGCAGCCAGAGGCACTCCTCCGCCGTGCGGTGCAGCCGCTCCAGGGTGATAGAGGCGGTCTCACGGGCCCGCCGGAGGGGGGAGACATAGTAGGCCGCCGCCTCGACGCGCACCAGCCTGTCCGCCAAAAGCGCCGCCTCCCTCCAGCCCTTTTCCGTCAGGCAGTCGTGCTCGTAGTCCGGGTCGCCGTGGCGGACGATCAATAGCTTCATGATACGAATAGTCCTTTCCTGTTTTGAAGATATGTAGGCGGTCAAACCCCGCCGCAGCGGGGCTCACCACTCTTTTTTCACGTCAGCGGCGTCGACGCCGTACAGCCGCAGGAATTCCTGCAGATCCGCATCGCTCCGGAGCAGCATCACTTCCTCGAATTTTCCGCTGGCCGTATCCCGGAAGCCCGCCGTCTGCTCACCTGTGCAGATGCTGGAGCGGATGACCGGAATTTTTCCGGTCTTATCAAAAGAAATCCGGTTCGGCCTTTTACGCTTCCAGAACATACCCCCCGCCCTCTTTTCTCCATGATGTTGCTGTCAGTATAGCATATCTCGCGGATAAAAATCAATCACAATTCGCCCGTTGTTGAAAAATATGGAAATTTCTCCAATTACCGCAAGCTGCCGCCGCCGCATTTTTTTCCGCACTCTTGCAGACACTACGGCAGAAAGCGAGGGATTTCATATGGATGAGGAAACCAAAGCCACACAGAGCACCGCCAACTGCAGCCACGACTGCGGAGGCGACGATGGCCGCCAGCGCCTGATCGACCTGGGCTCGGCCATCACCCGCAGCAGCCGCGGCAACATCTACACCCTGACCATCGTCGGCCAGGTGGAGGGCCACCAGGTCCTGCCGGACAACACCAAATCCACCAAGTACGAGCACGTCATGCCCCTGCTGGCCAGTCTGGAGCAGAACGAGGAGGTGGACGGCGTCCTCCTGCTGCTCAACACCGTGGGCGGCGACATCGAGGCCGGGCTGGGCATTGCGGAGCTGATCTCCGGCATGAGCAAGCCCACGGTCAGCCTGGTGCTGGGCGGGGGACACTCCATCGGCGTACCCCTGGCCGTAGCGCCCCAGGTGAGCATGATTGTGCCGTCCGCCTCTATGACCATCCATCCTGTGCGCATGAACGGCACGGTCATCGCCGCCCCCCAGACCTTCAACTATTTTGAGCGCATCCAGGAGCGCATTGTCAGCTTTGTGGCCAAAAACAGCCGCATCAGCAGGGAAAAATTCCTTGGCCTTATGCTGAAAACCGGTGAAATGGCGGCGGATGTGGGCAGCGTCATCTATGGAGAGGAGGCGGTGAAGCTGGGCCTCATCGACCAGCTCGGCGGCCTGAACGACGCCCTGGAATGCCTGTACGGGCAGATCCAGCGGTCCCGGCAGGCCGGGGAGCGGGAGCTGGTGGGCGCCAGACGGTGAGCCGGCTCTCAGGACAACGTTTCGCTGTTGGGACAGTCCCCTTGCAGGAGCTGCCCCAACAGCGAGCGACGCCAAACAGCGAGCGACAGAAATTATGATTGACGTTTCGCTCATATCGTAGTACAATAGTATTACAAGGAGGCGATCGTCATGGCTATGGATGCTACACTACAGGTTCGTATGGATAGTCAAATAAAAAATAATGTCGAAGAGCTATACCACGATCTTGGCACATCATTTGCTGAGGCTGTCCGGATTTTCGCGCAGCAGAGCCTCTTGGCGGGCGGGATGCCTTTTCGCCCCACGGTCAAAGCATGGGACGAGCTTACCAAAGAGGACATTGATTGTAAGCTTGCGGCCAGCGAGGAGGAGATACTAACTGGTCGTATGTTGTCGCAGGATGAGACAGATAAGCGAATGAAGGCACGATTCTATCGTGGATAAAAAGTATCAAATTATTTATACCGAATCGGCGGTCCGTGATATGGAAGAGAAGGCTGATTATATCTCGCTCAATCTGCATGATCCCAGCCTGGCTGAAATGTGGTATTTGAGACTCAGAAGAGAAATATTGACAGATTTGACAGAATTCCCTTACAAATATCCGCTCTATCCCATAAAAAAGTGGAGTGATAAAGGGGTACGGCAATTCACATTTCGCAATGACGTCATTCTCTATTCTGTCAGTGATAAGAACCATATTGTATACATTTGGGCAGTTTGCACTAAGGGGCGGGATTTGTACACCCATCTGAACCAAATTACTTAAAAAACGCGGCGGCAGGAAATTCCTGCCGCCGCCATTGCGCTGCAGACCCTCCGCTTATCCCCGCAGCAGCACCGGCTGGAGCTGCCGCCCCTCCAGCGCCGCCTGCACGGTGTCACCGATCAGCGAGAAATCCGCCATCAGCGAGCACGGCTTTTTCTCCGGGTCGTCCTGACCGAAGGGCACAAAAGAGCTGTACCGTTAAGGAATGACCGCTTTCTCACGGGATATAGCCGACAAATTTGTAATGAATCCGGATTTCTCGCTGCTTTTGCCCATCGACGGCCACAGCCGCGCCAATCTCAATTTTCTCAATCAGGCTGGCCAGCAGCTGGCGGCTCAGCTCCGTTACGTGCCGATACCGCTTTATCAGCGCGGCCCAGTCCTCCTCCGCCGCCTCCCGAACCGCGGAGAGCTCCCCGGTCACCTCCTCCAGCCGCCGCTCCTTCTCCCGCGCCTCCGCCTCGTATTGCGGCATAAGCCTGGCGTACACACCGGGCGATACTTCCCCGCTCACCCTGTCCTCGTAGAGACGCCGGGTCAGCCGGGTCAGCTCGCTGAGCCGCTTCTCCAGATTGGCCTTCTCCTTCATCTGCGTCCGGTCCGTCTCCCTGGACGCCTCTGCCCGCCGGGCCCGGATCGTCTGGAGCACATGGTCCTCGTCTATATCGAGCATGGCGGCCTTCTCCCGGATGTCCCGCAGAACCACCGCCTTGAGCGGCTCCTCCGCGATCGTGTGGGCGGAGCAGGCCACCTTGCCGCTCTGGCTGTAGTTGACACACAGATAGGACACATAGTCCCGTATGACGCCGCCGCTCCGCCGCTTATGGGACAGACTCCGCTTCATCCCATACCCGCAGTCCGCGCAGCGCAGATAGCCGCTGAACAGGCCGACAGCGCCGCTGCCCGCAGCGCGCGGTCGGAACTGTCCGCCGTCCAAGGCCCGGACAGCCTCCCAGACCGCCCTGTCAATGATCGGCTCGTGGGTGTTCTCCACCCGCGCCCAGCTCTCCGGCGGCCTGCTCTTCTGCCGGTGGTCCTTATAGGAGACGCTGCCCTGCTTCAGCTGTACCATGTTGCCTATGTACGCCTCATTGCGCAGAATGCTCCTGACCGTTTCCCGGCTCCAGAGATGGTTTGTGGGGTAGGGGTTCGGCTCCCCCCGGCAGCCATAGTGATAGTCATACGGCGGCGCAATGCCGTCCTGGTTCAATAGGCGGGCAATCATCTGATAGCCTGTTCCCTCTCTGCGGAGGGCGAAGATGCGCCGGACAACAGCCGCCGCCGGCGGGTCGATCTGCAGCTTGTGCCTGTCGTCCTCCGCTTTCCGGTAGCCATAGGGCGCTTTCTGCCCCATAAACTTGCCGCTCTCCGCGTTGGCCCTGCGCACGGCCCGGATTTTCCGGGAGGTGTCGCGGGCATAGATGTCGTTGATGACGTTTTTGAAGATCATGCCCACGTCGTCGTTTTGCCGGATCGTGTCAACGCCGTCGTTCAGCGCGATAAACCGGCAGCCGTACAGCGGGAAGACGCAGTCCGTATACCGTCCCACCTCGATATAGTCGCGGCCCAGCCGGCTCAGGTCCTTCACAATGACCAGGTTGACGCGCTTGTCCCGGACGTCCTCGATCAGACGCCTGAACGCGGGCCTGTCGAAATTGGTCCCCGTCCAGCCGTCGTCGACATAGCAGCCCATGATCTGCCACCCCTGGCTCTCACAGAACCGCGTTAATATCAGCTTCTGGTTTTCGATGCTGATGGACTCGCCCTGCCGCTCGTCGTCCCGGCTCAGCCGGGCGTAGATGCCCGCCCGGTATGTCTGCCGCGCAGTCATGGCTTTTCTCCCGCCGCGCTGCACATGGTGATGATGAGGTCCTCATAGATCTCGCGCAGAGACCCCTTTTCCGCAAATATGCTGGTGACTTTGTAGAGTGTGCCGCCGATTTCGTATTCGCCTTGCTCCGGTAGCTGTGACATTTTATCGCCCCCTCGTGGGAGCGTATGCGGCTGCGGCGTCCATCATGACAGACCAGCCGCCAAAGTTTCTATGGCCGGGGCCCGCCCTGGGGCTTGGGCTGATAGGTCACAGAGCTGACCGCATAGACGGTGATAAACGCGGTGGGGTCGGTCTTCTCCAGATACGCCATCAGCTGGACATACTCCGACTTGTTGACGATGACCACGATCTCCTTGTGGGGCACATGGTCATAGGCGCCGATGGCCTCGTAAATGGTCGCGCCGCTGTGCATGGTGTTGATGATGAAGTCCCGCACCTCCTCCATCCTGCTGGAGAGGATGCACACCCGGCGCTTCTGGTCAAAGCCGAAAATGAAGTGGTCCAGGACAATGCCCCCCAGATATGTACCCAGCACGCTCAGCGCCACCGTCTTGAGGTCGTAGAGGAATGCGGAGGACAGGGCCACGCACATGCCCGCCAGAGCCACGGCCTTGCCCAGCTCGATCCGGAAAAACTTGTTGAGCAGCTTCCCCACGATATCCAGCCCGCCGGAGGATGCGTTGCAGGTGAACAGCAGGGCCTGCCCCACGCTGACAATGAAGAGATAGCAGACCATGTCCGAGAAGACGTCGCCGGTGATGGACTGCGGGTTGGGGGCCAGCCGCTCGAAGGCGGCCAGGAAAATCGGGAGCAGCACGGAGGTATAGACGGTCTTCGCGCCGAAATCCCGCCCGATGAGCAGAAAGCCCAGCAGCAGCAGACCGATATTCAGCACAAAGGTGATGACGGAGATGGGCAGGGGGATGATGTTGCTGAGGATAATGGCGAGACCTGAAATGCTGCCCACCGAGAGGTGGCTGGGGATGAGCAGGAAATATACCGCCCCGCCGCAGATGGCCGTCCCCAGGGTGATCGGCAGAAAGTCCCGAAGGGCGCTCTTTGTTATATGCATGCCGGTTCCTCCTTTGGTCCGGTGCGCGGCGCTCACATCCCGCGGATACGGGCATTCAGCATCCGGCTGAAGTTGGCGGCGCTGTGCACTTCTATTTCGTCGTAGCAGTATGTATTCCCTGCGGCATCCCGCTGGTAGGCCAGACGGCGCAGGGATCGGCGGATGTCCGCAATTCGGTTGTCTTTGACCGTCTGACTCCCGGTCAGCTCCGTAACCGCAGCCATGAGCTCGCTCCAGTTGTTTTGGGCGTATCTCTCTAAATCCTTCTGTATCATTGGCCGTCTCCACCACCGTGCATATACAAATTCCGCAGCTGCTTTACTTCGGAGAGATACTGCAAAAAGTCCTGGTAGATCCGCCCCATGTCGTCGTTGACGCACTCGTACTCCACAAACCCGTCCCCGGTTGACCGCGTCTGATAGAAATTCGTGCGCTGATTGATGCCGTGCTTGCGCATGAAGGCGTCCAGCGCCAGCATGAAGTTGGAGCTGTGGGTGGTCAGCAGGACCCGCATGTTCAGATTCTTGACCAGCAGGACGATCACCTCCGCAAAGGTGTTCTGCCACTGGGGATGGAGATGGGACTCCGGTTCATCCAGGATAAGCAGGGTGGAGGCGTCCAGTTCGCCTTTTTCCAGGAGAATTTTCAGGATGGAAAACAGCTTCGAGCCGGCGGCAAGATTACTCACCCTGAGCTTCACGCCGTTCTCCACATAGTAGTTGCCGTCAGGGGAAAACTCGAAGGAGCCGGATATAACCTGCTCAATCTGCTCCCTGATCTGTTCCAGGGATTTGTCAAGAAGCATCTGCTCAAAGGGGTTCGGCCCGCTGCGGAATCGGAGCTCTGTCAGGAGCTTTTGACTGTGGGTGGAGATATTGCTCGTATTGACAAGGCCCTCAAATTCCTGTGCGTTCATCCGGTAAAGCCGCGCAGGCTTGGGATCATCCAGAATATATGGGTCATCGATCAAATAGGCCCTCTGGAATGGGGCGTTAAAGAACACCGGCCCGTCCTTGACGATGCGGTTATTCTGCAGCGTGAAGTGATAATAGGGGGACTCCTCGTCGGACAAGTCCACCAGGGAAGTGACGCCCGGTGCTTTAACCGGCTGAATCTGACCGGAAAACTCCAAGCTCAGCGTCTGGTTGATGCGCTCTCTCGCGTAGTCGGTCAGATGCGGGTCCTGCTTTAACTCCTCGAACAGAGAGGACAGGATGTCCAGGGCGACAGCCCGCTGCCGGTCAAATTTTTCTGAAATCGGCACCTCATGTACTATCCACCTCCGTGTCCCCTCGTCCCGGCGAAAGATAGACTCAGTCGTGCCGTACAGCTCTGCCAGCTTTTTGCTGTCAACGGCATGTAACTCTCTTTCCAGTTCATATGCATACTCTTCCGGCGAAGGTTTACACACCTTGTATGCGTTGGACAGCAGGCCCTCCAGTGCTGGGAAGCCGGACAGATAGTCCTCTTCCGCGCCGGGCTCCCGCGTATAGATGAACACATTCAAAACGTTTTCCAATTCCCGGATCTGCTTCCGGATGTAGGTGTCCCGGTCCCGTCTGGCGTTCCGCTGCAAATTGCTGGTGGCGTCGATCAGGGAATACAGCGTCTTGCCGACGGTCGTCTTGCCGGAGTTGTTTTTGCCCGTGATGACTGTCAGGCCCTCCAGTGTAAGCGTTGAATTTTTGATGATACCGATATTATCCAGCGTAATTTGCATCTTGTTTCCTCCTGATTTGCATTCGGCCTGCTGCACCCATTATAGCAGATTATTCCCAGGAAAAGCAATTCCTTTTCAGGAAAAAATGCTGCAGAGGGGACGGCGTGAGCCGTCCCCTCTGGCTTTGCAGTATCCTATCAGCCCAGCTGATAGACAAAGATCTTCCTCGCGAACGTATCGCAGATATACAGGCTGTTCCCCCGGGCCAGCAGGCCAACCGGGGACATCAGTCCGCCGCTGAGCTGCTCCGGGTCACGGACCGCCAGGGTGGTCACAGTGCCGCCCTTGATTTGCCGGACGGCCCCGTTGCCGGTATCCGCTACGTACACTGTGCCGTCGTCGCCCACGGCCACGCCCTGGGGCGCGGAGAAAGACGACTCAGAGCCGATACCGTCGGTCAGACCCTCGATGCCGTTTCCGGCCAGGGTGCTGGTCTTGCCGTTGGTCAGCTTCAGGATTCGGTTCTTGCCGGTCTCCGCGATGTACAGCACGCCGTCCTTCCAGCACAGGCCCGTGGGCTCGGACAGGTTCTTTGCAACCGTCATCACGCCGCCCTTGGGGTTGATCCGCCGGACCGCACCGCTGCCGGTGTCGGAGACGTACAGATTGCCGTCGTCGTCCGCCGCCAGACCGGTGGGGCCGTTGAACGCCACGCCCAGGTTGGTGACCTTCAGCTTCTCATGGGTGGCGCCGTTGAGGGTCCGGACGGAGCTGCCGCTGACCAGACGGACCACGTTGTTGGCTGTGTCGCTGACCGCCCAGCCGTCCAGGAAGGGGGCGATGGCCCAGGGCTTCTTGAAGTAGCTGTTTTGCAGGCCGGCATCGTTGTACCCGCCCATTGGCTGGCCGTAGAGGTCGACCACCGTCGCACCGCCGGCGTAGGTTGTGCCGTTCCGGTTCTGCACCTGCCAGAGCTGTTTGCCGTAGACGTCCGTCACCAGGAGATTGCCGTCTTTATCCAGAGCAATGCCGCTGGGGGCGCACATGACGTCGATGGCGCTGGTTTCAGACAACGTGCCGGGTTTGCGGTTCTTGGCGTAGTTCATGAGGGTCATGGCAACCTCCGCGCGGGTGGCGGGGGTCTTGGGGGACTCCGCGCCAGTGACCTGAATGCTCTGGTCGCCGCTGTAGCGCTGGAGGATCAGTCCCACCTGCTCATGAGTCACCGGGTCATTGGGGCCGAAGGTGGTGGGGTTATAGCCGTTGACGATGCCCTTGCCGCTGGCCCAGGAGATGGCATCCGAGTACCACTTGTTGGGGGCTACGTCGGCAAAGGTGGAGGTTGCGTAGGCGAAGGGCTTCCCGGCCAGGCGGTGCAGGACCGTGACCATCATAGCACGGGTCAGGGTGCCATCCGGGGAGAAGGTGGTGTCGCTGGTGCCGGTCATCAGGTTGTTGTCCTTGCAGTACTGCACCGCTTCCGCGTAGGGGGAACTTGCCGGGACATCCGTGTAACCGTTGGGGGCATAGCTGACGACGGAGCGGGCGGTGGCCGGCGTATCATCCGTGCAGTGGATAGTGGCATTCTTGAGGTTGCCGTTGTCTTTGCCGATGGAGACATTCCGCCAATCCGCCCTCGTACCGCCGTAGTAGACGTCCTGCAGTTTGGAGCAGTTCCAGAACGCAAACGTCGGAATAGACTTGACACCGGCCGGGATGGTGACGCTGGTCAGGGAGTTGTCGTTATAGAACGCACTATAACCAATGGTCGTAACTCCGTCTGGGATTTTGATGCTGGGCAAACTGATGCAATAATGAAACGAATTACTGCCGATGGAAGTAACGCTATCGGAAATGGTGGCGCTTTTCAAACTGATGAAGCCTCCAAATGCGGCCTGCCCAACGGATGTAATGCCATCTCCTATAACAATAGCCTCTGTTGTCTCGTAATATTGGGCCCAGGGGGCGTTCGTCCGCATGTTCGATCCGTCCACAAGTACTTTATCACCATCAGTCTTAGTTAAGTCATAATTCTCCATCGGTCCGCTGCCAGTGATATACAGCGTCTTGGAAGCGGAATCGTAATCCCATGTCACGCCGGTGGTTTCGCCGGTAAAGTTGATATGAGCATTGCGCAGGGGGTCGTTGCCGCTGCTGATGGAAACCTTGCCCCACTGCTCCTCTGTGCCGCCGTAATAGACTTCCTTCAAGTTATTGCTGCCAGCGAAAGCGTAGCTGTTGACGCTCGTCACGCTGACGGGGATGTCCGTGGTGACCAGATTGGGGCATTCGACAAAGGCATATTCGCCGATTCTGGTAATGCCCTCCGAAATCACGATAGCCACGATCTGGGGACGGAACTGGTCCCAGGGCGTGTTGGTCCCGGTGGAGCCGTCCGCATTGGTGGCCCCGCCGTAGTTCTGCATCGGTCCGGTCCCGGTGATGTAGAGGGTCTTGATGTTGGGGTCATACTTCCAGCCGTCGCCCTCTGTGACGGGGCCGCCCGACCAGTGGGCATAGATTGTGGTGTCCCTGGTAAACACGGTATTGGCGGTCACCTGGTTCCCGCCGCTGGCCGCTGTGTACCAGCCGTCAAAGGTGTACCCGTCCCTGGTGGGCACGGGCAGGCTGGGAATGCCGTCCCACTCGCAGACAAAGCCGCTTTGCTCGCCGGTGTTGTTCTCGTTGAGGTCGTTCCACTGCCTGGGCCAGAGGGCGACGCGGTTCTCGTTGGACACCACGTTGCCGGAGTCGTTCGGCTCGCCTGCGGCCCAGTTGGTGTAGCCCCACGGCTCGCCGGTTACCCAGAACCAGTTGAAGTTGTCATCCCGATATCCGCCGATCCACAGGCGGGCCGAGTTGGCGTTGAGACTGTCAATAAAGCTCTGCTCTTCGGCGGAGGTGATAGACGCCAGATGGCCGTTCAGCTCCTCGCAGTACGCCTTAGCGCTCTCCCAGTTGAGGGTCGTACTATAGATCTTATAGGCGTTCCCGCTGAAATACACCGCGTCCGCCGGGGCATTCGGATTCGCCACCGTGGTGGTCAGCCTGCCGTCAGCGCCGGTTACGCCGCTGGTGGGCGTCACCGTCCCGCCGTTGGCGTTAAAGATGACGGTATATCTGGTGCTGGCCGCCGTCCAGTGGGCGTAAACGGTGGTATCCCGGTTAAATACGTAGATGGTGGTGATCTGCTCGCCGCCCTCCGCCGCGGTGTACCAGCCGTCGAAGGTGTACCCGCTCCGGGTGGGGGTGGGCAAACTGGCCAGACGGCTGTCCGCGCCGGTCTTCATCTGGGCAGGGGACACGCTGCCGCCGTTGGCGTTAAATGTAACAGTGTATACCCCTTTGGGGCTGTATGTCAGGGTGTAGTAGCCCGTGCTGTCGGTGGTGCTCGATACCTTCCAGTTTGTTACAGAGGCGGCCAGCTTAAAGGCAATCGCCCTGATAACGCCCTGGCTTCCGGCGGCCAGGTCACCGGCCAAACGGAAGTCGCCGCCCACCGTCAGCGTACCCTGCACGGCCAATAACTGTCCGTTTTCAGCGGTGAGGCCGACGCCGGACTGCAAAGTCAATACTTTCCCGCTGGGTACGGTAATGGCGCTGTCCACATCCAGGAGGCTGGCCGTGCTGGCCCGCGCCCTGGGACCCGGCTGCAGGACTACCTGCCGCACATTGGCCCGGTTCAGGGTCTCGTTGACTTCGGCGGCAGTCTTGGGCATGAGCAGATAGACCGTCTCTGTGGGACCGGCTGGCGCGGTAGTGGTGGAATCGCAGTCGTCGGAGTTGTCAGACGTCTCCGTCCCATCCTTCTCAGGGTCGGTCCACACCGGGTCCTGGGATACATTGTTCTCCTGCTCGCGCTCCTGCTCTTCGATCTGCTTCAGCTTCTCGTGGACCTCCTGCTGGTCCTCCTTCAGCTTCTCCTCCGCGTTTATGCCGGAGTTGC
>CAJTPV010000025.1 GCA_910578505.1 uncultured Oscillospiraceae bacterium | reverse complement strand
GTCCCTGTTGTGGGAAGAAATGTTTTTCCACATTTGCAAACGTACCGTTGGACACCGGATCTTGTATGGCCTTTTCGGCTGAATTGCTCTGCGCGGCAGAATGGGCATTGCGTGGGTACTACTGTATTGATGAGTTCGACCTCTCCCGTATCGCTCAAGAGTGGGTGCCGTTGTGCATAGTGTTCTTGGTATCTATCCCGCAGAAATTGTTGCATTGGTGTCATCTGACTGTCCTCCTGGCTATCCCACGGAGTTTTCCGCCTCGATTCGGTTTTCTTGCGCTGTACCATCTGCATCACCTCGTTCGTGGAGATGCCTTATTCTACTACCGTTATGGACACTGTGCAAATGGGGAATTATAAAATAAAAGATTTGAACCTTACACTGATTGAGTCCGATCTTGTGAAGGCTCCTGGTATCCGGGAGCTGCCGTTAACCCTGGAATGCAAAGTGCTGTACAAACAATTGCAAGATAGGGAGGCCATTCCGGAATCTATCCGGGCAAGCATGTACCCGGAGCATGTGGACAGTTCCAACCCAATGGCGAACCGGGATTACCATATCGCCTACTATGGGCAGATCGTAAAGGCGTACATCATTCAATAGGCAGGGAGAGTATTTATGCAGATTGTTGTATTGAATGGGACGCTGACCGAGGCTGAGCAGGATGTATACATCAAGCAGGTAACGGCCAGATGTCCCATCGGGCTCATCGAGAAATTGTTTCTGGATGTGCAGGGGGAATACGTGGATGTCCACTACACCCGCCACCGTTTTCGTCAACTGCGGAAGATGGGCGGCTGCTGTATTGGTTCGCCTGAAGATTGGAACTATGCCAAGCAAGCCGAGCTGCGGGACACAGTGCCAAACCGCATTGACCTATAAAAATATCACAGCGTCATCTCCGGCTCATGGTCATCCGCTTTATGGCCTTGAGCCATTTTCTTTTCACGGATTTTCTGCCGCAGTTTTTTGTCCGTGAAGCGTATTCCCTTCCCCGGTGCCGGGGCCTGTTCCTGAAAGATACGGCTCATATGATGCAGCAGCCGGGTAACGGACTGGAGCAGAAATTCCCGGCGCGCTTCTTCCCTGATGACATCGTGAACAGCGGCATACCAGCGAAAGTCCTCCACAGGTATCTTCATTGCTCTCGCCATATCCGCGGTATAGGACGTGAGCAATGTCTTCCACTGCTCCGCATTATCGTACCCCAACCGTGCGGCATCCTCCCGGCGCAAGGAAATAATGGGCAGCCATACGGTGCCGGGATGATGTGCCACCGTGTCCGCGACTCTGGACAGAATAACCGGCTCGTCGCTGCTTGAGAACAGTCCGTGTACCCCAACCTTTTGCGCACGGGGGCGCTGGGCAATATATTCCAGATAGTTTTCTTTTTTTGCGACCTGATCCAGGTTATCCTCCAGCGCCCGCGCGATAAACTCGGAGGCATTCCCCTGCGTGGGCGCGGACTGGAAATCATCGTATTCAAACAACCCCTTGCTCAGCGGAAAGTCCCGGATCAGCTGCTCAATCATCTGCCGCTGCTTTTTCGTGGCGGGAAGATTGTTTTTGTTCTCAGGTACTTTTTGTGCGCCTTCCCGCGTCGCTACATAGGAGACATAGTTTTCCAGATGGGCAGAGGCTTTCCCCGTGCCGCCTTTGATATGCGGGCACTTGAAAATAATCCGCATCTGGCTCTGGCACAGGAGTTTTCGCCAGCTCAGGAGCCGAAAGAGGAGCCATCCCTGAAAAGGTGGAGCCACTGCCGCCCTCTGAAACCGGCTCAAAAAATGCGTAATCTTTCCTGTTTTCGTTATCCCAGTCCGCGTTGCGGGCTGGTGTGGACCGGAGTGGCGCCGCCAGGCGCCACTCCTTTATCCTGCACCGTTTTCGTCCCCCGCAACCCCTGTGTCCCAACGGTCCCATTGTCCCGCAGCCCTCTCCACACAACAGGCCCACAGGCCGCGACACGGCGGTTTTCGTGGCTGGGAGGGATACAGATGCCACCCGGTCTGGAAAACCCATACACAGGGCCTCACAGGGGCAAACAGCGGGGAATGGGCTGGGAGGGCCTCTCGGACAGCCCGCTGCCCCGTTACATCGCCATTTCCGGCCCATGATTTTGCTCAGCGCCTGATACCACCGCTCATCCACCCAGAGGGCTATCTCTCTATCGTTCACCGTCCGCCTCCTCTGTCCTCTGCACAGACCGGCTAGATCTAGGCGGACGCTCCGGCGCGGAGATGCACTCGATGTACTCCCGTGTCTGGGCGGGGACATATTTCTCGTAGATTTTTGTAATGCAGTCCTCCAGCTCCGATTCCAGTGTGGAATCCTTCTTCCCCACGTAGAACTGGATTGCCCGCAGCTTTTCAGCGTCCACTTGGATGCTGATCGTTACCTTGCGCATAAAATCCTCCTCTCTTTCTATGGCAAATAAGGTCTGGGATTAGTTCTTTCCCCATTGACGCGAACCTCAAAGTGGAGGTGGGGCCCGGTAGACCGGCCAGTGGACCCGGACAGCGCAATCACATCGCCTGCCAGGACAGTCTGCCCGACTGTTGCCAACAATTTAGAGCAGTGGCCATAGAGCGTGACCAGCCCGCCGCCGCCAACTCCGCCGGTGGAGCCGTAGCAGATCAGGTTGTACACGCTGTCCACGTTATCCTTCTGCTCCGCTGTAATCTCGCTGCCCAGCAGCGTATCCAGATTCCGGTAGACCTCCGCCAGATCGTCTATGGGGACCGCCACCGTGTAACTCTCCTCCGCCTCGTATTCATTCCCATCCTCGTCTGTCAATGGCCTTCTTGCAGGCGGCACAGTAGGACAAGTAGTCCACATCCGTCCTGCCGTTCAGAAGCATAGCGGTCATATTCCTGCCCACGAGACCGGGGCGGCCCGCTGCCTCGACCAGCAGCGCGTCCGCGTGCTCCGGAACTTTAGCAGCGCACTCTGTAAACGCCGCCATCTCGCCGTCCCGGATCGCCAGCACCGCTTTGTCGTAGTCGCACATCCGCAGGGGCTTCATGCCCACCTCGTTGATGTAGGCCGTGATGCTGCCGGTCATACGGCGGAGGAGCTGCTCGGTCTGGGTCATGGCTTCCTCCTGCCGCTCCCGCTGTTCTACCAGGGCGTTGATGATGGTGCGCTGCTCCTGCTGGCTGAGATGCACAACGGAGCCGCCAGTGTCATCTTCCACGCCGCCTATCTTCTGGAACCGGGTGTGGGTGGCATGGTCGCCGTGGAAGGCTTTCGTGATGGCGGAGGAGATCAGGAACATCCTGTCGAGGTCGTTTCCGTTCTCCCCCAGCGTTTTGCCAGTGATAAAGGACTTGGTAACAGGCTTCTGGTCTTCGTACCACTTGAGGTACACGTCCAGGTACACCCCTTCGCTGGCGCCGTAGTCGGTGGTGCAGAAAATGTTCGCACCTTTGGGAATCGTCCGGCCATTTTCCCAATGGGAATCCATCAAAAAATACTCATCCGGAAGGTAGCCTGTACTCTCCAGCCGGTATTTCAGCTCATGGAAAACCTCCTGGGCTTCACGCTCGCCCAGTTCAATAATATCCATATATGGCTCCTTTCTCCTCCTGCATCAGCTCGCCGCTGCGCTCCATGGCCTTGCCCAGCAGGGCGGGATCAAACCCGCACTCGTGATAATTGGCGATCAGACTGTCGAAATACATCCAGGACGGATAGCCCGGCGCATGGCCCGGCACCATGACATAAAACAGGGCAGATACCACCCGGTTGTATATCTCAATATCCATCGTGATCTTTCAGCTCCGCTCTGCCGTAAATCTCCGCGCCGGGACAGCGAATGTACATTTGCGACAGGTCCAGATTGCTGCCATAGGCGGCGTAAATTGTGCTGCTCATCACCGCCCACCTGCCTCTCCAAACAGCTTTCTTTTGTAGTCGGGCGCGTGAACCTCCAGCAGATACCGCTCATTGCCGCACTTATACAGGCATAAGCCCTTCAGCGGAAAACGGATATGCTCATACTCCGATTCCTCCAGCTGCAAATTGTCCATAAAAAAGCGCCGGTCGATGGACCCGGCGTTGAACAGAAATTGATGGGTGGGAATGGAAAACAAGGGCTTGGTCAGCTCCGCTACCCCTGGCATGGTGAAGTCCTCCAGATTCTGACTCGCCAGTAGGAGGGCGGAGTCCTTTTTCCGGACCCGCTTCATAAAGTTACGGATGTACTCAATGGTGGTGGGGTTGGACAGGAACAAATAGAGCTCATCCAGTACCGCCACCGTGTTGCCGATGGTCAGCAGCTTGTCGCTGAGGTAGGAGAGGACGTTGAACAGCAGGGCGTTTTTCACGCTGCCGCTGGCCTGGAGGACGCCTTTGACGCCGAAGACCAGAAACCGGCTGGAGGTAATGTTGGTGCAGCCGTTGAAGAATTTGCTCTCTGCGCCCTTGCACATGGAATGGAGGCCCAGCAGTACCTCCTGCAGCAGTTCTTTTGGATAGAGGGGATTCTGCTCTTTGTCGTAGTTCTGGTAGGCGTCCTCGATTACGGCGTAGAGGTCCGAGAGGATGGGAAAATCTGCGGGACGCATGGCGGAAAAATTGGTTTGGTCGGTGAAGCCCCACTTTTCATACAGCCGCTCCAGCATGATCTCTATCGTATCCACATGCCGGTCGGTAAAATCTTTGTAGGAGTGGAAGAAATCCTTCAGGAACGAGATGTGCTGGCTGAGGCGGGAGCGTTCCCGGAAAGCGGCGGGGGTGCCGGGGCTGTCATCCGCGTCATCGCCATCTATGTCCCAGCCCCTCGGAATCCCTGGCGGTCAGCTCGATGAACACCGCGCAGCGGAGCAGCGGCTCCTGATTGCGGTGCATGGAGGCGATCAGGTTGGCCACGTCCTGCAGGTTGACCTCCGCCGTAACCGTCTGCTTCATGTCGTTGGTGTTGCTGCGGTCCAGACGGTTTTTGTTGGTGGCGTTGTGGATGATCTTCTCCTCCTCCGCCGCCGTGACCAGCCGGGCATAGATGTGCAGCGTCACGCCGCTGTGCTCCCCCAGACGGCTGAGGAGCGCCAGTTCCTCCGTGCCGGTGGGATACCCCCGCAGGGCCAGTGTGCTGTGGTAGGCGCTGCCCAGGATGAAATGGTCCGTATTGAACTTCACCGCCGCCGGCGCGATCTGGTCCAGAAAGCTCAGGGGCTGATATTCCTGCAATTTACTCTTTTTCGCTTTTTTACCCATTTGTCACACAACTTTCTCCATCAAAACGGTCAAAGAATTCCGTGGTCACATCGTTGGCGTAATAAACGGCCAGCAGCCGCATCAGGTCCTGCTCCCCGGCGCGGCGGACGTGAAACCCCCGGTCCCGGATGCTCTTTTCCAGGCGTGAAACCTGACTGCGGACATTTTCTTCTCTCTGCCGGTCCATCTCAAACACCAGGGCAAACTCCCGCGCTGAGGCGGTGGTGGCCTGGATGTCGTCCAGGTGCGCGGCATCCTGGCGGAGCAGTTCCCGGATTGCTGGCAGCTCCTCATGTGCGCTGCGCTGGTTATACCAGTCCTTATTGCGCTGGAAGGACTCGCGAGAATCCACCGCCAGCATCCGCACCGACTCCGTGCTGTGGAGCAGTTCCGTCAGCGCCCGCACCCGGCCCCGAATACCTTCTTCCGACAAGACGGACAGGTTGTCCGGCTGGATCAGGAAAAAGACCAGCTCACTTTTCCCGGCTTTCAAGCCGTATTCGGTGAACTGGTCAATGCCCATGAGCTGCCGGGTAGAGTGCAGCTTTTTCCGCGCTTTTTTCTCTTTTCTAGTCATTGGGTTCCCTCCATTCATAATACTGCCTGAAAAACAAAAAGCAGACTGCATAGCGCAGGAAGTCAAGAATACTGGCGTCATCCATGTGGATGCTGAGGAACGCATACAAAAATGTAGCGACCAGCGGCGGGACAAATCCCCACTGCGCGATGATGAGGGCCGAGAACAGCAGGCCCAGGCAGATTACCGCCACGTCCCGCAGTTCCCACAGCCACAGCGTTGCTTTCGCCTTCAGATTGTCAGGCAAAAGGCGGGGAAATGCAACCCTACAAAATCAAGATTGCTCAATGTCCATTTTCTTTATCAATTCTTGAAATTCTGGTTCATCTTTCAAAAATGCGGTAACTTCATCGGTGTCCATAGATTGCAGGATTACCTTTTGCAGATTGGAGCCAAAGGCTTGATCAACTTCTTTAGTTTGGATGTGCCGATATAGCGGAGACTTGCTGATTTCCCACTTTTTTGCCAATGACTTTAACATGGGCTGAAGAATTTTCAGCATCTTGTCCTTATTTTTCATAGCACTATAAAGCTGAAAATGTGCAACGTAGGAATTATATTCCCATAAATCGAGTAATTGTGCGGCTTGCTTATTAACATCAGCAATATACTCTGCATCCTCCATCCGGTTTTCTTTCAGTGCGATTTCCAGCAAGGTTATTAACGCCGCATGAATTTCATTTGTGGCAAATAAGAGTTTTTCTTCGATTAATCTTGCCGCTTGCTCCATTTCCCCTTGTGCGATGTATATGTTTGCTTGTATCTGCTCTCTGTCCACTGGGTGTTTCCTTGAAATCGCATTCAGCATTTCTTGGGCCTGGTCATATTCCCGTTTTTCCATCAGTCTGGAAATTAAACACGCCTGTGCCTGCTCTCTAATTTCCCCATGCTCACTTTGTGCCGCATGGCGGTATAATGCCTCAATTTTTTCCTGATATGGTTCATCCGATTTGATTTTGTCAGCATTGAGCATTAGCGCACCCTCTAACAGCATGGCTAAATTGCTCACCAGCAAATCACAAGTGGGGTATTCTTTTAGTTTTTCAGCTGCAAGGGAATACCCTGCTTCAAAACCCTGCCTATCTATCGTTTCTGATACTTTATTCATAAACAACGCTACTTCTGTTTCTGACAAATCATCTTGAAAGGACAAGAGGGTATTCAAATCCGTACCAAGAAGCCGGGCAAGGGGTGGTAACAGGGTTATATCGGGGTACGAGGTTCCTTTCTCCCATTTATTTACAGCTGGTGCAGATACGCCGAGGTAATTTGCGACCTGTTCTTGTGTCAGCCCTTTTGTCAAACGCTGTTTCCGGATAATTTCATTTATTTTCATTGTATACTCTCCTTCACTTCATTTTGCCTTTATATTTTAGCATTTTCTGCTCATATTTTCTATTTACCGCTTATTAATTTTTGAGCAGAAAAAATAATTATAGGTTTCCCAATTATGAACCACATACAAACGCAAGAAAGCGGCAGCTTTGATTGCTCAAAGTTACCGCTTTGCAATACATTTATTTAATAGATTTGCCCAACTCACAGGCTTCTGAAATTTCTGGCCTGTCTGCTATATCTCCTACGTTCATTACGCCTCCGCACAGGACCTTGCCAAGATTTTTCCATTGTAAATGCTCCATCAAATGGTCGTAGTAGAGAGCAACATCATCAAATCCGTTTCCCTCCGCAGCCATCAGCAGGGCGGATGCCCTGCCGTGACCTCTGAGGAGATTGCCGTCCCCTTCCTCTAATGCAAACAACCGGTCGATAGCAGTTCTAAGCTGGCCGCTCATGTTCCAGTAATACAACGGGGTAGCCATCACAACCACGTCACAGACTTTTACTGCCGGATAGATTTGATTCATGTCATCCTGTTGTACACAAGGACATTCCCTGCTGTTATGTCCACCAAAACAGCCTTTACAGCCGTGGATGTTCATATCATGCAGAATAAACTCGGTTACAGAGTGTCCGGCGCTCTCCGCCCCCTCTCGAAAAGCCTTTACCAATGTGCTTGTATTTCCCTTCTTTCGGGGGCTTCCGTTCAAAATAACAATGCTTTTTCCCATATACGGCTGTATCCTCCTTAGAATTTGTCCGCAAGTGCTGCAGCCAGCCTACAGCCATCTGTCTTCTGAATGTCTCCTGTGTTTAATACGCCGGGAATCAGCACCTCACCCACCATCTTCCATTTCATCAGCGCGGCAGAGCGTTCCAGCGGCGTATCCTGTGTAAAATACTTTCCCATTGCATAATCCTTTCTTTTCTACATTCCTGTTCCCTGAAAACAAAAAGCAGGGCCTGTATTTTGCCGCCGTTTCCGGCTGCATACAGGCCCCGCTTCTGCAATCAGTAGCTGTATTCGATTAGATTTGTTCCATGCCTCCCAGCTCATGTTGTTTGGGATATTGCGTTAATTCATTTGCCAGATCGATCACCTCCGGCACCACTCCCTCGATCTGTTCCATGATTTGCTCCAACAGTTTCTCCTGCTTCGGGTTGGAGACAAAACCCTCAGCCGTCATATTCTGTGCGGCGTCGAAAATCACCGCCAACTGCTCCTGTGTGAAGAGCAGGCTGGAGGGAATCAGCCCGGAGCGGGTGGCAAAATCCTGTTTTGCGGCAGCGTAGTTGTTCTCGTAATAGTTCCCCTGCCACAACCCTGTTCCATTTTGGATGCGCTCCCACGTGATGAATTCCACGCCATAGCCGCCCTCGCGCTCATGACCCGCCAGCACCACATTGTCGAATTCCGCCAGCACGCGGTAGTCCCCCGACAGACCATCCGCCGTCAGAAGAGGAGCCGACGCCATTTGCCGCATATACGTCAGCGTCTCCACCGCGATATGCCGCGCCTGGTCCAGAACATCCTCCTGACCATTCTTGCGGACAAAATCCGGGTCATAGCTCATACCGCCGTGCATATTGATGGTGCAGAGCTGGTGGGCATCCTTCTTGATGGGCAGCAGGCCATTGTACTCCGGACCGGCCTCGAAGCCTGCACGGCGCAGCCGGTGTTCTACCTCTGCCAGGTATTTTTCTTGTAAAGCGTTCATTCGCAGTCCTCCTTAAAATTATCACTTTTTTATTGTAAATCTCCCGGTGCCCATGGTAAAACCAACTGTTTTCAAAATGGGCGCTGGGAGAAAGTGGTGGTGGCGCTGGATTCTGACACAGCTTGTCGCGGCGCTGCAAAAGAAAAAGCCGGTCGATATTGCGCCTTTTCTGTGCGCGCCATACGACCGGCTGATGATTTGAACTTTTTACAGATAAATTCCCAGCGCCCTTTTTCTTTTGGCTGTTTTTCGGAATGGGCGCCGGGTCCTTCGCCATCTGTGCAGAACCAACAATTATGACGGATATTTTTCTACAGAGAAATTTTTCAATAGCTTGGACAACTCCGCTGACCCCACAGGCAATCGGTCCGCTGCGAGTGCCTATTTACACCGAAACCAAGGGTTCAAATCCCTCCAGTTACGGGAAAACCGCCGTTGGCATCTATGGCTGAACACCTCAATTTTCGGGGTGTCAAAACCCTGGAAACAGTTGTGCCGCAGGCGTTTCCGCCTGCGGCATCTATACTGTTGGCTTCTTTTGGCGGAGATGGAGAGATTCGAACTCTCGATACCCTTTTGAGGTATACACGATTTCCAATCGTGCGCGCTCGACCAGCTACGCGACATCTCCGTATAGTTGTCCGACCATGTAAGCAACTATTTCATTGTATCCCCCAACAACTGTTGAGCAAGGTATATTATACTCACCTTCTTTCGAAAAGTCAATAGGGAAATTCATTCAAATTTTTGTGATTGAAGTGTAGTAATTTCTAATAATGTATGGTATGATTGCATAAAAGAGCGAATATATCATGCGCGTAAATGAACAAAAAACCACACATACCCAACGATATGATTGTTCGTGCCGTTTTTTGCAGGAGAAATTGATAAAGGCAAGTCTGCTATCCGGTAAAGCGGGGCCATGCCGGGGAGCTGGCGGCCAGAATCATGGCCGGATTGGAGCGGCACATTGCCGATGGCAGCACCCTTCAAGGGAAATAAAACATTAGAAGGAGGAGTCACTCTATGAGCATCAGTGTAACCAACACCCCTGGGGCCGCCTACAGCAATCCCTACGGCGCGGCGCAGGCAGAGGGCAAACAGAACGCGGCGGTTCCCGCCAATCCCCAGGACACCGTGTCCATCTCCCCGGAGGCACGGGCGGCTATGGCAAAGCAGACTGCACGGACGGAGGACGCGGATGCTGCCGGTGAGGTCTCGGAGGACCAGGAAGTAAAGGAACCGGTCACCGCCTTCCCCTCCTTTGCCGTGGAGTTTGACAAGGTCACAGAGCGGTACACCGCCGCCGTCCGGGAGCATTACGCCAAGGCCCACGGGGAAAATCTGACCTACGAGGACCCCAGCCTCCATATCTGGAACAAGTATAAAAACCCGGAGTCCCCCGACTTTCGCGCCAGCCTGTCGGAGGACGAGCGGGCCTGGGCCTACGACCACGAGCACGATATGCTCCGCGGCGGCAAGCACTTTCAGCTGGGAAACCCCTTTGTGTTCAAGAACCCGCCCACCCTGTCCTCTGCGGCTATGGAAGCTAATCAGGCGTTCCGGGAGGGGATGGACGAGGCAATCCAGTATATTTTTAAGCAAGAGGGCATCGAAATCCCCGAAGGCGCGTCCTTCCGGCTGACGGTGGATCCTGATTATACCATCCATGTGAGCGGCCTGGAGGATGAAAAATTAGCTGAATCCATTGCGCAGGCGCTGAATTCCGGCGACAATGGGGAAAATCTGCACCAGCATCTCAAAATCACATCCCCGGATGGCGAGTCTCTGGGCGTAAACTATTCCAACGGCCATTTGGAGGCGCTGGACGCCCAACAGGAATTGGGGAAGGAAGCCTTGGCGGAAGTCAGGAAACAGGTTGGCTCCATCTGTTTTCATTACTCCTCTGCCTATAATCCTCATCAGGGACCGCTGGGCGTAATGGCGCTTCCCGGAACACCTGAGCGCACCCCGGCGGAGCGGGAGAGTTCCTATGCTGCGGTGCGGCTGGGTGCGCCGGAAATGCTTGCCAGGGAGCGCGCCGGGGAATTTTATCAGTCGTCGCTGCAGCTGAATGCACAATATCGGGACATCGATCGGGTCGATACCGTTGCGAGAAACCTCTACTCCGATTTCTACCTCCAGCACACAATGAACACCCAAAAGACCATAGAGGACTATTACGCCGCCGCCCACCGGGAAAACAGCTCCTATCCCTTTGAGGAGGGCGTCCAGCATATCAAGGACAAGTACCAAAACCCGGAGTCCTCCCTCTTCCGGTTTGACCTGCCGCCGGCCCAGCGGGATATGTACTACCGGCAGGAGATGGCATTGCTGACCGGCTCTCTGCTGACGATGCGGGACCCCTACGCCCTGGCCTCCACAGGCGGCGTGCTGTCGGCAGAGGAGATGCACGATCTGGCCATGAAGGCTGTGCTGGAGAAGCTGGACCAGATGCTGAAAGAAGCAAAGCGTTTATGATTGTCCGGTATGCTCACCGCCGCCTGTGCCGGGCAGTTGGGTATGAAAAGCATTCTGGTGCTGAAAAAGCGGGTCCCCAGAGCCTGGCTCTGAGGACCCGTCAAGCGGTATAAGGAAAAAACGAATCTTACTTCAGACTCTCCGCCACAGCCACAGCCACGGCCACGGTTGCGCCGACCATGGGGTTGTTGCCCATGCCCAAAAAGCCCATCATTTCCACGTGGGCGGGCACGGAGGAGGAACCGGCGAACTGGGCGTCGCTGTGCATACGGCCCATGGTGTCGGTCATACCATAGGAAGCGGGACCGGCGGCCATGTTGTCCGGATGCAGCGTACGGCCCGTGCCGCCGCCGGAGGCCACGGAGAAGTATTTCTTCCCCTGCTCCACGCATTCCTTCTTATAGGTGCCCGCCACGGGATGCTGGAACCGGGTGGGGTTGGTGGAGTTGCCGGTGATGGACACGTCCACGCCCTCCAGATGCATGATGGCCACGCCCTCGCGGACATCGTCCGCGCCGTAGCAGCGCACGTTGGCCCGCTCGCCCTCGGAGTAGCGGATCTCCTTGACCACATTCACCTTGCCCGTGCCGTAGTCAAACTGGGTCTGGACGTAGGTGAAGCCGTTGATGCGGCTGATAATCTGGGCAGCGTCCTTGCCCAGGCCGTTGAGGATGACCCGCAGGGGCTCCTTGCGGGCCTTGTTGGCGTTCTTGACGATGCCGATGGCGCCCTCGGCAGCGGCGAAGGACTCGTGGCCGGCCAGGAACGCGAAGCACTTGGACTCGTCGCTGAGCAGCATGGCGCCCAGGTTGCCGTGGCCCAGGCCCACCTTGCGGTCATCAGCCACGGAGCCGTCGATGCAGAAGGCCTGCAGGCCCTCGCCGATGGCGGTAGCGGCCTCAGCGGCGGTCTTGACGTTCTTCTTCAGGGCGATGGCCGCGCCGACGCAGTACGCCCAGCAGGCGTTCTCAAAGCAGATGGGCTGGATCCCCTTGACGATCTCGTAGGGGTCAAAGCCGCGCTCGGTGCAGATGGTGCGGCATTCCTCGACATCCTTGATCCCGTACTGAGCGAGGACGCCGTTGATCTTGTCGATTCTTCTCTCGTAACTTTCAAACAGAGCCATAATGATTGTCCTCCTCTCTTATTCGTGCCGGGGATCGATATACTTGGCGGCCGCGTCAAACTGACCATAGTGGCCCTTGGCCTTCTCCAGGGCGGTGTTGGCATCGTCGCCCTTCTTGATGAAGTCCATCATCTTGCCCAGGTTCACAAATTCGTAGCCAATGACCTCGTCGTCCTTGTTCAGGGCCATACGGGTGCAGTAGCCCTCGGCCATCTCCAGATAGCGGGGGCCCTTGCTCTTGGTGCCGAACATGGTGCCGATCTGGCTGCGCAGGCCCTTGCCCAGGTCCTCCAGGCTGGCGCCCACAGCCAGGCCGTCCTCGGAGAAAGCGGACTGGGTGCGGCCATAGACAATCTGGAGGAACAGCTCCCGCATAGCGGTGTTGATGGCGTCGCACACCAGGTCGGTGTTCAGCGCCTCCAAGATGGTCATGCCGATGAGAATTTCGCTGGCCATAGCGGCGGAGTGGGTCATGCCGGAGCAGCCCAGGGTCTCCACCAGGGCCTCCTCAATGACGCCCTCCTTCACGTTCAGGGTCAGTTTGCACGCGCCCTGCTGGGGGGCGCACCAGCCCACGCCGTGGGTGAAGCCGCTGATGTCTTTGATCTCCTTGGCCTGTACCCACTTGCCCTCTTCAGGTATGGGAGCCGGCCCATGGTACGCGCCCTTTGCGACTGGGCACATGTGCTGGACTTCGGTAGAATAGATCATGGCAAATCTTCCTTTCCTTTTATTTAAATAGCCGGGCTGAGGCAACCGGCTATTCGTTTTTGTGCGGACCGGAGGGAGTCCGGCCAACGGTTTAAATTATAGGGAAAAAATCACAGATTGTCAAGGCTTGCCGCTGGGAAAAGTGGATGAAACCACCATTTCCCCGGAAAAAAGTCTCATATGCGCTGTCGAATTCTGGAAAATCCCGATCCTCTCTCTCTGCGCGTGAGTTACTTTTCCTTAAAACCGGGAAGCAAACATCGCTTCATTGCGCCTGTGCTCCATGAAACTGCTCTTCTGCCCCCTGCGGCGCAGGGCGTCCTTTTTCTATCAAATGCTTGACAGCATGTTCCTACAGGTGTAGGATATAGAAAACTACAACTGTAGGAGGCGGTCGCATGATAAAGTTGTCAGAGCGGGAATGGCTGGTACTGGGGGCGCTGTGGAACAGCGGCGGCGCGACCTTGGGGGAGCTCACCCAGGCGCTCTTTCCGGAGACAGCATGGAGCCGGAACACGGTGCTGACCTATCTGACCCGCATGGAGGCAAAGGGCCTGGTCCGGATCGACAAGGAGGGCTACCCCAGCATCTACCGGGCGTCCCTGGATCGGGACGCCTGCCGGGCCCAGGCCAGGGATTCGTTTTTAAAGCAGGTCTATCAAGGGGCCGCCGGGGATCTGGTGGCCGCGTTCCTGCGGGAAAAGCCCATCTCCGCCCAGGAGCGGGACCAGCTGCGGCAGCTGCTGGACGAGATGGAGGTGTAGGCGCATGACAGATATCTGGTCTTTCTTACTGCAAACATTGACGGCCTCCGGCGCGGCGGCGCTGCTGCTGGCGGTCAAGGCCATGTTCCGGGATAAGCTGACGCCCCGCTGGCACTTCGCCGCCTGGGGGATCCTGGCGCTGACACTGCTGTTTCCCGCGGGACTGGGGGGCCGGTACACGCTGGTCAACTGGCCGCTGTTTGTGGAGACATGGAAGTCCGGCGCAACCGGCGACTTCGGCACGCTGACCCGTGTGATCGCGCCGGTGCCGCTGCCGCCGCCGTCCCGGCCTGCCGCCATCCCCGACTGGCTGTTTGTCCTATACGCGGCGGGGGGCGTATTCTTCCTGGCGCGCTACGCCCTCGCCTATCTCCGGCTGCGAATCATCCTGCGAAAAGGCAAACCGGCGGCACTCCCCCAGCTCCAGCGGGTGGCGGAGCGGTATGATTTGCCGGTATGCGCTGCCGTGGAGGTCACCGGCCTGCCCTCCGCCTTTGTGTGCGGTATCCTGCGGCCCGTCCTGGCCCTGCCCGCAGGCGTGGAGACCGATGAAAAGGTACTCCTCCACGAGCTGCTGCATCTGAAACACCGGGACGTGCTGTGGGGCATAGTCATCTGCTTTTTCCGGTGCGTCCACTGGTGCAACCCGCTGCTCTGGTACTGCGCCGATCAGGCGGGAAACGACCTGGAATCCCTCTGCGACCAGCGGGTGCTGGAGCGTCTGGAGGGGGAGGACCGGCGGGACTACGGGCGCATCCTTCTCTCCATGGCCGACGACCGGTACGCCCGCACGCCGGGCACCTCCTCCATGGCCAACGGCGGGGAAAACATCCGCCGGAGAATCGAGGCCATCGTCCGCTTCAAGAAATATCCCAGGGGAATGTCGCTGGTGTCCGTATGCATCGCGCTAGTGCTGACGGTCCCCCTGCTGGCGGGCCAGCGGGCCGGCGCCGCCCAGATTCAGTACCAGCGTCGGGACCGGAGCGATGATCTGGGCTGCAGCGCGGCAATGGCGGCGGCCCGGACGCTGCGGTGTACCACCTATGCCGGGGCCTTTGACGCCTATGCAAAAGCGGTGCTGGACGCCAACGTCCTCTACCGCGCCATGTGCGCCCCGCTGTCGGAGCAGAACGCCCTTGCATGGTCCCTCCAATGCGCCGCCGGCGGCGACAGAGAGGGTTCCTGCACCTGGGAGGACTTCCCCCTGTACCAGAGGGTAAACGTTCAGTCCGGCTACCAGATTTACAACGTATATCCCGAGGAAAACGGGGTCTGGGAGGGCCTGCTGGTGGTGGAGCTTTATGAATCGCCGGAGGGAAAAGAGCTGTCCTACCCGAATCACTGCTGGCTGGCGGCGCAGGCCGTCCGGGCGGAGAAGCAGGCCGGCCGCTGGGTGGCGCTGCCCCAGGAGGATTTCCGGATCGTGGAAAGTGAGTGGGGTGCCCTGAACGGCCACGGCAATGACACCGCTCTGCCCGCCCTGGTCTATGAGGCCCGGTCCGGCGACTTTGTCCTCCAGATGCGGCGGCAGAGCTGCTCCCAGGTAGACAGCTATGTCACAAATCAGAATGTTTTTTTCTCCTCCATGTCTTTTGACGCCACCCCCCAGCCGGACGGCAAATTCTCCACCATTTTCGGTCAGGAGCTATACGCTGTCTATACCGGCTCTCCGGCGGACAAAAGCCGCTATACACATATTGCCGCCTCTACTTCTCCACTCCGGGAGGGCGATGAGCGGCCCGCCCTGGAAAATCCCGGCATGACAGGGAACAGCAGCTACAACGCAGCGTCCGGCAGTGACTGGGGTGGGCGCAGTCTGGAAACAGATTGGGAGAGCCCGGTTTTTCTCACCGGCGGAGGCTGGTCCGGCAGCGGCTGGGAAGTGCCGGACAGCTACGCCGCAGACCTCTACCTGAACGGCGCTCTGGCGGCCCAGCTGGCCCTATTACCAGTGGAGGGGGACGGATACCATGGATAACCGGGAAAAGCTGTACAGCGGCCTGTCCAAAGCCGCGTGGGGGTATTTTCTGCTGAATTTTGACATCAATCTGGGGACTGTCAGCATCCTGCCCCGCTTCGCGGGCTTCTTTATGCTTTGCTCCGCGCTGGGATATCTGGCGGAGGAGCAGCGGGATTTGACGCTGCTGTGTCCGCTGGGGCGGCTACTGGCGGTCTGGAATCTGGCGGATTGGCTGCTGTCCTGGTTCGGTACGCACCTGACCGGAAAACTCCTGTTCCTGGATTTGCTGATTACCGCGGCGGGGCTGTATTTTCATTTCCAGTTCCTCACCGACATGGCGGCGCTGGCGGAGAAGCTGCAGCAGCCGGACAGCGGACTGGATTGCAGGCTCCGCCAGCGCCGGACGCTCTATCTCGTGCTGACAACGCTGATAACGATTGTTTCTTACCTCCCGCTGCCTGCGGCGGATGTCAAAAGCTGGCTCATACTCTCTCTGGGCCTGATCGCCTGTGTTGTGTCGCTTATGGTGATGTTCGCCCTGTTCGGTCTGCGGCGGTGCGTCAACGCTGCAGATGATCCCCCGTGACCACGGCCTGTTGGGAGAAAAAACTCCCGGCCTGGTGAAACCTTTCCGCTGTTTTTGCGACTATGAATATAGCCAGGCAAAAGAAGAAATAGGGCGGCGGCTGTGCTGGAGCGCTGAAGGCCGCCAAAAAGGGCAGAGGCAGCCGAAAAAGCTGCCTCTGCCGCTTGTTTTGCGGTTATCCCGGATTCTCCGTCAGGGTAACCTCACTCCCGCTGGTGTATACGCCCGGACCGTTTGCCTCCATCGACGGCTCCGTCTCTGCCACTTCCCAGATGACGGTCCTGCCGCCGGTCACTTGCTCCAGCCCTTTCTGCAGCCAGGGCAGGGTGTGCAGGTCCGCGTCCTCCGGGATGGAGAGGGCGGTGCTGCTGAGGGCGGTACCGTCGATGTCGGCACTGGCGTACTCCACCCAGCCGATGCTGTCCGGCTCCCCGCCGATGATGAACGTGTGGCGCAGGCCGTCCTCGCCGGTGCACTCGTAGACATAGGGCGTCTCATAGGAGCACAGGTCCGTGATATCCCGGTCCTCGCCGTTGACGGTCAGATACAGCCGCCCACCGGCGCGCAGCTCCACCGGGCTGACCGGCTCCTCCACGCTGTTTTCAGCGTAGTACACGCCGTCCCCGTCGATGCCCTGGGTGACGGTAGAGCCGGTCATCATCCGGAACACCCGCTCCAGCACGCCCCCGCCGGAGGCGAAGGCCGTTACCGTCAGCACCGCGACGGCGCACACCGCGATCACAGCCGCTATCGGGCGGCGATTTTTTCTGTTGTTGTCCATAGAAACCTCCCATTCTTTTTGCGCGCAGCGGGCGGCCAGCTGTTCCCGGACCTTATCGGCCCTATCGTCCGGCATACGGAGTTGATGAAACATTTTTTGGTAAATTTTCTGATCCATAGTCATCCTCCAGGCTGCTCCGCAGCAATTTCCGCGCCCGGTGCAGGCGCATGGACACCGCCGACGGGCTGATGTGCAGAAATCCAGCGATCTCCTCCAGCGTGTACCCCTCGTAGTAGTGCAGATGCACCGCCGCCCGGTACCTGGGCGGCAGAGCCATCACGGCGGAAAACAGCGCGCTTTCCTCCGGCTCGTCAAAGGGGATCGACTCATCCAGCGGCTCCGTCCGCCGCCGCCAGAACGCGCGCAGCAGGTCGCGGCAGGTGTTCACCGTCACCTGCGCCAGCCAGGCCCGCTCCTTCCCCGGCTGGGGCGGCGGGCTCTTGCCGTCCAGGAGCTTCAGGAACACTGTCTGCACCACGTCCTCCGCGTCCTGCCGGGATCTTGTGCAGCTCAGGGCCAGGCGGTAGACCATGTCGTGATATTGGTCGAACAGAGCCAGTACGTCTGCCATGCGGGCGCCTCCTTTCCTGTTTTTGTGAGGCCTCATATGTTAGACGATGCAGAGGCGGTAATCAGCACACATGGGGGAAAAATTTTTCCGCAGGGTTGACACCGCCGCTCTTTTCCACTATACTATCAGCAGCTTGCATAAGCGTCCGGTAGGTAAGGCTACCGCGGGGATATGGGTCGCTGCCGCAAAAAGATGGAGACATCTTGCGATGGTTGAACAGGTCTTGTCGATCTTCAAGGCATGATCTAACGCGATTTCACCGCCCGGCGGAGCTAAAGCTTGAACGGCGGAAATTGCTGCGTACTGTTCGCGCGCCCGCTGTTTGGGCGCGCTTTTTTCATGCGGGACATCAAGGGAAAGCGAGGTGAACGGGATGGACGCCGGCAGTCGAAGGCCAGACGATCTATTGCCCATAGACCAGGACAGCCAGGACGTCTGTCCCGGTTAGGCGCGTTTTGTCCGGCCTCCCTGTCAACCTTGGAGCATCTGCTCCGGATGAAGCAAGGAGGTTTGAAAATGATCAGGAATACAAATCTGTACAACATCGCATCGGAGGATACCGCGGCCGCCATCACCCCCTCCGAGAGGCCCTATCTGGAGACGCCGGTCTGGCGGGTTTTTCTCAGCCGGATCCCGTGGCTGCTGCTGCTGATGCTGTCCGCCGCCTTCACCGGCGGCATCATCGCCCACTTTGAGGACGCGCTGGCGACCCAGGTGGCGCTGACCGCCTTTATCCCCATGCTGATGGACACCGGCGGCAACTGCGGCAGTCAGTCCTCGGTGACAGTGATCCGGGGACTGAGCCTGGGGCAGATCGGCTTTAGCGACTGGCCGCGGGTGGTCTGGAAGGAGCTGCGGGTGGGCGTACTGTGCGCGGCAGCTCTGGCGGCAGTGAACTTTCTCCGCCTGCTGCTGCTCAGCCGTCTGTCCGCCGCAGTGGCGGCGGTGGTCAGCCTGACCCTGGGCGTCACGGCCATTGCGGCCAAGCTCATCGGCTGCACGCTGCCCATGCTGGCTAAAAAGCTGGGCTTTGACCCGGCGGTCATGGCCAGCCCCTTTATTACCACCCTGGTGGACGCCGTGTCCCTGCTGACCTATTTCCGTATTGCGGCGCTGCTGTTGGGGCTGTAGGAGGGACCCCTCCACCGCAAGCGGTCCCCCTCCCCTTTCAGGGGAGGCTTTCCAAAGGAGCAGGGGGAAAAGGCTCCCCTGAAAGGGGAGCTGGCACGCGAAGCGTGACTGAGGGGTCTCCGCATTCCGGCACATTTTTTCGCCCGCGAGTACAGCAGCTTTTTCGCCCCCCACCAACGCCGGGGGTTCTCTTGTTCCAATGGAAACGGCAAAGGGACCAGGTGTATGCCTGGCCCCTTTGCCGCTTATTCAGGAAATACCTGGGACAAGTCGGAGGTTGAACTTGGTGAACCTGTCGTGGCGGGTCGTGGATGGGGACAGGATCTCTATCAACGCTTCTCTTGCGGCAGCGGCAAAATATCACGCCTTCGCTGCTGGTTGATACCGTCCCTGTCAGCCGCAGGCTGACTGAGCGGGCTTGATAGGGCCTGCACTGCGCCATCCCTCACAGATCGATATGCTCTTTTACCAGATAGCCACCCGGCTCTCCTCAGGCAGCCACATCCCGTCTCCGGGCTGGATGTCGAACGCCTCAAAGAACTCGTCCCGGCTCTGGAGGACCCGGTTGCCCCGCAGCTTGCCGGGGGCGTGGACGTCCGCCTGGGCCAGATAGGTCTGCATCTCACGGGTGCCGGTAAAGGCCCAGGCCCGGGACGCGCTCTCGTAGAGGGTCTGGTAGTCCGGCTCCTTCTCCTGGCTCTCCGCCTGGGTGACGCAGGCAATGGCCCCCAGGTCGGCGATATTTTCCGAGAGGGTCAGCGTGCCGTTGCAGGTCACGCCGGGAATGGCCTCGATGCCGTCATAGAACGCTACCGCCTCCGCACACAGATTTTCAAAGGCCGCATAGTCCTCTTTGGTCCACCAGTCGGCGGCGTTGCCCTTGCTGTCGTACTTCGCGCCGTTGTTGTCAAAGGCGTGGGTCATCTCGTGGGCGATGACGTAGCCGATGCCGCCCAGGTTCTCCGTGGCGTCCGCCTCCACGTCGTACAGCGGAGCCTGGAGGATGCCGGCGGGGAAGTTGATGCTGTTGGCGGTGGGGCTGTAATAGGCGTTCACCGTGTAGGTGGGCATCATCCACTCGGTCTTGTCTACCGGCTTTTTAAAGTCGTCAATGGCCTTCTGCTTGGCGGCATTGAGGATGGACATGATATTGCTGAAATAGGTGCCGCCGTCCTTGACGCCCTTGATCTCCGCCTTGTCCAGATAGGTGTCCCAGTCGTCGGGATACCCCACGTTCACCGCCATGGTATCCAGCTTCTCCAGGGCCTTTTTCTTGGTGGCGGCGCTCATCCAATCCAGCTTCTGGATACGCTCCTTGTAGATTTTCAGGAAATCGCCGATCATATCCTCCACGTCCTTTTTGGCCTCGGCGGAGAAATACCGCTCCACATAGGCCTCGCTCAGATAGTCGGCCAGATACGCCTGCACCTGCTGGGCGGCCATATCCTCGTCCGGGAGGCTGACGTCCGCGCCGTAGCGGGCGGACTGGAACTCGTTGTCCGCATCGGTGAAATCATGGCTGAGCACGCTGCCAAAGCCGTTGAGCAGGCCGATCTTCATAGACGACTTCAGCAGGTCCAGGTGTTCCTCCGTCAGGTAGGCGGCAGCGGCCTTCATCAGCCCCTCGTCCGTGACCACAATTTCTTTCCCCGCAGGGAAGCCGGAGTTTTTCAGTACCGTGTCCAGCTCCATTTCGGGCATCAGCTTTTTCAGCTGGTCCATGGTATAGATGTTGTTGGTCTTGGACACGTCGCCGTACTCCTCGGTATCCAGCATAGCGGCGGCCAGTGTCTTCTCCATGTCGATAATGGCGCTGGCCTGGTTGGCGGCGTCCTCTTTGCTCTCGCCGCCCAGGGTGTACAGCGTGGCGATATACTTCTCAAAGGCGGCCACATTCGGGCTGTTCCCGGCGTAGTCCTCCTTGGTCAGCGTGGGGGAGGGATAGGCAAAGGCCAGGATATAGCGGTTGCTGTCCCGGACATCCACGGTGGTGCCGAAGCCCACCAGGGTAGAGGCGTTCAGCTCTTTGGACAGGCGGTGGTGGACCTGCATCAGCTCCGGCAGGGTCTCCGCCTTGTCGATGGCCTCCAGATAGGGCTTGAGGGGCTCGATGCCGGCTTTGTTGCGGGCGTCCCAGTTCAGGATGGTCTCATAGAGGTCCTTGATCTTGGCCTGGGGCGTCCCGGCCTTGGGCTTCCCGGCGGCGATCTCCCGGATGAGGCCGGAGACCTGCTCCGTCACCTCGTAGCTCAGCTGATAGAGCGTGCCGGTGTAAGGGTATCCCGGCGGGAACTCGGCGGTCTCCAGCCACTCCTTGTTGACGGCGGCATAGAAGTCGTCCTTCTCATTGCTGCCCTCCAGGGCGTACACCCGGCGGATGAGCACGTCCAGCTCCTCCTCTGTGACAGTGCCCTTGGGGGAGAAAGTCGTCTCACTGGTACCGGAAACAATGCCGGCCTGGAACACGTTCTCCAGGGTCTTCCCGGCCCAGTTGGGCACGTCGGTAAACTGGGCGGCGGGGAAGGCAATGCGCGCACTGTCCCCCACCGGCTCCGGCAGCTGGCCGAAGGCGTTGGAGAGCATCACCAGCAGCTCCACACGGGTCACGGGGCGGTCCAGGTAGAGATTGCCGTCCTTATCGCCCTGGAGCACGTCCTCGGCCTTTACGCCGGGGTTGTAGTCGTCCGCGGCGGCCAGGAGGATGTCACGGGCCTGGCCCCGGGTCAGGGGATCGTCCTCCGCCGCGAAGGCGGTGGGCAGGAGCGCCAGGAGCATGACGGCGGTCAGCAGTCCCGCCAGCAGACGTCTCGCATGTTTCATAGTCGTTTTTTCCTTTCTGAATGGTTTGATTTTCCTTATTTTTACAACCTTACGTGATTTAATATATCGCCTCCAGATAGATTTGTCAAGCACTTTTTGCGGCAAAGGTTCCATCCGGCTAGTTTGCCCGGATTTCCCGTTTTTTCTCCCCAGAGGCAGCTTGCTGAAATTACCGTTTACACCGCATGTTTCCCCCTTTTATTTGTTAGCACTATGGTAGCATCTTGTGAGTAGACTGTCAATAGGAATTTTGCTAACATAGTGCTAAAGGGGTGATAACGCATGGCAACCAATAAGATCCAGACCGGTCTGCGTCTGCATGAAGCCACCTACGAAAAAGCCCGTATCCTGTCAACGAGAGAGCAGCGGTCATTGAATAATTTCATTGAGTATATTGTGCAGCGGTATATTGAGGACTATGAAAATAAAAACGGCCCGATTCAGCTGCCGGAGCAGAATGAGGCAACTGTTTAATGGAATTTGCCGGTTGATATGTTGGCTCAAATTCAGTATAATAGGGGCAGAGGAGGTTATGTGCTATGAGTAACCGGGAAAGATGCGTTGCAATGCTTGATGGCTTCACAGACGCCCAGCTTATCAATGTGGCCGCTATGCTCCAGAGTATGAAACAGGCCATTGAGGATGCGCTTCAATCGGACACCCCCAAGCAGGAAGGTAAAATTATTGGCAATACCTCTGCTGCAGCTATTCGAAAAGCCCAGACTGCTTTTGCCGGAGCCGCAGAAGATATGGGGGTGTCCTGCGAGGAGGATGTGCAGGCGCTGGTCGATGCAGTACGCTATGGAAAGGACACCTGAATGCGGATTTTAGTCGACACAAATATTTTGTTTTCCGCATTGCTTTTTCCCAGTTCAAGACCGGCAAAGGCTCTGCTCTATATTGCAGATCATCACAAGGTTGTGTTGTGTGACTGCAATATTACAGAGCTGCGGGATATTTTGCGGCGGAAAGCACCCAAGTATGTGCCGGATGCAGAGGCGTTTCTGGCAGAGCTGTCATACGAACTGATTCCCGCAGCAGACCATGTGGATAAGCTGATACGGGACGCAAAAGATCAGCCTATCCTAAACGCCGCGATTGCATCTGATGTAGACGCTATCCTCACAGGTGACAAGGATTTCCTGAGCCTCGACATAGAGCGTCCCAAATGCATGACAGTTGCACAGTTTTTTGAGCGTGAAGGCATTGCATAACAAGAGAAGGGAGCGGAGACCGCAACAGGTTTCCGCTCCCTTTTTGACTCAAATATCCTCTTATATCACCAGTACCAATCTCTGCTGTTTTACTTGATAACCTCGCCCCTGGCCTTCTTCTCCTCGATTTCCCGGAGGGCGTCCTTATGGGAGAGGTTGACGCGGCCCTTCTCGTCGATCTCCGTGACCTTGACCCACATCATATCGCCGATCTTGCACACGTCCTCCACCTTCTCCACCCGGCGGTTGGCCAGCTTGGAGATGTGGACCAGCCCGTCCTTGCCGGGGGCCAGCTCCACGAAAGCGCCGAACTGCATCAGGCGCACCACGCGGCCATAGTACAGACTGCCCACCTCAGGCACAAACACGATGGCGTCTATGGCGGCCTTGGCGGCGTTGCAGGAGGCGGCGTCGGCGGAGGCGATGCGGATGGTGCCGTCCTCCTCGATGTCGATCTTCGCGCCGGTGTCGGCCACGATCTTCTGGATGACGCTGCCGCCCTTGCCGATGACGTCCCGGATGTTGTCGGGATCGATCTTCATGGTAATCATCTTCGGCGCCCACTGGCACACCTCGGGCCGGGGCTTGGAGATGCAGGGCAGCATGATCTGGTCCAGAATCTCGCAGCGGGCGTCATAGGTGATGTCCAGGGCGTTTTTGATGATCTCCATGGTCAGGCCGTCATTTTTCAGGTCCATCTGGATGGCGGTGATGCCCTTCTTGGTGCCGCCCACCTTGAAGTCCATCTCGCCGTGGAAGTCCTCCACGCCCTGGATGTCAATGAAGGTGGTAAAGGAGCCGTCGTCGTCCTGGATGAGGCCGCAGGAGATGCCGGCCACAGGGGCCTTGATGGGCACGCCGGCGTCCATCAGCGCCAGGGTGCTGCCGCAGATGGAGCCCTGGGACGTGGAGCCGTTGGAGCTGACCACCTCGCTGACCACCCGGATGGCGTAGGGGAACTCCTCCTCGCTGGGCAGCACCGGCAGCAGGGCCCGCTCCGCCAGGGCGCCGTGGCCGATCTCCCGGCGTCCGGGGCTGCGGGAGGGCTTGGCCTCGCCTACGGAGTAGCCGGGGAAATTGTAGTGGTGCATGTAGCGCTTGCTCTCCTCGGGCCAGATGGTGTCCAGCTTCTGGGCGGCGGACATCATGTCCAGGGTGCAGATAGACAGCACCTGGGTCTGGCCTCGGGTGAAGAGGCCGGAGCCGTGGACACGGGGCAGCACGCCCACCTCGGCGGCCAGGGGACGGATCTCGTTTTTCTGACGGCCATCCACCCGGTGGCCCTCCAGCAGCCACGCCTTGACGATCTTCTTCTGGAACTTATAGGTGAACTCCTCCAGGTACTGGTCCATATCCGGATACTCCTCCAGATACAGCTCGTGCCAGTGGTCGATGAGTTTGTTCCACCGGGCCTCCCGGACGTTCTTGTCGTCGGTGTCCAGGGCGGCCTTGGCCTCGTCCATGGTGGATTCCACAATCTTGTCGAAGAGCTCCTGGTTGAAGTCGGCGTGGGGGTACTCGAACTTGTCCTTGCCGATCTCCGCCACCATCTGGTTGATGAGGGCCACCTGCTTCTGGTTCTCGTTGTGGGCCAGCTGGATGGCCTCAAACATCAGGTCGTTGGGAATCTCGTTGGCTCCGGCCTCAATCATGACCACCTTCTTGCCGGTGGACACCACGGTCACGTCCAGGTCGGACCGCTCCGCCTGCTCACGGGTGGGGTTCACCACCAGCTGCCCGTCCACATAGCCGATCTTCAGCGCGCCCACCGGGCCGCCCCAGGGGATGTCGGAGATGGCCAGGGCGGCAGAGGTGCCGATGAGGGCCGCAATCTCCGGGGAGCAGTCGTGGTCCACGCTCATGACGGTGCACATGATGGCCACGTCGTTGCGGAAGTCGCCGGGGAACAGGGGGCGGATGGGCCGGTCGATGACCCGGCTGGTGAGGATGCCCTTCTCGCCGGGGCGGCCCTCCCGGCGCATGAAGCTGCCGGGGATGCGGCCCACGGCGTACATCTTCTCCTCAAAGTCCACGCTGAGGGGGAAGAAGTCGATGCCGTCCCTGGGCCGGGCGGAGGCGGTGGCGGTGACCAGGACCGTGGTCTCGCCGTAGGTGACCATAACGGCGGCGTTGGCCAGCTCGGCGATCTTGCCGGTCTCCAGGGTCAGGGGGCGGCCCGCCAGGTCCATGGTATACTTGCGGTAGTTGGGGAATTGTTTTTTGGTGATAATCGTAGACATAGCAAACTCCTTTTTAAATTGTTTTTTCTGAGGGGAGCCGCCTTTTAGCACTTGGTTTCAAAGTCCAGCTAAACTCGACTTCAAAACCAACTGCTAAAAAGGCGGCTGGCTCCCGCTGCATACCGCCGGGGCATTGGCCCGGCGATGGGCTAAAACACACACCGCGCGGCGGACAATAAGTTGCCGCCCGGTAACGAATGGCTGCCGTTACCGGGCGAAAACTTAGTAACTCGCGCCGCAGCAGAATTCCGAAAAGAACAACGCGAAGCGCATTGCCCGTCCGGCAGGACTACTTACGGATACCGAGCTTGGCGATCAGGGCGCGGTAGCGCTCAATGTCCTTCTTGGCCAGATAGTCCAGGAGGCTGCGGCGCTTACCGATCATCTTATACAGGCCCCGGCGGCTGTGGTTGTCGTGGATATGCACCTTCAGGTGCTCGGTGAGCTGGTTGATCCGCTCGGTCAGGATGGCCACCTGTACCTCCGGGGAGCCGGTGTCCGTAGGATGGGTGCGGTTGGATTCAATAATGGATGTCTTCTGGTCTTTCAGCATCATAGCTGGGTTCCACCTTTCTCAAATAAATTCTCCGCAGGCTGCGTCAGGGCAGGTGCCGCCCGTGGCGAGGCCTGGGAACGTACTCGATTACTATAACACACGCATTTCCTATTGTAAAGAGAAATTTCACAAAATAAACCTATCAGAAGGCGTATTTTTTTGTCCGCCTGGGCAAAGGCCGCCAAAAAGCCCTTTCGTATGTGTAGTACTCCACACACGAAAGGGCTTTTTACCGGCGCAGTGCGCTGTTGGGAAAATCAGACCAGCTCGATCATCGCGGTCTCCGCGGCGTCGCCCCGGCGGACGCCGGTGCGGGTAATGCGGGTGTAGCCGCCGCTGCGCTCCATATAGCTGGGAGCGATCTCCTTGAATACCTTGTGGACAACGTCCTCACGGGTCATGAAGGTCATGGCCTTGCGGTACGCGGCCAGGTCGCCCTTCTTCCCCAGGGTAATCATTTTCTCAGCCAGAGGCCGGATCTCCTTGCAGCGGGTAACGGTGCTCTCCATCCTGCCGTTATCCAGGAAATCGGTCACCTGCTGGCGGAGCATCGCCCTGCGCTGGTCAGTGGTCTTGCCGAGCTTGCGTGTTCCGGGCATAGTTGCTCTCCTCCTTTACAAAAGGCTCTCATCGCCGCCGCCCGCCGGGGGCGGGGCGGATATCGATATTAGTTGCTTTCCTCGTCCGTCAGAGACAGGCCCATCATCGACAGCTTGTTGATGACCTCCTCCAGGGACTTGCGTCCCAGGTTCCGGACCTTCATCATCTCGTCCTCGGTCTTGCTGATGAGGTCCTCTACCGTGTTGATGTTGGCCCGCTTCAGGCAGTTGAAGCTGCGCACGCTCAAATCGAGCTCCTCAATGGTCAGCTCCAGTACCTTGTCGCGCTGGGTCTCCGCCTTCTCCACCACCGTGGACTTCATGCTCAGCGTGTCGCTGAGGTCGGTGAACAGGGTGAAGTGGTCGCAGAGGATCTTCGCGCCCAGGCTCACCGCGTCTCTGGCGGAGATGGTGGAATCGGTCCAGACCTCGATGGTCAGCTTGTCAAAGTCCGTCATGTTCCCCACGCGGGTGTTTTCCACCGTATAGTTCACCTTATACACAGGCGTATAGATGGAGTCCACGGGGATGACGCCGATGATGCTCTGCTGGGACTTGTTGCGGTCAGCGGGCACGTAGCCGCGGCCATGGCTGAGGGTGATCTCCATGTTCAGCGTCGCGCCGCTGCCCAGTGTGGCAATGTGCAGCTCCGGATTGAGCACCTCCACCTCGCCGTCGCTCTTGATGTCCCCCGCCGTCACCTCGCAGGGGCCCACCGCCTCGATAAAGACGGTCTTCACCCCTTCGCTGTAGAGCTTGCAGATCAGCTGCTTGATGTTCAGCACGATCTCCGTCACGTCCTCTTTGACGCCGGGAATCGTGGTAAACTCATGCTGCACACCGGCGATCTTGATGCTGGTGGCGGCTGTGCCGGGCAGGGACGAGAGCATGATGCGCCGCAGCGCGTTGCCAAGGGTGGTGCCGTAGCCTCTCTCCAGAGGCTCCACTACATACTTGCCGTAAGAATCGTCGCCAGGGGTCTCGATACACTCGATTTGGGGCTTCTCAATTTCAATCATCCAGTACCCTCCTTCTCATGCGGATTCGGCCAGCGGCCGGCCCGCTCTTCATTCCATTCGCGTGATTATCGAGGGTAGACTCCTATTACTTGGAGTACAACTCGACGATGAGATGCTCCTCAATGGGCATATCATTGATGTCCTCGCGGACAGGCAGACGGGACACGGTGCCCTTGAGCACGTTCTTCTCCCGCTCCAGCCACTCAGGCACCAGCACCACCGGCGCATCCTCGCCTGTCAGGCGCTTGAAGATGGCGGAAGAACGGCTGGTATCCCGAACCTCGATCACATCGCCGGGCTTGACAAGATAGGAGGGGATGTTGACCTTCTTGCCGTTGACGGTAAAATGGGCGTGGCTGACCAGCTGCCGGGCCTGGCGGCGGGTGGAGGCGAAGCCCAGGCGGTACGCCACATTGTCCAGACGGCGCTCGATGAGGACCAGCAGCTCCTCGCCGGTCTTGCCCTGCATCCGGGCCGCCTTCTCGTAGTACATGCGGAACTGCTTCTCCATGATGCCGTAGACGAACTTCACCTTCTGCTTCTCCTGGAGCTGCAGCGCATACTCACTCTTCTTCTTGCGCATCTGGTTGTTGGAATTACGCTCAGTGGTTTTCCCGGCGTAGCCCATGGCGGCGGGAGAGATGCCCAAAGCCTTGCAGCGCTTGGCGATGGGCTGCATATTCTTAGCCATAATGAAAAATTTCCTCCTTCTTCCGAATTAGACGCGGCGGCGCTTGGGGGGGCGGCAGCCGTTGTGGGGGATGGGGGTGACGTCCTTGATCATGGTCACCTCCAGGCCCACGGCCTGCAGAGCCCGGATGGCGGCCTCACGGCCCTGTCCGGGGCCCTTGACAAAGACCTCCACGGTCTTCAGGCCGTGCTCCATCGCGGCGCGGGCGGCCACCTCAGCGGCGGTCTGTGCGGCGAAGGGCGTGCTCTTCTTGCTGCCACGGAAACCCTGTCCGCCGGAGGAAGCCCAGGAGATGGCGTTGCCCTGGGTGTCGGTGACGGTCACCATGGTGTTGTTGAAGGAAGAACGGATATGGACCTGGCCTCTCTCAATGTTCTTCTTCTCGCGGCGGCGGCGGATGACCCGCTTGCCAGTCTTAGGTGCAGCCATAATTGATCTCCCTCCTTACTTCTTCTTGTTGGCAATGGTCTTCTTGGGACCCTTGCGGGTGCGTGCGTTGGTCTTGCTGCGCTGGCCGCGCACGGGCAGGCCGCGGCGGTGGCGGATGCCCCGGTAGCAGCCGATCTCGGTCAGGCGCTTGATGTCCAGGGCCACGGAGCGGCGCAGGTCGCCCTCCACGGTGTAGCCGTGGTCAATGGCCTCACGGAGCTTGTTCTCGTCCGCCTCGGTCAGATCCTTCACGCGGGTGTCGGGGTCGACCCCCGTCTTTGCCAAGATATCCTTGGCGCTCTTTCTTCCAATCCCATAGATATAGGTGAGGCCGATCTCAATCCTCTTATCCTTGGGCAGGTCAATACCGGCAATTCTTGCCATTAAAACAGCACCTCCAAATTCACTTAGCCCTGTCTCTGCTTATGCTTGGGGTTTTCGCAGATCACCATCAGGCGGCCCTTGCGGCGAATGATCTTGCATTTTTCGCACATGGGCTTTACGGACGGTCTTACTTTCATGGTGTGTAACCTCCTACTTCGTACGCCAAGTGATCCGGCCGCGGGTCAGGTCATAGGGAGACATCTCCACCGTGACTTTGTCACCGGGCAGGATCCTGATGAAATTCATCCTTAGTTTTCCGGAAATATGGGCCAGAATGGTATGCCCGTTTCCAATGTCTACTTGGAATGTAGTGTTGGGGAGGGCCTCTACGACCACGCCCTCAACCTCGATCATGTCGGATTTTGCCAAGTGCTCATCCCTCCTGGTCTTGATCACCTTCCCCGCCGAACTGGGCGAGGGTCCTGCGGAGCTCACTGTTGGTCACTTTCTCTCCGCTTCTGATCTTATCGGCCGTCCGGCAGTCACAGCGGGCGGCAAACACCGTGTGCTTGCGCTTTTTCCGCTTTGGGCTCTCCAGCCGCCGGCTCTTGCCGTCCGCCAGCAGCAGGTACTCCCCCTCCGTGTCCATGACAAAGAAGAGCTTCCCCTGATCCCTGCCGGCAATCGATTTTACAATGTCTGATCGCGCTACGTCCATAACTTACTCCGCTTTCGCCTCCGGATCCGTCAGGAGCTCCGGCTCCCCGCGCCCGGTAATGAGAATGGAGTTCTCATAGTGGGCGGAGAGCTTTCCGTCCTTGGTCCTTACGGTCCAGCCGTCGCTCATCACCTGCACGGCTGCCCGCCCGGCGTTCACCATGGGCTCCACGGCGATGGTCATGCCCCGCAGGAAGCGGGGGCGGCCCATCCTGCGCTCCACGTAGTTGGGCACCTCCGGCTCCTCGTGCATCTTGCTGCCCACCCCGTGGCCCACGTACTCGCGCACCACGGAAAAGCCGTTGGCCGCCACATACTGCTCGATGGCCCCGCAGAGATCCGGCAAACGGCAGCCCTCGCGGGCGTACCGGATGCCTTCAAAGAAGCTCTGCCGGGTCACGTCGATGAGCCGCTGGGCCTCATCGGAAATTTTCCCGCAGGGAAAGGTGGCCGCGCAGTCCCCGTGGAAGCCGTTTTTAAAGGCCCCCACGTCGATGGACACGATGTCGCCCTCCCGCAGAATCCGACCGCCGGGGATGCCGTGGATGACCTCGTCGTTGACGGAGATGCACACGCTGGCCGGAAAGCCGTTATAGCCCAGGAAGGAGGGCACGGCGCCTTTGGACTTAATGAAACGGTGTACTTCCTTATTGATTTCCCGGGTAGACACGCCGGGCTCCACCATAGCCCCCGCCAAGGCGCGGGCCGCCGCGGTAATTTGCCCGGATATGCGCATCAATTCAATCTCCCGGCTGGATTTCAGGGTAATCATTTTTCGATTCCCAGAACGTCCAGGATGGCCTTGGTGGTGGCTTCCTTGGTATCCGCCGAGCGGACCGGGCGCAGAAGACCCCGGTTCGCGTAGAAGTCCACCAGCGGCTCAGTCTCTGTATGATAGACCTTGAGGCGCTCACGGACCGTCTCAGGCGTATCATCCTTGCGCTGGATCAGCTTGCCGCCGCAGCTGTCGCAGATGCCCTCCACCCTGGGGGGGACGAAGTCCACGTTGTAGCTGGCGCCGCAGGCGCCGCACACGCGCCGCCCGCTCATGCGGCGGAGGATCTCCTCCTCGCTGATCTCGATGGAGACGACGGCGTCAAAGGTGATGCCCGCCTTCTCCAGGGCCTCGGCCTGGGCGATGGTGCGGGGCACCCCGTCCAGGATATAGCCGTTCTTGCAGTCGTCCTGGGCCAGGCGCTCGTCCACGATGCCGATGATGACCTCATCGGGCACCAGAGCGCCGGCGTCGATATACGACTTGGCCTTCAGGCCGGTGGGCGTGCCGTCCTTGATGGCGGCGCGGAGAATATTGCCGGTGGAGATGGAGGGGATGCCCAGCTTCCTGCAGAGGACCTCCGCCTGGGTACCCTTCCCGGCGCCGGGAGCGCCTAACAGAATCAGTTTCATAACCTCTCCTTACTCCAGGAAGCCCTTATACTGCCGCATGAGCATCTGGTTCTCCAGCGCCTGCACCGTCTCCAGGGCCACGCCCACAACGATGATGATGGAGGTGCCGCCGATGCCGATGGCCACGGCGGAGAACTTGTCGGCCAGCAGGGGCAGGATGGCAACCACGCCCAGGTAGATCGCGCCGAACAGCGTGATCTTATTCAGCACCCGCGCAATGAAGTCGCTGGTGGGCCGGCCCGGACGGAAGCCGGGGATAAAGCCGCCGTTGCGCTTGAGATTGTTGGAGATCTCCACGGGGTTGAACTGGATGGTGGCATAGAAATAGCTGAAGCCGATGATCAGCAGGAAATAGACCACCAGGTACAGGAAGCTCTTGGTGTCAATGGCGTTCAGCAGGGAATAGGCGAAGGTGCCCTCGTTGGGGGCCGGCAGGAACGCGCCGATGGTGGCGGGGATGGATGCGATGGACTGGGCGAAGATGACGGGCAGGACGCCGGACATATTCACCTTCATGGGCAGGCTGCTGGACTGTCCGCCGTACATCTTGCGTCCCACCTGGCGCTTGGCGTACTGGACGGGTATGCGCCGCTCTGCGTCGTTGACGAACACGATCAGCACCACCAGCAGCAGTACGCCCACGACGATCAGCAGCGTCCAGGCCCAGTGCATGGTGCCGGTGAGGATCGCGCTGTACAGAGTGGAGATCATGCTGGGGATGCGGGAGATGATGCCCGCGAACAGGATCATGGAGATGCCGTTGCCCACGCCGAACTCGTTGCACTGCTCGCCCAGCCACATCAGGAAGCTGGAGCCGGCAATGAAGGAGACGATAATCACCAGCGCCGCCCAGATGCTCTGGTCGGTGAGGATGCTGTACCGCTTCATAATGGCGTAGTAGCCCACGGCCTGCAGCAGCGCGATGGCCACGGTGGCGTAGCGGGTGATGGACTGAATCTTCTTCTTGCCCTCCTCGCCGCCCTCCCGCTGCATCCGCTCCAGGGCCGGGATGGCCACGGTGAGCAGCTGGATAATAATGGAACTGTTGATATAGGGCTGGATGCCCAGAGCAAATACGGTGGCCTGGGCGAAGGCGCCGCCGCTCATCACGTTGTACAGGCCCAGGATGGTGGTGCCCATGCCGTTGAGATAGGTGCTCAGCGTGTTGGTGTCCACGTAGGGGACAGGGATCGCGCTGCCCAGACGGTAGATGACCAGGATCATCAGGGTGAACATGATCTTCTTGCGCAGCTCCGGGATTCCCCACGCCTTGCGAATGGTTTGGATCATGCTGTTACCTCACCTCCGCCTTTCCGCCCGCGGCCTCGATGGCGGCCTGTGCGGACTTGGAAAATGCGGAAGCTTCCACGGTAATTTTCTTTGTCAGTTTGCCGTTGCCCAGCACCTTGTACCCATAGGGGCACTTGCTGAGGATGCCCTTGTCCAGCAGGACCTGGGCGGTCACGGTGTCGCCGTTGTCGAACTGGTCCAGGTCGCTGAGATTGATGATCGCCAGCGGCTTGGCGAAGATGTTGTTAAATCCGCGCTTCGGCACCCGGCGGGCCAAAGGCATCTGGCCGCCTTCAAAGCCGACGCGCACGCCGCCGCCGCTGCGGGCCTTCTGCCCCTTGTGACCGCGGCCTGCGGTCTTGCCATTGCCCGTACCGGCGCCCCGGCCCTTGCGCTTGCCCACCTGGGTGGAGCCGGCGGCGGGAGACAGTTCATGCAGATTCATTGTCCGGTACCTCCTTATTTGGTCTCTTCGACCCGGAGCAGATAGCCGATCTGGGCGATCTTGCCCCTGGTCTGTGGATTGTCAGGCTGCTCGGTGGCGTCGCCGATCCGCCGCAGTCCCAGGGAATTGGCGGTGGCGATGTGCTTCGCCAGCCGGCCGTTGAGGCTCTTGACGAGCGTAATGTTCAGCTTTGCCATTTTTCTCGTCTCCTCCTTACCCTACGATCTCTTCCACGCTCTTGCCCCGGATGCGGGCCACTTCCTCCGGGCCCCGCAGGGAGCGCAGGCCCTGGAAGGTGGCGGCAACCACGTTCTGGGGGTTGTTGGAGCGCAGGCACTTGGCGCGGATATCCTTCACGCCCGCCGCCTCCATCACCGCGCGGACAGGGCCGCCGGCGATGATGCCGGTACCTTCGGCGGCGGGTTTCAGCATCACGCGGCCCGCGCCGAACTCGCCGATGACCTCGTGGGGGATGGTGGTGCCGGACATGGTGATGGTCACCATGTTCTTCTTCGCGTCCTCCAGTCCCTTCCGGATGGCCTCAGGGACCTCGGCGGCCTTGCCCAGGCCGAAGCCCACCTTGCCCTTGCCGTCGCCCACCACCATCAGGGCGGAGAATTTCATCACGCGGCCGCCCTTGACCGTCTTGGAAACCCGGTTGAGGTTCACGACTTTTTCAATATACTCGCTCTGGGGTTTTTCAAATCTGCCAGCCATGGTAATTTCCTCCTCCCTTAGAATTTCAGGCCGCCCTCGCGGGCGCCTTCCGCCAGCTCGGCCACGCGGCCGTGGTACAGGTAGCCGCCGCGGTCGAAGACAACGTTCTCAATGCCCTTGGCCAGGGCCGCTTTCGCCACGGCCTTGCCCACCTCGCGGGCAGCGGCCTTGTTGCCGCCGTTGCCTTCCATCTTCAGGGAGGAAGCGGAGCAGAGGGTGACGCCGTTGACGTCGTCGATCACCTGTGCGTAGATGTTCTTCTCGCTGCGAAACACGTTCAGGCGGGGCCGCTCGGCTGTGCCGGAAATCTTGGAGCGCACTCTCTTGTGTCTCTTGAGCCGCTGCGCGTTGGTATCTGGTTTCTTAATCATCTTTCAGCTCGCCTCCTTACTTCTTCGCGCCGGTCTTGCCCACCTTGCGGCGGATGACCTCGTCGGCATACTTGATGCCCTTGCCCTTGTACGGTTCGGGAGGACGCTTCTCCCGGACCTCGGCGGCGAACTGGCCCACCTGCTGCTTGTCGCAGCCGGCGATGACGATCTTGTTGGGGGAGGGGACGTCGATGGTGATGCCGTCCACCTCAGGGACGGTGACCTGGTGGGAATAGCCCAGGTTCATGACCAGGTTTTTGCCCTCCTTGACGGCGCGGTAGCCCACGCCGTTGATCTCCAGCTCCTTCTTGTAGGTCTCGTGCACGCCCACCACCATGTTGTGCAGCAGGGTGCGGGTGAGGCCGTGGAGAGAGCGGTGCTCCTTGGAGTCGGAGGGACGCTTGACGCTGATCTCCGTTCCGTTCTGCTCGATCACCATTGCGGGATGGAGCTGCTTGGTCAGGGTGCCCTTGGGGCCCTTGACCGTTACCACATTGCCATCAGCCACGCTGACTTCGACGCCGGCGGGGACGGTAATGGGCATTCTGCCGATTCTACTCATCTCAAATACCCTCCTTACCAGACGAATGCCAGGACTTCCCCGCCGATATGGGCCTTGCGGGCCTCCTTATCGGTCATGACGCCCTTGGATGTGGATACGATGGCGATGCCGAGGCCCCGCAGGACCTTGGGCAGGTCGTCCGCGCCGGCGTAGACACGCAGGCCCGGCTTGCTCACGCGGCGCAGGTTGGTGATGACCCGCTCCTTGCCCGCGTTGTACTTCAGGGTGATGCGGATGACGCCCTGGGTGCCGTCGTCGATGAGCTGGAAGCTCTTGATATAGCCCTCGTCCAGCAGGATCTGGGCAATGCTCTTTTTCATGTTGGACGCCGGTACGTCCACGGTCTCATGCCGGGCGCTGTTGGCGTTGCGGATGCGGGTCAGCATATCCGCGATGGGGTCTGTAATGTGCATATTGAATGCTCCTCCTTTTAGAAGTTACAGCGTTTCGCTGTTGAGGCGGCGAGGTATCGCTGCGAATTTATGTGGTTTGCCGTCATTCTCAGCGACCTTTCGCCGTCCTTTGGTATGATGCCGCGCTGCCGTGCGGCAGGACTTGGGGACGCCGCCCCCAAACCCCCGCAAGCCTTTGAAAAGGCTTGACCGAAACCTTTACTGCCCGTTCACCAGCTGGCCTTGCGTACGCCGGGGATCTCGCCCTTGTACGCCAGCTCCCTAAAGCAGATACGGCACACGCCGTAGTTGCGCAGATATGCGTGGGGCCGGCCGCAGATCTTGCAGCGGTTGTATTTCCGGCTGGAGAACTTCGGCTCCGCCTGCTGCTTAAGAATCATTGACTTTTTTGCCATTTTTTAACCAACCTCCCTCTTCTCAGCGCTCGAAGGGTGCGCCCACCAGCTCCAGCAGAGCCTTCGCTTCCTCGTCGGTCCGGGCGGTGGTGCAGATGATGATGTCCATGCCCCGGATCTTGTCGATCTTGTCGTACTCGATCTCCGGGAAGATCAGCTGCTCTTTAACGCCCAGGGCGTAGTTGCCCCTGCCGTCGAAGGAGTTGGGGTTGATGCCGTGGAAGTCCCGGACACGGGGCAGAGCCACGTTGAACAGACGGTCCAGGAATTCCCACATCTTCTCGCTGCGCAGCGTCACCTTCGCGCCCACGGGCATGCCCTCGCGGACCTTGAAGTTCGCCACGCTCTTCTTGGCAATGGTAATGATCGCTTTCTGTCCGGTGATGGCGGTCAGATCCCGCACCACGGCCTCCAGGACCTTGGCGTTGTCCCGGGCCTCGCCGCAGCCGACGTTGACCACGACCTTGTCGATCTTGGGGATCTGCATGACGCTCTTGTACTCGAACTTTTTCATCAGAGCAGGAGCGACTTCGGCATTGTACTTTTCTTTCAGTCTGGCCATGCTATCCTACTCCTCTCTCAAATTTCCTCGGCGCCGCACTTCTTGCACACGCGCACGCCTACCATTTTCTCCTTGCCGGAGATGGTCTTCTGCACCCGCTTGCTGCCGACGCGGGTGGCCTTGCCGCACTTGGGGCAGACCAGCTGCACCTTGCTGGCGTACAGGGCGGCCTCCCGGCGGACGATGCCGCCCTCCTCGCCCTGGCGGCGGGGCTTGGTGTGGCAGGTGACCATATTCACACCCTCCACTACCACCTTGCCCTCGCCGGGGATGACGGCGTTCACCTTCCCCTGCTTGCCCTTGTCCTTGCCGGACAGGACCACTACGGTGTCGCCCTTCTTGATGTTCATAGCCATTCTCTCTGCTCCTCCTTACACGACCTCGGGAGCCAGGGACAGGATCTTCATGTAGTCCTTATCCCGCAGCTCGCGGGCTACCGGCCCAAAGATACGGGTCCCCCTGGGGTTCCGGTCGTCCTTGATGAGGACAGCGGCGTTGTCGTCGAAGCGGACATAGGTGCCGTCGGCCCGGCGCACGCCCTTGGCGCTGCGCACGATGACGGCCTTCACCACTTCGCCCTTCTTCACCGTGCCGCCGGGGGTGGACTTGCGCACGCTGGCCACGATCACATCACCGATGTTGCCATACTTGCGCTTGGAGCCGCCCAGGACACGGATGCACTTGATTTCCTTGGCGCCGGTATTGTCGGCCACCTTTAAGAAAGATTCCTGTTGGATCATCTCACGGCACCCCCTTACTTCGCCTTCTCAATGATTTCGACCACGCGCCATCTCTTGTCCTTGCTCAGCGGGCGGGTCTCCATGACCTTCACCTTGTCGCCTACGCCGCACTGGTTCTGCTCGTCGTGGGCTTTCAGCTTGTAGGTGCGGCCTACGATCTTCTTGTACAGCGGATGGGCCACCCGGTCCTCGATGGCCACGACCACGGTCTTATCCATCTTGTCGGACACGACCTTGCCGACCCGGGTCTTACGGGAGGAAATTCTCGCTTCACTCATTTCGATTACCCTCCTTCTCTTACTTGGCGGCAGCGTTCTGCTGCTCGCGGATAATGGTCTTGACTCGGGCAATGTCACGCTTGACCTCAGCAATCTTCACCGGATTTTGCAGTTGGTTGGTGGCGTGCTGCATACGCAGGAAGAACAGGTCTTTTTTCAGGCTGACCAGCTTCTCGCCCAATTCAGCCTCGCTCATCTTACGGATCTCTTTTGCCTTCATCTTATTCACCTACTTCCTGCTGCTCCTCGCGCTTGACGATCTTCGACTTGATCGGCAGCTTGTGGCTGGCCAAACGCAGGGCCTCCCGGGCAATTTCCTCGCTGACGCCCGCGATCTCAAACATCACTCTTCCCGGCTTCACCACGGCCACCCAGTACTCCGGGGAGCCTTTACCGGAACCCATGCGGGTCTCCGCCGGCTTTTCGGTGATGGGCTTGTCGGGGAAGATCTTGATCCACACCTGGCCGCCGCGCTTGGTATAGCGGGTCATGGCGATACGGGCGGCCTCGATCTGATTGCTGGTGATCCATGCCGGCTCGGTGGCCACCAGGCCAAACTCGCCGTATGTCACGGTATTGCCGCGGGTCGCCTTGCCGGTGAGGCGGCCGCGATGCACCCGGCGGTACTTCACTCTCTTTGGCAGAAGCATTACTGAGCGCCTCCTTCTTTCTTCTCCGGGCGGGGTCCGCGGCTGGCGAAACCGCCCTGTCCGTCGCGGCGGGGGCCGCGGTTGTCGTCACGGCGGGGGCCGCGGTTATCATCCCGGCGGGGACCGCGGTTGTCACGGCCTCCCCGGCGGTCGCCATCCCGGCGGGGACGGCGCTCGCGGCGCTCCTCATAGGGCTTGGAGGTGTCCATGGTGCGGGGCACCGTGCGCAGCACCTGGCTGAGGACCTCTCCCTTGTACACCCACACCTTCACGCCGATACGGCCAAAGGTGGTGGCAGCCTCGGCAAAGCCGTACTCAATGTCCGCCCGGATGGTCTGCAGGGGGATGGTGCCCTCGTGGTAGTGCTCCACGCCGGCGATCTCCCGGCCGCCCAGACGGCCTGAGCAGCAGCACTTGATGCCCTTGGCCCCGGCCCGCATGGCCCGGCCCATGGCGTTCTTCATGGCCCGGCGGTGGGAGATGCGCTTCTCCAGCTGCTGGGCGATGTTCTCCGCCACCAGCTGGGCGTTCATATCCGGGGAGCGGACCTCAATGATGTTCAGACGGGTGGTCTTGCCGATCATCTTCTCCACAGCCAGCCGGGTCTCCTCGATCTTCGCGCCGTCCTTGCCGATGACCATGCCGGGGCGGGCGCAGTGCAGGAACACGGTCACGCCGCCGTTGCTGCGCTCAATCTCGATCTTGGGCACCTGGGCGGCATACAGCTCCTTCTTCAGGTAATCCCGGATCTTCTTGTCCTCAACAAGCAGGTCCCCTACCTTCTCGCTGCTGGCATACCAACGGGAATCCCAGTCCTTGATGACGCCCACGCGCATGCCGTGGGGATTTACTTTCTGTCCCATAAACTGTCTCCCTCCTTCTTATGCCTTCTCAGCGACCGTCAGGGTCACGTGAGATGTTCTCTTGTTGATTCTGTAGGCGCGGCCCTGGGCCCGGGGCATGACCCGCTTGAGAATGGGTCCGGGCGTGGCGAACACCTGGGACACGTACAGCTTTTCCACGTCCATATCGTGGTTGTTCTCCGCGTTGGCCACAGCGCTCTTGAGCAGCTTGATCATGGGCTCGGATGCGGCCTTGGGGGTCTGCATCAGAATCGCCATGGCGGTATTGACGTCCTTGCCGCGGATCAGGTCCGCGACGATCTGCACCTTGCGGGGGGCGATGCGGAGGTATTTCAAATAAGCGTTAGCTTCCATATTATCTTGCGTCCTCCTTCATTACTTGCCCTTGGCGTGGCCGCGGAAGGTCCTGGTCGGGGCGAACTCACCCAGCTTGTGGCCCACCATATCCTCCTGGATGTAGACAGGCACGTGCTTGCGCCCGTCGTGGACGGCGATGGTGTGTCCCACAAAGGCGGGGAAAATGGTGGAGCTGCGGCTCCAGGTCTTCAAAACCTTCTTCTCGCCCTTCTCGTTCATAGCCTCGACCCGCTTGAGAAGCTCCGGGGCAACGTACGGGCCTTTTTTCACTGATCTGCTCATATCCTCTTGCCTCCTTACTTCGTATTCCTGCGCTTGACGATGAACTTATCAGTGGGGTTCTTCGTCTTGCGGGTCTTGTAGCCCAGGGCGGGCTTGCCCCAGGGGGTGACCGGGCCGGGGCGGCCTACCGGACTCTTGCCCTCGCCGCCGCCGTGGGGGTGGTCGCAGGGGTTCATGACCGAGCCGCGGACCGTGGGCCGCCAGCCCATGTGCCGCTTGCGGCCGGCCTTGCCCAGCTGGATGTTCTCGTGGTCGATGTTGCCCACCTGGCCGATGGTGGCCCTGCAGTTGAGGCGCACGATGCGCACCTCGCCGGAGGGCATACGCACCTGGGCGTCGCTGCCCTCCTTCGCCATCAGCTGGGCGGAGGTGCCGGCGGAGCGGACCAGCTGGCCGCCCTTGCCGGGGTGCATCTCAATGTTGTGGATGACCGTGCCCACAGGGATGTTGGCCAGGGGCAGGGCGTTGCCGGGCTTGATGTCGGCAGCCGGGGAGGAGAGGACCTTGTCCCCGGCGCTCAGGCCCTGGGGGGCCAGGATATAGCGGCGCTCGCCGTCCTCATACTCCAGAAGCGCGATATTGGCGCTGCGGTTGGGGTCGTACTCGATGCGCAGCACTGTGGCGGACATATCCACCTTGTCCCGCTTGAAGTCGATGATGCGGTACTTGCGCTTGTTGCCGCCGCCCCGGTGGCGGACGGTGATGCGGCCATAGCTGTTGCGGCCGGCGTTCTTCTTGAGCACCTCGGTGAGGCTGGGCTCCGGCTTGGCCTTCTTGTCAACGCCGTCGAAGCCGGATACCGTCATCTGCCGCCTGGACGGTGTAGTGGGCTTAAACGATTTAATAGACATGGTTCTCTTTCCTCCTTACACCATACCCTCGAAGAACTCGATGGTCTTGGAATCCTCGGTCAGCTGTACCACGGCCTTTTTCCACTCCTTGGTACGGCCGGGGCGGGCGGCGCCCATGCGCTTGGCCTTGCCGGGGACGATCATGGTGTTGACCTTGGCGACCTTCACGTCGAAGATCTCCTCCACCGCCTTGCGGATCTGGATCTTCCCGGCATCGATGGCCACCTCGAACACGTACTTCTTATCCTGGGCCCCGGCCATGGAGCGCTCAGTAATAATGGGGCGAATGATAACATCATAAGAGATCATTATGCGTACACCTCCTCGATAGCGGCGAGGGCGTTCTGGTCGATCACCAGATACTTTGCGTTGACGATGTCGTACACGCTCAGCATTCTGGCGGTGGTGGTGGACACGCCGGGGATGTTCCGGGCGCTGCGCACGATGGTCTGGTTGACCTCAGGGGTGATGACCACGGCCTTGCCGTCGCACTTCACCGCGTCCAAAAAGCCCTTGAAGGCCTTGGTCTTGATGGCGTCCATGCTGATGGAGTCCACCACGATGATCTTGTCCTCCGCGGCCTTGGCGGAGAGGACGGACTTCAGCGCCAGACGGCGGACCTTCTTGTTCACCGTGTAGCGGTAGCTGCGGGGCTTGGGGGCAAAGGCGATGCCGCCGTGGGTCCACTGGGGGGCCCGGGTGCTGCCCTGGCGGGCGTGTCCGGTGCCCTTCTGGCGCCAGGGCTTCTTGCCGCCGCCGGAGACCTCGGCCCGGGTGAGGGCGCTCTGGGTGCCCTGACGGCAGTTTGCCAGGTGGTTTTTCACCACTTCATGCACAACGTGCATATTGGGCTCGATGCCGAAAATCGCGGCGTTCAGCTCCACTTGGCCGACTTCGCTGCCGGCCATATTCAATACTTTCGTCATTGCTCAGCACACTCCTTTCCCTTAACGTCTCGCGGAGGCCTTCTGCGGGTTGACCCTGGCGGAAGCCTTCTGCGGGTTGGCGCTGGTGCCGGCATCGCCCTTCTTCTCGATGATGGTCTTGGCGGTGGAGCGGATGGTCACCAGGCCGCCCTTGGGGCCGGGGATCGCGCCGCGCACGACGATCATGTTCAGCTCGGGATCTACCTTCACAACGTCCAGGTTCATGACGGTCACCTGGTCCACGCCCATGTGGCCGGGGGCCTTCAGCCCCTTGAAGATGCGGCTGGGGTCGGTGCCGGAGCCCAGGGAGCCCTGGTGCCGGGCCACAGGGCCGGTGCCGTGGGTGGCCTTCAGGCTGTGGCAGCCGTGGCGCTTGATTACGCCGGCATAGCCGTGGCCCTTGCTGACGCCGGTGACGTCCACATGGTCGCCTGCGGCGAAGGCGTCGGCCTTCACGATGTCGCCGACATTCATCTCGGCGGCCTTGTTGAGTTTAAACTCCTTCAGGTGCTTCTTGGGGGACACGCCGGCCTTGCTGAGGTGGCCCATCTCGGGCTTGGTGAGCCTGCGCTCGCTCACATCCTCGAAGCCCAGCTGAACGGCCTCATAGCCGTCCTTTTCGGCGGTCTTCTTCTGCACCACGACGCAAGGTCCGGCCTCGATCACGGTAACCGGGATGACCTTGCCGTCGGTGTCGAAGATCTGGCTCATGCCGACCTTCTTGCCGATGATTGCTTTCTCCATGGTGATTCTCCTTTAATAAAGGTTATTGGTCGGCTTAGATACGGCCGGTGGGTTGCCCGGCGGCATTGCTCTGCCGACATGACCCGCCCATCTCGCAAGACGATGGGCATGGACAGCAAACAAATCAGGATTGACCCTGCCCTTACAGCTTGATCTCGATCTCCACGCCGGCGGGCAGCTCCAGGCTCATCAGGGCCTCCACGGTCTTGGGGCTGGAGTTGGTGATGTCGATCAGGCGCTTATGTGTACGGCGCTCGAACTGCTCCCGGCTGTCCTTATACTTGTGGACGGCCCGCAGGATGGTCACGACCTCCTTCTTGGTGGGCAGGGGGATGGGGCCGGAGACGTTGGCGCCGGTGCGCTTTGCGGTCTGGACGATCTTGTCCGCGGACTGGTCGATGACCTGGTGGTCGTAGGCTTTCAAACGAATGCGGATCATTTCTTTAGCCATTGCATGTTCCTCCATAATTTGTGTACAAAGTAGTGATATGCCCCTTACTCTGTACGGCGAGAAAGTTCTCTCCGCCTATCCGTGCGTATCATTCCGGCTCATAGAAAATACCGGCACGAAAAAGGGCCGGTACATGTCCATGGCGCGGCGATCTACGCCGCGAAAAAGGACCTTCTCAGCCGCCCGATTATCGGACATACTCCGCGGAAGTTACCGGCTCGCGCCGCAATCTCCCGCATCATCGCATTGATTGGCAGAGCGAATACCGGAAAACCCATCCACGCTCTGCGCAAGCTCAATTATTGTACCCGATTGCACCGCTCTTGTCAAGAGGGATTTTCACTTTTTTTACAGCTTTTTCTATTCCACTCCAGCGCCCTTCGCTCAAAAGGGCCAGGGGAGGAACGCAAGTGTCTCCCCTGGCCGCGGCTCTGAAGCGAATTGTCTGATGCTGTCCCGGCAGCCGTCAGCGGGCAGGGACCTGGGATCTGCAGCCCACGGCAGCGGGCATTAAAGTTCTTTTTGATACTTTTTCTTTCAAGAAAAAGTATTACACGCCCAGCTTTGCTTTTCGGACGGCCTCGGTCTCGGTGCAGCTCTGGCCCGGCACATAGCCCGGCAGGGGCAGGATCTGCTGGTGGATGGCGTCCAAAATCCAGGACGCCTGGGGGAAGAAGTAGTGGTCGAACTCATAGGGGGGCGTGATCCAGTTCCTGGCCCCCACCACCACCGGGGGAGCGTCCAGATCGTCGAAGCACAGCTCGGTGACGGTCTGGGCCACGTCCTTCAGGAAGGAGCCCCTGGCGCAGGCGTCGCTGGTGAGCACCACCCTGCCGGTCTTCCGCACGGACTCCACGATCTTCGTGTAGTCCAGAGGCACCAGGGAGTGGAGATTGATCACCTCGGCCTCCAGGCCGTACTTCTCGCTGAGCTCCCTGGCCGCGTCCATGGCCCGGTACAGCACCGCGCCCACGGTCAGGATGGTCAAATCCTTCCCCTGGCGGACCACGTTCACATCCCCGATGGGAATCTCATACCGCTCCGCCGGCACGCCGCCCTCGTGGAACTGCTCGCCCACGTCGTAGATCCGCTGGCTCTCGAAGAACACCACCGGGTCCGTGCCCTGCAGGGCGGACTCCATCAATCCCTTGGCCTCCCACGGCGTGGCGGGGAAGCAGACCTTCAGGCCGGGGATATGGGCGCACAGGGCGGTCCAGTCCTGGCTGTGCTGGGCGCCGTACTTGGAGCCCACGGACACCCGCAGCACCACGGGCATCTTCAAAATGCCGGAGGACATGGCCTGCCACTTGGACAGCTGGTTGAAAATCTCGTCCCCCGCGCAGCCGATGAAGTCCGCGTACATCAGCTCCACAATGGCCCGTCCGCCGCACATGCCGTAGCCCACCGCTGTGCCTACGATGGCGGACTCGGAGATGGGGGCGTTGAACAGGCGGCAGTGGGGGATGGCCTCGGCCATGCCCCGGTAGATGGCGAACGCGCCGCCCCAGTCCCGCACGTCCTCGCCGTAGGAGATCAGGGTCGGGTCCTCGTAGTACCGGTCGAAGATGACCTCGCTGATGGCGTCCCGCAGGTTGAACAGCTTCATCTTGCTCACCGGCTTGCCGTCCTTGACCGGAACCCGCTCCTTGCTCTTCAGCTTCTGGTACATGGGGCACTCTTCCTTGGGCATCAGGGCCTCCGGCTTGGCGTCATCAAACTTCTCCACCTTCTCGTTGGAGAACATCATCCGCTCCACAAAGGCCGGGTCCGCGTCAAAGTCCGCGTAGGGGGACTGGGCGGGGTCGGCGGCGTGGCGGCAGATCATGGTCATGCGCTCCACGGTCTCCGCCAGGATCTCCTCAAACCTGGAGTCGGGAGCCACGCCCGCCTCCACCAGCGCCTGCCGGTAGGTGACGATGGGGTCGATGGCCCGCCAGGCCTCGATCTCCTCCTTGGTGCGGTAGGCGTTCTGGTCGGAGGTGGAGTGGCCGGAGAGGCGGTAGGTGATGGTGTCCAGCAGCACGGGGCCCTGTCCCGCCCGCAGAAGCTCCAGCTTGCGCTCCATGGCGTCGATGACCGCCAGGGGGTTGTAGCCGTCCACCCGCTCGGCGTGGAGCTGGGTGGGGGAGACGCCGGAGCCCATGCGGGCCAGCATGTCGTAGGCCATGGTCTCGCCACGGGTCTGGCCGCCCATGCCATAGGAGTTGTTGAAGATGTTGAAGAGGATGGGCATGCCCTTGTTCTTGCCCTCCTCCCAGAGGGTGTGGTACTGGTCCATGGAGGCGAAGTTCATGGCCTCCCACACGGGGCCCCGGCCCAGGGAGCCGTCGCCGATGTTGCAGACCACGATGCCGTTTTTGCCGTTGCACTTCTTGAACAGGGCCGCGCCGGTGGCGATGCCCGCGCTGCCGCCTACGATGGCGTTGTTGGGGTACACGCCGAAGGGCAGGAAGAAAGCGTGCATGGAGCCGCCCATGCCCTTGTGGAAGCCGTTTTCACGGGCAAAGATTTCGCTCAGCGCGCCGTAGACGATGAACCGGATGGCCAGCTCCTGGACGTCCTTGACCTGACCCAGCTTCTCCACGGCCCGGAGGGTCTTGCCGCCCAGGAAGTTCTCCATCACGTCCAGCAGCTCCTGGTCCGTCAGCTTCTCGATGCAGCTCAGGCTCTTGGCCAGAATCTCGCTGTGGCTGCGGTGGCTGCCGAAGTTGAAGTCGTCCCGGGTCAGCAGGTAGGACTGGCCCACGGCGGCGGCCTCCTGGCCCAGGGACAGGTGGGCGGGGCCGGGATAAGTTGTCTCAATGCCGTTGTACACACCCTGGGTCTTGATCAGGTTAAGCATGGACTCGAATTCCCGCAGGATGGTGATGTCCCGCCAGATGCGCACCAGGGCCTCGTCGCCGTACTTGGCCCGCTCGTCGCTGACCGTGCGGTTGTAGGCGTTGACGGGGATATCGTCAAAGTGGATGGTTGCCGGAGCGCGCAGCTCCACGGGGTCCACGTATAAACTCTTAGGCATAAAGCATCAATCTCCTCTATCAAATAATAATCCGTGATCAGATCTGGAAAATCGCTTCCCGGATGCCCTCGGCAACCGTGGGGTGGGGGAACACCAGCTTTTTCAGGCGCTCCGGCGGCAGTTCCGTGTCCACCATCATGGTGGCGGTCATGATGATCTCGGAGGCGTAGCTGCCCACCATATGGCAGCCCACCAGCCGGTTCCGGTCCGTGTCCACGATGAGCTTGATAAAGCCCCGGCCGCTCTGGTTCTCCGCCGCGTACCGGCCGGACACGCCCAGTGGCAGCTTCACTTCCTTCACGGTCATGCCCTTGGCCTCGGCGCTGTCCTTGCTCTCGCCCACACTGGCCACCTCCGGGTCTGTGTAGATGACCGCGGGCACCACCTCATAGCGCATCTCGTCGGGGATGCCCAGCATGTGGTTTACAGCCACCTCCGCCTCCCGATAGGCGGTGTGGGCCAGCATCAGCTTGCCGTTGCAGTCGCCCACGGCGTACACCCCGGCCACGTTGGTGCACATATGGCGGTCCGTCACAATGGCGGCCCGGTCCATCTCGATGCCCAGCGTCTCTAAGCCCAGCCCGGCGGTGGCGGGGCGGCGCCCGGTGCTCAGGAGGACCATGTCGCACCTGGCCTCCTGCTTCTCGCCCTTCTCCTCGTACATCACCCCGTCGCCGGTGACCTCCAGCACCTTGCAGGCCGTCTTGATCTTCAGCCCCCGCTTTTTGTAGTCGTCCGCCAGCACCTTGCAGATTTCCGGATCCGTATTCCCGGCAATCTTGTCCAGCGCCTCAATCACCGTCACCGGCACGCCCACGGTGGCGAAGTAGCAGGCCATCTCCAGACCGATGACCCCGCCGCCGATGACCACCAGCTCTCGGGGCAGCTCCTTCACATCCAGAATCTCCCGATTGGTGACCACGAAGCCGGAGGCCAGCCCCTCCTTCACGCCGGGGATGGGGGGCACGGCGCTCTCGGAGCCGGAGGCAATCACCAGCCGGCGTCCGGTGTATGTCGTGCCGTCGGCGGTGACTGCAAAATTGCCGTCCTTCCGGCCCGCAATCTGTGCGGAGGCCCGGATGACCTCCACCTTGTGGGCCTTCATGGTGGCCTCCACGCCCATGACCAGCTTCTTGACCACCTGCCCCTTCCGCTTCACCACAGCGGCGTGGTCCAGCGTCACGTTCTCGCTGGTGACGCCGAAGGCGGAGCTGGACGCGGCGTGGCGGTAGAGCTTGGCGGAGTTCAAAAACGTCTTGGTGGGCACGCAGCCCTCGTTCAGGCAGGTGCCGCCCATGTGGGTCCCCTCAAAGAGGATGGTTTTCAGCCCGCCCTGGGCGGCCCGCTCCGCGCACAGATACCCGCCGGGGCCGCCGCCGATGACCATGACATCATAGACTTCCATATTCTTCCTCCTTTATTTTGCCAGCAGAGCGGTAAACTGCTCCAGATTCTTACACAGCGCCTGCATGAATTTCGCCGCCGGCGCGCCGTCCACCGCCCGGTGGTCGAAGCTCAGGGACAGGCCCATAGCCGGATAGACAGCAAACTCGCCGTCCTTGCCGGTCTTCACCCGCTGCGTGATGCCGCACACGCCCAGGATACCGGTCTGGGGCGGATTGATAACCGGAGTAAACATCTCCACGCCGGTGTTACCCAGGTTGGACACGGTAAACGTGCCGCCGGAGAGCAGGTCCGGGCTGATCTTGCCGGAGCGGGCCTGTTCAGCCAGGGACTTGACCTCGTTGGAAATTTCCAGCAGGCTCTTCTGGTCGGCGTTAAAGATGGTGGGCACCATCAAACCACGGGGGGTGTCCACCGCCACGCCCAGGTGGACGTGCTTGAAGCGGCGGAGGGTGTCCTCGCCCACCATGTTGGCGTTCAGGTCGGGGTGGTCCAGGAGCGTGCGGGACACGGCGCAGAGCACGATGTCGCCCAATGTGATCCCGGAATACGCCTCAATGCCCTTCACCAGCTTGCGGTAGCCCTGGATGGCTGTGGCGTTGAAGGAGAAGTGCTGGGTCAGCTGGGCCATGGACTGCAGGGACGTGGTCATGGACTTGGCGATCACCTTCCGGATGCCGGTGAAAGCAACGTCCTCATACTCCGCCTCCACCGGGGCGGCGCTCTCTACAGCAGCGGCAACCTGCGGGGCGGCAGGCGCGGCCTGGACCGCGGGGCCCTCCTCCATCAGGCGGCGCACATCCCGCTCAATGACCCGCCCGTTAGGACCGGTCCCGGCGGCCTGGGAGGCGTCCACACCGGCCCGGCCCGCCAGCTTTCTGGCTCTGGGGGACACCGGCGCGCCCTCCACGGCGGGAGCGGCGGGGGCCGCGGCAGTCTGCGGGGCGGCGGCAGCGGG
>CAJTPV010000024.1 GCA_910578505.1 uncultured Oscillospiraceae bacterium | reverse complement strand
GAGAACTGGAAGAACAAAAGATACTTGCGCGGACGGTTTATCCCGACAATCCGCCAAAGGTCGAATACACCTTAACCGAACTCGGACAGTCCATTCATCCTGTTTTGAAGTCCTTGTGCGATTGGGGAACAGCCTACCAATCCGCCATACCGCCAATCAACGATTTGGGTGAGCCTCTTACAGATGCCGCAGATTGACACGGTACTCCCGCAACGCCGCTTCATCAGCGGTTTCGATTAGATGCTCCAAATATCCGACCAGCTTTTCCTTGTCTGCGGGAAGGTGGCCGCGAACCTGTATCAAATTGGACGCACCATCTGTCACGATCCAGGTGTCAATGGTCAGATTTTCAATGAGGGCTTTCAGTTCCGCCAGCTTTTCAATTTCCCCTTCCTCTTTCCAGTTGCCGCGCTGGATTTCCTGGTACAGTTCAGAGGTCTTATAAATCGTCAGCATAGAGGATTCAATGATTTGCGGGTGAAGCTGATTGAAAAGCTCCGCGCTGGCCTTTGCACCGATTTCGCCCCGGCCAGCGCCGGAAATGCCGGTGAGATAGAAGAAATTGTAGCTGATGCCAGCGGCCTCTAACTTTCTGCACTGTTCAAGGACATCACTGGCCCGGAAGCCCTTGTTCATAAAGGCCAGCGCCTCATCATCGCCCGTTTCAACACCGAAGGTAAGTCCGTTATACCCCAAAGCACGAAGTTCTTTCAGTTCATCCACGGTTTTGTTGGTAACATCGGTGATCCTGCCGAAGCAACCAATGGACGAATAGTTGGGACAATACTTCTTCACCATTTGGGCCAGTGTTTTCAGCTTGTCGGTGGTCAGAACAAAGGGATTTGCGCCAGTGAAGAAAACCCGAAACCAGGGTGCGTCCTGGCAGTAGCGGCTGACCGCAGCCAAATCCTCCTCCACCTCGGACGGCGGGGACATTCTGAACTTAAACGGCAAATCCTCATACAGCGTGCAGAATTTGCAGGAGTGGTGTGTGCAGCCCGCAGTAACCTGGATCAGCAGGGACGCGGCCTCGTAGGGCGGACGCCAGATTGTTCCATCAAAGTGCATAGATCATATCTCCTTTTCAAAATCAATCAGGAATTTCCTGTTGCCATCATGGTACAACCGGCAACAGCTAAATTCAAGTACGCAACTTTTTTAGTAGTAGTATTGCTTTCTGTACTAATACTAATTTTGTGGCCTACATTGATTTTGAAATTGAGATGGTATATACTACCTACAAAGAAGCGAAGGGAGATAGAGCTATGGCTGGGAATAAATTTCAAACGCAGGATATGATGGCCCGCTGTGTTCCGATGACCAGTGTGCAGGCGGTTTTGGGCGGCAAGTGGAAAATCCTGATCTTGTGGTATATCGCATTTTATAAGGTTCAACGCTTTGGTCAGCTCATGCGCCGCCTGGACGGGATTACCCAGTCCTCATTGACAAAGCAGCTCCGCGAATTGGAGCAAGACGGATTTTTGCACCGTGAGATTTACAAGGAAATTCCCCCCAAGGTGGAGTATTCCTTAACGGAGCTGGGGCAGAGCTTCACCCCGATTTTGAACCAAATGATGATATGGAGTGAGGCGCATCTTTGTCCGCCTGACTATATCAATCCTTTTGGAGAAGATAGAACATTGCCTGAGTAATTTGTGAACATAGAGTTATCCAATTCGGAAATTTTGGCCGTCAAACAGCAGCTTCGTTCTATCGGCATTTTCCATAAAGGTTGCACCAGGAGGACGCCCCCCTGGTGCAGTTAGTCGGTTTACAGGCTTTCGTAGGAAACCAGCTCCCTTACCGGGATTCGTGTCTGAATGTGCCGCTCCGGGTCGGTGAAGTTCTCCCCAGCATAGCCGACTACCAGGATATTGACCGGCTCCAGATTGGCAGGGAGGCCGAACTCCCGGCGCAGAACATCCGGCTTGAAGTAGCATACCCATACGCTGCCCAGACCCAGCTCCGTGGCCTGGAGCATCATATGATCGGTCAGAATGGAAGCATCAATGTCCCCGGTCTGCTTCTGGTCAAAGGGCCGCACCCACGCCTTGTTGTGATCGGCGCAGACAATGATTGCCAGGGGCGCACCGTAGATGTTGGCGGCTTTGCCGATCTTCGCCAGCCCGTCCTCGCTCTGAACGGCGATCAGGTGAACCGGCTGGAGGTTGGCGGCGGTGGGGGCCACATGAGCGGCTTCCAAAATTTTCTCCAGCTTTTCCGGCTCCACCTTCTTGTCGGTGTAGCTGCGGATGGAGCAGCGAGTTTTAGCAATCGTAATAAAATCCATGATATGTTGTCCTTTCTGAATGATTTGATAGCTGACAATCAGGAATGCCATCTGCTATGATTTTAGCAACATCCAGAAATCTACACAAGATTGCACTTTTTAGGTAGGTACTTCCCAAAAAGATAGTCCTTTTCTAAATGAACACACCATGATATACTTGGCGCGAGGTGAGACTATGAAGCAGACACAGTTTAATTGTCCTGTTGAGGCCACGCTGTCGCTGATTGGCGGAAAATATAAGCCGCTCATTCTCTGGCACTTGGTAGACCGGCCTTTGCACTACATGGAGTTACAACGGCGTATCCCCAGCGCAACGCCCAAAATGCTCTCCCAGCAGCTCCATGATCTGGAGGGATGCGGGATGATACATAGAGAGGTGATCCCGGAGAAGCCGCCGAAAACCGTGTATTCCCTGACGGCCTTTGGGGAAAGCATCATTCCCGTCATAGATTCCATGTGTCAATGGGGGACGGACTATCTGGACGGATTGGATGTGCAGCCGCCATGCTGCGGCGCATAACCTTTACCGCAGCAGCGGCATACTTCCGGTCAGCTTATTGACCTTTTTCTTCGGGCCGCAGATGGCAACACCGAAATATTGCAGGGTGCTTTCGGGAACGTGGCCCATCTTCTCAATAAATTCGTCATAGGTCTTGCAGCCCTGGGCCAAATCGGAGAAGTCCACCACTGTCAAATCCTGAAAATCAGGCTGGTAGAGCTTTTCCCGTATCTGCTTGATAATTTTCGGCGAACCCCGCAGGATCGGCACAGGAAATTCGATGATGCCAAGATGCTCGTTGCCGCTTTGGTCGGTTACGTCAGCCCCTACCACCTCCGGCATTTTCTTTCCCAGGGTGATCCCCATGATTGCCGCCGTGTTTGCGATAATACCCAGGGGTAGGCTCTCGTCAATCACCATGACGCACTTTTCATTTTGCCAGTCCATTTTGCTTTGCCTCTTTTCTCAAAAATAGTTTGCTCTCTGACAGGAGCAGACCCGCCAGCATCAGAGCTATTCCAACGGCGGCCAGGGCGGTGATTTTCTCATGGAGAATTGCCACGAGAACTTTGGTGGAGATAAAGGTCGTTCCCCAAATGATGATTGTAAGCAGGGCGGAGAAATGCCCCGCTGTTCCGTTACCCTTCATGCGGCATTTCCTCCGTGTCCTTAAATATGTCCCGATAAATACCGGGGGCCAGTCCAATAAATCGGTTGAAATAATTGGTGAAATGGCTCTGATCGGAAAAGCCGGTTTCCAGCGCCGCCTCAACGGGGGGAACGCCTTGTTCCAGCAGCTTTTTGGCCTTGCCGATACGAATATTTTCCAGGTAGCTGTACGGCGTAACACCTTTTGAGCAGGTAAAGGCCCGGAGCAGGGTGGATTTGCTCAATCCGGCGCAGCGGCAGATCTGATTCAGATAAATTCGCTCGGCATAATGCTGTTCCATAAAGGCACAGGCTTTTTCAATTTCCTCCCGGCACTCCGGGATGCAGTTCTCAAAAGGCTGACCGTATTGTTGGATCAGCAAAGAAATCAGAAACAGCAGATTTTCCTCTTTTCCGAATTCATTGGAGCCTTTCATCACCAGCTCATGGAGCGGGCGCAGATAGCAGGTAATTTCTTCATCAAAAATCACGTTTTGGGAAAATCCGGGCAGTTCCTGCTTGCCGGTAACCTCCTCCGCCAAATCCAACATGACCTCCCTGGTGATGTTGAAGCCCCGATAATCCAGCGTACCGCCGTCATTCTGAACACAGGCGTGGTTGTCCCCTGGATTGAACAGGAGAACATCACCCTTTGTGATGATGTATTCCTGATTCTTGCAGGACAAAACGCGCTCCCCGTCCTCCATGAAGCCAATCACATAGTATTCATGGAAATGGTTCGGAAAAGGCTGTACGATGCCCTCAAAACGGTAAGCCTCAATGTGTAACTCGTCATCGTAGACCACCGTTCGCACTTCTTTTTTCATGCGGTGCACCTCCTTGTCCGTCCCATTATAACAGCCGGGGATTGTGTTGGCTTGTAAAATATCTTCATTTTTTCGTGTGGCAGAGAAAACGGCGCAGGGATGGGTCAGCCAATCCCTGCGCCGCTTTATCGAAAATCAGAACCACATAGCTTGTTCATCTCTAAACTTTGGAACCGGCCCGTCCTGATACGGGTCATAGCGATGTTCATTACAGCCAAACTCCTGCAAAAAGCAGATCATATCCTCCGCCGTCCATTTCACAAGGGTCATTCCGTCAAAGGCTTCCACCCTGCCGTCGTCCATTTTATTCTTGAAATACCACTCAACGATGGTCTGATCCCCTTTGTGGAAATACTGTTTGATGTCCCACTGGAGGACGGTTCCCCGTGTATTCCATTCCTCAAACCAATGCTTCACTTTGGCAACACCCTGATACTGTGGCCCCCAGCTTTCGATGTAAAGGGCAGCAGCAGAAAATATGTCCTCTATGCCAAGGTCTTTCTTTTGCAGCCACATATCAAACCATAGCCTGATGATTTTTTCTCGCTTATCCATACTGTCCTCCTATACCCGCTGCCAGAGCAGCATATTGTTTTCAAACAGGCCGTTCAGCCTGCCAGCATCTTTTAGCCACGCCAGATAAGAGCGGACGGTGCTACCCACCAGGACATACTGCTCAAAGTTCATGGCCAGCCCGTAGTCGGTAAACAGCCGTTGCAGGATGACCTCAAAGCAGAGCGGTTCCTGACAGGTGCCGATGATCTTGTCCGCGATCTCCAGCACCTTGTCGATGTTGTACTGTGCCAGGTCTGCTATATCTTCGGAGGCAGCGGCGTGGGCCGGGATGAACACCTTTGCTTGCAGGGACTTCACCATTTCCAGCGTATTCAGATAGGCGGCAACATCGTAGATAAAGCCAATCTGATACTTGTCCAGCGTTTCCCGGCTGGACAGGCAATCCGCAAGATAGACCACATCATCAGGCGTCCGAAAGCCCACCATATCAAAGAAATGCCCCGGCAGGGGGATAATCTCAAAGCCCTCCGGCAGACATTCCTTCGTCAACTCCTGGGCGTCACTCTCCTGAGCCATGAGGAATTTATGCCGCAGCTCCTTACACGGGTAGCCGCCGTACAAAAAGGACGGCTCCAGGACAGGGTGGCGGGTAAAGGCGCAGTCGATCCCCGGCACGTAGATTTTGCACCCGGTCTGGCCCTGCAAATACCTGTTGCCGCCGATGTGGTCAGCATTGGAGTGGGTGTTGTAAATGGCGGTGAGGTGCCAGCCGTTGGCATCCAAAAGCTGACGGACTTTGCGGCCCGCATCCTTATCGTTGCCGCTGTCGATCAGACAAACGTCCTGCCCGTCCAACCGCACCAGCCCGATTTTCGCCGGACTTTGGATGTAATAGCTCCGCTCCGAAACCTGGATCAGTTCATACATAATCAGCGTCCTCCTTAATGGCTTGGATAGAATATGGTGTTATAGACCTCGCACCTGTCCCCGGTCACATTCTGATAGGCGTGGGAAATGTCGGCCCGGAAGCGGATGGCCTGTCTCTCGCTGACTTCCACCGGCCTGTCCCCCAGGATGAGCCGCAGCGTCCCCCGCAGGATAAAAATTTATTATAGCATATCAGGCAGATAAATAGAAGTCCGAATGAAAAGTTTTTCTCGTTTATGAGCGGCATGATTGATTGCAGATATTTGAACAGGATGCATCGTCGTCTTCCGGCTAAATGAACAATAAGCCGCTCTGAAAAATGTACAAAGCTACAAATTTGCAAACCCCTCTTGCCAAGCCGGATGATTGGTGTTATAGTTTGTTCATAATTGAAGTGTGGCGTTACTGTTCGGCAGGCGTAACCATGTTTGTAAAACCCAGCCAAAGGATTTCATCCTGTGGTATGCTGGCGTTTTACCGGCATGGTTTTTTTGTTGCCCTGCCGTCCCTGGGTGAGAGGAGAAGCTGGGTCATGAAGATTACCAAGCAGTTAAACAACAATATTGTCATCGCATCCGACAGCCAGGGACGGGAAATTGTTCTGATGGGGAAGGGCATCGGCTTCGGCCGCAAGCCGGGTATGGAGCCGGATATAGACGATCCCTCAAATTTCAAAAAAATGAAGGAGGAACTGTTAACATGGCATTGGATTATGTCGAAACATCTAAAAAGATCATTGAAGCCGTCGGCGGCGCGGGAAATATCTCCAGCGCGGGCAACTGCATGACCCGTCTGCGGCTGGTCCTGAAGGACGACAAAAAGGCCAATGATGAAAAGGTCCAGAGCATCAAGGGCGTCAAGGGCGTCATGCGCCAGGGCGGCCAGTATCAGATTATCATCGGCAACGAGGTCTCCAATCTGTTCAAGGAGTTCAAAAAGCACGGCAACTGGGGCGAGGACGGCGGCGGCGCGCCGCAGAAGGCCGAGGGCAACCCGGTTCAGCGGCTGTTCGGCTTTGTCTCCGGGTGCATGACCCCCATGCTGCCCGCTATGCTGGGTACCGGTATGCTCAAGGTGGTCCTCACGCTGCTGACCACCTTCTGCGGTATGAGCACCGAAAGTTCTACCTATATTCTGCTGTTCTCCTTTGCGGACTGCTTCTTTATGTTCCTGCCCGTCTTTTTAGGCATGACCATCGCGAAGAAGATGGGCGGCAGCCCCATTATGTACCACATCAACGCCCCCTGCGACGGAACCATCTCCACCTTCTTTGACACCGGCCATGCCTTTGGACTGACAGCCGACTCCGGCGTGGAGTTCCTCATCCATGTGGGCATGGACACCATCAAGCTGAACGGCAAGGGCTTCACGCCTATGGTCAAGGAGGGCGACCGGGTCAGGAAAGGCCAGCTGCTGCTGAAATTCGATATCGCTTACATCAAGAGTCAGGGCCTGCCGGTCACCACGCCGGTGGTGGTCTCCAACACGGACGATTTCTCCGCCGTGGACGCCCTGGCCTCCGGAAAGGTAGACCTGAATACCAAGCTGCTGCAAATCACAAAATAAAGCTACAGGAGGTAAAAAACGATGACATTCAGACCTGATTTTCTCTGGGGCGGCGCGACTGCGGCGAACCAGTGCGAGGGCGCGTGGGACAAAGACGGCAAAGGCGTCAGCTGTTCCGACATCTGCACCGGCGGCAAGTACGGCCAGAGCAAGATGATTACCCCGGTCCTTCAGGAGGGGACCTTCTACCCCAGCCGGGAGGCCATTGACCACTACCACCGGTTCAAGGAGGACATCGCCCTCTTTGCGGAGATGGGCTTCAAGGTCTACCGTTTCTCCATCAACTGGACCCGCATCTTCCCCAACGGCGACGAGGCGGAACCCAACGAGGCAGGGCTCAAGCACTACGAGGAGGTTATCGACGAGTGCCTGAAATACGGCATCGAACCGCTGATTACCATCTCCCACTATGAGGTCCCCTTCGGCCTGACAAAAAAGTGCAGCGCATGGGTCAGCCGCGACATGATCGGTTACTTCATGAACTACTGCAAGGCGATCTTTGAACGCTACAAGGGCAAGGTAAAATACTACCTGACCTTCAATGAAATCAACTGCGGCACCACCGCCACAGGCTCCCTCCTGAGCCAGGGCATCCTCAACGACCTGGAGAACCCCACCGCCTTTATGAAGCAGCCGGACAATCCCCAGCAGCGCTATCAGGGTCTGCACCATCAGTTTATCGCCAGCGCGAAGGCTGTCCAGCTGGCCCATGAGATCGACCCCAACGTGAAGGTGGGCAACATGATGATCTGCGGCACAGCCTATCCCCTCACCTGCAACCCGGACGATGTGCTGAAAAACCAGCAGTACAACCGCATCATGAACTATTTCTGCTCCGACGTACAGTGCCGGGGCGCGTATCCCACCTATATGAACCGGTATTTCGCGGAGCATGGGATCACCATTGAAAAGCAGCCCGGCGACGATGAGATTCTCAAGGCGGGTACGGTGGACTTCCTGAGCTTTTCCTACTATATGTCCTCCTGCCAGAGCGCCGACCCCAGCAAACAGAGCGGCGAGGGCAACATCATCGGCGGCGTGCCCAACCCCTACCTGGAGACCAGCGACTGGGGCTGGCAGATCGACCCGAAGGGCCTGCGCTACTCCCTCAACGAGCTGTACGACCGCTATCAGATGCCTCTGATGGTGGTGGAAAACGGCCTGGGGGCCAAGGACACCATCGAGGAGGACGGCTCCATCAACGACGACTACCGCATCGACTATCTCCGCCAGCACATCCGGCAGATGGCGGAGGCGGTGAAGGACGGCGTGGACCTGATGGGCTACACCCCCTGGGGCTGCATTGACCTGGTATCCGCCTCCACCGGCGAGTACGCCAAGCGGTACGGCTTCATCTATGTGGAGCGGTACGACGACGGCACCGGCGATTTCAGCCGCCGGAAGAAGAAGTCCTTTGACTGGTACAAGAAGGTCATCGCCACCAACGGCGAGGACCTGGACTAATCCATAACTTTTGTGGCCCGGACCTGCGGGGGATGCAGGTCCGGGCCGCCGGGATTCCCGGCGCATGGGCTTTTCAGTTGAGGAGGATTGATATGGGTAAAATCATATTTCTCGATGTGGACGGCACCCTGGTGGACTATGAGAATCGTCTGCCGGATTCCGCTGTCACCGCTGTCCGCAGGGCCCGCGAGAACGGGCACCGGGTGTACATCTGCACAGGGCGGAGCAAGGCGGAGGTATACCCGGAGACGGTTTTATTGATCGACATTTGGAAGGATCAGGCATCGATTGACCGGCATCACGCCTCCCCCATGATGGGAAAAATCGCCCAGCTGCGGGAAAAGTATGATTTGCATATGCGCGCGGAGCGATATGTCACAGATGAAGAGGGGATTTCTTCCACTGACGCACAGTTTATACGGGACTGAGCCAAGATTATCCTCACGAGCGGGAACATTTCCTGTTCGTGAGGATAATGACTTTTTCATCAAATTGGGCTGTGTAACGTGGAGGATATCCGCCGCGTGAGAAATATTTTCCTCCTGTGCCACTGTCAAAAAGTATCTCAAAACACGCAATTCCATGAGAATCACCCCCTATTTATTTTCTTTAGTATAGCATATAGAACAGATCGTCCGCAAGCCCAATATACGTTTTCAGCATAGTTGGGCATTACAAGGAAGCATTTGCAATTTCAGGATACAGCGTTTATCATGAAACCGGAGCCAAGGCCGGACCGGTCGGAGTATCTGCGCTGTCTGATGCAGAAGCGGTCAAATTTCAAAAAAGCTCTTGACTTGGAGTTCACTTCAAGATGTAGGATGTAAGAGGAATTGGCCTATCATCAGGAAATCAAATAACGACAGGAGGAATCCATTATGAGCAAAAAATTAGTAGCATACTTCTCCGCCAGCGGTACCACTGCTGCAGTGGCCAGGACACTGGCGGAGGCGGCGAAAGCCGACCTCTATGAGATCAAACCGCAGACCCCCTATACCCATGCCGACTTGAACTGGCAGGACAAGAAGTCCCGCAGCAGCGTGGAGATGAGCGACAAGTCCTTCCGCCCGCCCCTGGCGGATCAGACCGCCCATGTGGAGGACTACGACACTGTGTTCCTGGGCTTCCCCATCTGGTGGTACACGGCTCCCACCATCGTCAACACTTTCCTGGAAAGCTATGATTTTACAGGAAAGACTATCATCCTCTTCGCCACCTCCGGCGGCAGCGGCTTCGGTAAAACCGCCGCTGATCTGAAAAACAGTGCCAGGGGCGCGGTCATCCGGGACGGGAAACTGCTCAATGGCCGGCAGACCAGGGAATCCCTTGCCGCCTGGGTCAGCAGCTTATCCATGTAATGAGATGAAATCAAAAGAAGGAGCTACGGATAGTGAAAAACCTGAAACATTTTGGAGCACTGCTCCTGACCTTGACGCTGGCCCTTGCCTTGGCTGTCCCGGCTTTGGCCGCTGTGGACGATACCGGGTTTTCCGATGTGGACGCCGGTGCATGGTACGCCGAAGCCGTCATATACTGCCGGGAGCACAACCTGATGGACGGAACCGGCAACAACCGGTTTGCTCCGGAGAGCATTCTGACCAGAGCGCAGCTTGCCACTGTTCTCTACCGGATTGAGGGCACTCCGGCTGTGACGGGAACAGACGCCTTCACCGATACTGATGATGGCGCTTGGTACAACGACGCCGTGCTGTGGGCTTCGCAGCAGAATCTCATCAGCGGCTACGGCGGCGGACTGTTCGGTCCCAACGATCCGGTGAGCCGTGAGCAGATGGCCGCCATCTTCTGGCGTTACGCAGGCAGTCCTGCGGCCGATGGGGCCGGCGATTACACTGATGAAGCCGAAATTGCCTCCTACGCTGCCGCCGCTGTGGATTGGGCCAGCGTCAACAACATCGTGGCTCCTGCGTCTGCCGGCGTGTTTGCCCCGAAAAGCAACGCCACCCGCGCCCACATTGCCGCCGCGCTGATGAATTACAGCCGCAGCCAGCCTGCCCCCGTCCCCCAGCCTGCTCCCAGCGAGGGCAGGAAGGTGCTGATTGCCTACTTCTCTGCTACCAACAACACGGAGGGCATCGCAAATCATCTGGACGCTATTCTGGATGCCGACCTCTATGAGATCACACCGGAAACACCCTATAGCGCCGCGGACCTGGACTATAACGCCGACTGCCGCGCCAATCGGGAGCAAAACGATGCCAGCGCCCGCCCCGCTATTTCCGGCAGCGTGGAGAATATGGAGCAGTACGATGTGATTTTCCTGGGCTATCCCATCTGGTGGGGGCAGGCTCCGAAGATTATCAGCACCTTCCTGGAGAGCTACAATCTCAGCGGCAAGACCATCGTTCCCTTCTGCACCTCCGGCAGCAGCGGCATCGGCTCCAGCGCCACAACTCTCCACGCTCTGACCAGCGGCGCCACCTGGATGGACGGCCAGCGGTTCAGCGGCGGCGCCTCCCGCTCCACGGTGGAGGATTGGGTGGACGGTCTGGAGCTCACATCGACCCCTGAGGCCTGAATATCGGATAAGGCAGACGAAAGGAGACAATAAAAATGTATAATTTAAGAGACATCGCCATTTTTCCCCTGGGGCAGGAGAATACCGAATACGCCCAATATTTCACCGGCACATCCTACCTCAGTATGCTCTCCACCCATGGGGTAGTGATTGGGAATGTGACCTTTGCGCCGGGATGCCGCAATAACTGGCACATCCACAATGCGTCCCGAGGCGGCGGGCAGATTTTGCTGGTCACCGGCGGGCGCGGCTGGTATCAGGAGTGGGGCAAGCCCGCCCAGGCCCTCCAGGCCGGGGATGTGGTGAACATCCCCGCCGGCGTGAAACACTGGCACGGGGCCGCAAAGGACGACTGGTTTATCCATCTGGCCGTAGAGGTTCCCGGAGAGGATGCCGCCAACGAATGGCTGGAGCCGGTGACGGACGAGGAATACCGTAAGCTGCCGTAAAATATCGGGCAGCGAAAAGGCAGCCCCGAAGGACTGCTTTTTCTCTGCCATATTTCGTCAGATTCGTATTATAGCAATCTTCCTGTCGAATTGGCACGGGCCAAGTATACCATCATTGCAGACGGTTTTCACCCCTCTTTTATCCGTGCTTTTCGCGCAAAAATGCGGAACGTCCGCTTTATATAAGCAACAAAAACGGTACTGCCTGGGATTCCTCCCGGGCAGTACCGTCTTTACTTGCTTTCTCAGCCCATAGGCTGCTGGAAATCGTGGGCTTCCTGCAGCACCATATCCTTGACCTTCATCAGGCGGGTGATGTTGCCGCGCTCATTTTCCTCCAGTTTCATGGAGATATACCGGATATTCTGCTGAAACTGAGGGATCATGACGTACTCCAGCGCGTTGACGCGGCGGCGGGTCTTCTCGATATCCTCCGCCAGCAGCTGCATGGTCTTCTCCACCTCGGCCAGCTCCAGCATATCGTGGAACACGTTGGCCAGGGCGTCCAAGGCGGCGTCCAGCTCGCCGGACGTCTGGGCGAAGCCGTAGGGGTAGATCTCCGCCGGGTCCTCGTTCCTGGTGTGGAACTCATACACCGGCACGTTGACGGACATGACGTTCTTGAACTTCATATCCAGCTCCACGCTCTGCTTCGGATACAGCAGCGCCTGCTCCAGCATCTCCGGGCTCATCAGGGCCGACGCCACGGTGAAAGCGGCGTTGGCCTTCTCCAGGCCCTGCTCCACCTTCTTGCGCAGCTCCCGGTTCCGCCGGACGATCTCCAGAAACTGTTTCATCAGTTCGTCCCGCTTATCCTTCAGCAGCTTATGGCCGCGGGTGGCGGTCTTCAGCCGCCCCTTCAGCCGGGTCAGCTCCATTCTGGTCGGGTTTACAGTCTTAGAGGCCATTACTCCACCTCTTTCCTATCTGCGGCGCTCATGCGTCTTTCTTAGGCAGGTACTTGTCGATCATATCCTGCTTAATACGCTTCAGCTCGCTCTTCGGCAGGATGCTCAGCAGCTCCCAGCCCAGGTTCAGCGTCTCCTCGATGCTCCGGTTGGTCTCGTAGCCCTGGGACACATACCGCTTCTCAAACTCGTCGGCGAATTTGGCGTACAGCAGGTCCGTGGGCGTCAGCGCCGCCTCACCCAGAATGGTCATCAGCTCGTTGGCCTCCTTACCGGAGGCGTAGGCCGCAAACAGCTGGTTCATGGTGCTGGCATGGTCCTCGCGGGTCTTGCCGGGGCCCACGCCCTTGTCCTTCAGACGGGACAGGCTGGGCAGCACATCGATGGGCGGGTTGAGGCCCTTGCGGTGCAGCTCCCGGCTGAGGATGATCTGGCCCTCGGTGATATACCCGGTCAGGTCGGGGATGGGGTGGGTCTTGTCGTCTTCCGGCATGGTCAGGATGGGGATCATGGTGATGGACCCCTCCTTGCCCAGCTGACGGCCCGCGCGCTCATAGATGGTGGCCAGGTTGGTGTACAGATAGCCGGGGTAGCCGCGCCGTCCGGGGACTTCCTTCTTGGCGGCGGAGACCTCACGGAGGGCCTCGGCGTAGTTGGTAATATCCGTGAGGATGACCAGCACGTGCATGCCCTTGTCAAAGGCCAGGTATTCCGCGGCGGTCAGGGCCATACGCGGGGTGGCGATACGCTCGACAGCCGGGTCGTTGGCCAGGTTGGTAAACAGGACGGTACGGTCAATGGCGCCGGTGCGCTTGAACTCGTTGACAAAGTACTCGGACTCCTCGAAGGTGATGCCGATGGCGGCGAACACCACGGCGAAATTGCTCTCGCCGCCCAGCACCTTGGCCTGACGGGCGATCTGGGCCGCCAGCTGGGCGTGGGGCAGGCCGGAGCCGGAGAAGATGGGCAGCTTCTGTCCGCGGACCAGGGTATTCAGTCCGTCGATAGCGCTGACGCCGGTCTGGATAAACTCGTTGGGGTAGTCGCGGGCCGCCGGGTTCATGGGCAGGCCGTTGATGTCCCGGTTCTCCTCCGGCAGGATGGCGGGGCCGCCGTCGATGGGCTGGCCCATGCCGTTGAACACGCGGCCCAGCATGTCGGCGGAGACGCCCAGCTCCAGGGGGTGGCCCAGGAAGCGGATCTTGGAGTCACGCAGGTTGATACCGGCGGAGGGCTCGAACAGCTGCACAACGGCCTTGTTGCCGTTGACCTCCAGCACCTGGCAGCGGCGGCGGGAGCCGTCGGCCAGCTCGATTTCGCCCAGCTCGTCGTAGGTGACGCCTTCTACTTGCTCGACCACCATCAGAGGTCCGGAGATCTCATGTATGGTACGGTATTCCTTCATCATAACTCGGCACCTGCTTTCTCAACAATGGCCGCGATCTCCCGCTCCACTTCCTCGCTGATGGCGGCGTACTCCTTCTGGTAGATGTCGGCCTCCACGAATTTCGCCCGGCCGATTTTCTCCTTCGCCGGGATTTCCAGCAGGGCGTTGAGCTCCGCGCCCTTGTCCACGGCGTCACGAGCCAGCTTTTCATAGTCGAGGATCATGGCCAGCATCCGCATCTGCCTGTCGTGGCTGGAGTAGCTGTCCACGTCCATAAAGGCGTTTTGCTGGAGGAAGTCCTCGCGCACCATCTTGGCAACCTCCAGGGTCAGCTGATCGCTGGCGCTCAGGGAGTCCTTACCGACCAGCTGTACGATCTCATTGAGCTCATCCTCCTCCTGGAGCAGGCTCATGGCCTTGCCGCGGTTTTCCATGAAGGCGGGGCCATAGTGCTCGTCGAACCAGGGCTTCATGCTGTCCAGGTACAGGGAGTGGGACTTCAGCCAGTTGATGGCGGGGAAGTGGCGGCGGTAGGCCAGGGAGGCGTCCAGGGACCAGAACACCTTGGTGATCCGCATGGTGCCCTGGCTGACCGGCTCGGACAGGTCGCCGCCCGGAGGCGACACCGCGCCCACGGCGGTCAGGGAGCCGGTGCGGTCCTCGGTGCCCATGCACTGCACGACGCCGGCCCGCTCATAGAACTGGGCCAGACGGGAGGCCAGGTAGGCGGGGTAGCCCTCTTCACCGGGCATTTCCTCCAAGCGGCCGGACATCTCGCGCAGGGCCTCGGCCCAGCGGGAGGTGGAGTCGGCGATGACGGCCACGGCGTAGCCCATATCCCGGAAGTACTCGGCGATGGTGATGCCGGTGTAGACGGAGGCCTCACGGGCGGCCACGGGCATGTCGGAGGTGTTGGCGATCAACACGGTCCGCTTCATCAGGGACTTGCCGGTGCGGGGGTCGGTCAGTTCAGGGAACTCGCGCAGAACGTCGGTCATCTCGTTGCCGCGCTCGCCGCAGCCGACATACACCACGATGTCCACATCGGACCATTTGGCCAGCTGGTGCTGGACGACGGTCTTTCCGGAGCCGAAGGGGCCGGGCACGGCGGCGGTACCGCCCTTGGCGATGGGGAACAGGGTGTCGATGATCCGCTGACCGGACTGGAGGGGGGCGACGGGGTTGTATTTGCGCTTATAGGGGCGGCCCACGCGGACGGGCCATTTCTGGACCATGGTGAGTTCTTTGATCTCGCCCTTATCGGTCTTAACTTTTGCGACGACCTCGTCCACAATGTAGTCGCCGGGTTTGATGGTCCACTCCACGGTGCCGGTGATGCCGTTGGGGACCATGACTTTGTGGAGGACGACTTCAGTTTCGGGCACAGTGCCCAGCACGTCGCCGCCGGTGACCTTGTCGCCTTTTTGGGCGACAGGGGTGTAGGCCCATTTTTTCTCACGGGTGAGGGCGGGGACTTCGACGCCGCGGGCCAGGTTGTTGGAGTGGGTTTGCTTAACGATTTCCTCCAGCGGGCGCTGGATGCCGTCGTAAATATTTTCGATGATGCCGGGGCCGAGCTCGACGCTCAGCGGCGCGCCGGTAGTTTCCACCTTAGCGCCGGGGCCCAAGCCGGAGGTCTCCTCATAGACCTGAATGGAGGCCCGGTCGCCGGTCATCGTAAGGATTTCACCGATCAGCCGCTGATCGCCCACGCGGACGGTGTCCTGCATATTCGCATCGCTCATGCCGTCGGCGACGACCAGCGGGCCGGAAACCTTGATGATCTTACCTAGACTCATTCCTTCACTGCCTTCCTTGTTAGATTTCCGATACATGTCGGGGATTCCGCCCGCGCGGCGGGCGGCCGGGGCTCTGCCCCTGGACCCCGCGATTTTTTGTAAAAAATCGACTAAAACTTTTCATGATAAGGATATCGTTGATCGTTGGCTGATGTCCGCCGTCACAGCTCCGACCAGCGACTTGCCCACAGAGCCGGCCCAGGCGGGCGGGCCCCAGCGGGGCGTACTGATTCGAGCGCCAGTCCGGCAGGACAGGTGACTGGGGACAGGTCGCAGGGACTTCGACGGGCAGCGCAGTCCGGCCCTTCATCCCCGCGTGTGCCAGGATTTTTAAGGGCTGGCAAAGCCCTTAAACGGCGTTTTGGTTACTTTGTCGCTGCTGACAAAGTAACGAGTCGTCCGGGGGCGATACCCCGGAGCCCGCCTCAAGCAACAGCTTCCCCAACCCCCCGCAATCTCACCCGATATCCGCGCCAACCGCCCGTTCGATTGCCGTCTGCAGCGCCTGCGCGCCCAAGCCCAGGCTCCCGGTCTTGCCGGGAATCAGGATCACCGCCGGCGTAGTCTCGGTCTTATAGCGGGCAATATCCGCAGGAATAAGCTGCGCCAGCTGCTCGGTGACATAGACGATGGCGTACTCCTCCTTAGCGACGCGGTGGAGTGTGTGCCGGGCCTCCTCCGCCTCCTCCACAAAGAAGGTGTCCAGGCCCAGGGCCTTGAAACCCATCACGCTGTCCCGGTCGCCCAGTACCGCGATCTTATACATGCCTGTCTCCTCCCTTCTTACACATAGGCTTCCCGCAGCCGCTGGCGGATGGTGTCGCCGCCGATGCCGGCCATCCGGCTGGACATGATGATGCGCACCGCCGTAAACTCGATCTCCTTGGCCGCCAGATAGCTGATAACAGCCTCCACGCCAAAGGGCACGCTCTTGGCCTTGGCCGCCACGCTGGTGACCGCGTCGTCGCAGGCCTTCTCGAAGGCGGTCAGGCTTCCGCCCTGGGCCGCCGCCGTGCCCAGCTCCGCTGCGGCGCGCAGCTCGCCGGTCTTATACAGGTCCTCCAGGTTCCCGCTCAGGGCCGCCGTCTGGATGGTGTCCGGACGGATAGTACCGCCCTCCACCAGGACCTTCCGCAACAGGTCGCCGCCCTTCTTCATCCGCAGGGTCCGCACCGCACTGCGCAAATTGGCCGCATCGATGGTGGCCTGCACGTACCGCACCAGAAACTCGCTCCCGGTCTCCCGTGCGGCGGACAGCATCTCCGCATAGTAGGCCCGGTCCAGCAAAAAGTCGCTGAGCTGGGGGTCGCCGGTGCTGCCCAGCACCTCGCCGGCCTCCTCCGCCGCCTGCCGCAGCATGGGGGGCAGGGAGCCATAATCTCCCTCCGTCACCGCCCGGCGCAGGTCGGACGCCGGCACCCGGCCCGCGTCCAGCAGCAGCCTGCCGCCGTCCAGCTTCATGGCCCGGGCCTTCAGCAGGGCCTTCAGGTTGTGGTAGTCGTACTTGACCTTGAATACATCCACCACCGCCTTGTCCGGCACGAACCGGTACAGGTCCTGGAACAGCTTCTCCTGCTCCTGGGCCAGCACCGCGCTGAGCTCCCGGTCGTTGACGCTGGACATCTCGCCGTAGCCGATCTCCTGGAGCACCTTGGCCGCCTCCGCCGCGGTGGGCGCCTCGATCATGCGCTCCATTCTGGCGGCGGTCAGCAGGTCCCGCTCCCGGCTGTGCAGGTAGGTGGAAATAAACAGATAGTCAGTATCCTTCAATTTCTTTGCCAAAAGCCATCCTCCTTTCTACATACAATTCGTTGGGACAGCTTTTTCAAGAGAACAGAATGGCGGCGATTTCCGAGGCCATGTTCTCCCGGAGGACCCGGAGCTCCGTCTCAAAGGCGCAGTTGATCTCCACGCTGCCGCTGCGCAGGGTGAGCCCGCCCTCCATGGGCCGGGTGTCCTCTGCCAGGGTCAGCTTGCCCTTCCGGCGCAGCAGCTCGTTGGCCTTGGCCACCACCTGCTCGCCCACGCGCTTTTGGTCCTTGGCGTTGAGGAGGACCTCCTCCTTGCCGGTGGCGGACGCCTTCACCGCCATTTTGGCCAGCAGCTCGGCGTACTTGTCGTCGGGCAAAGCCAGCAGCTGCTTGTGGGCCTTGGCGAAGGCCTCGTCCAGGCACGCCTGCTTGGCGGCCAGAAACTGCTTTTTCGCCTCCATATGGGCGGCGCTCTCCAGCCGCTCCGCCTGCCGCTGGGCGGCGGCCTTGCCCGCCTCCACAGCCGCGGCGGTCTCCGCTTCCGCCTTGGCCTTGTACTCGGCCAGAACGGCTGCGGCCTTGTCCTCGGCCTCCTTCAGCATCTGGGAGGTCTCGGCTCTGCCGTCATTTTCGATACGCGCGGTGATTTTTTCAATACCTTTCATAATGCAATCCCCTTCCTGTTGGGTGGGATCACAGCTGCAGCAACATCAGCATGGACGCCAGCAGGGAAAGAATGGCGTAGAACTCAACGATACCGCAGAGGATCAGGCCCTTGGACCAGTCGTCGGGCTTCTTGGCCAGGATGTTGATGGAGCCGGCGGCCACGCGGCCCTGGGCAATGGCGGAGAGCAGTCCGCCCAGCGCCATGGGCATGCAGGCGGCGAAGTACTGGAGACCCGTCTGAACCGTGATATTGACGCTCTCAGCGCCGCTCATGAAGCCCAGCTGAATGAGGGCGAAGAACCAGACGACCATGCCGTACAGGCCCTGCGTACCGGGCAGCAGCTGCAGGACCATGACCTTACCGGACTTGCTGGGGTCCTCGCACAGAAGGCCGGTACCGGCCTCACCGGCGATGCCGGTGCCCTTTGCGGAACCAACGCAGCTCAGGCCGACAGCCAGACCGGAACCCAGCAGCGCCAGCGCCAGGCCGCCAAAAGAATCCAGGAAACCATTCATGATAAAATCCTCCTTATTTCTTTACGATGTCTACATATTGTGTGGTGATATTCAAGGGACGGAAGGGCTTGCCGCCGTCCTCATAGAACCGTCCGAAGAACTCCAGGCACTGCAAACGCATATCGTGGACAAAGCAGCCCAACAGGTTCAGCGCGAAGTTCAGCGCGTTGCCGACTGCGGCGATGATCACAAAAAAGATCACATTGCCGGTGATCGCGCCCAGCTGGTTGAACACCTGGGCCACCACCGCGCCGGCCAGCATCAGGGCCATCAGGCGGGAATAGGACATGATGTCGCTGAAATACCCGGTGATGTTGTTGTACAGGGAGCCGAAGATGCCCATGATCTTGCCGATGATGCCCTCCTTGCCGTAGCCCTGGGTCAGGACCAGCAGCACCAGGATGGCGATCACGCAGGGCATCGTCTGCCCGGTGAGCACAGCCGCGCCCGCCAGAATAAACACAGCGAACCAAGCGCCCTCGTTGCAGATGGCGGCCATTGTCTCGCCTCGCTTGATCTGCTTATACATGCTCACGATCATACCGGTAAAAATCTGCACCAGGCCGATGGCCAGGGAGCCTACCAGCACGCTCAGGGCGTCGTCCAGCGGATTGAACAGGGCGGGAAGGGCAAATGTACTGCTTGGGTCGATGATTTTCAGAAGCTGAGGGATAAAGTCGCCGAAGAAGCCCCCCGTCAGGGCTCCCATAATAAAGGTACTGATGCCACACAGGCCCATCAGGGGGATCATGTGCCGCATGGTGGGACCGTTGGGCTTTGCCTTTTTCATGATGATCCAGCTGGCCAGCATCATCAGGATGCCGTAGCCCATATCGGCCATCATAAAGCCATAGAAGAAGATGAAAAAGGGCGCCATCAGCGGGTTCGGGTCCACAGACCCGTAAGCCGGCAGGGAGTACATATCCGTCACCATGTTCAGTGTCCGCACCAGCTTGCCGTTGCGCAGCTCCACCGGCACCTGCGGATACTCGTCCTCCTTGGGCTCCTCCAATTCATAGGCGCAGTCGAATTTCGCCAGCGCGCCCTCCAGGGCGGGGAGCTCGGGCTCCGCGGCCCAGCCGTCCAGGAACACGATGGACCCGCCGGCCAGCAGCCGCTCCTTGGCCGTCTCCGCCGCCAGGACCTGGTTCATCCGGTCGATGCCGGTCTTCAGCTCCTTCTGGCTGCCGTTCATGGCCTGGATGGCGCCGATCTCCTTCTGCCGCTGGGCGTCGATGTCCCGTAGCTCCTGGTCCAGCAGCTTGATGTTGGCCGACGCGGTGCCGGTCAGGTCCTTCAGCTGGGCAAAGGCGAAGCCGTGGGCGCGCAGCGTGTCCAGGGCCTCCTGGCGGCAGTCCTTGTGGACCAGCACCTCCAGATACTTCAGCTCCCGGTCCTCGCTGAGCTGGCGCACCTCGGCGGCGGCTCCGGCTTCGTCCAGCGCGCCGGCCAGATTGTCCAGGCTGGCCGTGTTGGGAACCGTCCCCAGCAGGATGTCCACCCACTTGGTGCCCTTGTCCTCCAGAGGGAGGTCGCAGGCGGTCCAGGGCTGCAAAGCCTGCTGGTCGGCGCGGACTCTGGTCTCACGGGCGTTGAGCTGGCCGATGGTCCGGGCGTGGCCGTTGATCTGGGCGGCTTTGTCCAGCACGGCCTTTCTCGCCTTCTCGTCCAGCAGGTCCGCGGCGGCCATCTGGTCTCTGGGCGTAAACAAGCCCCCCTTCTGGGGAGCGTACTGCTGCATCACATCGATGGCGTGCTGCAGCTCGGTCAGGCTGCTCCGGGCGTCGGCCACAGCGGCGTTCTCCCGGTGGAGCAGGGCGGCGTACTGCTCGTCGTTCAGATAGCCGTCCGGTTCGCTCACCTCCACGCACCCGGCGTGCTGGAGGCTGTCCAGCAGCGCGTCCCGGTCCTCCGCAAGAGCGATAAGCCTGAGCCGTTTCATTTTTGTAATGGCCACTAAGTCTCTACCACCCTTCCTAAGATCGCCTGCACCGCCTTGTCCATGCGGGCGCTGGCATCGGCCTTCAGCTTTTGGCAGTCCTTCGCTGACTGCGCCAGGATCTCCTCCCGGCGCCCTGCGGCCTTACCATCCGCCGCCTTCATGGCCTCCGCCGAAGCCGCGGCGGCTTTTTCCCGCCCCGCGTGCAGGAGGGCGCGGCCCTCGCGCTCGGCGTCGGCAATCAGCTTTGCCGCCTGCGCCTTGGCGTCGGCCTTGGACTGCTCAACGCCGTCCTCCACCGCGCGGATCTTCGTTATGGCTTCCAGTGACATTCTCTCACCCCTTTTCCACAGGTCTAACAGGAAACCCTGTACCTGCCATATCGGACTTCTGGCCGGGGGTCAGCCCACAGCTTGGGCGTCCCTCCCGGCTGTCAGAGCGGTCGATAGCAAGTTCCCGTGTATTATAACATAATCTTTACGCAAGTGCCAGAACTATTTTACATCTTTATACAGTTCTGACAAAATACACAAATTCGTCAGGACTTTTATACGCACTTTGGCCAATTCGTCAGCCGGACGCGCAGCCTGTCAGCCCGCGATGCACCACTGCCCATCCTGGGGAGCAGTGGTCATGGGCACCAGCTCCGGCCCCTCCCCGCCGGCGTACGCATCCAGGATGGCCTGGGCGCCCGCCGGGTCGCCGGTGACCGTGTACACCGCGTCCACCAGGGGCAGCAGGGCCGCCAGGTCCTGGCCGGACTCCGCGTTGCTGCCCGCGTTGAGCAGGTCCTCCCCCAGCAGCAGGCTCAGCCGGATGCCGTAGGGCTCCAGGGCCGCCTTCAGCTCCGTGAGGAAGAGCACCAGGGCGTCGGTCTTGCCGATGGTGTTGTTTTGATAGCTGATCTTCTGCAGCTTGCCGGCGGTGGGATAGTGCATCTCCTCCAGCAGCAGCTCGTCAAAGCCCATCTGGGCGCACTCCACCGCCAGGCTGGTGACATAGCTGCGGGCCTGCTCCTTGGCCGGGTCCAGCCAGAAGTAGCTCATGTTGTCGTACCAGACATAGCCGCTGCTCTGGCAGATGGCGGCGGCGGCCATGTTCACAAAGGCGTAATAGCTGTCGTGGAAGCAGTTGAACAGGGCCACGGACGTGACGCCCTCGGTCCCGCACAGGGCGGTCAGGGTCTCCGCAGACACGGCGCTGTCCAGGACCGCGTCCTTCAGCCCGGCGCCGGAGCTGTAGTAGAGAGCCCCCGCGTTGTCCCGGACCCGCCAGAGAAAGCCGTTGGCGCCGGAGGCGGCCAGTGTTTCCCGCAGGGCCGCGCCGTCGGCGGGCAGGGTGTCCAGCCGCACCAGATGGCGGTCCACAGCCGCCGGGACCGGCGGCGCCTCCTCCTCCGGCTCGTCGATGATCAGGCTCACGCCCGGCCCCGGCTGGGCATCCTGCGCACCGTCCGCAGGCTCGGAGACGTCCGGCGCGGACGGTTCGTCATCGCTTTCTCTGGGCGCCATCCACTGCAGGAATTCCGGCAGGTCTATGCGCAGCTCGCCGCTGTCGGTGTAGGTGACGTACCTCTGTATAAAAAGGAACGAGCAGGCGGCCACCAGGATTACGACAAGCACCGCAATAAGAAGCTTGATCGCGGCGGAACGGCGGCCGCGATAATTCTGATATCCCCTCAGCACAGTATTGTCCTCTTTTCTATCGCATTGGCGATGGTTTTTCCATAATCTATGCCATACCCATACAATACCACATTTCCCGCCGGAGATGCAACCACATTTTCTGAAAAATCTCGCTTCCGGCGGGCCGCGCCGGTTCTGTCAGCGCCGCAGCCGGCCCATCACCTGGAGCATTTTTTTGATATCCACCGGTTTGGCCAGATGTTCGTTCATTCCGGCGTCCTTTGCCAGGGCCACATCCTCCTCAAAGGCGTTGGCCGACAGCGCGATGATGGGCACAGCCGCCGCGTCCGGCCGGTCCATGCCGCGGATCACGCGGGCCGCCTCATAGCCGCTCATGACCGGCATCATCAGATCCATGAGCACGCAGTCAAAGTCCCCCGGCGCGGAGGCCGCAAAGGCGTCCGCGGCAGCTTTCCCGTCGTTGGCGGTCACAACCTCCGCCCCCGCCTCCCGCAGCATAAACTCCACGATTTCGCAGTTGATCTCATTGTCCTCCGCCAGCAGGACGCGCATCCCGGCAATACTGCCCAGCACATTGCGCGCCTTGTCCACAGGGCGCGCCCGCCAGGTCTGATCGGCCTGCAGGGGCAGGGTGATCTGGAATATGCTCCCCCGGCCCAGCTGGCTTTCCACCTCAATGGTTCCCTCCATGTGCTCCACCAGCTTCTTCACAATCGACAGCCCCAGCCCGACGCCGCTGTAGTGGGTCCTTGCGCCCTGGTGCTCCTGGGTAAAGGGCTCAAAAATGTGCTTTTTGAAGTCCTCGCCGATGCCGATGCCGGTGTCTTCGATGACAAACTGGCAGTCCGCAGTCCCATTCCAGCAGCCGGTCTCCTTGACCTGGATAAACACGGAGCCGCCGGGCCGGTTATACCGGATGGCGTTGTCCAGCACATTCATCAAAATCTGTTTCACATACAGCGGGTTGCCAATGAGCTTGCTGTGCTCCAGGTCCACCTCCTCCAGCACCACCCGGACGCCTGCCTCCTCCGCCTGGACGGACTGGACCGCGATGCAGTTTTCCAGCGTGTCGTGCAGGTCAAAGGGCTCCACCGCCATGGCCGCCCGTCCGCTGTCCAGCTTGCTGACCTGCAGCACATCGTTGACCAGGGAGAGCAGGTGCTCCGCCAGCAGGCGGATCTTTTTCCGGCACTCGCTCTGCCGCTCCGCGTCGTCCTGGCTTTTTTCCAGGATCGCCAGCAGGCCCATGATGCCGTTGATGGGGGTGCGGAGATCGTGGGACATATGGGAGAGGAATTCGCTCTTGGCCGAATTGGCCCGCCGGACCTTCTCCAGCAGCTCCAGAATGGCCTGCTCCTGTTTCTTCCGCGTCACCATGGTCTCCGTGATGTCCTGATGGTACCCGTTGAGGCAGACGCCCGGCTTTTTGAAGCTGCTGTCCGGCACGCCGCCGCAGCGGACATAGATCTTCCCCAGCTCCGGGTGGTTCCAGGGATAGATGACCTCGGTCCGCCCGGTCTCCACCATCGCCCGCACCGCCTCCTGCACCATCTCCACATAGTCCGGATCAATGTTTTCAAACCAGTGCCGGTAGCACTCCTCCGGCTCGATCCGGTCCGACACGCCCAGGAGGATCCGCATGGTCCGGTCGGCGTACATCCTGGGCCGGGCGCCCTCCTCCAGCTCAATGGTCCAGATGCCGGTCCTGGCGCCCTCCAGGATGCCCTCCAGGCTCTGCCGCGCCTCCAGTCTGTACATCTCCTCCTGCTCCACCACCGCGTTGACATCCCGCAGGGCAAAGATCACGCGGCGCCCATCGCCGCTCTTCCCCGCCGCGGAAAAATGGATCTCCAGGTGCTTCATCCCGTAGGGGTTGTCCTGCACCTGGTAGCGGAGGTAGAACTTCTTTTTTGTCCGGAGCTGCGAGAGCACATACTCCTTTTGCGTCACGGCCCGCAGCCGCTCCTGGTCCTGGGGGGCGGCGCACCGGACGATATACCGCTCCATGGCCGTCTGATAGCCTTCCCGAAAATTGACGGCCCAATCCATCCACATCGGCGCGCTGTCCCGGAAGATCTCGCATTCGTCCGTGTCAAAGTTCACCTGATAGATGCCCAGATAGTCCACGCTGAGGGCGTGGAGGACGTCATAGCTCCGCTTTTGCAGCTCCCGGACCAGGTTGCGCCGCTTCAGGGAGGAGACGATGAAGTACGCCGCCGTCTGGAGCATATTCGACGCATATTCCAGCAATTTCACCGGGGGATTGTCCACGCCGTAAAAGCCAATGAGCTTTTCGCCGTCGTAGAGGGGGACCACCACAAGGGAGTGGACGTTCTGCCGCTTCAGGTTCTCGTACTGGAGCGGCTCGGTCTCCCGGATGTCCTCCAGCCGCTCAATGACGATATGCCGCCCGATGCTGAAATTCCGGTACCAGCTGGCGCACACCTCCGGCGGGACGTTTTGCAGCGTCGCCTTTTCCGGCTCCACCCCGGCGGCCGCCCACTCATAGGTGTTGTCATCGCCGCCGGATGCGTTGCGCTCAAAGATATAGGTCCGCTCCCCGTTCAGCGCCTTTCCCAGGTGCTCCAGCAGGACCTCCAGGGACTGGTCCGGCGTCTCCTCCAGCAGGGCGACGCGGAGGCCCTCATTGATAATGGCCTCTAAATTCTGCATGCTTCCAGCTTCACCGGCCTGCTCCCAACACTCCCTTACGTACTCCATACATCTATCCTCCATTTGACCGCGTGTCCATGATGGCCGCCGTGTCCTGTAAATACTGGCCGGAAGAGCCGCAGGAGGTTTGTTCCCCAGCGCCAGTACAGTTTCTGTGTCATCATACCACGGGTCCCCCAATCCCGTCAATACGGACGTTGCGCTCTCCGGCCCGGTTTTCCCTGAAATTTTGCTTCACAAATCGCAAAAGCTGTGTTATCCTAATGGACAAGCATCATCAGAACACAGAGAGGGATCGTCTATGAATGAAATTGTATTGCTGAAGCTGGGGGAAGTGGTGCTCAAGGGGCTCAACCGCCGCAGCTTCGAGGACAAGCTGATGGCCAATATCCGGCGGCGCATCCAGCACTGCGGCGCGTTTAGCGTCTGCTCCAAGCAGAGCACCATCTACGTGGAGCCCCAGGAGGACGGCTGCGACATGGACGGGGCCTATGCAGCCTGCAGGCAGGTCTTCGGCGTCATCGCCGTGACCCGGGCCCGGCCCTGCGCCAAGGATAAGGACGCGATTTTAAACTGCGCCAAGGCGTACCTGGACGGGGAGCTGCGGGCGGCGAAGAGCTTCAAGGTGGAGACCAAGCGGGCGGACAAGCTCTTCCCCATGACCAGCATGGAGATCTCCCAGTACGTGGGGGGCCTGCTCCACGAGGCCTATCCCCATCTGCAGGTGGACGTCCACACTCCGGAGCTGTGCGTCCACGTGGAGGTCCGGGAGAAGGCGGCCTATGTCCACGGCCCCTCCCAGCCCGGCGCGGGGGGCCTGCCCATCGGCATGGGCGGCACGGCGGTGAGCCTGCTGTCCGGCGGCATCGACAGCCCGGTGTCCTCCTATATGATCGCCAAGCGGGGGGTCCGGCTGGAGCTGGTCCACTTCTTCAGCCCCCCTTACACCTCCCCCCAGGCCAAAGAAAAAGTGGTGCGGCTGGCCCGGGAATTGGCCCCCTGGTGCGGGCGCATGACCCTCCACGTCATCCCCTTTACGGAGATTCAGGAGGAGATCCGCCGGGCCTGCCCGGAGGACCACTTCACCCTCATCATGCGCCGGTTCATGATGCGCCTGGCGGAGGCCGTGGCCCGCAGGACCGGGGCGAAGTCCCTGGTCACCGGCGAGTGCCTGGGCCAGGTGGCCAGCCAGACCATGGACGCGCTGACGGTGTCGGACGACGTGTGTACGCTGCCGGTGCTGCGGCCTGTCATCGGGATGGACAAGGAGGAGATCGTCCGCTACTCCCGGAAAATCGGCACCTTTGACACGTCCATCCTGCCCTACGAGGACTGCTGCACCGTCTTCACCCCCCGGCATCCCAAGACCCACCCGGTTTTGGAGGAGGTGCGGGAGTATGAGAAAGCCCTGGATGTGGCGGGCCTGATGGAGCGGGCCCTGGCCAACGTGGAGCGGATCAAAATTGCAATGGAAATCCCGGAAACCCAAAGCGTTTCCGAATAAAGAAAAGAGGAGTCACTATGTCCCATACGGCGGAATTGATCGCTGTCGGCACGGAGCTGCTGCTGGGCAACATCGCTAACACCGACGCACAGATGATCTCCCAGGGTCTCAGCGCCCTGGGCATTACGGTACACAACCACACGGTGGTGGGGGACAACCCGGAGCGGCTGGCGGAGGCTCTGGACATCGCCCGCAGGCGGGCAGACATCATCATCACCACCGGCGGCCTGGGGCCCACCTACGACGATCTGACCAAGCAGACCATCTGCAAAACCTTTGGCCGGGAGCTGGAGCTGCACCAGGATATCCTGGATGAAATCAGCGCCTGGTTCCAGAGCAAAATGGGCAAAAAGATGCCGGAGAACAATATTCAGCAGGCCATGCTGCCGGTGAACTGCACCGTCTTCGACAACCCGGTGGGCACGGCCCCCGGCTGCGCCTTTCAGGAGGGCGGCGTGCACGTGCTGATGCTGCCCGGCCCGCCCTTTGAGTGCCGGTACATGTTCGAGAACCGGGCGGCGCCCTACCTGGAGAAGCTGACGGACGGCGTGATCGTCAGCCACGAGATCCGGATTTTCGGCATGGGGGAGAGCTCCGTGGAGGAGACGCTCTACGAGCCCATGACCCGGCTCACCAACCCCACCCTGGCCCCCTACGCCAAGCCCAACGAGGTCATGCTCCGGGCCACCGCCAAGGCGGACACCCCCGAGGCGGCGGAGGCCATGCTCCGGCCCCTGGTGGCCCAGGTGCAGGATATGCTGGGCGACGTGGTCTACGGCGTGGACGTGGGGAGCCTGGAGGAGGTGGTCTCCGCCCTGCTGAAGGAGCGGGACCTGACCCTCTCCGCCGCCGAGAGCTGCACCGGCGGGCTCATCGCCAAGCGCATGACGGACCTGCCCGGCGCGTCGGCGGTGTTCCGGGGCGGCGTGGTGAGCTATACGGACGCCGTCAAATCCGGCGTGCTGGGGGTGCCGGAGGACGTGCTGGCGGAATACGGCGCTGTGTCGGAGCCGGCAGCACGGGCTATGGCGGAGGGCTGCCGGAAAATCTGCGGCAGCGACCTGGCGGTGTCCGTCACCGGCGTGGCCGGGCCGGACAGCGACGGGCGCGGTACGGAGGTGGGCACGGTGTTCATCGCCCTGGCCTCCGGGGAGGGCGTCATCTGCCGGAAATTCTCCTGCGGCAAGGGCCGGGGCCGGGACCGGGTGCGCACCTCGGCGGCCCAGTACGCCTTTGATATGATCCGGCGGTCCCTGCTGGGACTGCCCCAGGAACCATGAGGACGAAAATATTGACGAAAGAGGCTGCTGCTATGTCAGAACCAATTGCCGCCATTGCTTCCGGCGGCGACCGCTCCGTTTTCGGCATTATCCGCATGTCCGGGGACGGCTGCTTTTCCATCTGCGACCAGGTGTTCCGGGCCAACAACGGCAGGCCCTTCTCCCGGCAGGCCCCCCGTGAACTGGTGGTGGGCCTGCTGCTGGACAGCCGGTCCCGGCCCATTGACCAGGTGCTGGCGGTCCGCTTTCCCGGCCCCCGCAGCTTTACCGGCGAGGACTACGCGGAGTTCCAGTGCCACGGCTCCCCGGTGGTGATGGACGAGGTCCTCCAGGCCCTCTTTGCCGCCGGGATGCGGCAGGCCGGGCGGGGCGAGTTTACCAAGCGGGCCTTTCTGAACGGGCATCTGGATCTGACCCAGGCGGAGGCGGTGGTGGACCTCATTGAGTCCGAGACCGCCGCCGCCGCCCGCAACGCGGTGGCCCAGCTGGAGGGGGCCCTCCGGCAGAGGGCCGGCGCGGTGTACGACAGCCTCCTGGACATCGCCAGCCGCTTCTACGCGGTGGTGGACTACCCGGACGAGGACATTGCGGACGTGCAGCGGGAGGACATCGCCCGCACCCTGACGGCGGCGGAGCAGGGGCTGGCCCAGCTGCTGGCCACCTTCCGCCGGGGCCGGGTGCTGCGCCAGGGCGTGCCCACCGCCATCATCGGGCGGCCCAACGTGGGAAAGAGCTCCCTGCTCAACGCCCTTGTGGGCTACGAGCGGGCCATCGTCACCGGCATTGCGGGCACGACACGGGACACAGTGGAGGAAAAGGCGGTGGTGGGCGGCGTGCTGCTGCGGCTCATTGACACCGCCGGCATCCGGGACACCGGGGACACGGTGGAGCGCCTGGGCGTGGAGCGGGCCCGGGCGGCGGCGGAGGAGGCCGGCCTGGCGCTGCTGGTGCTGGACGGCTCCCAGGACCTGACGGCGGAGGACGAGGCGGCGGTGCAGGCCGCCGTGCAGGCCGGGAGCCAGATCGTGCTGGTAAACAAGGCGGACCTGCCGCAGAAGGTGGATCTGGCGGCGCTGCGGGACCGCTTCGCCTGTGTGCTGCCTGTTTCCGCCAGAGAGGGAACCGGTCTGGAGGCGCTGGAGGCGGCGGTGGCCGGTCTCTTCCCCGCCGGGGAACCGGGGCAGCTGCTGACCAACGCCCGGCAGGCGGAGGCGGTGAGCCGCGCGGTGGACGCCCTGCGGGGGGCCCGCCAGGCCCTGGACAGCGGCATGACGCCGGACGCGGTGCTGACGGACACGGAGGGCGCCCTCCACGCCCTGGGCGAGCTGACGGGCCGCACGCTGCGGGAGGATATGGTGGCCCGCATATTCGAGCGCTTCTGCGTGGGAAAATAGGTGTTTTTGCCGGTAAGGGGTACGCCGCATATGCGGCGCGCCCCTTTTTCCTGTCAGGGCGATATTTTCATTGTATCTCCGCCTGAAATGTGCTAAAATAGGATAAAATACGCAAAAGGAAGCGAAGCAATGGAAGATCAGAGCAAGATTGAACTTTTTGAGCAGATCCCTATTCCACGGGCAGTGGCCGCCATGTCCATCCCCACCATCATCAGCTCCCTGGTCATGGTCCTGTACAACCTGGCGGACACCTACTTTGTGGGCATGCTCAACGACCCCATCCAGAACGCCGCCGTGACGCTGGCCGCGCCGGTGCTGCTGGCCTTCAACGCGGTGAACAACCTCTTCGGCGTGGGCACCTCCAGCATGATGAGCCGGGCCCTGGGCCGGCGCAATTATGACGCCGTGCGCCGCAGCTCCGCCATCGGCTTTTACGCCGCTCTGCTGGCGGGGGTCCTCTTTTCCGCCGGCGTGACCGCCTTCCGCCAGCCGCTGCTGGGGCTGCTGGGGGCCGGGGCGGACACCAGCGCCGCCACTGCCGCGTATATGCGCTGGACCGTGTCCTTCGGCGCGGTACCGGCCATTTTGAACGTGGTGCTGGCCTTTTTCGTCCGGGCGGAGGGGGCCACCCTCCACGCCAGCATCGGCACCATGAGCGGCTGCCTGCTGAACATTGTGCTGGACCCCATCTTCATCCTGCCCTGGGGCCTGAACCTGGGCGCGGCTGGGGCGGGGCTGGCCACGTTCCTGTCCAACTGCGCGGCCTGCCTGTATTTCTTTGCCCTGCTGTTCTGGAAGCGGAAGACCACCTTTGTCTGCCTCAACCCGGCCATGCTCCGGTGGGACAGGGTCATCATCGCCGGCATCTGCGCGGTGGGCATCCCCTCGTCCATCCAGAACCTGCTGAATGTCACGGGGATGACCGTGCTGAACAACTTCACCGCCGTCTTCGGCTCCGACGCGGTGGCCGCTATGGGCATCTCCCAGAAGATCAACATGGTGCCCATGTACATCGCCATGGGCGTCAGCCAGGGCATCATGCCCCTGGTCAGCTATAACTATGGCAGCGGGAACATCCGGCGCATGCGGGAGGCCGTGGTGTTTGCCGCTAAGATCTCCCTGTCCTTCCTGACGGTGGTGACGGCGGGGTACTTTGTCTGGTCCAGGCAGCTGGTGGGGCTGTTTATGAAAAACGAGGCCATTATTGCCTACGGCAGCCGGTTCCTGCGGGCCATGTGTCTGGCGCTGCCGTTTCTGTGCATGGATTTCCTGGGCGTGGGCGTGTTCCAGGCCTGCGGGCTGGGGGGCCGGGCGCTGGCCTTCGCCATTTTGCGGAAGATCGTGCTGGAGATCCCGGCGCTGTATATCCTCAACCGCCTGCTGCCCCTCTACGGCCTGGCCTACGCCCAGTTTGCCGCGGAGCTGGTCCTGGCCATTGCCGCCGTGGCGGTGCTGGCCCGGCTCTTCCGGAGTCTGGAGTCCCGGATGGCCGAAAACTGAGAAAAAGACGGGATAAGTCCCCGCTCCCCCTTGTTTTTTTCCGAAGTATCCGTTATACTGCTATCATGAAAAAGACATATTATGCCATACCAAAACTGAATATCGCCGTCCTGTTCTCCGCCCTGCTGATGCTCAGCGCCGCCATTCTGCGCGTGGTCTACTTTGCCGGGCTCCACCCCAGCCCAGGGGAATTCTGGCTGCAGGGGGCCCTGCCCATTGCCGCCGGGCTCCTCTTCGCCGCCATGCTCCTGACGGACGCCGGGGACCGGCCCTACCGCACCGCCGTGCCGGTGGTGCTGGGGTGCGTCTTCTTCGCCGTCAAGGCCGCGGGGTTCTCCCCCATGCACCGGCTGTTCTGCTGGGGCCTGTATCTGGCGGCGGCGGGGCTCTACTACGCCACCGTGGGCCACGGGCTGAACAAGTGGGTCTTCGGCGGTCTCATCGGCTGCGCCCTGGCCTATCACGCGGTGGAGGACGCCATGGAGCGCCGGTTTATGACCCTGTACACCACCCCGCTGGCCCCCGGCGTCCCCGGCTGGTGGCACTTTCTGGCGGAGCTGACGGTGCTGATGATCATGCTGGCCCTGCTGCTGGCCACCTGCTCCATGGAGCGGCAGTCCGCCGGCGGCTGGACCCCCCGCTGGGGCGACCGCAACGACGGCCGCCGCCTGCGCACCGTCAACCCGGTCTGGCGGGTGTCCCCCTACATCATGGTCACCCGCAACACCTCCTCCAACTTCCTCCACGACAGCATGGAGTGCTCCGCTCTGGACGCCTACGTCCGCCGCAAGCGGCAGCAGGGCCTGCGGGGCTTCGGCGCGCTCCACGTGGTGCTGGCGGCCTATGCCCGCTGCGTGGCCCGGTACCCCGGCGTCAACCGCTTCATCTCCGGCCAGCGGGCCTACAGCCGGCAGGAGATCGAGATCGCCATGAACGTCAAGCCGGAGATGACCCTGGAGTCTGTGGACACGGTGATCAAGCTCTATCTCCAGCCCACGGACACGGCGGAGGACGTGTACTGGAAGCTGCAGGAGAAGGTGGAGTCCATCAAAGCCGCCCCGGCGGACGACACCAGCTTCGACCTGCTGACCAAGGCCCTGGACCTGATTCCCGGCCCTCTGCTGCTGCTGTCCATGTGGCTGCTGCGGTTTCTGGACTACTTCGGCTGCCTGCCCAGGGCCCTGACCCGGCTCAGCCCCTTCCACGGCTCTCTGTACATCACCTCCATGGCCTCCCTGGGCATCCCGCCCATCTATCACCACCTGTACGACTTCGGCAATGTGCCCGTGTTCGTGTCCCTGGGGAAGAAGTACCGGGTCAAGGAGCTGGGCAAGGGCGGCGCGGTGGAGACAAAGCGGTATATCGACTACACCTTTGTGACGGATGAGCGCATCTGCGACGGCTTTTATTTTGCCGCCGTGCTCCGGTTCTTCCGGGGGATTTTGCAGGACCCCTCCTGCCTGGATGACCCGGTGGAGGCCGTGGTGCAGGATATCCGGTAGATAAAAGCCCTCTCCGCATAAAAAAGCGAGGCTCGCCTGAGCCCCGCTTTTTTGCACGCTGTTTTATTCTACATGGATCCCCTTCTCCGCGAAGGCCTTCAGCAGCAGATCCATATCGCCGGGGATGGAGATGGGCTCTCCGCAGGCGTTGATAGCGTTGGCCACGTCCTTCAGCCCGTTGCCCGTGACCACGCTGACCGCCGTGGCGTCCGCCGGGATCTTCCCCTGCTCACAGAGCTTTTTCAGCCCCGCCGTCCCCGTCACGCCCGCCGGCTCGCCGAACACGCCGCAGGTCCGGCCCAGCAGCTTCTGGGCCGCCATGATCTCATCGTCGGTCACCTCCACCGTCAGGCCGTTGGACTCCCGGATGGCCATCAGCGCCTTGTCCGCGTTGCGGGGCACGCCCACGGCGATGGAGTCGGCCAGGGTATTCTCCTCCATAGGATGCCAGTCCTCCCCGGTCTCAATGGCCCGGTTGATGGGATAGCACCCCGCCGCCTGGGCCGAGATCAGCCGGGGCAGGCGGTCGATGAGGCCGATGGCATACAAATCCTTCAGCCCCTTCCAGAGCCCGGCGATGGTGCAGCCGTCCCCCACGGAGATGGCGATATAGTCCGGGACCTGCCACCCCAGCTGCTCCATGATTTCCAGGCCCACCGTCTTCTTGCCCTCGGAGAGATAGGGGTTGATGGCCGCGTTGCGGTTGTACCAGCCCCATTTGTCGATGGCCTGCTTGCTCAGCTCGAAGGTGTCCTCATAGCTGCCCTGGACGGAGATCACCGTCGCGCCGAAGGTCATCAGCTGGGCCACCTTGCCCTTGGGGGCCCGGCTGGGGACGAAGATGTAGGTTTGCAGCCCCGCCGCCGCCGCGTTGCCCGCCAGGGAGCTGGCCGCGTTGCCGGTGGAGGAGCAGGCGATGACCGGCGCGCCGGCCTCCTTCGCCTTGGCCACCGCCATGGCGCTGGCCCGGTCCTTCAGGGAGGCGGTGGGGTTGATGCCGTCGTCCTTGACGTACAGTTTGGCTATGCCCAGCTCCTTTGCCAGGGCCTCCGCCTGGTAGAGGGGGCTCCAGCCCACCCGCAGGGGCGGGGCGGGGGTGGTCTCCTCCACCGGCAGCAACTCCCGGTAGCGCCACATGGAGTTGTCCCGCCGGGCGGCCAGCGTTTCCTTGGTCAGGACGGTCCTGATATAGTCGTAGTCGTAGATGATGTCCAGGATTCCGCCGCAGGAGCAGTTGGTCAGGTTGGGTACGGCCTCGTAAATTTTGCCGCATTTGACGCATTTCGCATGCTTGACGTTTTTCATGGTGGTACTCTCCTTATTCATTTTCAGATTGCTCTTCCTCCTCCTCGCGGAGGTTCTCCAGAGCCACGCGCACAGCCTCCACCACAAAGGCGGTAAAGGTGCAGTCTGTTCCATGAATTGCCTCATTTACTTCTTCAATCAGTTTGCTTGGAAACCTAATCGATTTTGTCACTGATTTCGGAACCACAGGGATTTTAAACTTTTTCATAATACACTCCGCCATACAAATTATATATGACAAGTGTATTGCAGATTTTAAATTTTTTATGCATTGCAATACAATTGCATTGCGTATGTGTTATACTATTGCAAATTGCAATGCAGTCGTGTATACTATAACTCGCAGGGAGGGAGGTGATGAAAGTGAACGAACTACCGCAATACTACACCAGACTTTTCAATGGTGTAACCGACGCCATCGACGCGCTGCAGCACATGAAGTACAGCGAAGGATTGCAGCTGCTGATCCAAGCCCAGCAGGAGGCGGAAGATTTGTACATGAAGGAAGGGGGGACGGCTGAATAATAAGCGCAGGGGACTTGACAACTTCATATCGTGCGGCTATAATAAAAACAGAAGGGCACTGCTATATGGCAGTTGACCCAGCTATTAGACTAACCTAATGTTAGCCGTCCGGGGCCTGGCCGGGCGGCTAACACGCATATGTAGTCAAACACAGCATGGCCAGACTGCAAAAGCAATCGTTAACAGGACACGCCAAAAACGTTCTTTCCACACGCGCCTCACCTCCCCTCTTTGGGAATCTGCCGGGGGAAATGAGCCAACCGCCTTTTATATAACAGTGCGCACTTCTGACCGCCACATAGGACGGCGCATTTATTTATAACCGAAGCGGCACATTTTGTCAATTTTTCTGCACTATTTTTTCAGATAAAAAATGCGCGAAGAGCTTGACAAAACAATCCCTTCGCGCTAAGATAATGCTAGGATGCAGCTGCACGGCGGTTAGCTCCTATTGGGTAACTGTTTATTTCTACGTTAACCGTTCGGCTGCCACCGGGCGGTTAACAAGCTTTTGGGCAGTAGATACAGAACAAAGCGATGACTACGATATAAATGATAACTTTAATCGCAATCCGCATGAACCTTCTCTTGTCCACTCGTTCTCACCCCCCTTCTTAGAGGAGTGAGCTAACCGCCGGTGTGCAGCAGCACCCTGTCCCTTGCGGGACGCTTTACAATATACAGCGTTCGACAGGGTTTGTCAAAATATTCTTTTTTCACCTCAAAGGAGAGGGCGGGGCAGTCAGCCCCACCCTCTTTTTTATTACGCTGTTTGCCGCGTATGCGGCAAATGCGCTGGGCCGCGCCGAATTGGAGTTGTATGAGAGCGGTTATGGGCGCGGCCCAGGGGATTTCGTGCCCTGCGGGGCACGAGCAGGGGCTTTGCCCCTGCACCCCACGGCCTTTGAAAAGGCCGGCGAAACTTTTACAGCGCCTTCAGCAGGCCGGTGGCCTCGTTGAACTCGTTGATCAGCGCATCCAGCTCCGCGCTCTGGGCGTGGACCGCGTCCCAGGTACCCTTGGTGTCGTACCACAGGGCGTTCAAATCCTGGACATCCCTGGCCTGCTGCTCCACCCATGTGTAGTACTTCAGGTTGTGTACCCGCTTGCGCTCCACATACGTCAGCTCCAGCAGATTGTCCGTCTTCATCCCCAGCATATGCAGGCCGTGGTCCAGAGCCGCCTCGTGGACGTTGTACGCGCCGTGCATCTCGCTCAGCTCCGCCACCCGGCTGCGGTACATGTCCGCGCTGTCGGTCAGCACAGTGACTACCACGTCGTTCTCCGTCAGCTCGTAATATTTCGCCATCTTGATGCAGCAGAGCACGTTGGCAATGCCGCTGATGCCCAGCCAGGTCAGCTTTTCGATCAGCTCGTCCTCCAGACCCAGCTCCTCCTTCAGATACTGCGCCCCCTCCGGGGTGTTGAACAGCCGCAGCAGCCGCTGGCTGTCCTCGTCGTCAATGGCGATGGCCATGTCGGTGTTCTTCACGTTGTGGATCCAGGGGATGTGCTTGTCGCCGATGCCCTCGATCCGATGCCCGCCGAAGCCGTTGTTGACAATGGTGGGGCACTGCAGCGCCTCGCCCACCGCCAGCTTCATCTGGGGATACCGCTCTTTGAGCAGGTCGCCGGCGCTCATGGTGCCCGCGCTGCCGCTGGTAAAGCACGCGCCCGCCAGATTGTCGCCGGGCCGCTTCACCGCCTCAAACAGGTCCGCCAGGGCGGTTCCGGTGATGTTGTAGTGCCACAGGGGATTGCCCATCTCCTCAAACTGGTTGAAGATCATCATGGACGGGTCCTGCCGCAGCTCCCAGGTCTTGTCAAAGATCTCCTTCACGTTGCTCTCGCAGCCCGGCGTTGCGATGACCTGCCCCGCAATCTTGCTCAGCCAGTCAAAGCGCTCCCGGCTCATCTCCGCCGGCAGGATGGCCACGCTGTCGCAGGCCAGCAGCTTGCTGTTGAACGCGCCGCCCCGGCAGTAGTTGCCCGTGGAGGGCCAGACGGCGTGGTGGTACGTGGCGTCGAACTGCCCCGTCACCAGCCGGGGGGCCAGGCAGCCGAAGCTGGCGCCCACCTTGTGGCACCCGGTGGGGAACCACTTGCCCGCCATCGCCAGAATGCGGCAGGGCACGCCGGACAGTTTGCTGGGGATCTCCACGTAGTTGGGTACCTGCTGGAACAGACCGCCGCTCTCCTTGGGCTCGTTCTTCCACGTGATGCGGAACAGGTTCAGGGGGTTCACATCCCACAGCCCCACGCCCTTCAGCTTCTCCTGGATCTTCTCCGGGATGGTCTCCGGGTTCTGCATCTGGGCAAAGGTGGGGATAATGATGTTGTTCTCCCGGGCCTTGTCGATATTGTGCTGGAGGCCCTCCTTATGGATGGTGAGATCGATCTTGCTCATGGCGTTTTTCCTCCTGTTGTTTGATGTCGATGTATGAATACAGCGTGTACTTTGAAATGCCGAAGTATTTGGCGACCTTGTCGCCGGATTTGGTGATGAGGAACGCCCCGTGCTGGCTCAAAAACTGGATGGCCCGGACCTTGTCGTCCTTGGTCATCAGCGCCACGGGCTTGCCCACCAGGGCCACGCTCTGCTCAATGAGGTCCTCCAGCAGGTCGTTGACATTGAGCACGGAAATCCGCTCCGCCGGCGCGGCGGGGTCCCGGTCCGCCGTGTGGATCAGGCCGCTGAGAGCGTTCTCGATCATCAGCAGGGCGGAAATGTCGTAGTTGATGGAGAGGATGGCCTCCACGTTCCCGGCGTCATCCCGGATATAGATGGTGGAGGACTTCAAAATTTTGCCGTCCGGCGTGCGGGTGAGGTAGGCCAGCTGGTCCTGGGGGTCCTCCCGGCTGTGGAGCAGCTGCTCCACCACCACCTTGGAGGGACCGTCGCCGGCCTTGCGCCCGGTGACCTGCCCGTTTTCAATGTGGGCGATGGAGCACTCCCCGTCCGGCCCGGCCAGGTCGTGGATGACCACCTCGCAGTTGGGGCCGAAGTGGGCCGCCAGGCCCGCGGCAATCTGTTTGAGCATATCCATTCGGTGCTGGTACAGCGCTATCCCCTCCCCCTCATCCGGCTGTTTTCCCTTGTCGTGCTTCTATCATAACAGCATCCCCAGCAGATTGCAAGAGGTTTTCAAAAAAATTTTTAGTTTTTCTAAAATTTTGTTTGACATCTGCGTTTTCTATGTTATGATAGAGACAGGACAGAGGACGTTCCCTGAAAAAGACTATTTTTACATATTTTAAGATGGAGGGATGCACCATGGATTTTGAGGCTATCAAGAAGGCGGCCCAGGGGTATGAGGCGGATATGACCAGATTCCTGCGGGACCTGATCGCCATCCCCAGCGAGAGCTGTGAGGAGGAGGGCGTCATCAAGCGCACCATCGCGGAGATGGAACGGCTGGGCTTTGACAAGGCGGAGATCGACCCGGAGGGCAACGCCCTGGGCTGGATGGGTACCGGCGAAAAAATCATTGCCTTTGACGGGCACATCGACACCGTGGGCATTGGCAACCTCAGCAACTGGACTGAGGACCCCTACAAGGGCTATGAGACCAAGGATGTCATCTATGGCCGGGGCGGCTCCGACCAGGAGGGCGGCGTGGTGTCCGCCGTGTACGGGGCGAAGATCATGAAGGACCTGGGGCTGATCCCCGAGGGCTACAGGATTCTGGTCACCGCCACCGTCCAGGAGGAGGACTGCGACGGCCTGTGCTGGCAGTACATCCACAACGAGGACGGCGTCACGCCGGAGTTCGTGGTCTCCACCGAGCCCACCGACGGCGGCATCTACCGGGGCCACCGGGGCCGTATGGAGATCCGGGTGGACGTGAAGGGCGTCAGCTGCCACGGCTCCGCCCCGGAGCGGGGGGACAACGCCATCTATAAAATGGCGGACATCGTCCAGCAGGTCCGGGCCCTGAATGAGAACGACGACGCGGACGGGACCGAGATCAAGGGCCTGGTGAAGATGCTGAGCCCCAAGTACAACCCCGAGCACTATGAGGACGCCCGTTTCCTGGGCCGGGGCACCTGCACCGTGTCCCAGATTTTCTACACCTCCCCCAGCCGCTGCGCCGTGGCGGACAGCTGCGCCATCTCCATCGACCGCCGCATGACCGCCGGGGAGACCTGGGACAGCTGCCTGGATGAGATCCGGGCCCTGCCCGCCGTGCAGAAGTACGGCGAGGATGTGAAGGTCAGCATGTATATGTACGACCGTCCGGCCTGGACGGGGCTGAAGTACGAGACCGAGTGCTATTTCCCCACCTGGATCAACAAGGAGTCCGCCCCCCACGTGCAGGCCCTGGCGGAGGCCCACAAGGCCCTCTTCGGCCCGGAGCGCATCGGCCACCCGGACGCCATGCACCTGCGCAAGCGCCCGCTCATCGACAAGTGGACCTTCTCCACCAACGGCGTGTCCATCCAGGGCCGGTACGGCATCCCCTGCGTGGGCTTCGGCCCCGGCGCGGAGAGCCAGGCCCACGCCCCCAACGAGATCACCTGGAAGCAGGACCTGGTGACCTGCGCCGCCGTGTACGCCGCCTGCGTGGGTCTGTACAAGGGCAAGGGCGACGAGGACGTATGCGAGTATAGAGGCGGAAAGACCAACAACGATATCAAGTAAGAAAATTCAAATTTTAAGGAGAACGCACATGAGCAAGACAGAAAAACTGGCCCAGCATCTGGAGAAACTGAAGATCAACAACATGTACAAAAACGACTTCTACTGGACCTGGGACAAGACCAGTGACGAGCTGGACGCCATCTTCACCGTGGCCGACGCCCTCCGGGACATGCGGGAGCGGAACATCTCCACCAAGGTCTTTGACTCCGGCCTGGGCATCTCCATCTTCCGGGACAACTCCACCCGCACCCGCTTCTCCTTCGCCTCCGCCTGCAACCTGCTGGGACTGCAGGTCAGCGACCTGGACGAGAAGAAGAGCCAGATTGCCCACGGCGAGACCGTCCGGGAGACGGCCAACATGGTGTCCTTTATGGCCGACGTCATCGGCATCCGGGACGACATGTTCATCGAGGAGGGCCACAAGTATCAGAAGACCTTTATGGACGCCCTGGACGAGGGGTATGAGAAGGGCATTCTGGAGCAGCGGCCCACCCTGGTCAACCTCCAGTGCGACGTGGACCACCCCACCCAGACCATGGCCGACCTGCTGCACGTCATCCATGAGATGGGCGGCGTGGAGAACCTGAAGGGGAAAAAGGTCGCTATGACCTGGGCCTACTCCCCCAGCTACGGCAAGCCCCTGAGCGTGCCCCAGGGCGTGATCGGCCTGTTCACCCGCTTCGGTATGGACGTGGTGCTGGCCCACCCGGAGGGCTATGAGGTCATGCCGGAGATCGAGGAGATCGCCAAGGCCAACGCGGAGAAGTCCGGCGGCTCCTTCCAGAAGGTCAACAGCATGGAGGAGGCGTTCAAGGACGCGGACATCGTCTACCCCAAGAGCTGGGCCCCCTTCAAGGCCATGGAGAAGCGCACCCAGCTGTACCGTGAGGGCGACAAGGCCGGCATCGACCAGCTGGAGCAGGAGCTGCTGGCCCAGAACGCCGGGCATAAGGACTGGACCTGCTCTGAGGACATGATGAAGCTGACCAAGGACGGCAAGGCCCTGTATCTGCACTGCCTGCCCGCCGACATCTCCGGCCTGAGCTGCGAGGAGGGCGAGGTGGACAACAGCGTGTTCGACCGCTATATCGAGCCGCTGTACAAGCAGGCGTCCTTCAAGCCCTATATCATCGCCGCGATGATTTTCCTCAGCAAGGTCAAGGACCCTGTCGCCGCGCTGCGCGAGATGGAGAAGCGGGGCGAAAAGCGCAAGGACTACTGATTATCCTCTGGATCAACAGAAAGGGAGCATTGCAGAATGCTCCCTTTTTGAACAATTGCGTGATGGAACAGGAAGAAGATCGTGGATTTTAAGAGGGAAACGATATGGAGAAGAAAAAACGAATCGTCATCGCCCTGGGCGGCAACGCTCTGGGGCACACCCTGCCGGAGCAGGCGGCGGCGGTGAAAATCACCGCCAGGGCCATTGTGGACCTGATCGAGGACGGCAACCAGGTGGTGGTGGCCCACGGAAACGGCCCTCAGGTGGGCATCATCAACAACGCCATGGCCGCCCTGCAGAAGGAGGACCCAAACCAGGGCTTCACGCCCCTGTCGGTCTGCGGGGCCATGAGCCAGGCGTACATTGGCTATGACCTGCAGAACGCCTTTCGGGAGGAACTGCTGGACCGGGGCATCTGCAACATCCCGGTGTGTACCATCGTCACCCAGGTGGAGGTGGACCCGGCGGACCCGGCCTTTGAGAACCCCGCCAAGCCCATCGGGAAGTTCATGACTGAGGAGGAGGCCCGCGCCTACGCGGCCCAGACCGGGCATCCGGTCCGGGAGGACGCCGGTCGGGGCTGGCGGCGGTACGTGGCGTCCCCCAAGCCCAAGCACATCATCGAGGCCGGCGCGGTCCGGCACCTGACGGAAGACGGGCACCTCATCATCTGCTGCGGCGGCGGGGGCATCCCGGTGTACCGGACGGAGAAAAACCACCTCAAGGGCGCGGCGGCGGTGATCGACAAGGATTTCGCGTCGGAGCTGCTGGCGGAGCAGCTGGAGGCGGATATGCTCATCATCCTCACCGCCGTGGAGAAGGTGGCCATCAACTTCCGCAAGGAGAACGAGCAGTGGCTCAGCAGCCTCACGCCGGCGGAGGCCCGCAGGTACATAGCGGAGGGACAGTTCGCGCCGGGGTCCATGCTGCCGAAGGTGGAGGCGGCGGTAAAATTCGCCGAGTCCAGGCCCGGACGGCAGGCGCTGATCACGCTGCTGGAGAAGGCCCGGGACGGCATTTCCGGCAAAACAGGAACGGTCATCCAGGCATAAAAAAGCAGGGGGGTACATCGCCCCCCTGCCTGTTTGTCTTTCATTTGAAGCTCCCCTGATAGTCTTTGAAATACGCATCAAGATAGGCTGTCCAGCAGTCCCTGTCCTCCTCCATTGTGTCAACAATCTCCGTGAGGAGGCGGCGGCTCTCGCTCTCTTCATACTCCGACAGTTCCAGCGTGTCACGGTTGGGCCGCTGATTGTTGGGGTCATAGACAACCTTGTTGGTGACTTCATAGAAAAGCGTGTCGATCATTTCCTCCGCTGTTTTCAGTATGGTTGCCGGTTCTGTCTCCGCCCGCCCGGTTAAAAGCTGGACATATCCCACTTTTTCGGAATAAACGATGTCAAAATAGTTCTGTTCCCTGATAAAGTTGGCAAATGCTTTGAGAATATTGTCGATCCTGCGCTTTTCGGCCTCTGTATACGGCGTATGATTGGCCTTGTTTCCCGCCTCACGTTCTGCCGGTCTGTCTCTTCTGTCCAGCAGCTGAACCACTGGCTCCGGAGAATTGATGTACATTTCCTCACAGTCGCGCTGTGCCGCAATCAGTATGTTAGATGCTTCCTCCACTTCCTCTAATATTGTAATTGCTTTTTCTGTCTCTCTGACCATTGTCAAGTACATTTCTTTATAGTCTGGCATATAGTTCCTCCATTTTGTGTGCAACTTCTAACACATAATTTTTTACAGCTTACAAAACTAGTATAGCAACGATACACTACCATTGTCAATTACTATTTTGCAAGGTGGTGTCGTGTATGAACAGGTATGGGAAAATCAAAATCAATCTGGCAGCACTCATTGAAGAAAGCGGACTGAGCAAGAATAAACTCAGTCATTTAGCAGAAATGGAAAGAACGCAGATCAATCGCTATTGCAAAAATGAAGTTACCCGCCTTGATACAGACGTTTTGGCGCGGCTATGCACCGCACTTGATTGCAGAATAGGAGATTTGCTGGAATTTATTCCAGTTGAGAAAGAGGACGGGGACGGGCCGGAATAGCGGCGCGCCCCCGCTGATTTTTATCACCTCACTATATTTTAGGACAAATAGTCCAATTTGTCAATAGGACATATCGTCCTGGTATATAGTAAGTTCGGTGATGCATAATGCAGTTAAGAATACGGGACTTACGGGAAGACGCTGATTTGACGCAAAAGCAGATTGCAGGTCATTTGTTGTGCGACCAGTCGCTTTACTCCAAATATGAGCGCGGGGAACGCCCGCTTCCTTTGGAATTGGCAGTGGCATTAGCACAGTTTTACGAGACAAGTGTTGACTATCTTCTTGGCCTGACAAATTGCAGAAAACCATATCCAAAATAACATGAGCGATAAGACAACGACCCTGGCTGTCCTTTGGTGACACATATAAAGATATTTGCTTTCCCGTTGACAAATATTTTTATATGTGCTATTGTGATATTGCCGGGAGGAAAGTACATGAAAAGCTATTCATCAAGGGAAGTTATAGCGATACTGAAAGCGGATGGATGGTATGAAGTGGACGTGACCGGGAGCCACCACCAGTTCAAGCACCCAACCAAAAAAGGGCGAACAACGGTAAAATCCCCGTAATTTTAACAGGAGGCGTTGTTTATGAAGAAAAACGAACGCTATATTTATCCCGCTGTATTCACCTATGAAGCTGGTCAGGAAATCGCCGTTGTCTTTCCTGACTTGGATGTTGCTACCAGCGGCGCAGATGACAACGAGGCGCTGTTATCTGCAAGAGAACTGCTGGGCTGTGTCCTCTACGGCCTGGAGGAGGATAACGAGGAAATTCCATCCCCTACGCCTCTGTCGGATGTAACAACCGCCGAGAATGAACGGGCTGTGTTGGTCGATGTGTATATGCCGTCTATTCGTATGGCGAAAATCAATCGATCGGTAAACCGTACTGTCACCCTGCCTGCATGGCTTAATGCGGCCGCACTGGAGCGAAATATCAATTTCTCACAAGTCCTGCAGGATGCCCTGAAATCCCAAATGCATATTGAGTATCATTGATGGTACAGTCTGCTCTTGCGCACAAAAAAGCAGGGGGCAACATGCCCTCTGCTTTTTTGTTGCTCAGACTTCCTTCTTGACAATAAACCTGACCAGCTGCCGGGACACCTCCCGCACGTCGATGGGCTTGGCCACGTGGGCGTTCATGCCGCACTCCAGGCACTTGTGGATATCCTCCGAGAAGGCGTCCGCCGTCATGGCAATAATGGGGATGGTCTTAGCGTCCTCCCGGTCCATGGCCCGGATGGCCGTGGTGGCCTGGTAGCCGGTCATCACCGGCATGCGGATATCCATCAGAATCGCCTCATAGTACCCCGGCGCGGACGCCTGGAACTTCTCCACGCAGATCTCGCCGTTCTCCGCCCACTCCAGCTGCAGCCCCAGCTCCTCGCTCAGCAGCTCGCTGGCAATCTCCCAGTTCAGGTCGTTGTCCTCCGCCAACAGGATGCGGCGGCCCTCCAGGTCCGCCCGCTCGGCGGCGTGGACATCGCGCTCCTCCGCCTCCTCCACCAAATCCATAAAGGGCCTGAGGCCGTAGAACAGGGTGGATTTGAACAGCGGCTTGGCGATGAAGCCCGTCACGCCGGCCTCCCGCGCCTCGTTTTCAATGTCGCTCCAGTCGTAGGCCGAGATCAGCAGGATGGAAATGGCATCCCCCCAACGCCGCCGGATCTCGCGGGCCGCCGTAATGCCGTCCATACCCGGCAGCTTCCAGTCCAGCAGGATAATGTGGTAGTCGTCGCGGCGGCGGTGGTGCTCGTCCACCATCCGCAGGGCCGACTCGGCGTCCTGGGTCCAGTCCGGATTCAGGCCAATCGAGCGCAGCGACGCCACCGCGCTCTCGCACAGCTGCCGGTCGTCGTCCACCACCAGCATGCTCCACTCCGGCAGCACCATGTCCAACTCCTGGACGGTGGCCCGCAGCAGGTCCAGCGTCACGTGGAATTCGGTCCCCGCCCCCAGCTGGCTGTCCACGGTGATGGAGCCGCCCATGGCGTCCACGATGTACTTGGTGATGGTCATGCCCAGCCCGGTGCCCTCGGTCTTCTGCACGCGGGTGGAGTCCTCCCGGCTGAAGGAGTCGAAGATCTTGGCCTGATACTCCTCCGACATGCCGATGCCGTTGTCCTTCACCGTAATATGGGTGCGGATATGGTCCTCCCCCTTGGGGGAGGGCTCCTCGTACAGGGCCACCTCAATGGTCCCCCCGTCGGGGGTAAACTTCACCGCGTTGCCCAGGAGGTTGATGAGCACCTGGTTGAGCCGCAGCCCGTCGCAGCACACATTCTCCGTGGAGATGTCGTGGATGGAGATGCTGAAGTGCTGGTGCTTTGCGCGCACCTGGGGCTGGACGATGTTCACAATGCTGTCCATGACCTCCCGCAGGGAGACCTGATCCATATTCAGGGTCATCTTCCCGCTCTCGATCTTGGACATGTCCAGCACGTCGTTGATCAGGCCCAGCAGGTGCTTGCTGGACAGGGTGATCTTCCTCAGGCAGTTCTGCACCTGGTCCCGGTTGTCGATATTCGTGGTGGCAATGGCCGTCATGCCCACAATGGCATTCATAGGCGTGCGGATATCGTGGCTCATGTTGGAGAGGAACTCGCTCTTGGCCTTGTTGGCCCGGTCCGCCGACCTTCTGGCCTTCTCCAGCTCCATCATCTGCCGGTTGGTCAGCTTGGAGTACTGGGCAAACACCATCAGCAGCATCACCAGCACCAGGGCGCAGGCCCCGAAGACCATGACGGTCCACCGGCTGGTAAAGCCGTCCACAATGGCGTCCAGGCTCTGGTAGGGCATGGCGGTCAGCAGGAACCACTCGGAGTGGGACAGCTTGGAGCAGAACACCTGCCGGGGCTCGCCATAGATGGAGATCTCGGCGGAATAGATCTGATTCTGCTCCATGGCGGACTGGAGGCCCGCAATATAGGGCTCCGTGTCCCTGCTTCCGTCGGCGGAATCATACAGGCTACGCACCCGCTCAAAGTAGCTTTCCCGGAAGGCGTCCCCCGTGCGGATGACAAAGGAGCCGTCCTTGCGGATGATATAGGAGTAGACGTGGTCGCTGTTCTCCTCCAGGGAGAGGGTGTTGCTGATGTAGTCCACAGGCAGCGCGGCCACAAAGGCCACCTGGGGGTGCTCCGGCGTGGGGATCCCCCGCAGGGGGATGCCCAGCAGGATCAGCCGGTTGCCCGCGGCGTCGGTGCCCACGGCCACCTTTTTCTCGTTCTCCGCCAGGGACTCCAGGAAGGGGTCCGGGTCCGTCACATGCAGCTCCGGGCCGTAGAGCATGTCAAAGCTGCCGTCCAGCTGGAGGATGCCCATGTGGGTAAAGTCCCTGCTCTGGGCGTCCTCGATCAGCTGCTCCTCCCAGGGCTCGCCGCTGCGGATTTTCGGTTCCGCGACAGTCCGCGCCAGCACATCCAGCTGGTCCAGGCGCAGGCTGATGGCAGTCTCAAAGTGGGCGGAGATCTGCTCGCTGAGACCGGACATGTACATTCGGCTCACCGTGCGGATGGTGCTGGTGCTCTGCCTGGCCAGAAACGCGGCCAGCAGCGCGAAAACCGCCACGCTCAAAGCCAGCACCAGGATCAGACTGCGCTTGAGAAAGCGCGGGATCTCATCCGCTATCGTTGTTTTCTCCCTCATGCTTCATCGCCTCTCACAGCCCCGCGCTTTCCTTGAACGCGCGGATGGCGGCGACGGTCTGCTCATACTCCGTCTTGACCGCCTCCACAAGGCCGGGCGCCTCCGGGGTCGGGCCGTTGCGCAGCGCCTCGTTGAGCCGGTTGGACACCTCGTACAGCCGGGTAAAGCTGAGGTTCTGGCACACGCCCTTGATGGTGTGGGCGGCCCGGAAGGCCTCCTCGTAATTTTCCGCATCCATGGAGCGCAGCAGGAGGGCGCAGCTGTCGTCGTCCAAAAATTTGACCACGAATTTGGTCACCAGACGTTCACTGCGCAGGCGGCTGATGGCGTCGTCATAGTTTCCGCCCAAAGCGGCATAGCATTCCTGTAAAGTCATGGTCGTTACTCTCCTTTTTCATTCACTGTTTCCCGCGCCTCCTCGCTGTCAATGGGGGAGATGGCGGAGATGGCGGAGGCAGAAAGCTGATCCTGCATGGTCTGGTCGAAGAACCGGAAGCGGCCCCGGCCGGAGCGCTTGACGGCGTACAGAGCCTGGTCCGCGGCGTGGAACAGGGTATCGTAGTCGGAGCCCACCGTTTCCGTGCGGCACACGCCCATGCTGACGGAGATGGGGAAATTCTCATAGGCCCCGCTGGTCAGGTTGTTGAACACCCGCTCGATCACAGATGTCAGCTCCCCGTGGTACTCCAGGAAAATCAGGAACTCGTCGCCCCCCGCCCTGGCGGCGATATCCGCGTCGCGGATGCTCTCCCGCAGCTTGCCGGCCAGGTACTTGAGCACCTCGTCGCCGAACATGTGGCCATAGGTGTCGTTGGCGGACTTGAAGTGGTCCAAATCCAGAATCGCCAGGGCGAAGGACCGGCTGGGGTACTCCTCCAGATGGGCCTGGATCTGCTTTTTGGCGGCGGCGTGGTTGAGAAGGCCCGTCAGCGTATCGTGGGTGGCCTCCCGCTCCAGCTTCTCCAGCCGCAGGCGGGACTCGTGGATGTCGGTGGCCTTGCCGATGGCGCCGGTGTACCGGGGGGGCTCCTCGGCGGACCAGGTGGCCCGCGCGATGATGCGGGACCAGCGGGGCTCGCCGCCGATGTTGAGGATGCACTCGTAGCGGACCACGGGCTGGGCGGGGGTGGTGCCCCGCAGCACCCGGATCAAACCGTTCATATCCTCCGGGCTGATGATCCGCAGCACCTCCGCGCTGTGGACCGGGTCCAGGATGGTCTCCTTCAGCCCTGTGTGCTCCGCGCCCCAGGCGTTGAGGCTGGCCATGGGCGGGGTGGTGGTGTACTCAAACTGGATCTCCTGGCTCATGGCGGCAAAGAAGCTGAACTTCATCCGCTCGTGCTCCAGCAGCTGCAGCGTCCGCTCGGAGGCGGCCAGCTCCTCGTGGCGGTGCATCTCCTCCGCCACGCTGCGCAGCTCGATCCTGCCGGACTGTGCGCCGCTGTTGAGCTTCTCGTCCAGCGTGCCGGCCATTTCCTGCAGGCACTCCAGCAGCAGGGGGTTGAACACGCCGCACTCGCCGTTGAGGATCATGCCCACCGCCTTCTCGTGGCTGAAGGGCGGCTTATAGACGCGGACGCTGGTCAGGGCGTCGTACACATCCGCCAGGGCCACGATCTGGGCGGAAATCGGGATGCACTCCCCCACCAGCCCGTCGGGGTAGCCCCGGCCGTCGTAGCGCTCGTGGTGCCAGCGGCAGATTTCCCGCGCCACCTGCACCAGGGGCTCGGTCTGGTAGTCGGGCAGATCGTCCATCATCTGCCCGCCGATGACGGTATGGGTCTTCATGACCTCAAACTCCTCCGGCGTCAGGCGGCCAGGCTTGTTGAGGATCTCGCTGGGGATGGAGATCTTGCCGATATCGTGGAGGGCGGAGGCGTTGCTGATGAGGACGATGTCGTTGCGGGTCAGGCCATAGCGGTCGGTCTTGTCCAGCAAGTGGTCCAGCAGCATCTCGGTCAGGATGCGCACGTGGCGCACATGGAGACCGCTCTCGCCGTTGCGGAACTCCACGATGTTGCTGAGGATCTCGATCATCATGGCGTTCTGCTGTTCTTTTTCATAGATCTGGTCGGCCAGCAGACCCACCAGTTTTTTCTGTTTCCCGTAGAGCAGGATGGTATTGGTCACGCGGCGGTGGACCACCAGCGCGTCAAAGGGGCGGCTGATAAAGTCGGTACAGCCCAGGCCGTAGGCCCGCTCCACGTGGGTGGAGGCGGTCTCTGCGGAGATCATAATGACCGGCACGTCATTGATCCAGTGGTTTTGGTTCATGACCTCCAGGACCTCGAATCCGTCCATGTTCGGCATGACGATGTCCAGCAGCAGGAGGTCGATCTCCGACTCATACTTTCTCAGGACCTCCACGGCCCTGCCGCCGTCCTCGGCCTCTATGATCTCGTACTCATCGCTGAGCATATCGGCCAGAATGGAACGGTTCATTTCCGAGTCGTCCGCGATCAATATTTTCTGCTTTCTTATACGTTTGCTGTCTATAGGAGCCACACCCCTTTCAAGGTAAGGAATCAGAGAATAAAACCGCAGGTTATTCACGCTTCATTATAACAGAATTTTTGCTCAACTGCAATATGCGCTTCTATTTTTGTTGGCACATTTTTCGCTCCGGGGCCAAGGCCGCCCGGACGGAAAAACCGGCCTTTTCCGCGTTGCGTTTTCCGGGGAACCTGCTATAATAGGGAGAGAACTGCATAAGGAGGGCACTCAATGAACGTTTTGCTGCTCAACGGCAGCCCCCACGAGCGGGGCTGCACCTACACCGCCCTGTCGGAGGTGGCCCGCACGCTGGAGGCCGACGGCGTCTCCGCCGAGATCCTCTGGCTGGGCCGGGACGCAGGCATCGGCTGCTCCGGCTGCGGCGCCTGCGCCAAGCTGGGCAAGTGCGTGGTGGACGACGTGGTGAACAGGGCGGCGGAGAGGGCCCGGCGCTGCGACGGCCTCATCGTCGGCTCGCCGGTGCACTATGCCGCCGCCTCCGGCCAGGTGACCGGCGTCATGGACCGGCTGTTCCGCTCCGCCGGGGACGCCCTGCGGCTGAAGCCTGCGGCGGCGGTGGTTTCCGCCCGCCGGGCCGGCGCCGCCGCCGCCCTGGACCAGCTGAACAAATACTTCCTGTTCAACCAGATGCCGGTGGTCTCCTCCCGGTACTGGAACATCGTCTACGGCGCCAAGGCCGAGGATGTGCTGCAGGACGGGGAGGGCCTGGCCACCATGCGCACCCTGGCCCACAACATGGCCTGGCTGCTCAAGTCCCTCCAGGCGGGCAGAGAGGCGGGGGTGGAGCCGCCGGTCCAGGAGCCGCCGGTCAAAACCAACTTTATCCGCTGACACCGCAAACAGAGACGGCTGGCATGGCATCCAGCCGTCTCCCGATTATTTTACCGTAAAGCTGTCGAATTTGCGGCCCCGGCGGATGAGCTCATCCAGTTTATCCCGCTCCGGCGCCTCCCCCAGCACAAAGCGCAGGCTCACATCCACGCCCAGCCGCTGCCGGGTCACCTCCCGGATGACGCCGCTGGGCTCCGCCTCGCGCAGGCTCTCGCAGGTCAGCTCGTCTCCGCAGGCAATGGTCATCACGCCGTCCTGAACCACGCCGTGGGCGTCGTCCAGCATGTACCAGTACATAGGCGTCAGCCGCTCCTTGAACCGCTCCACCAGCTCCTGCCACACATCGCCGTCTCCGGCAGGCGGCGCGGCGGGGGGCGGCGCTTCCGGCGGGGGGGCGCTCTGCGGGGCAGGCGGGATCTCCCGCTGGGGCGGGGGGGATACCGGCTCCCCATAGGGCGGCGGGCCGTCCGGCGTCTCCTCCCAGGGGGGCGGACCATCGTCCGGCAACTCGGCCCGCGCCGCAGGCGGCGG
>CAJTPV010000023.1:48651-50363 GCA_910578505.1 uncultured Oscillospiraceae bacterium | reverse complement strand
AATTGGTAGTAAATTCAGCTTGAAATCCTGCTTGTATGCCCGTAAATCAAGGCTTTTTTGAGATAATCAACCATTTCCCGCTAAAATTTGTGGCGGTTTTTCCGCCGAAACTCAGGTGGTCAGAGTATCTTGACAAGCCCCGGTTTTTGTTTTAAGATAGAATCATCGCAGATAGAGCAGAAAAAATAGCCGCTGATGTTTAAAGGAGTACACAATGAATAATGAAGAAAAGATTTTAGAAATACTGGAAAAGCACGACAAAGTGCTGGACGGGATCATGAACCGGCTGGATCGGCTGGAGTCGACCCAAGGGGAGATGCAGGAGACTCTCACCCGTGTTGTTGCTACCCAAGGGGAGATGCAGGGGACCCTCACCCGCGTTGTTGCTACCCAAGGGGAGATGCAGGAGACTCTCACCCGCGTTGCTGTTACACAGGAGGGCGTCGTTCTGCCAAAATTGCAGCTGCTGTTCGAAGGCCAGGAAAACCTGCGCCAGACACTGGCCCCTAAAGAACGAGTCGAGGTCCTGGAGGATGAAGTCGTTACGCTGAAAACTATGGTGAAAATGATCGGTAAACGCCTGGCTGCCTTGGAGCAGGCCCAGTAACCAGTGGCCTTGTTGGGAAGAAGGCGCCTATGAAAATCTTCGGTTTGGTACAGGACTCCATCGTGGATGGGCCCGGCTTTCGGTTCGCCTGCTTTGTCCAGGGCTGCCCTCACCACTGTCCGGGCTGCCATAACCCTGACAGCCATGACCCGGACGGCGGACGGGAGATGGCGGTGGAGGAGGTGGCGGCGGAGCTGCTGGGGAACCCGATGACCGACGGACTGACCCTGTCCGGCGGGGAGCCCTTCGCTCAGGTTGCGGACTGCCTCCGGTTGGCGAAAATCGCCCACAGCCACGGGCTGAATGTGTGGAGCTATACCGGGTGGACCTTCGAGCACCTGCGGGATGTGGGGACGGCGGAGCAGAAGGCTCTGCTGGAGGAATTGGACGTACTCATCGACGGCCCCTTTCTGCTGGAGCAGCGGACCCTGGCCCTGCCCTGGCGGGGCAGCAGGAATCAGCGGGTGATCGACGTGCCCGCGTCCCTGGCGGCAGGGGAGGCAGTGGTGATTCCAGACTGACGTTAAGAGCGCCGCTAAGAATTTTTGACTCATTGTTCATATGCCGTTAAGAGTAAGGGAATGGCCCTTGCTCTTTTTTTGTTGCATGATAGAATACAATCAGCAAAATTTTTGGAGGTTACACCATATGGAAGTTAGCAATTTGTTCGTCTGCATTATGGGCATGACCGTCACCTTTATCGGCCTGACCTGCCTGATTTTCCTGATCATGCTGACGGGAAAAATCGTCAGAAGCATCGGCGGCGGCGAGGTGCCTATGAAAGCGCCGGCCGGCCCGATCCCCCCCGCTCCGGCGGCGGAGGTGATTCCCAACCGGCAGGAGCTCATTGCCGCTATTTCCGTGGCATTGGCGGAGGAAATGGGCACGGATATGACGGGTATTCGGATCTTGTCACTGAAAAAGGTTTCTTGAGTGGGTTGGCATACTGGCATATTTGAAAATGCTGCAGAGGGGATGGCGTGAGCCGTCCCCTCTGCTTTGCAGTATCCTATCAGCCCAGCTGGTAGACAAAGATCTTCCTTGCGAATGTATCGCAGATATACAGGCTGTTCCCCCGGGCCAGCAGGCCAACCGGGGACATCAG
>CAJTPV010000023.1:0-48642 GCA_910578505.1 uncultured Oscillospiraceae bacterium | reverse complement strand
GTATCGCAGATATACAGGCTGTTCCCCCGGGCCAGCAGGCCAACCGGGGACATCAGTCCGCCGCTGAGCTGCTCCGGGTCACGGACCGCCAGGGTGGTCACAGTGCCGCCCTTGATTTGCCGGACGGCCCCGTTGCCGGTATCCGCTACGTACACTGTGCCGTCGTCGCCCACGGCCACGCCCTGGGGCGCGGAGAAGGACGACTCAGAGCCGATGCCGTCGGTCAGACCCTCGATGCCGTTTCCGGCCAGGGTGCTGGTCTTGCCGTTGGTCAGCTTCAGGATTCGGTTCTTGCCGGTCTCCGCGATGTACAGCACGCCGTCCTTCCAGCACAGGCCCGTGGGCTCGGACAGGTTCTTTGCGACCGTCATCACGCCGCCCTTGGGGTTGATCCGCCGGACCGCACCGCTGCCGGTGTCGGAGACATACAGGTTGCCGTCCTCGTCGGAGGCGAGGCCCGTGGGGCCGTCGAACGCCACGCCAAGGTCAGTGACCTTTAATTTCTCGCGGGTGGCCCCGTTGAGGGTCCGGACGCTACCGCCGCTGACCAGCCGGACCACGTTGTTGGCCGTGTCGCTGACTGCCCAGCCATCCAGGAACGGCGCGATAGCCCAGGGTTCTTTGAAATAGCTGCCTTGCAGGCTGGCGTCGTTATAACCGCCCATTGGCTGGCCGTAGAGGTCAATCACCGTCGCGCCGCCGGCGTAGGCTGTGCCGTTCCGGTTCTGCACCTTCCAGAGCTGCTTGCCGTAGACGTCCGTCACCAGGAGACTGCCGTCCTTGTCCAGGGCAATGCCGCTGGGGGCGCACATGACGTCGATGGCGCTGGCGTCAGAGAGGGTGCCGGGCTTGCGGCCCTTGGCGTAGTTCATGAGGGTGACCGCCACCTCCGCCCGTGTGGCCGGGGTCTTGGGGGACTCCCCGCCGGTGACCTGGATACTCTGGTCGCCGCTGTAGCGCTGGAGGATCAGCCCCACCTGCTCGTGGGTCACCGGGTCGTTGGCGCCGAAGGTGGTGGGATTGTAGCCGTTGACGATGCCCTTGCCGCTGGCCCAGGAGATGGCGTCCGAGTACCACTTGTTGGGGGCCACGTCGGCGAAGCTGGCTGTCGCGTAGGCATGGGGCTTGCCTGCCAAGCGGTGGAGGACGGTGACCATCATGGCACGGGTCAGGGTGCCGTCCGGGGAGAATTTATCCGCGCTGGTGCCGTCCATCAGGTTGTTGTCCTTGCAGTATTGCACTGCCTCCGCATAGGATGCGCCCGCCGGGACGTCCGTGTAGATAGACGGAGTGGTGTAGCTCACAGCGGAACGGGCGGTGGAGTTGTAGTGCATGGTGGCGGTGCTGGGGATAACAGAGTTCCCCAGTGTTATATTGTTCCACTGCGCCTCTGTACCAGCATAATAGACATCTGTAAACTCGGCGTTGAGGGCATAGAGGCCAATGCTGGTGACGCTGCCGGGGATCGTCAGAGTACCTGACAAGCCAGTATTATCAAAAGCATTGCTGCCGATAGTAGTGACGCTATCGGGGATTGTCAAGACGCCGTTCATGCTGTTACAGTTATAGAATGCAGCGGCTTTAATGGTTGTGACGCTGTTGGGAATTGTTATTGTGCCACTCAGACCACTCGCAGCAAATGCGCTGCTGCCAATGCTAATGACGCTGTCAGGAATGGTCACGCTTGTCAGGCCCTTGACAGAGGCAAATGCCATATCGCCAATGGTGGTGATGCCATTGTCAATCACTAAATTTTCTATTTCAGAAACATACTCTTTCCAGGGCCTGATCAGGTTTGCGGAACTGCTGTTATCCGAAGCATAATCCTCCATCGGCCCGCTGCCCTTGATATACAGCGTCTTGGTTGCGGAATCGTAGCTCCAGGTCACGCCGGAGGTCTCGCCGCCCGGCGTGATATCTCCGTCCGTACAGTGGATGGTGGCGTTGAGCAGGTAGTCATTGTTGTCTGCAATGGTTATTGCGCTCCATTGGGCTTTCGTACCGCCGTAATAGACATCGGTCAAACTGGCAGCAAACGCAAAGTCGCTAATGGAAGTGACGCTGTCGGGGATTGTCACGCTGGTCAAACTGCTGCAGTTAGCAAAGGTACCAGAGTCAATGGAAGTGACGCTTTCAGGGATCGTCATGCTGGTCAAACCGGTGCAGCCATTAAACGCATGCCTGCCAATGGTGGTGACGCTGTTGGGGATCGTCACGCTGGTCAAACTGCTGCAGCCAGCGAACGCACTATCGCCAATGGTGGTGACGCGACCGGGTATCGTCACGCTGGTCAAACCACTGCAGCCACCGAACGCACCATCGCCAATGGTGGTGACGCGACTGGGTATCGCCACACTGGTCAAACTGCGGCAGCCATTGAACGCATTGCTGCCAATGGTGGCGACACTGTTGGGTATCGTCACACTGGTCAAACTGCGGCAGCCATCAAACGCATAGCCGTCAATGGTGGTGACGCTGTTGGGGATCGTCACACTGGTCAAACTAGTGCAGTTAAAGAACGCACGAATATCAATAGTGGTGATACCGTTGCCGATAATAGCTGTCGTTATACCGCTTGCAACGCTGTACCAGGGCCAACGACTGCCGTCCAGGGGCCAGGCATTGCTGTCATACCCCTCCACTGACACCATCTTCCCACTGCCCTCAATATACAGCGTTTTGGTGGCCGTATCATATCGCCAAGTCACGCTGCCGGTACTCTCCGCCGTCCACTGGGCATACACCGTGGTGTCCTGCGTAAACACGGTACTGTCAATCACCTGCGTACCACCAGTAGCCGCCGTGAACCAGCCGTTGAAGGTGAAGCCTGTCCGGGTGGGGGTGGGCAGACTGGCGAGCTTGCCGTCCATCCCGGTGGTGGCAGTCGTGGGCGTGACGGTGCCGCCGTTAGCGTTAAAGGTGACTGTGTAAGCCGTGGGGGTGGGTCTATTCGCTGTCCACTGGGCATAGATCACACTATACCCCACAACCGGCATATCTTCGGTAATGGTAACACCGGAACCGTCCGCAGCAGTGTTCCACCCGGCAAAGCTATACTCCTCGCGGATAGGACTTCCACCCGAAAATGGAATAGCGCTCAAGACGTCACGGAGAGTCGTACCATCTTCGACTTCAAAGTCAGCGCGTCCAAAACCACGTATGCTGCCTCCGCACAAGTCAATCGTGATGGTGTGCTTGACAACTGCATTCTCCGTCCAGTGGGCGTACACGGTGGTGTCCCCGCTGAACACGTAAGCGGTGGTAATCTGTTCGCCGCCCTCCGGGGCAGTGAACCAGCCGTCAAATGTGCACCCGGCCCGGGTGGGCGTGGGCAGGCTGGTCAGGCGGCTGTCCCGGCCCGTCTGCATCTGGGCGGGGGAGACGCTGCCGCCGTTGGCGTTAAAGGTGACGGTATACACACCCTTGGGGCTGTAGGTCAAGGTGTAGTACCCCGCGCCGTCGGTGGCGTCGGACTGCTTCCAGTCCTCCAGGGGGACGCTGCTCTCGATCCCGGTGGCCTTCACCGTCGCGCCGGTAGCCCCGGTCAGATATCCCGCCGAGATAAACGCGCCGCCGATGGTGATATGGGCGTTGTTCCCCAGGGCCACGGTCTGGCCGGACAGAACCTCCATCCGCACGCCGGTGCGCAGCGTGAGCGTCTTCCCGGCGGGCACGGTGATGCCGCTGTCCACTTCAAGCATGTCGATCGTGCTGGCCTTTGCAGTTCCCGGCAGCAGCGTGACGCCGCTGACGTCGCTCCGGCTCAAATAGTCGTTGACGGTATCGTCGGTCTGGGGCATGACCAGCTCCTGGTTGGTTATGGACGCCACGGGTGTGCTGTCACCGTCGGAGCTTTCAGACGTCTCCGTCCCGTCCGGTATCGGGCTGCTCCACACGAGGTCTTTGGAGATGTTGTGCTCCTGCTCTTCCAGCCTCTTGTTGATCTCCTCCAGCTTCTCATGGACCTCCTGCTGGTCCTCCTTCAGCTTCTCCTCCGCGTTTATGCCGGAGTTGCGGATGTCCAGACCGGAGTCCTCGTAGATTTTATCACACAGGTCGCCGTCCTTGACAAGCTCCACCAGCACGAAGCCGTCAATGTCGCTGACAGTAAAGGTCTGGCGGATGATATCGCACTTGCTGCCCTGAGTATCCTGGGGATAGACCTTACAGGTGACGGTCTCGCCGCCCTTGACGGTCTCCGTCTTGGTCTCCCCGGTCACCGGGTCGGTGACGGTGACTGTCACAGTACCCTCCAGGACATACAGCACACTGGTCCACTGGTCGATGACCTTCACCCAGCCGCAGGTCCCCCGGATGCCGACGGCCATCGTGGAGGTGCGGATATTGAACGTCTCTTCCTCCTCCAATGGCTTGCTGACGTTAAAGAACAGGTTGCCGGAATCCAGGAGGATGTCCAGCTTTTTGCCGCTCTTGCGGATGCTGATTTCGCTGACGGCGTCCATTTTGACCAGCTTAGCGTCGTCCAGATTGATCCAGGCGTAGCTGGCCTCCTCCGTCTCCAGACCGTAGCCGCTGTTCAGGCGCATGTCGTCCCGGACCGTGACGCTGCGGCCCTTGCTGTTGGTGACGGAGACGGTACCCTCCGTCTTCATCAGCCGCATCAGGGCGGCCTCCGTGGATTCCGCGAAGGCTGTGGGCGCGCAGGTCAGGAGCATGACGCACGCCAGCAGCAGCGACAGAACCCGTTGGGACAAACGTTGTTTTCCCATAGATTTCCCTCTCTCTCCTTTAAAATATGTTCCCGCCGAGACAAACAAAGCGGTGCAGGGTAGAATCACCCTACACCGCATATGTTCAAACACAAATCCCCTCTAAAAAACACACAGGTCCGCTATATGGGAGATTGGCGCAGCAAATGCTATTGGTAGGCGCTGCGGTCTTCTGCAAAGGCCGTGGGGGACATTCCTCGCGGCCTGCTCGTGTTCATTTGCCTCAACTACCCTATCATAGCACGTTCCTGTTATGATGACAAGCCCTTTTTCTCTATATTTGCCAACAAAAGCCCCGCGCTGTCCATTGGCAGCGCCTGCGCCCTATCCCGTATCCGCCTCAATCCTCCACATAGGCGATCACGTCGATCTCCACCGCAGCGTTGTCCGGCAGCGCGCCTGTTCCGAAGGCGATGCGGGCGTGGTCCCCCTTTTCGCCGAAAACGCTCCGGAACAGCTCGGAGGCGCCGTTGACCACTTTGGGCTGGTCGCCGAAGTCCGGCGCGCTGTTGACATAGCCCGTCACCTTCACGATCCGCGCGATCCGGTCCAGGTCCCCCACAACGCTCTTCAGCTCCGCAATGACGCGGATCGCCGCCAGCCTTGCGGCCTCGTAGCCCTCCTCAATGCCCAGGTCCTGTCCCAGCTTCCCCTTGTACACCAGATTGCCGCCGGCAATGGGCGTCTGCCCGGAGGCGAAAACAAAGTTCCCGACCCGGACCGCGGGCACGTAGGCGGCAACAGGCGTGGGGCAGTCCGGCAGCGTAATGTTCAGCTCCCGCAGGTTTTTTTCAACTATGTTCATCAATTGTTCCCTCTTTCTGTTTTTTCCTTGACAGAGTATGCCTCCATCAGCATGGCGTAAATCGCAACCGCCTGCCGGATCTCCTCCACAGCCACATGCTCATTGGCCTTGTGGGCGCAGCCGATATCTCCCGGCCCCAGCAGGACCGTCGGGATGCCGTATCCCTTGGAAAAGAACGACGCCTCCGAACAGGCCGGGAATTTCGTGACCACGGCCTTCTGTCCTGTCACGCGCTCCACGCAGCGGCTGGCTGTGCGGACAATGGGGCTGTCCAGCGCCGCCAGGCTGGCGGGCAGCTCCGAGCGCACCGAGACCTCCGCCTCGCCGCCCAGCAGCGCCTGCAGCTCCCGGCAAATATCCTCCGCCCGCATTCCGGGAAACACACGGGCCTCCACTTCCACTTCGCAGAAGTCGGGCACGGTATTCAGGCTGCTTCCGCCGCGGATGGTCCCCACGGACATGGTCGCCCGGCCCAGCTGGGGATTGGTCCGGTCGGAGAACGCCGCCGCGAACCGCTCCAGCTTCACCAGCGCATGGGCCATTTTGTAAATGGCGTTGACCCCCTTCCAGGGCTCGCAGCCGTGGCAGGACCGGCCATAGGTCCGGACATAGTAGGACGTAAAGCCCCGGTTCCCGTAGTGGACCTGCAGCCGGGTCGGCTCACAGACCACGCAGGCCGCCGCAGTCAGCGGCGTTGTCTGCCGCAGGCGCAGGGCCCCCTGGTTGACGCACTCCTCATCCGCCACCAGGGTCAGGGCGAGGCCCCGCCGCAGCTGTGCGCCAGAGCGCAGGATATACTTTGCCGCGGCCATCATCGCCGCGCAGCCGGACTTCATGTCTGCCGAGCCCCGCCCCCAGAGGGAGCCGTCCCGGACCACAGCGCCGAAGGGCGGGTCCTCCCAGCCGTCCTTGGCCGGGACAGTATCCAGGTGACCGTTCCAGACGCTCCCCAGCCGCTCCCGCTCCCCGGCAAAGGCGGTCACATTGGCCCTGCCGGGGGCGAATTCGTCGATGGTCACGTCCATGCCCAGCTCTGTCAGGATCTCCCCGCAGCGCCGGGCGCAGGCCAGCTCGCCGCCCGGCGGATTTTCGCTGTTGAGCCGCACCAGCTGGCCTGTCCACGCCACCGCATCCCGGCGGCATTCCTCCAGCAGGCGGCTGCTCCTCTCATCCATCCCAGCCGCCCCTATCTGCGCCCGGTCCGCAGGTTCACCGCCACCAGCCGCTCCTCGCTGAAGTCGGCGATGGAGTATTTTCCGCCGCTGCGGCCATGGCCGCTGGCGCTGCCTCCGCCGCCGCCGGCGGGCAGCATGGTGTCCCAGAAGCTGCTGCCCTCGTTGATATTGACGCAGCCGAAGTTGAAATCGCAGCTCTGGGCCATGGTCAGGGCCTTGTCCACGTCGCGGGTAAAGATCGCGCTGAACAGCCGGTAGGGGCTGTCGCGGATGATGGCGGGAATTTCCGACTCGTCCCGGAACCGCACCAGCGGCAGCACCGGCCCGAAGGTCTCCTCCACGTTCACCAGCGCGTCCCGGCGCACATGGTCCAGAACCGTCGGCTGGATATAGTGGTCCGTGGGCATACCGGGGGCCCGGCCGCCGCCGCAGACAACCTCCGCGCCCTTGGCAGCCGCGTCGTCGATGTGCCGGAGGACCGTCTCAATGGTGTCCTGCGCGTGCATGGGTCCCACCGTCACCCCCGCCTGGAAGGGGTCGCCCAGGACGTAGCGGTCCATACGGCTCTTGATCTTGTACACCAGCAAATCCGCCACGGCGTTGTCCACCAGCACCCGCTCCGTGCTGGTACAGATCTGGCCGGCGTTGGTAAAGCTCCCGGCCATCAGCTTGTCCGCCGCCAGATCCAGGTCGGCGTCCTTGAGCACGATGCAGGGGCCGTTGCCGCCCAGCTCCATCTGGGTGTGCTTGGACTGGGCCCGGGAGCAGATGGTGTTGCCGGTGGCGGTGGAGCCGGTAAAGCCGATGCCCGCCACCTGGGGGTGGACCGACAGCGCGTCGCCCACAACGGAGCCCTTTCCGATGACCAGGGAGACAAATCCCGCCGGGACCTCCGCATCCGCAAAGCACTGCATAAACGCGCTGGCAACCGCCGCCGTGGAGGTGGCCGGGTTCCAGACCATCGGGCAGCCTGCCGCCAGGCCGGGGGCCAGATAGTACATGGAGGGCGTCCCCAGCGGGAAGTTCCAGGGGGTGATAATCCCGAACACGCCCTTCGGCCTGCGCAGGACCATACACAGCCGCTCTCCCTCCCGGCAGGGGACGATTTCCGACGGCAGCCATTTGATCTGGTCGCCGCACTCCCGGAACGCGCCCGCGCTGCCGCACACCTCGCCCAGGGCCTCCGCATAGATTTTCCCGTGCTCCCGGACCAGCAGCTCCGCCAGCTGCTCCTTCCGGGCCAGAATGGCGTCGGAAATCCGGTACAGCAGCTCCGCGCGCTGGAAGACGGTCATATTGCTCAGCTGCTCCAGGGCCTTCACAGCGCCCCGGACCGCCAGGTCCACGTCAGCGGCGGAGCCCATGCACAGCTGCCCCAGGACCTCGCCGTTGATGGGGCTGACCACGTCCCTGCGCTCTCCGGCGCCCTCGTGCCACGCGCCGTTGATATACATTTTAAATAACATTGTCCACTCTCCTTTTTTGCATTGGACGGAATACACTAAAACCGGTTGTGCCGGTAGAAATCGATCAGCTTCGCCAGCTGGTCCGCGGCTGCCAGGAAGAAGGCCTCCCCCTTCTCCGCGCTGGCCAGCTGGGGCTGTCCGACGTTCCCCCGCCGGTCGTACTCCTGAAAGGGCTTGTACTGATAGACCGCGTTTCTGGCGAACAGGTCCGGGCTGTGATACCGGTTCCCCGCCGCCGCAGGCCGCTGTCCAAAGCGCTCCGGACGCACCAGCTCCGGATACAGGTACTGCATCACCGACGTCTCAAACTCCCCTGCGTGGCCCATGCCGCCGCTGCCGGAGGAGCGGCGTTCTGCCGCCGTGTCCGCGATCAGGTCCCAGTAGCGCACCAGCAGCGGGCGGTAATCGTACCGCGCCCCCAGCTCGTTGACCACCGTCTGCAGGCAGCTCTGGTTCCCGCCGTGGGAATTGACCAGCAGCAGCCTTGTAAGGCCGTTGTCAAAGGCGCATTGGCACAGCTCCAGCAGATACCGGAACATGGTCTCCTGGCTCAGCGTCAGACAGCCGGGAAAGGCCCGGTGGTGGGGGGAATACCCCACCTGCTGGGGCGGCAGCAGCAGCACCGGACTCTCCGCCCGCTCCGCCGCCGCCTGTACCAGCCGCCAGCCGATGAGGCCGTCCGTCCCCACCGGCAGATAGTCCCCGTGCTGTTCGCAGGAGCCGATGCTCAGCACCCCCACCGCGTCCGCAAAGGCAAAGTCCGCGGCAGTGGTCTCATACCAATAGAGCAGCATTTTCTATCCCTCCTCCAGGATGCGGGCCAGCTCTGCCGCCGAGGCGGCGGTGGGGATGCCGGCCTCCAGCTCCAGCGGATTTTTCAGTCCATGGCCGGTCACCACGCCCACCACCGTGTCCGTTTTCTGCAGGAAGCCGGATCTTGCAAGGCGCGCAATGGCGGCGGCGGACACCGCCCCGGCGGGCTCCGCAAACACGCCCTCCCGGCACAGCTGGCGTACGGACTGCCGGATCTCCTCCTCGTCCAGCAGAAGCGCCGTCCCGCCGCTACGGCGGATGCAGGCCAGGGTATAGTCCCCGTCGTCGGCGTAGCCCATCAGGCTGTCGTTGATCCCGGAGGCCAGCGTGGGCTGCGCGTCCGCGCAGGGCTCCACCTGCCCGGCATTCCGGAGGAACGCCCCGGCGATGGGGCCGCAGTTTTTGGCCTGGACACACACCAGCTTCGGCATGCGCTCCGCCAGACCCAGCTGCTCCAGCTCCACAAAGGCCTGCCAGACCGCCGCCAAAATGGGTCCCGCGCCGGTGGGGAGGACGATGGCGTCCGGGACGCGGCGGCCCAGCTGCTCGAAAATTTCGTACCCGATGGTCTTATAGCCCTCCCTGGCGTAGGGATTGATGAAGGTGGTGGTCATGTCGAACCAGCCGTATGTCTCCGCCATCTCCCGGCAGAGCGCGTAGGAGCGGCTGTAGTTGCCCGGCACCTTCACCACCTGGGCTCCGTGGCACATGGCCTGCCTGGTTTTATTTGCCGGCGTGGAATCCGGCACCACTGCGATCAGCTCCACCCCGGCGCGGGCCGCGTAGGCGGCGGCCGCTGCGCTGGCATTGCCTGAGGAGGCAATGATCATCTTTTTCAGGCCGAACCGGTTGACGCAGTTCATCGCCACCGCCAGGGCCCGGTCCTTGAAGGAGCCGGAGGGATTGAGGCTGTCCAGCTTGAAATACACCCGCTCCAGCCCATTGGCCGGCCCCACCGCCGCCGAGGGGAGCAGGGGCGTGCCGCCCTCCCCCAGGGATTCGGCGGGGCGGACGTTCTGGACCGGCAGAACGGAGGAAAAGCGAAAAATGCCGGGCTTCTCCGGCTCCACCCGGTAGTCCCCGGGCCGGAAGCCGTAGTGAAATGTCAGGATGCCGCCGCACCGCGTACACTTATAGGCGGGCTCCCGCTCCGCAGCGCTCCCGCAGCGGGAGCACACCAGCTGATAGGTCATACTGCTCCTCCTCTCCCGTCACGCGCCCACCGCTATGCCGGAGGCGGTCTCCATCAGCTTCTCCTGGGTGATGTCCTCCGTGACGCAGTTGAATTCCGCCATTTTCCGGCCCTCGTACAGGACAATGATCCGGTCGCTGGCCCCCATGATCTCCGGCAGCTCCGAGGAGATCATCACCACGGCCATGCCCTGCTTGGTCAGATTGTCGATCAGGTCGTGGATCTCCGCCTTCGCGCCCACGTCGATGCCGCGGGTGGGCTCGTCCAGGATGATCAGCTTGGGCGACCGGGCCAGCCACTTGGCCAGACAGCACTTCTGCTGGTTGCCGCCGGACAGGTTGCCGATGTGCTGCTCCGGCGAGGGCGTCTTGATGGACAGGCTCTCTATATAGCTGCCGCAGATCTCCCGCTCCCGTTTCCGGTCGATGACGCCTGCGCTGCTGAGCCGGTCCAGAGAGGGCAGCGTGATATTCTCCCGGACGCTCATGGCCGGGACGATCCCCTCCTTCCGCCGGTCCTCCGACACCAGGCAGATTCCCGCCCGGATGGCGTCCACCGCGCTGCGGATGTGCAGCCGCTCACCGTTCAGATAGATCTCGCCGCCGTCCGGTTTGTCCAGGCCGAAAATGCACCGCATGATCTCCGTCCGCCCTGCGCCGATGAGGCCGCTGAAGCCCAGCACCTCGCCGGCGCGGACCTGGAAGCTGATGGGCGCAAACACGCCCTTGCGGTACAGGTTGCGGACCTCCAGCACCACCGGGTGGTCGTCCGAGGCGGTCTTGTCCCGGTCAAAGATGTCGTTGACCTCGTGTCCCACCATGTTCTTGATGAGGCTGGCCTCGGTGACATCCCGGATGTCCTGGGTGGACACCAGGCGGCCGTCCCGCAGCACGGAGACCTCGTCCGCGATCTCAAAAATCTCCGACAGGCGGTGGGAGATATACACAATGGCGATCCCCTTTGCCTTCAGCTCCCGGATGACCTCGAACAGCCGCTCCTTGTCCGCCTCCGTAATGGCGGCGGTGGGCTCGTCCATCACCACCACCCAGGCGTTGGAGTCAATGGCCTTCGCGATCTCCACCATCTGCAGCTGGCCCACCGTGTACGCCTTTGCCCGCCGGCTGGCGTTGATGTGCAGGCCGAAGCGGGACAGCAGCTGGCCGGCGCGGGCCGTCATCTGCTTCAGGTCCAGCAGCAGCCGGCCTGTCAGCTCCTTGCCGATGAAGATATTCTGCACCACCGGCAGCTCCGGCACGATGGCCAGCTCCTGGTAGATGACGGCGATGCCCATGCCCACCGAGTCCACCGGGGAGTGGATGGCAATGGGGTGGCCGTCCACCGTGATGGAGCCGCCGTCCTTGCTGTATACGCCGGAGAGGACCTTCATCAGGGTGGACTTGCCCGCGCCGTTCTCCCCCATCAGCGCGTGGACCTTGCCCCGCTTGATCTCCAGGGAGACGTCGTCCAGGGCCTTGACGCCGGGGAAGGTCTTGGTGATATGCTCCAGCTTCAGGGAGGTCTGCCGGTTCTCGGCGATGATGGCCGCCACCGCCTGGTTCTCCCCGTGCTCCGGCGCCTCCGGCGCCTTGTCCAGCTGGGCCTTGGCGTCCCTGCGGGCGCTGAGCCTGCCCAGGTTCATGTCCAGCAGCACCGCCGCCAGGATCAGCCCGCCCTTGACGCAGTAGTTGACATAGGGCTGCACATCCACCATGCCCAGCCCCGTGGTGATGATGCCCACCAGCACCACGCCCAGCATGGTGCCGCTGATGGTGCCCACGCCGCCGGCCAGGCTGGTGCCGCCGATGACCACCGCCGTGATGACCTCAAACTCGAACCCCTGACCGGAGAGGGGCTGGGCCGAGGTGGCCCGCCCCGCCGTAATGACGGACCCCACCGCATACGTCAGGGCCGCCAGCGTGTAGACCAGGATGGTCTGCCGCTCCACCCGGATTCCCGCCGCCCGGGAGGCCACCGCGTTGCCGCCCAGGGCGTAGGTCCTGCGTCCGATGGCCGTCTTGTTGAAGACAAAGTACGCCAGCGCAAAGGACAGCGCCACGAACAGGATCGAGAACGGTACCTTTGCCCTGCCGATGGTGAACAGCGTGCCCTGTCCCAGGTAGTTGTAGAGAGCCGAGTCAATGACGATGCGGTTGGCGTTGGTCAGCTTCAGCGTGAGGCCGCGGGCCGCGAACTGGGTGGCCAGGGTGGCCATAAAGGCGCTGATGTGGCACACGCCCACCAGGACGCCGTTGACCAGCCCGACGGCGGCAGCCGCCAGCAGCGTCCCCAGAAAGCCGGCCATGACCGCCTGTACCGGATTGGCGCTGCCGCCGGCGGCCTGGATCATCAGCGCGCCCACCGCCGGTGCCAGGGCGATCACCGAGCCCGCCGAGAGATCGATGCCGCCGGTGAGAATGATGAGCGTCATGCCGATGGAGCAGATGGACAGCGCAGCCGACTGCCGGATAATGTTCATCATTGTGGAAAGCCTGAGAAATTGAGGCGAAGCCAGGGAGAAAATCACAATCAATACTATGATAATTCCCAACAGGATCGTATATCGCAGGCTGTTTGCACGCAGGTTTTTCTTTTCTCCTTGCTTCATTTGGATGGATTCCTCCCGTCATGTGTTGCTCCCCGCCCTGTTTTCCGCTCTTTATCCGATGTGCCGGCTTTCGCCGGCACATCGGATAATTTCAAATGCAAAGAGAGCGCTTCAGGATGTATCAGTCTGCGTCCGGGCCCAGGTCGGCGCGGTAGCCGTCGAACATTTCCCGGCCCTCCGCAGGCCCAAGGATGCGCTCCGCCTCGACGATGCCCTTTTCCACCATCATTTTTTCAGCTTCCTCACCCATCACAAAATAGGTGGGCATATAGTTCTTCTGGGGCAGGTCCTCGCCGCGAGCCAGCTGCGCGCCGATCTTCACGCTCCAGTAGCCCACACGCTTCGAGCCGGTCAGCAGGGTCATCTCGATGTCGCCGCTGCTGACCAAGTCGCTGGCCTCCTGCTCGCCGTCGTAGGAGGTCAGCATAATGCTGTCGGCCTTGCCGGCGGACTGCATCGCCTGCAGGACGCCGTAGCTGACGCCGTCGGAGACGCTGTGGATGGCCTTCAGCTCCGGGTTGGCGTTCATCAGGTCCCCGGCCACTGTCATGCCCTTGGTGGCGTCGAAGTCCGCGGGCTGGGAGACCAGGCTGATATCGGGATATTCCGCCATAGCCGCCTCAAAGCCGGCCTGCCGCTGGTCGGATACATAGTTGCCGGAGTTGCCGTAGATAAGGGCCACATCGCCTGCGCCGCCAATCTTCTCCGCCACATACTTGCCGATTTTGTAGGTGTCCTCGTAGTCGTTATAGAGCACGTTGTAATTGAACTCCGTATCCACAAAGTTGCCGATGCTGACAATGGGGATGCCGGCCTCATAGGCCTCCTGGAAAACAGGCACCACGCCGGCCGCGTCGATGGGGTCCACCAGAATGCAGTCCACGCCCTGCTCAATGAAATTCTCAATAATGGAGATTTCGCTGTCCAGGGAGCCCTCCGCGCTCTTGAAGATCACCTCCACGCCGAAGTCCTCTGCCGCCTCTTCGCCGGCGGTCATCATGTTGACATAAAAGTTGTTTGTCAGATCGTAATAGGCCGCGCCGATGACGATTTTGTCGCCGTCGCTCTTGCCGCTGTCCTGGCCGCTCTGTGCGTTGCTGCCGCCGTTGCTGGCGCTGCTGCCGCTGCTGCCGCCGCCGTTGCTGGCGCTGCTGCCGCCGTTGTTGCCGCCGCAGGCCGCCAGAAGCGCCAGAAGCATCGCGCAGGCCACGAGCATACTCAATTTTTTCTTCATCTGTAGTTTCCTCCATTTTTTATTTTATTTCACAAGGAAATCCCCTTGGGAAATACCGGTCCTCGCGCCGCGCTATGCCGCGCTTCTGTTTTTGTTCATGGCAAAGTCCAGCAGCAGCGCCAGAATGATCACCACGCCCTTGACCACATTGCGCAGCAGCGTGTCCACGTTCAGATAGGTCAGCGCCGCGGAGATCAGCCCCATAATCAGCACGCCGGCTATGGTGCCGGAGATGGCGCCCTTCCCGCCGCTGACGCTGGTGCCGCCGATGACCACCGCGGAAATCGCGTCCATCAGGATGTCCCCGGAGACGCTGGCGGAAATGAGGGCAATGCGCGTGGTGGTGATGACGGACGCCACGCCGGTGCAGAAGCCGGCAAAGACATACACCAGCAGCTTATAGCGGTTGACCTTGACGCCCGCGTACACGGCGGCCTCCTCGTTGCCCCCCATGGCGTAGATATAGACGCCCATCTTCGTCCGGTTCAGTAGCAGGTATCCTGCCGCGCACATGGCCAGGAAGATGACAAAGGGCACCGGGATGACGCCGAAAATATATCCCTGCCCCACCCACAGCGCCGCCTTGTCCGTGATGAGGTACTGCCGGCCCTCCGAGATCAGCAGCGCCATGCCCTGCAGGACCGACATCATCGCAAAGGTGGCGATAAAGGGCGGGAGCTTCCATTTGGTAATGAGCAGGCCGTTGCAAAGTCCGATCAGCAGCCCCACGGCCACGCCTGCCAGCAGCAGGACCGCCGCGTTGTTCCCGGAACGCACATACAGCACGCCGGCTGTCACAGACGCCGTGGCCAGGCCGTAGCCTGTGGTAAAATCGATTCCCCCGGTGATGATGACGCACATCGCGCCGATCGCCACGATCCCCGTGGCCGCCTGACTCTGCAGAAGGTTCTGAAAGGTGGACAGCTGGAGAAAATGCTCGTTATACAGCGATAAGATCACAACCAGGACCAGCAGCGTGATATAGGGCACCGCTTTCTGCATATCAAAATTCCGGACCAGGCGGCGCTGGCCGCCCTCTGTTGTTGACTTGCTCATGTACTCCTATCCTTTCGTCTCAAGCTCTGCCTCCATTCTCCGCCGCCGCATTTACAGCTGCACCGGCATACCCGTCCGAATCGACTCCATAGCCGCCTCCACAACTCTGACCGCCGCGATGGCGTTGTCCGTATCCACCAGATAGGCCTCGCCGCTGAGGGTGGCCCGGGCGAAGTGGTTCAGCTCCTCCTTCAGGTCCCCCTGCAGCTGTCCGTTGTAGACCGGCCAGTGGAGGGCGTCCGGCAGCTCCACGCTGGCCTCGTCCGCAATCAGAAGCCCCTGGTTGTCCACGTTCAGCATGGCCGCCGCCTTTGTCCCCACGGCCTCCACCGCCGTCATAAAGCCGCAGATGCCGTTCTCCGGGAAGGCCCAGTTCAGCTCCAGCGTGCCCACAGAGCCGTTGTCAAAGGTCACCGTCAGGAACGCCGCGTCCGTATCCAGCCCCTTCAGGGCCACAGAGCTGGCCTGGCAGTAGACCCGCACAGGCCTGGCCGCCCGGTTATAGTCCAGCATCCACTCGATATCGTGGATGCCCATATAGTAAAAGAAGGAGACCTTTCCCCTCAGCCGCTTGGGCGTGGCCTGGGAGTTGGTCCGCTTCAGGGCCAGCGTGGAGATTTCCCCCAGGTGCCCGGAGCGAATGGCCTCGCTGAGCTGGACATACCGGGGGTCAAATTTCAGAATGTGGGCGATCATCAGCCGCACGCCGTTGTCCTGCGCAGCTTTTTGGATCTCCTCCGCCTCCGCTGCCGTCTTTGCGATCGGTTTTTCCAGCAGGATCGCCTTCTTGGCGACCGCCGCCGCCACTGCCGGGGCGACGTGGAAATCCTCCGGCACGCAGATGTCCACCGCGTCGATATCCGGGTCCTGCAGCAGCTCATGATAGTCTGTGTAGCTCGCGCAGCCGTACTGCGCCGCCGCCCTGGCCGCGGCCTCGCCGTTGACATCCGCCACCGCGGCAAGCTCCGCGATATCGCTCTCCGCCCAAATCCGGGCGTGCAGTCCACCGATAAATCCCAGGCCGATGACGCCTACCCTTAACTTTTTCATACGTTTTCCTCCCGTATCTTTTCGCATTTTGGTGTTTTTATCCGTATATGTTGGATAATGTCCGTTTGACTATGTGCATTATAACACGTCCTCCTTTTCCTTGCAATAGAATTTTATATTTTTTATACCAAGTAAGTACAAAATATCTCACTTTTGTATAAATGCACAATTTCAGGGTCAAAATTTTTCCATTATGACAATGTGTGCTGTTTTAGCAAATTTCGGTCAGAAATGCGTGGTGCTTTCTGTAGTTTTTGCCGTTTTTGGGGAATCATTCATGCAGAAATTGACAACACAATTTCGATATGATAGAATGTCCTCGACATTAACCAGCAGGGGAGAGATGACACTTGAACTTTACTCTGAAAGATATCCAGCTGCTCTGTGACAGCATCGCAAATCAATTCGGCCCATCCTGCGAGGTGGTCTTCCACGACCTGACGAAGGACTATGACCACACCATCGTTGCCATTGCCAACGGGCACATTACCAACCGCACGGTGGGCGGCCCAGGGACCAACGCCGGGCTGAAGGCTCTGAAGGAGCTGTCTCCCGACAGCAACTCCAGCACCTATATGACGCATACCAAGGACGGGCGCACGCTCAAAACCACTTCCGCGTATTTTCGGGACGAGAACGGGACCATCGTTTCCTCTCTGTGCATCAATCTGGACGTCAGCGACATGCTCTGTATGCGGAATATGCTGGATGCACAGCTGAATATCGGCAAGGAGGAAAACGAGTGCTTTTCCAATGATATCAGCGATGTGCTGGAGTCCATCATCAACGACACCATCTCCTATATCGGAAAGCCAGGCTTCCGCATGTCCCGGCGGGAAAAAATCGAGGCGATCCGCTATCTGGACAACCACGGCGCCTTTTTGGTCAAGCGGTCTGTGGAGCGGGTGTGCGCCGCCCTCGATGTGTCCCGCAATTCTTTTTACGCCTACCTGGACGACTCCCGAAAAAACAGCGAATCCTGAACGAAGCAGACCGGATCCCTGCAGGCATACGCCGCCAGGTGTCCGGTCTGCTTCGTGATATAATTTCCCGCGAAAAGGAAATGGATATCTTTTTTCTGTAAAAAGAATATTAGTATCTTTTGTACTAAAATAAATTTTTTGTTTGACATCCCGCCGGGGGGATGCTATACTGTCCTCCAGTGAGCCCCGTCTCACACCATCTTTTTGAGGAGGAACCCACCATGAAAGTTCTGTATGCCGGCGATGCCTGTACCAAGATTGGCCCTCTTTTTGTTGCGTCCCCCTTTAATCTGGAGGTCAAAGGAGTCTCCCACCACATCTGGGGGCAGCCATTGATCGATGCGCTGACCGGCGCTGGTATCGAAGTCAAACACCTCACCAACGACCAGGCCATCGGTGAGTTCCCCCGCACGGAGGAGGAGCTGGCGGCCTATGACGCCATTATTATCAGCGACTGTGAGGCGGAGGTGCTCTCGCTCCACCCCTTCTGGATCGCCGGGACGCCCCTGCCCCGCACCGACCGGCTCCGCGCCATCCGCAACTACTGCCGCAACGGCGGGGGACTGCTGATGATCGGCGGCTGGTCCTCCTTCAGCGGTCGCTTCGGAACCGGCGCCTATTATGACACCCCCGTGGAGGAGGCGCTGCCGGTCAACTGCCTGAAGGGCGCGGACGACCGGGTGGAGGTGCCGGCAGGCGTGAAGGCAAAGGTCTCCGACCCCGACCACCCCATTCTCAAGGGCATTCCCTGGGATGAGTGTCCCGTATTTGAGGGCTTCAACAAGATCCTGCCGAAGGAGGGGGCGCAGGTGCTTGCCACCATCGGCGATGATGAGATCGAGGCCCCTCTGCTGGTCACCTGGGCGTATGGGCAGGGGCGCTCCGCCGCCTTTGCCACCGACTGCTCCCCCCACTGGGCCGAGTATTTTCAGCCCTGGGAGTACTACGGACAGTTCTGGGTCCAGCTCATCCGCTGGCTGGGCGGACAGACCTGAGCAAGCGGCAGGGAGGACGGTCTGTCCTCCCTGCCGCTACTTTACGATATGGTGACGGGCAGGCCGCTCTCCAGGGAGCGGCCCACGGCGCAGGCCAGCTGCAGGACCGCCCGCGTCTGCTCCGGCGGGACCGGCATAGGTGTACCCTCTGCCAGCGCGGTGAGAAATGCCGCGATTTCCTCCCGGAACATGTCCGCCTGCGGGACAGGAAGCGCCGAGGGGGTCTGGGCGCCCTCGGGATACCAGAGGAGCGGGGCGGCGGCGGCAAAATCATGGAGATTCTGACCGGAGCCGGATGTATATGCCAGGGTGCCTCTATCCCCGCTGGCCCGGCACTCCACCGAAAAGGGGAAGGGGCCGGTCATCTCCATGGAGGTCTCGCAGACGGCGCGGACGCCGCTGTCCCAGGTGAAGACCGCGGCGATGTGATTCCAGCAGCCGGAGGGGCTTTTCCAGCCGGCGGCGCAGACCTGGCGGGGGAGGCCGAAGAGGCTATACAAATAGTCGTAGTCATGGATGGCCAGGTCGAACAGCGCGCCGCCGGAGCGGGCCGGGTCCCGGTGCCAGTCAGACCAGGCGGGATGCCGGGCCAGCCGCTTCAGGCTGACCATATGGAGCGCCCCCAGCCGGCCCTGGCGGATCCAATCGGCGACGGCGCGGTACTCCGGCCACCAGCGGAGGACCTGCCCGGTCATCCAGCGGACGCCGTTGGAGGCACAGGCGGCGTCCATGCGCTCAAAGGACGCCAGGGTGAGGGCGGCGGGCTTTTCGCACAGGATGTGGCAGCCGGCGCGGGCCGCCTCCAGGACAAGCGGTTCATGCAGATCGCTGGGGGTACAGATATCCGCCGCCTGCAGGGGCCCTCCGGCCCGGGCGGCCTCCAGCGACGGATACCAGCGGCAGTGGGGACCGATTCTGCGGGCGGTCTCCTCCCCCCGCTCCCGTGTGCGGCAGATCAGCGCGGAAATCTGCGCGTTGGGGAGACGGGCAAAGGCGTCAATGTGGTTTTGGGCAATATAACCTGCCCCAATCAGGGCGGCGTGAATCATGCTGCGCTCCTTTCTGCGGCCACTTGCGCTGCGGAACAGGAAGTGGCGGGTGTTTCTCATCGGTACAAACGAAAATTGCGAAAAAACGGATGGAGGATCGGACATGAAGCAGAGACTGAGCAAACGGGCGGCGGAAATGACCCAGGGCGGTATCCGGGCGTTTTTTGACAAGGCGGCCCAGTATCCGGACGCGATCCATCTGGGGATCGGCGAGCCGGACTTCCCGACGCCGCCGGAAATCATCGAGGCGGCGGAGAGGGCGCTGCGGGATGGATATACCCATTATACCCCCAACGCGGGCCTGCCGGAGGCCCGTGAGGCGGCGGCGGACTATCTGGCGCGGTACGGGGTCCGGCGGGACCCGGCGGAGGAGATCATCATCACCTGCGGCGGCATGGGGGCGGTTTTTGCCGCGCTGCAATGCCTGGTGGACCCCGGCAGCGAGGTGCTGATCCAGGACCCCCAGTGGGTCAACTACGCCGCCCAGATCCGGCTGGCCGGCGGCGTTCCGGTGCGGGTCCCGGTATATGAGGAGCGGGATTTTCGTCTCCAGCCGGAGGAGCTGGAGCGGCGCATCACGGACCGGACAAAGCTCCTGATCCTCAACTCGCCCAACAATCCCACCGGCATGGTTCTGACGGAGGAGGAGCTGGCGGCGATCGGCAGCATCGCCTGCCGCCACGACCTGCTGGTGCTCTCCGACGAGGTCTACTGCGAGCTGCTCTATGGCGGCGCGCGGTTCCACAGCATCGGGGCCATCCCGGAAATGGCGGAGCGCACCGTGATCGTCAACAGCACCTCCAAGACCTTCGCCATGACCGGGTGGCGTGTGGGCTTCGCGGCGGGGCCCAGGGAGATCATCCGAAAAATGACGGTGCTGCAGGAAAACATGGTCTCCTGCGCCCCCGCGGCGGGACAGGCGGCGGCGGCATATGCGTTCCGCCATATGCCGAATGTCCGGCAGATGCGGGCGGTATATGAGGCCAGACGGGATTTGCTGCTGGAGGGGCTGAACGCCATCCCCGGCATTGCCTGCCGGAGGCCGGACGGGGCCTTCTATGCGTTTCCCAACATTCGGGGGACCGGCCTGACCTCGCTGGAATTTTGTGAGCGCCTTCTGGAGCAGCAGCATGTGGTGGTCATCCCCGGCAGCAGCTTCGGCAGCTGCGGGGAGGGCTATGTGCGCCTCGCCTACGCCAACTCCGAGGAGGCGCTCAGGCAGGCGCTCCAGCGCATCCGCCGCTTTTCCCCCTGCGCCGCAAAGTCCTGAGTCCATTGGGCAGGAGCCTGTGGAACAGCGATCGCCCTGCGCCGGGCAGCGAAACAGGGGAGCAAAAAGCAGGCTGCCGCTCCCTGAAGAATTTTGAAGGGACGACAGCCTGCTCCCATCCGCGGCCTTGCCTATGGATTACAGATTTTACAGGGACTGTAGCCCTGGGAAATCAGCACATCCCGTGCACTGCTCGACGTCGCGTAATTTTTGGGGGCGATCTTTTTCACCGAACGGCAGGACGGATAGTGGAATTTTTTGCTGTTCTTATTCAACACATAGGAGGCGGTGGTATCCTGCTGGGACGCATTATCATAGGTGTTGAAGTTGTTGCCAGTTCCGACGGAACCGCCCCCTGCGCCGCTGCTGCCGGTACTGCCGGGAGCCTGCGCGGCTTCGGGCGCTGCCGTCTCCTTTTCAGCGGGAGTTTCGGCAGGGGAGGGATCGGGTTCCGGCGCGGGGGTGTTGGCGTGCATGACCGCAATATCGGCGGGGATACACGCCGGACAGGGCAGAAGACTCCGCCCCACCACTTCTGCAAGAGCGGCCTGGCGGTAAGATCTCCCCTGACACGCAGCATCAAAGTGGTAGAGGCCCTCGCCGTCAGCGGCATAGAACTGGCGGCCGTTCAGCTGATACATCACGGCGGCTGTCTGTGTCGGCTGGTACCAGGTGACCTCACAGCCCAATGCTTCGGAAATGAACCGGGCGGGGACCATGGTGCTGCCGTTGAGCAGCTGGGCGGGAACGTCCAGCGTCTTTGCCTCGCCGTTGACATATGCGGTCTGACTGTCGATCTGCATCACAACGGTCGTCTCGGCGGTGGTTCCCGTCGCCGTTTTTGCGGCGGCATCCCAGTCAACCGCCGCGCCAAGGGCCTCAAAAATCGCACGGACAGGGACCATCGTCCGGCCATCGACCACCGTTGGCGGCGTCTGGGCGTCCAGCCGCCCGAAATCCACATAGAGGTCAATGGCGCTTGCGTTGGCGGTCAAGAGCATGAGCGCCAAAATGAGTGCGAGAAATTTTTTCATAGAGCATCCTCCTGTATTTTCGGTCCGCTCCGAAGGAGACAAGAAGAAACTGCCCCAGTCAAGTGTTCTGCCTGACTGGAGCAGCTTTGCCGGTACCGTGCGCCTACAGCATCACTCGATCAGGCTCTTCCCGTCCATTTCCGGCGGGCACTCCAGGCCCATGATATCCAGAATGGTGGGGGAAATATCCGCCAGCCTGCCCGGATGGAGCTTTGCGTCCGCGCCGACCAGAATGAACGGCACCAGATTCGTCGTATGCGCGGTCATCGGGGAACCGTCCTCCTTGCGCATCTCCTCCGCGTTCCCGTGGTCCGCCGTCACCATGGCGATGCCGCCCATGGCCCGGGTGGCCTCCACGACCCGGCCCACGCAGGTGTCCACCGTCTCCACCGCCTTCACGGCGGCCTCGTACACGCCGGTGTGGCCCACCATGTCGCAGTTGGCGAAGTTCAGGATGATCACGTCATACGCGCCGGACTCGATCCGCTCCACGCACTGATCCGTCACCTCCACCGCGCTCATCTCCGGCTGCAGGTCATAGGTCGCCACCTTCGGAGACGGCACCAGCACCCGGTCCTCGCCGGGAAATACCTCCTCCGAGCCGCCGTTGAAGAAGAAGGTCACATGGGCGTACTTCTCCGTCTCGGCGATCCGCAGCTGGGTCATGCCCATCTTGCTCAGGTACTCGCCCAGGCCGTTCTTCACCAGGTTCCGGGGATAGGCCACCTGCACATTGGGCATCGTCGCGTCGTACTCCGTGGTACACACGTAGGTCAGCGGGAAGAATTCCCGCTTGAAGCCGTCAAAGGCCGGGTCCACAAAGACACGGGTGATCTCTCTCGCCCGGTCGGGGCGGAAGTTGTAGAAGATGATGCTGTCGTTGTCGGAGATCACGCCCTCGCTGTCGCAGACCACAGGCTCCACGAACTCATCCGTCACGCCCTGGGCGTAGGACTTGGCCACCGCCTCCACCGGGTCCCGCTCCTGGATGCCCTGGCCGTAGACCATGGCGTCATAGGCCTGCTCCACCCGCTCCCAGCGCTTGTCGCGGTCCATGGCGTAATAGCGGCCCATCACCGTGGCGATCTTGCCCACACCGATCTCTCTGCACTTTTCCACCGTTTCCGCCACAAAGCCCTTGCCGCTGGTGGGGGACACATCGCGGCCATCCAGAAAGGCGTGGATATAGACCCGCTCCAGCCCTCTGTCCTTGGCCATCTTCAGCAGGGCCCAGAGGTGGGTGTTGTGGGAGTGGACGCCGCCGTCGGAGAGCAGGCCGTACAGGTGCAGATTGCTGCCCTTCTCCTTACAGGCGTCCATGGCGGCGCAGTAGGCCGGGTTCGCAAAAAAGCTGCCGTCCTCAATGGAGCGGGTGATGCGGGGCAGGTCCTGGAAGACCACACGGCCGCCGCCGATGTTGGTGTGCCCCACCTCGCTGTTGCCCATCTGCCCGTCGGGGAGGCCCACGTCCAGCCCGGAGGCGGAGAGGGTGGTGTTGGCGCACTCGGCGAAGAGCTTATCCAGCACAGGGGTCTTCGCGTGGACCACGGCGTTGCCCTCCGTGCTGCCGCGCAGGCCAAAGCCGTCCATAATGATCAAAGTGGTTGGTGTCTTGTTCATAACTTACCTCGATTTCTGCTGAAACAGCAGATATTTCTTCTTGGAAAGCACAGTACCCGCCGCGCGCGGGTACTGTCCTCTGCAAACGCCTATTACTCTTGGTTCGCGGCGTTGATGATGTCCACAAACTGGTCCGGCTTCAGGGAAGCGCCGCCGATGAGGCCGCCGTCCACATCCGGCTGGGCCAGCAGCTCAGCCGCGTTCTTGGGATTCATGGACCCGCCGTACTGGATGGTCACGGAGCGGGCCACCCGGGCGCCGTACAGGTTCCGGATGGAGGCGCGGATAGCCGTGCAGACCTCAGCCGCCTGCTCCGCCGTGGCGGTGCGGCCGGTGCCGATGGCCCAGATGGGCTCGTAGGCGATGATGCACTTGCGGACCTTCTCCGCGGGGACGTTGGACAGGGCGGAGCGCACCTGCAGGGCGATCAGCTCCATGGTCACGCCCATCTCCCGCTGCTCCAGGCTCTCGCCCACGCAGATGATGGGGTGCAACCCCGCCTCCAGAGCGGCGTGGACCTTCTTGTTGACAGTGATATCGGTTTCGCCGAAATACTGGCGGCGCTCGCTGTGGCCGATGATGACATACTTCACGCCCAGATCCTTCAGCATATCCGCAGACACTTCGCCGGTATAGGCTCCGCTGGGCTCAAAATACAGGTTCTCCGCGCCCACGGCCACCCGCATATCCTTGAACGCCTTCAGGGCGGCGGGGATATTGACGAAGGGCACGCAGACCACGACCTCGCACCACTTGGCCCGGGGCAGGATCAGCTTCAGGTCCTCAGCGAACTTCTTGGTCTCGCTGGCGGTCTTGTTCATCTTCCAGTTTCCGGCAATAATTGTCTTACGATATCTACGGTTCATAACGGTTTTCTCCTGTTTATCATAAATTATTTAAGTAAGGGGTCCGGCGGGGGAGCCCCGCCGGCCTTGCCCTAAACAGCTTATCTGATGCAGTTTATTTGTCCAAGAGGCACGCTACGCCGGGCAGCTCCTTACCCTCCAAAAATTCCAGGGAAGCGCCGCCGCCGGTGGAGATATGGGTCATCTTGTCAGCAAAGCCCATCTGGGCAACCGCAGCGGCGCTGTCGCCGCCGCCGATGATGGTAATGGCGTCTGTATCCGCCAGAGCCTTGGCAATGGCGCGGGTGCCCTCGGCGAATTTGGGGAACTCGAACACGCCCATGGGGCCGTTCCAGATGACGGTGCCCGCGCCCTTCACGGCGGCGGCATATTCCTCCACGGTCTTCGGGCCGATGTCCATGCCCATCATATCGTCGGGAATGGACATGGTGTCATGGAGCACAGGCTCCGCGTCGGCGGAGAACTCCTTGGCGCACAGGGTGTCCACAGGCAGCAGCAGCTGCACGCCCTTCTCCTTGGCCTTGGCGATCATGTCGTTGCAGTAATCCAGCCAGTCGCTCTCCAGCAGGCTGGTGCCCACGCTGCCGCCCTGGGCCTTGGCAAAGGTGTAGGCCATGCCGCCGCCGATGATAATGACGTTGGCAATGTCCAGCAGGTGGTTGATGACGCCGATCTTGGAGGAGACTTTGCTGCCGCCCAGAATGGCCACCAGGGGGCGCTTGGGATTGGCCAGCGCGCCGCCCATGATCTCCAGCTCCTTCTCAATGAGGAAGCCGGACACGGCGGGCAGATAGACGGCCACGCCCGCGGTGGAGGCGTGGGCCCGGTGCACCGCGCCGAAGGCGTCGGACACATACACCTCCGCCATGGAGGCCATGGCCTTGGCCAGCTCCGGGTCGTTTTTGGTCTCGCCCTTTTCAAAGCGGGTGTTCTCCAGCAGCAGGATCTGGCCGGGCCGGAGGGCGGCGGCCTTGGCCCTGGCGTCCTCGCCCACCACGTCGGCGGCCATGATGACCTCCCTGCCGTCCAGCAGCTCGCTCAGGCGCTGGGCCACAGGGGCCAGGCTGAACTTGGCCTCCGGACCGTTCTTGGGTTTGCCCAGGTGGGAGCAGGCGATGACCGCAGCGCCCTGGTCCAGCAGGTACTGAATGGTGGGCAGCGCGGCGCGGATGCGCTTGTCATCGGTAATGGCGCCGGTGGCCTTATCCTGGGGCACGTTGAAGTCGCAGCGCAGCAGGACCTTCTTGCCCTGCACATCAATGTCCTTGACCGTCTTCTTGTTGTAGTTCATTCCTTTCAAAAAACTCCTTTCAAAAATTGATTTGAGTTCGTTACACATATGAAATTTAAAAAGGAATCATCCCGTCACAGTCCGTCCTCCGACATCTCGCCGCTTCCCAGCAGGCCTGGGAAGCCGTTCTGCCGGAGCGCCTCATAGATCAGCACAGCGGCGCTGTTGGCCAGGTTCAGGCTGCGGGCCTGGCTGACCATGGGCAGCCGGACGCACCTGTCCCGGAACCGCTCCCGGAAATTCAGGGGCAGCCCCTTGGTTTCCTTGCCGAAAAAGAGCCAGCAGTCAGGAGAAAAACGGGCCTGACTGTAATCCCTGGGGGCCTTGGTGGTGGCCAGCCACAAATCCCCCGCCGCCTCCGGCCTGCGCCGGAACAGATCGTCCAGACCGGAATACACCGTGACCTCCACCAGATGCCAGTAATCCAGACCGGCGCGCTTGACGGCCTTGTCGGATACATCGAAGCCCAGCGGCTCCACCAGATGCAGCCTGCTGCCGGTAGCGGCGCAGGTCCTGGCGATATTGCCGCAGTTTGGCGGGATCTCCGGTTCCACGAGCACGATATTCAGCATGGCCTCTCCCTCAGTCTCCCCTTTCCGAAGCGTAATTCCAGTCAGCCAGCCTATGCGCTGCCAGCGGTCCGGGCAGGGCCTGGAGGCGCGGGCACAGGGGCGCATCCGCGTCTGTGCTGAGCGGACAAGCCGCTTCCATAAAACTATAGCAGCAATATTGTAAAACAAAACTCTGGTAAATTCAAGCATTATTGCATAATTTCTTCCAATATTTTTGTAAGTTTTCTGTTCTGCACACTCCCGCCCCCCTCTTCAGCCGGATTTTCTCTCTGTGAAAAACAAAATATTGCACAATAACTCCCTGTCAAAGACACCCTTCAATGCCGGACTGTGACAAAACAGGGGGGAAGGGGCGAATTTTGAAAAATCCCCCTTGCATAAACCGCCGCTTCTGCTATAATAAGAGGTGAATTCAGACAGGAAGGGGGAGACAGTTCGTGGATAAAAAGTGTATCGTGGTGTTTCTGACCGAGGACTCCGCCGCGACCTACAACGGGAAGCCGCTGATGCTGCAGGATGCGTTATTTTGCCCGGTGTTGGAGTGGTGTATGCGCTCCTGGACGGAAAAGGGCATCAACCGGTTCTATGTTGTCTGCGACACGGAGTATCACGACGAGGCGGCGGCATGCTTCCCGGCGGACGCGGCCTGCGCGGTGGGCACGGAGGAGGACTACCGGCGGGATATCGGGGAGTTTGCCGGGGGCTGCTGGATCGAGGAGGTCCATGAGGCCATGATGCCGGTGGGGAGCATGATGCTCTCGTTCCACACGGTGACAGAGCTGATCCGGCTGCAGCAGGCGGTGAAGGAGGATATTGCCGTCTATCACCAGAAGACCGGCGTCAACGTCCTGGACCCGGACAGCACGTACATCGACCCGCGGGTGACCATCGGCGCGGGGACGCTGATCCTGCCCGGCACCATCCTGCGGGGCAGGACGGTCATCGGCAGCGGCTGTGAGATCGGGCCCAACGCGATGCTCGTAGACTCCATCGTGGGGGACGGCAGCGTGGTCAACGCCTCCCAGGTCCATGAGAGCGTCTTGGGCAGGGACGTCCACGTGGGGCCCTACGCCCACGTCCGGCCCCGGTGCCAGGTGGCGGACGGCTGCAAGGTGGGGGCCTATGTGGAGGTCAAAAACGCCGTCTTTGGTCCGGGGACAAAGATGAGCCACCTGACGTATGTGGGGGACGCGGACATCGGCGCGGGGGTCAACTTCGGCTGCGGCACCATCACGTCCAACTATGACGGCTTCCGGAAGCACCGCACCGTGGTGGGGGACGGCGTGTTTATCGGCTGCAACACGAATCTGATCCCGCCGGTGACCGTGGGCAGCGGGGCCTACATAGCCGCCGGCACCACCGTGACAGGGGACGTGGAGCCGGACGCCCTGGCCATCGGCCGGGTGCGGCAGGAGAACAAGCCCGGCTGGGCGAAAAAGCGCCGGGACATGCACAAAAAGAAGTAGAGCACCATCCAACGGAACGAAACAATCATTATCATGACGAAAAGAGGGTGTTGGAAATGATATCTCACGGAAAAGACATGAAGGTTTTCAGCGGCAACGCCAACGTGGGCCTGGCGAAGAGCGTCTGCAAGCTGATCGGCATCCAGCTGGGCAGCGCGGAAATCGGCCATTTTGCCGACGGCGAGGTATGCGCCTCCATTTATGAGTCCGTGCGCGGGTCGGACGTGTTTCTGGTGCAGTCCACCAGCCGCCCGGTCAACGACAATCTGATGGAGCTGCTGGTGATGATCGACGCCATGAAGCGGGCGTCCGCAGGCCGGGTGACGGCGGTGATCCCCTATTTCGGCTACGCCCGGCAGGACCGCAAGGCCAAGGCCAGGGACCCCATCTCCTCCAAGCTGGTGGCCAACATGCTGGTGGCCGCCGGGGCGGACCGGGTGCTGACGATGGATCTCCACGCGGCGCAGATCCAGGGCTTCTTTGACATTCCGGTGGATAACCTTTATGGCAATCCTGTTTTTGTGGACTATTATGCCAAGAAATTCGGGGAAAAATGCGAGGACATGATGGTGGTCTCCCCGGACGTGGGCTCCGTGTCCCGGGCGCGGTCCTTTGCCCAGAAGCTACATATGAACATGGCTATTGTGGACAAGCGGCGGCAGAAGGCCAACCAGTGCGAGGTGATGAACATCATCGGCGACGTGGAGGGCAAGGACTGCATCCTCTTCGACGACATGGTGGACACGGCGGGGAGCCTGTGCAACGCGGCAAAGGCCATCGTGGAGGTGGGCGGCGCGAAGAGCGTGTACGCCTGCGCGTCCCACGCCGTTTTGTCGGGGCCGGCCATTGAGCGCATCAACGCCAGCCCCATTACGGAGCTGGCCTTCCTGGACACCATTGCGCCTGTCGACCCGGCGCTGAGCGAAAAGATTCGCTATCTGACGGTGGCGCCCATGTTCGCGGAGGCGATCGAGCGGATCTATCAGGAGATTTCCGTGTCGAAGCTGTGGATCTAACGGTAAAAAAGTGCCCGGCCGGGCACTTTTTTGATGAGGAAACGGAGGCGGTGGCAGAATGGACTGGCTGCTGGTGTGCCTGGGGAATCCAGGCAGGGAATATGAGGGGACCCGGCACAATATCGGCTTTATGGCGGCGGACGAGCTGGCCCGGCGGGAGGGCGTGAAGATCAACCGGCTCCGCTACCGCGCCCTGGCCGGCGAGATCCGCGCCGGCGGGCAGCGGGTGCTGGTCATCAAGCCCCAGACGTATATGAACCTGAGCGGCGAGGCGGTGAAGCTGGCGGGGGGGTTCCACAAAATTCCGCCGGACCGCGTGCTGGTCATCTCCGACGACGTGTCCCTGCCCCTGGGCAAGCTGCGTGTCCGGGCCGGGGGCAGCGCCGGGGGGCACAACGGCCTGAAAAATATCATCGCCCACCTGGGGACGGACCAGTTCCCCCGGATCCGGGTGGGAGTGGGCGCGCCGGAGCACCCGGAGCACGAAATGGTGGACTGGGTCATTGGGAAGTTTTCCCCGGCGGAGAAGAAAACCGTGGACGAGGCGGTGGGCCGGGCCGTGGACGCCGCCCTCTGCCTGATGACCCACAGCGTCCAGGAGGCCCAGAACCGGTATAACTGCGCCGGCGGCGGACCGGCCAAAGCCCATGAAGCAAAACAGCCGTAGCTCCCTGGCCATGCTGATTGCCGCCATGGGCATCTGGGGGACCATCGGCCTGTTCCGGAAATCCATCCCCCTGTCCTTCGGGCTGATCGCCTTCTCCAGGGGGGTGATCGGCGCGGCCTTCCTGTCCCTGCTGGCAAAGGGCAGGGGCGGCGCGGTATTCCAGGGCGTCGGGAGGACGAAGGCCCTTTGGCTGAGCCTGTCGGGGGCGGCGGCGCTGTCCGCCCTGGTCCTGTCTGAAAAAATGAGCGCCGCGGGGATCGCCGGTTCCGTCCTGATTCTCAGCTCAGCCGTTTTCAGCGAGCTGAGGGGGCGGCGATAGCCGCGGGAGAACAGCAAAAAACCGGGGCTGCGGCGCCCCGGTTTTCCTCTTTTTCGGATGGCTTTTGCCGCCCGGTCAGACGGGGGCCAGCACGGTCGCCAGCACGAAAAGCACTGCCATCAGCAAAAACCGCACCGAACCGCCCAGCCTCCAGGAGGCCAGCAGCCGCTGCACCGGCTTTGCAGGCATGGCGACCAGGGCGCACAGGAGCATCAGCACGCTGGACGCCGACGGGAAGAACGTCAGTGCGCCCAGGAGCATGAACACCGTCAGGAGCCACAGGGCGCAGGTATAAAACCGGCTGTTCTGCCAGGACTTTTCCATCTTGTCGTCTGCTTTCACGATTGCCGCCCCGCTTTCAGCCCAGCTCAGCCGGGTCGAACTCCATGACCACGGTGTCCCCGGAGGAGCTGCCCAGCTCTGAAATCTCTACTGCAATGGGATCTGTTTTGCTCTTGAGATGAAACGCGCTCTGCACATTGATGGCCCTGCCGGGCCGGAGCTGCTGCATATAGCTGGAGGAGTCGAATTTCCCCGGATCGATCACCACCGCGCTGTCCAGCTTTATGCCATTTTGAGATGCCTTCACCTGGATGGCCGCGTAGGCGCTGGTGGTACTGTCGCTGTTGTTGGTCCAGGAATACGTCACCACAACGGCGGGCTTGCCCTCATAGTCTGCGGCGGCTGCCGCGCTCTTGATCGCCACATAGGAGCTGCCGAGACTGCCCTCCTGTATGGATGCGCTCCCCGGTTTCTCCGCCTCGCCGGGCTCCTCGCCCTGGCTGTCCCCGCTGTCCGCATTGTCCGCGCTGTCCGCGGGACCGGTTCCGTCGGCCGCCGCGCTGTCCGCCCGCTGCCACGGGGCCTCGCCGTTCATAGCGGCATATATGGTCAGACCAGCCGCCGCTCCCAGCAGGATCATCGCTGCCATAAAGAGCGCAGTCAGGAATATTCCTCCAAGTTTTTTCATACTCTGGCCTCTTTCCTGTCCGCCGCTTCTCTCCCCTCCGGGGGCCGATGAAGAGGCGGTATTTTTTTGTATTTTTCAATCGCTTTTGCTCCTACCACTATAACACAGGGCGGCAAAAAGGACAAGGGAAAATTTTCCGCCGCCTCAGTCCAGGGCATTGAAGCCGTAGCGCTCATAGAGCGCCGCGTGATCAAAAATGCACTGCCAGGCGCTGCCCGCCATGGCTGTGACGCAAAGGCACCTGCGCCCTGAACCGTCCTGCGCTATGCTGGCGGCGCAGCTGCCCGCCTGGGAGATATAGCCGGTCTTGGCCCCCTGTATCACGACGCCCGCAGGCATATGGTCCTCTATGCGGCGGATGAACCAGTTCGACAGGCTGATCCCCTCCGGGTGCAGCTCGCTGGCCGGAATGTCGCGGGTCTTCAGGCCCAGGACCTGGCTGCACAGCGGATTTTCCATGGCGGCCTGCAAAATCACGGCCATGTCATACACTGTGCACATATTGCCCGCATCATAGAGGCCCACGCAGTTGGCGAAGTGGGCCGTACCGGCGATGCCCAGCTTTTCCGCCTGCTGGTTCATCAGCTCCACGAAGGCCTCGTGGGAGCCGGCCACATATTCCGCCAGAGTCACCGCCGCGTCCGCGCCGGAGGGCAGGACGGTCCCATAGAACAGGTCCATGATGGGGACCTCCTCCCCCGCCTGGAATCCGGCGATGGAGCAGTCGTTCTCAATGCAGTAATCAATGGTTTCCTGGGTGACCGTTGCTGTGGCATCGTAGTTAAGGATGTGCTCCGCCGCCACCAGGATGGTCATGATCTTCGTCATGGACGCGGGGTGGATGACCGTCCGCCCGTTCCGCTGCACCAGCACCGTCCCCTCGTCCAGGTCGATGAGAATGGCGTAGGCGCTGTTGAGCGTCTCGTCCGGGCCGGGCGTCCCGTCCGGATTGAGCACCCGGTCCGGCAGCTCGACCGTGGCGGGCGTGGTCCGGAAAATCTCCTCCGGCTCCGGTGCCTCCTCCAGCTCCTCCGGTATGGCCGGAATGTCCCCGGCCGGCGGTACCTCCTCCTGGGCCGGCGGCTCCGGTTGGGAGGGAACCAGGTTTTTCCACAGGATCCGGACCAGCAGGACGGTCCCCGCCCCGGCAATCAGGATTGCCGCCGCCAGCAGCGCGGGCAGCATCCGCCGCAGCTTTTTGATCCGCCGCGCCCGCTGGCGGAGGCGGCGGGCCTCCTCACGGCCGCTGCGCCGGGCCTCCCGCTCCTCCGGCGTGAGGGTGGCCTGGTAGCGGTACTGCTGGGCCTGCCGCTGGCGCTGCTGGTAATATTGCTGCTGTTCATAGCGAAAGTCGCGATAGTCCTGTTTCATGGCCTCTCCATTTTTCTCGCAAAGGGTGGCTGCACGCTCCGTTGGACTCTATTATAGTGGATTTGCGGGGCGGGGGCAAGAGGAATTTTTATCGGATCGCCCTCCGCTGGGTGGATTGCCCGCTGCAAGGGGGAATTGCATCCCTGTTGACAATTTTTCTGGGATATTTTATAATTATCATACCAGTCAGAGCCTGCGGAGCGGGAGGCGGCGGTCGAATTTTTATGGGGGAGCTGGAAAACAGGACTACCCAATCGGCCGGAATTGTGGTACATTATATAGAATAAAGCTGGCCCCTCCCCCTCCGCTGGCCGGGAGAGCGCCCGATAGGAGGCTCTTGCAGTTGATAAATTGGAAGAAATTGTGGGTACTGCTCCTGCCGCTGGTCCTCAGCGGCTGCATGGTGTCCTTGTCTGCCGAGGACCTGTATGCCCTGCCCAAGCTGCCGCAGGTATACGAGGCCCTCAGCGTGCGCCTGACGGAACTGCTCGCCAACGGCGCCGAGTACGCCCCGCCTCAGGCCGGCGGCAATCTGCCCCCGGTGCAGATGGTTGACATCAACGGCGACGGCAGCGACGAGGCCCTGGCCTTCCTGCGCCTGAGCAGCGAGGAGCGCCCGCTGAAAATTTATATTTTTCGCGCCGTGGGGGACGGCTATGAGCAGGCCGGCGTCATCAGCGGCAGCGGCACCTCCATCCACAGTATCCGCTATGCGGATTTGGACGGAAACGGCGTGCAGGAGATTATTGTCAGCTGGTCCGTCAGCGCGGAGATCCAGGCCCTGGCCGTCTACGCCCTGGAGGACCTGGAGCCTGTGCAGCTGATGAGCACCCCCTATGCCCGCTATGAGATCGTGGACCTGGACGGCGACGGGGAGGACGAGCTGATGGTGCTGCGCAGCGACGAGGCCGAGTCCGGCGGAAGCCTGGCGGATTACTACGACTGGGACAGCGCCAACAACAGCTTCCAGCTCCAGTCCACGGCCAGGCTCTCTGTGCCGGTGGGCGCTCTGCAGGGGATGCGGGTGGGGAACCTGCAGGAGGGCGAGACCGCGGTCTTTGTCACGGGCCGCGAGGTGGGCGCGGACGAGACCAGCCGCGAGGTGACGGATATTCTGGTCTATAAGGCGCCGGAGCTGACCAATATTGTCATGAGCAGCGATACCGGCGTGTCCACCCAGATTTTCCGGAATCTGAACCTGCAGCCCACCGATATCAACGGCGACGGGGCCATGGAGGTCCCCAAGCCCGCCCAGCTCCTCTCCGACAGCGTTGAGGAGCCCTATTGGAAGATTTATTGGCACAGCTATGATATTGACGGTACGGACCGGCTCCAGGCCATCACCTATCACAATCTGACGGACAGCTGGTATCTGATGATCCCGGAGGCCTGGGACGGCCACTTTACCGTCCGGCAGAACAACGCCAGCGCCACGGTGCACTCCACCACCTTTTACTCGGTTTACGCCCGCACCGCCGGGGATGAGCTGCTGACCATCTACACCCTGACCGGTACGGACCGGGAGGCCCAGGCGTCCAAGGGCGGGCGGACCATTCTGCGCCGCCAGGTGAAGCCGGACACGGTGTACGCCGTCACCTTCGGCGATGCCTACGACAGCTGGCGCTATGCTGTGGACCCGACGGTCATTGCAGACAGCTTTAAGGTGATTGTGAACCGGTGGAGCATGGGGGAGAATTAATTCTTTTTCTTGAAAGAAAAAGAATCAAAAAGAACTTTAGCGCCCTTCGGGTCTGTTGAACCGGTCTGCGGCTTGCCGCATGGAGTGAGGAGGTATGTTATGGCAAAGAAGGTTTTGGTGCTGGAGGATGAGTCCAGTATTCGGGGGTTTATTGTGATTAATTTGACCCGGGCCGGGTATGAGGTGATTGAGGCGGAGAGCGGCGAGGAGGCGCTGGAGAGACTGCGGGACCATCCGGACATCCGGGTGGCGCTGCTGGATATTATGCTACCGGGAATCGACGGGTTCGAGGTGTGCCGGAGAATCCGGGCCACCAATACCCGCATCGGGATCATTATGCTCACGGCCCGCAGCCAGGAGATGGATAAGGTGACGGGCCTGATGACCGGCGCCGACGACTATGTGACCAAGCCCTTTTCCCCGGCAGAGCTGACCGCCAGGGTGGACGCCTTGTTCCGCCGGGCCGGCGGCGCGTCGCCGGAGCAGGTGGGGGAGATTTATCAGGAGCCATTTCTGCTCAATACCAGGAACCGCACCCTGGAGAAAAATGGCCAGCGGGTGAAGCTGACCCAGGTGGAATACTCGATTATGCGGATGTTTATGGAGAACCCTGGGAAGGCCCTGTCCAGAGAGGAGATTTTGGATACGGTCTGGGGCCGGGATTACTTCGGAGAGGTGAAGATCGTGGATGTGAACATCCGCCGCCTGCGGCTGAAAATCGAGGACAACGCCCAGAACCCCACCTATATCAATACGGTGTGGGGATACGGCTATAAGTGGGGGTTCTAGGCGGAAAATGGGAAACCGGATCGAGATTACGGGTTTAAAGAAGCGGTGGCTCATCAGCTCCCTGGGGCCCATCTCCGTGGTGGCGCTGCTGGTGGCGGGGACCTTCTGCGTGGTGATGGTGAACTACTACTATAACATGATGCTGGACGGCCTGAAGACCAGGGCCTCCCACGCCAGCGACTATTTTACCAGCAACACCATGAAGAGCTACGGCGAGTTTTACCGCTACGCCACCACGTTTACCGCCGAGTTCGCGGAGCGGGACCGGATGGAGCTGCAGTTTATCGGCCCCTCCGGGGAGATTATTGTCAGCTCCTATGGGCTCACGGCGGGGATGAATCCGGGGACGCCGGACATCAACGCCGTGTTCCAGACCAATGAGATCGAGCCCTACCGGGGCGTGGACCCCAACACCGGGGAGCACATTATGTCCGTGTGCGCCCCCCTGCAGCTGGACGGGCAGGTGGTGGGGGCTATGCGCTATGTCACCTCCATGGCCGCCGTGCAGAGGAGCCTGCTGCTGAATGTGGGCGTGGCCGCAGGACTGTTTCTGATGATTATTATGATGGTGTATGTGTCCAATATGGTGTTCATCAACAACGTGGTGGAGCCGGTGGCGGAGGTGACCGAGACCGCCAAGCGCATCGCCGCCGGCAGCTATGGTACCCAGATGGAAAACCACTACCGGGACGAGATCGGACAGCTGATCGACGCCATCAACAATATGTCCTCCCAGATCAGTAAGAGCGAGCGCATCAAGTCGGAGTTCATCTCCTCCGTGTCCCACGAGCTGCGCACGCCCCTGACCGCCATCAACGGCTGGGGGGAGACACTGCTGGAGGACACGGACCGGCAGCAGCTGGAGCGGGGGGTGGAGACCATCCTGAAGGAGTCCAGGCGGCTGACCAACATGGTGGAGGAGCTGCTGGACTTCTCCAAGATGGAGGACGGACACTTTACGCTGCGCATTGAGGAGACGGACGTGCAGGCGGAGTTTGAGGACACCATTTACACGTATACGGAGCTGTTCAGGCAGGAGCAGATCGAGCTGCGCTATGACAGCTGGGACGAGATCACCCCGGCGATTCCCGCCGACCCGGAGCGGCTGAAGCAGGTCTTCTGCAACGTGCTGGACAACGCGGCCAAGCACGGCGGCGCGGGTAAGCGGATCGATGCCGCTGTGAGCCACACGGAGGAGTCCATTGTCATTACCGTGCGGGACTACGGGCCCGGCGTGCCGGAGGCGGAGCTGCCGTTTGTGAAGCAGAAATTCTATAAGGGGTCCTCCAAGGCCAGGGGCAGCGGCATCGGCCTGGCGGTGTGCGAGGAGATCATCCGCCTCCATGAGGGGACGTTCGAAATCGACAACGCGGAGGGCGGCGGCTGCGTTGTGACCATCACGCTGCCCGTGTCCTGACCGGCGGCAAAACAGAAATATTTTCATCAAGAAAGGCAACATCCATGTCAAAAAAACAAGAAAACAAATCCTGCGGCTTTCGTACGACCATCGGCGGGCAGGCGCTGATCGAGGGGATCCTGATGCGGGGGCCGGAACGGCAGGCCGTCGTGGTGCGGGGGCCGGAGGGCCTGGTGATCCAGGAGGAGGAGCTGAAGCTGATCCGGGACCGGTATCCGGTTCTGGGCCTGCCGCTGGTGCGGGGCAGCGTCACCTTTCTGGACAGCATGTACCGGGGCGTGAAGGCGCTGATGTTCTCCGCGGATTACTACCCGGAGGACGGCGCTGCGGAGGAGCCGTCCAAATTCGAGAAGTGGCTGGATGAGAAGCTGGGCAATGAGAAGGTGGAGAAGCTGGTCATCGGTTTTTCCGTGGTGCTGGCAGTGTGTTTTTCCATCGGCCTGTTCATGCTGCTGCCCACCTTCCTGGCCAGCTTTGTGGAGCGGGTGACGGACAGCGTGCTGGTCCGCAACCTGGTGGACGCGGTGCTGCGCATCGCCATCTTTATGACCTATCTGATGGCGGTGTCCCGTATGAAGGACATCCGCCGGGTGTTCTCCTACCACGGCGCGGAGCACAAGACCATCTTCTGCTATGAAAAGCGGCTGGAGCTGACGGTGGACAACGTGCGGGTGCAGCCGAAGCACCACCCCCGGTGCGGCACCAGCTTTATGCTGGTGGTGATCGTGGTGGCGATTCTGGTGAACACGGTGGTTTTCGCCCTGTTTCCGGTGAAAAATGTCTTTTTGCGGATGCTGGTACAGCTGCTGCTGCTGCCCTTTGTGGTGGGCATCACCTACGAGTTCAACCGCTATGTGGGCGGGCATGACAATCCGGTGACCAATTTCCTGGCCAGGCCCGGACTGTGGATGCAGAATTTCACCACCTTTGAGCCGGATGACTCCATGATTGAGGTGGCCATTGAGGCGATGAAGCGCGTGATTCCCAAGGAGGAGGGCAAGGACGCCTGGGGCGCATAATCAGGAGAGGAGCTGCCGCCGATGACGACGTACAATGATTTATATATCGATATCCGCCGGAAGCTGCGGCAGGCGGGCTATCCCGGCGCCAGTCTGGAGGCCCGTGAGCTGGTGTGCTGCGGGAGCCGGAAGACCAAGGAGGAGTTGCTCCGGGACGCCAGGAAGTATGTCCCCCCGGAGACGGAGCGGGAAATCTGGTCCTATGTGGAGCGGCACCTGAACGGGGAGCCGGTGGCGTACCTCATCGGCGAGTGGGACTTTTACGGCCTGACGCTGAGCGTGTCCGAGGACGTGCTCATCCCCCGGATTGACACGGAGGTGCTGGCGGAGGCGGCCATTGCCTACGTGCGGCAGCTGGGGCGGTGCCGGGTGCTGGACCTGTGCGCCGGCAGCGGCTGCGTGGGGCTGGCGGTGGCGGCCAACGCGCCGGAATGCGGCGTGCTGCTGGGGGAGGTGTCCGAGAAGGCGGCGAGAATCTGCCGGCAGAATATCCGGCGCTGCGGCCTGTCCGGGCAGGTCTCGGTGATGGTGATGGACGCCCTGCGCCCGCCGGCCCGGTCCATCGGGGAGTTTCAGTGCATCGTGTGCAACCCGCCCTATATCCCGCGGGCGGAGATTGGGACCCTGGAGCGGTCGGTGAAGGATTTTGAGCCCTATCTCGCTCTGTGCGGCGGGGAGGACGGCCTGGACTTCTACCGGGCCATTGCCCGGTTCTGGCGGGAGGCCCTGTCGAAGAGCGGGCGGCTCTACTTCGAGGTGGGCATGGGGCAGGCGGACGCCGTGCTGCGGATCATGCGCGCTGAGGGGTTCGGCGATATCCAGGTGATTCCGGATACCCGGCAGGTCCCCAGGGTGGTGTTCGGGACGGTGATGAACGAAGTAGAATGTCCGGATTTCCGGACGGTTTTTTGATACAATCCATAGGGGAAAGTACCTGTCTGCGCAGGGTATGGCGGCGCAGATGGAGAGGATACCGGAGCAGCGGGAAAACGACTTGCAGGAGGAGAAAAAATATGGCTGACAAGAAGGATAAATTTAAGCTCTCAAAATCTGCGGAAATTGCCACCGATAAAAAAACGGCGATCCAAAACGCCATGAAGAACATTGAGAAGATGTACGGCAAGGGCTCGATCATGCGGATGGGGGATAAGATCGACAACCTGAACGTGGAGTCCATCTCCACCGGGTCCCTGTCCCTGGACCTGGCCCTGGGCATCGGCGGCGTGCCCAAGGGGCGCATCATCGAGGTCTACGGACCGGAGTCCTCCGGTAAAACCACCCTGGCCCTCCACATCGTGGCCCAGGCCCAGAAGAACGGCGGCGAGGCGGCCTTTATCGACGCGGAGCATGCCCTGGACCCCACCTACGCCAGAGCCTTGGGGGTCAATGTGGACGAGCTGCTCATCTCCCAGCCGGACACCGGCGAGCAGGGCCTGGAGATCACCGAGGCCCTGGTGCGCTCCGGCGCGCTGGACGTGGTGGTGGTGGACTCCGTGGCCGCCCTGACGCCCAAGCAGGAGATCGAGGGCGAGATGGGCGACAGCTATGTGGGCCTCCACGCCCGGCTGATGAGCCAGGCCCTGCGGAAGCTGGCCGGCGCCATCAACAAGACCAAGTGCGTGGTGGTGTTCATCAATCAGCTGCGGGAAAAGGTGGGCGTGATGTACGGCAATCCCGAGGTGACCACCGGTGGACGGGCGCTGAAGTTCTACGCCTCCGTCCGCATCGACGTGCGGAAGGTGGAGCCCCTGAAGAACGGCACCGAGCTGATCGGCAACCGGACCAGGGCCAAGGTTGTCAAAAACAAGATGGCCCCCCCGTTCCGGGAGGCGGAGTTCGATATCATGTACGGCGAGGGGATCAGCCTGCTGGGCGAGCTGGTGGACCTGGGCGTCAAGCTGGAGCTGGTGCAGAAGTCCGGGTCCTGGTTCTCCATGGGAGAGACCCGCTTGGGCCAGGGCCGGGACAACGCCAAGCAGTATCTGAAGGACAACCCGGAGGTGGCCAAGGAGCTGGAGGCCAATATCCGCCGGGACTTCTTCAAGCTGATGAGCAGCCAGTCCCAGAAGGCTGCCAAGGCCGCCGGGCGGGCGGTGGATGTGTCGGCGGAGGACTTCAACGACGAGGTGGAGGACGATGCGCCCGCCGCTGAAAAACCCGCCAAGAAGAGCCGCAAAAAGGCCAGCCGGTCCGATGACCCGGTGGATGAGCCGGAGGCCGGGAATTTTGACGGGCCGGAGCCGTTTGAGGAGCCTGTGCCCTTTGACGAGCCTTTGCCGGAGGACGGCTACTATGAAGAGGGCGAGGCATAGTACATGGAGATCATGGAGGTAAAGCCGTCCCAGCGCAAAAAGGGCCGGTTTTTGGTCAAGCTGGAGGATGGCAATATCCTCCGGGTGACGGAGGAGGAGGTCCTGCGGTTTTCCCTGGCCGCCGGGATGGAGCTGGACGATGAGTCGTTGGAGGCGCTGGACGAGTCCGCCCAAAGGTCGGCGGTACGGGCCGCAGCGGCCAGTATGATCGGCAGCAGGCCGCTGTCCAAGAAGGAGCTGACCCGGCGGCTGGTGCGCAAGGGGGCGGACGAGGAGGACGCCGGAGAGGCCGCGGACTGGCTGGAGGACATCGGCGCGGTGAACGACCGGGAATACGCCGCCATGCTGGTGCGCCACTACGCCGGAAAGGGCTACGGCAGGGCCCGCATCCGGGAGGAGATGTACCGCCGGGGCGTGGACCGGGAGCTGTGGGACCAGGCCCTGGAGGAGCTGCCGGATCAGTCCGAGACCCTGGACAGGCTGATCCAGAAAAAGTGCCGGGGCGACCTGTCCGACCGGCGGGAAGTGCGGCGGGTCAGCGACAGCCTGCTGCGGCGGGGGTTCTCCTGGAGCGAGGTGAAGGACGCCCTGCGGCGGTATACCGAGCTGCAGGAGGATGAATCCTGCTGAATACACGGACAATAAGGAGCGCTTATGCCTTACAAAATTCATTTTATCTCCCTGGGCTGCGCGAAGAACGTGGTCAACTGCGAGCAGATGATGGCCCTGTGCCGGGACGCGGGATACACGCTGGCAGAGACGCCCCAGGGGGCGGATGTGGCGGTGGTCAATACCTGCGGGTTTTTGTCCAGCGCCAACGAGGAGGCCATTGAAAACATCCTGCGGATGGGCGTGCTGAAAAAGGACGGACAGCTGCGCAAGATCATTGTCAGCGGCTGCATGCCCCAGCGGTATCAGAAGGAGGTCCGGGAGGAGCTGCCGGAGGTGGACGGCGTGCTGGGCACGGGAAGCTACAAGGATATCGTGGAGGCCGTGGAGGCCGTGATGCAGGGGGAGGCCTTCGGCAGCTTTGACGACATCCACGCCCCGGTGGACGAGTTTGACCGGGTGCTGACCACCCCAAAGCACTACGCCTACCTGCGCATTGCGGAGGGGTGCGACAACTGGTGCGCCTTCTGCATTATCCCCAAGCTGCGGGGACGCTACCGCAGCCGTCCCATGGCGGCTGTGCTGGCGGAGGCGAAGGAGCTGGCGGCCCAGGGGGTGCGGGAGCTGATCGTGGTGGCCCAGGATATCACCCGGTATGGGACGGACTGGGACGGGGAGCACCATCTGGCGGATCTGCTGGAGGAATTGTGCAGGCTGGACTTCCACTGGATCCGCCTCCACTACCTGTATCCCGACCAGATGGATGAGCGCCTGATCGACGTGATCGCCTGTGAGCCGAAGATCCTGAAGTATCTGGATATCCCCCTCCAGCACTGCAACGATGAAATTTTGCGGCGCATGAACCGCAAAGGGGATAAGGCGTACATCGAGGACCTGCTGGACACCCTGCGGCGGCGGATTCCGGGCTTGGTGCTGCGCACCAGCATCATTACGGGCCTGCCCGGCGAGGGCGAGGAGGAGTTTGAGGAGCTGTGCCAGTTCCTGTGGGACCAGCGGATGCCCCGGGCCGGCGTGTTCCCCTACTCCCCGGAGGAGGGCACCCCCGCCGCCCAGATGGAGCGGGTGGACGCCGAGGAGGCCGAGCGCAGGGCCGAGCTGGTGGTGGATATCCAGTCCAGGATCATGGACGAGTGGAACGAGAGCCTGATGGGTGAAACGCTGGAGGTGCTCTGTGAGGGATTCGACGGGCAGTCTATGAGCTACGTGGGCCGGAGCTATGCGGAGAGCCCCGATATTGACGGCAAGATCTATTTTTCCAGCGAACGGGAAATTGAGGCCGGCAGCTTTGTGCCGGTGCGGGTCACAGGGGCTATGGACGGCGAGCTGACCGGCGAGCTGGTTGAGGAGGTATGAGGATATGAATTTGCCAAACAAGCTGACGTTACTGCGAATCGTACTAATTCTGCCGTTTTTGCTGGTTTTGTATTTGGACGTCCCCTATGCCGCCTATATCGCGCTGGCCATTTTTATCCTTGCGAGCCTGACGGATATGCTGGATGGGAAAATCGCAAGAAAGTACAATCTGATTACGGATTTCGGGAAATTTGCCGACCCGCTGGCGGACAAGATGCTGGTGACCGCCGCCATGGTGTGGTTTGTGGAGCAGGGCAGGCTGCCGGGCTGGGCGCTGCTGATCGTGATTGTGCGGGAGTTCGCCGTCAGCGGCCTGCGGATGGTGGCCAGCGACCAGGGGCGGGTCATTGCCGCCGGGTGGTCCGGGAAGGTGAAGACCGCGGCGACGATGGTGTGCCTGGTGGTGATGTTCCTGCCGGTGCCGCCGGTGGTGGATACCGTATGCGCGGCGGTGATCGTGGTGACGACGCTGTATTCGGGTGTGGAGTATTTTATGAAGAATAAGGACTGTTTGCGCGAGATGTGACGGGAGCGCAGGCCATGACGCAGTCCCGTTCAGACCAGCAGATTTTGTCACAATCGACAATTGCAAGAAGGACAGAAACTTGTCATAATAAGGGAAGTATATTCTCGACCATAAAAAAATCATGATGAGAGGATGTGGCGGACGATGCAGGAACTGAAGGAACGCATTCGCAGGGAGGGCAAGGTGTTGCCCGGCAACATCATCAAGGTGGATGGATTTTTAAACCACCGGGTGGACACGAAATTGATGGCGGACATCGCGGATGAATTCGCAAAATTCTTCGATGTGTCAAACATCACCATGGTGTTGACCGCCGAGGCCAGCGGCATCGCCCTGGCGACCATCTGCGCCGAGAAGTACAAGGTGCCGATGGTGTTCGCCAAGAAGGCGAAGAGCGACAACATCGAGGGCGGTCTGTACCAGAGCGAGATCTATTCCTACACCTACAAGAAAAAGGTGACGCAGATTCTCAGCAAGGAGTGGATGACTGCCGGCGACAGGGTGCTCATTGTGGACGACTTTATGGCCAATGGCGAGGCGGTGCGCGGGCTGTGCGACCTGGTGAGCCAGGCCGGGGCCCAGCTGATGGGAATTGGCATCGCGGTGGAAAAGGGCTTCCAGGGCGGCGGCGACCGGCTGAGAAACCAGGGGCTCAATTACCACGCGCTGGCTGTGATTGAGCAGGCCGACGGGAATGGGATCGTATTCCGGGAGGACACGTAATGGGGCTGTTTATGGAGGCGGCGGTGATACCGGACAGCACGGAGGAGGAAGTGCGCGCCGCGCTGTCGGCGCTGGAGAGCCGGAACGGGCAGAACGGGATGCAGCTGGAGACAGCGGCGTGTCAAATCGCGGGACAGAATGGCGGCGTGAGCGTATTGTTCAACGAGTACTGCGCCGGATATGCCCCGCTGGCACAGGCGCTGTCGGCACAGCTGAAGGGACTGGTGCTGTTCCTGTTTATTTATGATGACGACTTCTGGGGATATTACTGCTGTGAAAATGGGGAGCTTTTAGATGAGTTCAACCCAATGCCGGACTATTTTGAGGAAGTTTCTGAGGCGGAGCGGCAGAGGGTATCGGGCAGCAGCGCCCTGCTGGCAGAGCGGTTTCACGTTCCGGAGGCGGACCTTGCCGGGTATCTGGTTCCCTGGGATGCCGGGGTCCTGTCGGGGCCGGAGTGCCGCAAGGCGTATGAGACGGATACATATGGAATAGGGGACTGCTGGCAGATGGCAGACTTTATGGACAAGCTGGGGTATCCCTATATGTGGCAATAGACGACTTACATAGAAGTGAAGGAGGGAATTTGGTATGTCCCATCAACTGTTGATTGTTCTGGACTTCGGCGGGCAGTACAACCAGCTGATCGCCCGGCGGGTCCGGGAGTGCGGTGTGTACTGCGAGGTGAAGCCCTATACCACGCCTTTGGAGGAGCTGCAGAAGATGCAGCCCATTGGATTGATTTTTACCGGCGGCCCCAATTCCGTTTATCTGGAGGACGCCCCCCATGTGGACCCCGCCATATTCCAGATGGGCGTGCCGGTGCTGGGCATCTGCTATGGCTGCCAGCTGATGGCCCAGGCCCTGGGAGGCCGGGTGACCGCCGCGCAGGATGACACCGCCAGGGAGTACGGGAAAACGGAGACGTTTTTTGATACCTCCTGTAAGCTCTTCAAGAATCTGCCGGAGCGGGGCGTGAGCTGGATGAGCCACGGCGATTATATGGAAAAGGTGCCGGACGGGTTTGCCCTGATGGCGCACTCCAAGGCCTGCCCCAATGTGGCGATTGCGGATGAAACGCGGGGCTTTTATGGGGTGCAGTATCACCCGGAGGTCAACCATACGGAAAACGGCGTGGCGATGATCCGCAACTTTTTGTATGAGGTGTGCGGTGCGGCGGGCGACTGGACCATGGGAGATTATAAGCGCACTGCCATTGCGGCTATCCGGGAAAAGGTCGGCGGCGGAAGGGTGCTGCTGGCTCTCTCCGGCGGTGTGGACAGCTCGGTGTGCGCCGCGCTGTTGGCGGAGGCTGTGGGAGAGCAGCTGACGTGCGTGTTTGTGGACCACGGTTTGATGCGGAAGGATGAGGGCGACGAGGTAGAGGCCGCCTTCCAGCCCTGGGCGATGAATTTTGTGCGGGTGGATGCGGAAGCAAGATTTTTGCAGAAGCTGTCCGGCGTGACGGAACCGGAGCGGAAACGCAAAATTATCGGCGAGGAGTTCATCCGGGTCTTTGAGGAGGAGGCAAAAAAGATTGGCGCGGTGGACTTTCTGGCCCAGGGGACGATTTATCCGGATGTGATTGAGTCCGGAGCAGGAGATGCCGCCGTAATCAAGAGCCACCACAATGTGGGCGGGCTGCCGGAGTATGTGGACTTTAAGGAGATCATTGAGCCGCTGCGGCTGCTGTTCAAGGATGAGGTACGGCAGCTGGGCCGGGAACTGGGCCTGCCGGAGTATTTGGTGTCCAGGCAGCCGTTCCCCGGACCGGGGCTGGCGATTCGCGTGATTGGGGATTTGACCAAGGAGAAGCTGGATACTCTGCGGGATGCCGATGCGATTTACCGGCAGGAGATTGTGGACGCGGGGTTGGGGCAGGAGATTGGGCAGTATTTTGCCGTGCTGACCAATAGCAGAAGCGTGGGCGTGATGGGGGACGGGAGATCGTATGACTATACGCTTGCGCTCCGGGCTGTGACGACGACCGATTTTATGACCGCTGATTGGGCTAGGCTGCCGTATGAGGTGCTGGATAGGATCAGTACCCGTGTGGTAAATGAGGTTCCGGGGATTAATCGGATCGTGTATGATGTGACCAGTAAGCCCCCGGCAACGATCGAGTGGGAGTGAGCGTCATGTCGTAGGGCAATGTGATTTATCCTGTGCAGGGCAATAACACTTAGCCTCCGACATAGAAAAATAAGACCTTGCATCTCACGATGCGGGGTCTTATTTTTGTCCTCCGGACTATCCTTTCCCTGCCTGATATAAGGATTTTCGGAACATTCTGCGCTATATCACCATGGAGTAGGGGCATCCGGGCCCTGGCCCGGCAGAATAAACGACTTTGCCCCTTACAGGATAAATCCCGTTGCCCTACGACATGGTGATATTCGATGAGTGTGTTTTTGGGGATTTGACAGCAGGCTTGAAACCCTTGCAAACAGGGGCTTTGAGGCGGTCAGCTTTCCCAAAAGCACAGGCCCCAATTCCCCAAAAGTAAGCTGCCTTCGTTTTTGGGGACTGCTTTTGGGGATTGGTACAGGGTGTTCCCATGGGGGAGGACTGCCAACATGAGGAAGAAGAACTTCAAGGGACGATGCGAGAAGCGGGTACTGGGCAAGTGCGCTGAGGTGTGCCGGACGTATGACGCTATCCAGTATGCCTATGCTGACCTACTGCAAGCCAGTGATGAAGTTGTGGAGATCAGGTGTAATGTCCTGCTGGATGGATTGGAAGTCGGAAACTACACGTCAGACTTCGTATGCACTAAGGCTGATGGTGATCTGATGGTCAGGGAGTGCGTATTCCGTAAGTTCCTGATGAAGCCTTTGACGGTGAAGCTGTTGGATGCTTCGAGGGACTACTGGCTCAGGCATGGTGTCACGGATTGGGGGGTGGTCATTGATGAAGAAGTATGATCTGCTCCGGTCTGGTGACAGCATCATCCGGGTACTGGAAGTGCAGGGTGACAGGGTTCTTGTCATCGACTGTATCAAGAGGACAATGCCTGTGTGGGTGGAGAGGGATACTCTGGAATCCTACTCTGAGTGTACCTACGGTGAACTGTCCGAGGCTACAGGGATTGTGATTGTCAGTGTGGATGATCTGGATGCCGACCAGAGGAAAACCATGTACGAGAGGTACACGGTGATTGCGCCTATCCTGCCTTTCGTAGCTGATGATCGGATGCGTTCCCGGTTGATCTGCTCCGTGGCTGAAAAACATAGAGTGTCGAAGCAGACCGTCAGAAGCTATCTCTGTCTGTATCTGGTCTACCTGGATGTGGCTGCTCTTGCTCCGAGACGTAGGGAGGATGAACGAGTGTTGACTCAGGACGAGAAGAATATAAGATGGGCGTTGAACAAATTCTTCTACACCACCAAGAAGCAATCTCTCATGACAGCCTACACGATGATGCTCAAAGAGAAATACTGTGATAGCCTGGGGGTACTGGCAGAGGAATACCCGTCGTTCTATCAGTTCCGGTACTTCTATCGTAAGACCAGGAACCTACAGAACTTCTACATCTCCCGTGATGGGTTGAAGAACTATCAGCGGAACAATCGGCCCTTGACAGGTGACGGAGTACAGGAGTTTGCTCCTGCTGTTGGTACAGGGATGTTTGATGCTACGGTGTGTGACATCTATCTTGTCGATGATACTGGCAGTCTGGTAGGTAGACCGATTCTGACTGCCTGTGTCGATGCCTATAGTGGCCTGTGTTGTGGGTACTCCCTATCGTGGGAAGGTGGTGTCTACAGTCTCCGAGGGTTGATATTGAACATCATTGCTGATAAGGTTTCATGGTGTAGTAGGTTCGGTATCTCTATTCAGAAAGAGGACTGGGACTGTGATATGCTCCCGGCTACGTTCATCACCGACATGGGCAGCGAGTATACATCCGAGAATTTTGAACAGATTGCAGAGCTGGGGGTTAAAGTTGTCAATCTCCCTTCTTACCGACCAGAGTTGAAGGGTTTGATAGAGAAATTCTTCGATTTGGTACAGGAGAGCTACAAGAAGCACCTGAAGGGCAAAGGTGTCATCGAGCCTGACTATCAGGAACGGGGAGCGCATGACTACCGGAAGGATGCTTGTCTGACCATGGCCGACTTTGAGAAGATCATCCTGCATTGCATCATCTATTACAACTCGCAGAGGATCATCGAGAACTTTCCCTATACCGAGGATATGATAGCGGCCCAGGTGAAGCCCTATGCCTCCCAAATCTGGAATTGGGGAAAATCCCAAATCGGGGCTAACCTTATTGAAATTGGGAAAAGGGAGTTGATGTTGACCTTGCTACCCAGGGCTACAGGTAAGTTCAGCAGGTCAGGATTGAAGGTAAACAAGCTGCGGTATCACTGTGAGGGGTACACGGAGCAATATCTATCCGGTGGTGATGTAATTGTAGCCTACAATCCAGAAGATGTGACCTCCGTATGGATACTCGAAGATGGAACCTATACAGAATTTACCATTATCGAATCCAGATATGAGGGTAAAGACCTGACTACGGTACAGGAGCTACAGGAGAGTCAGAGGGACATTGCCAGAGGTGCAGTCAGAGATAACCTACAGGCTCAAATCAATCTGGCCCAGCATATTGAGGCCATTGCTAGTAGCGGTGCTGGTAGCGGTGATGTCCGCATGAAGAATATCCGTAATACCAGGAGGCGGGAGCAGACCAAGAACCACCGTAACTACATGAAGGAATAACCGATTTAAGGTCATAGGACATTTACCAACGCCATCTTTTCAGAGCCTCGTTGACTTGCTCCAAGTCAAAAGGTTTCCACCCCATATCATCTGCCCAGTTTTTCATATCCTCGTACTCTTCATCCTGTGGGTTACTCAAAATGCGCCTCAGCTCAGCGAATCCAGTCTCACCGCCAACGTCTTCCGGTGGAGGCGTGCCAATTGCGGCAATGCAACGTGGCCACTTTGATTCAGCATCTATTGTTTCCTCGGTTAAGGTAATTTCATGCTGCCAGTCGTCTCCAAAATCATACGTGTAAATCAGTGTGTGGTACTGGGTAAATGCTTCCTGTAAAGAAACACATTGTTCAATTTTGGTGCAATCGCTTTCATCAAACTCGCCAGTCACAGCCAAATCAGCATATTCAGGGAACGCAATGTCAAGCGGCATACCGTCCGGGGGCCTGAACTCATGCAGATGGTAGCCTTGCCAATAGAACAGGTGCTGAACGATCCTGTGCAGGTCAGCGAGAGTGAGGCCAGCTGGGATTTCCACTACACGGGAACAGGGAATGTCAAGCTGTAAGTTGACCATCAAGGTCAGTGTATGATGTTGAAAGACCTTATCTGTACCATAGTGGTCAGCGAAAGCGCGTTGGAGAAGATTGAGTGTCGTCTTATATTCACCATGGGAGCTGATTACGTCATCGCTCATCCAGCGCAGACAATGCTTTTGAATCGGCGGCCCCAAAACAAACTTGTCTGCCATCCGGTGAACCCGCTCATTGAACTTATTCATTCTGGCTACAGTGCTGCGATCCCTTGTTTTTGTAAAGGTAATTGTCTGTCCGCAGTCTTCCATATATCGGTCAATCAGATCAGGTGCGATTTCATCTGCGACCAACATTGTGCGGATACCATCCATAATCTGCTGTTCCAGATTTTTCATCGTTTTTGCGGCCACGCCATAGAGAACAAACCCACAACGGGTGCAGTCGTTTACAACCGAGACTGTCTTATGGCGATTGATGGTCAGCAGATCAGCGCTCCAGGAAAAGAAGGGGTCAGCTAATTGATCCGCCGGGGAGATGTCTCTCTTGAGGTAATCCTGTAGTTTTTTTGTACAGCCAAGTTGCATGGGAACTGCCTCCTTTGATATATTTTTGAAAGTGAGTGGTTTTGTGAACAGTTTATCCGAGATTATCAACGTCCTGCCCCACATGAAGTCGGGGAGCGAGTTGCGTTCTGCCCTGGAAGTGCTGCCGGAGTACGATGTTGCTATCTGTAATGCTGATGCTCCTGTACGGCTCATGGCTCTCTCTGACCTCTACCGGGTCTATGTTCCAAATCAAATGTCGTTGGAGATTTACAGCAAGCTCTATCTGGCGTTGATGCGGTCACTCCAGAAGAAGGGTACAAAGCTGGCGGTACAGCAGCAGAATCAGAACTTCAAGGCCATCATGCAGCAGGAGTACAGCGGCATCATGGGCGGCTCCGACAGCTTCACCATCATTGGGGCTTCTGGTATTGGGAAATCATCTGCCATCAGTCGGGCCATTACTCTGATTACCGAGAATCGTATTATTGAGGTAGAGAATCCCCACACCAAGATCATCCCCTGCATCTGTGTTCAGTGTCCCTTTGATTCCTCTGTAAAGGGACTGCTGCTGGAGGTGTTGCGGAAGGTGGATGAAGCCATTGACAGCAATTACTATCAGAACGCATTACGGGCCAGGGCTACTACGGATATGTTGATCGGGAGCGTCAGCCAAGTGGCGTTGAACCACATCGGCCTGCTGGTGGTGGACGAGATACAGAACGTGTGCAACAGCAAGCACGGCAAGAGCCTTGTAGG
>CAJTPV010000022.1 GCA_910578505.1 uncultured Oscillospiraceae bacterium | reverse complement strand
AGTATCCCGAATGCAAAGAACGCTATCGCAGGTTAAAAGCCCGCCGTGGGCACAAAAAGGCGATCATCGCTATTTGCAGGATGCTCCTGACCGCTATCTGGAACATTCTCTCAAAGCTGGAGCCTTATTCTGCCGCTGGTTACATCGCCGACAAACTTACTGAGCACTCTGTTGTCATTACACAGGCACAAGGTTTGGCACTTCTTAGGAAAAGAGGCTACATCTTCAAAGATGATTTAGCCGCTGACTCTGGCTAATGCTTCTCGCAATCCGTTTTTTTGAGCCGCTATTCGGGGCTCTTATTGTTGTGCCCTTTTTCGGACTGCCTCCCTGGCTACTTCGTTTCAAACTTGGTCCTCCCATGGCCGTTTGACCGGGGAGGCCAAACAGCAGGCTGATGATGGAATCGCCTTGGCGGGGCGGCGCCCCGCCAAAGCGGATGGGGCTTACTTGACCTTGACCTCGCCGTACATCTCATACTCGCCGCTCTCGGTGTTCAGGTGCTTGACAAAGGCGGCGTCACGGACGGCGTCGCCGTTCTCGTCAAACTCGATGTGGCCGGTAGCGCCGTCGAAGTTGACGCTGGGCAGAGCGGCCATCACGTCGGCGGGGTCGGTGGAGCCGGCGGCCTTCAGGGCCTCCAGGGCGGCATAGTAGGCGTCATAGCCCAGCACGGAGCAGGCCGCGATGGTGGTGTTGCCGCCGTTGTTGGCCAGGGCGGTGGGGTTCTCCTCCATGTACTTGGTGAAGCCCTCGTCAAACGTGGGGTCGCCGCCCACCGCGTAGAAGGTGGAGCAGTAGATATCCAGGTCCGTCCCCTTGCCGACGCCGGCCACCACGTTGGAGTCCAGGGTGTCGCCGCCCAGCACGGGCATGCCCAGGCCCTGGGTGTTGGCCTGCTCCAGGAACAGGGCCAGCGCCTCCACGGAGATGGGGGCCAGGCAGATGTCGCAGCCCTCGTTCTTGGCGGTGGTGATATAGGAGGTAAAGTCGGAGTTGCCCTCCTGGAAGCTCTCCACCACGCAGGTCCCGCCCAGGCCCTCAAAGGCCTCCTTGAAGTAGTTGCCCACGCCCACGGAGTAGTCGTCTCCCAGCTTGGTCAGGATGTAGGCCTTCTTGGCGCTGTACTCATCCACAGCCAGGTTGGCCAGCACGGTGCCCTGGAAGGGGTCCAGGAAGCAGACCCGGAAGTAGTGGTCGTTGCCCAGGGTCACCTGGGGATTGGTGCAGCTGACGCCGATGACGGGGATGCCGGCGTTGCCGAAGGTGTCGGACCCGGCAATGGACACGCCGGAGCCGTAGGAGCCCAGCACCACGCTGACGCCGGCGGAGACCAGCTGCGAGGCGGCGGAGACAGCCTTGTCGTTGGAGCTCTCGTTGTCCACGACAACCAGCTCCACGTTGTAGGTCTTGCCGCCGATGTCCACGGTGGGGGTGACGTAGTTGGCATACTGGGAGCCCAGCGTCTCCTGCTTGCCGGGGGCGCCGTTGTCGCCGGAGGCGGGCTGGAAGATGCCGATCTTCACGGTATCGCCGGCAGAACCGCCGCCGGAGCCGCCGGAACCGGCGGAACCGCTGTTGCCGCCGCCGCCGCAGGCGCACAGAGCCAGTACACACACCGCCATGATAAGCGCAATCATCTTTTTCATTTCTTTACCTCCTTCAATTGTGTGAGACTGCTTTTCATTGGGCAGCTTTGCCATGAAAGGTCTCGGATGACGCTCCAAATTTATCACAGTTCTACAGGCTTGTCTACCGGCCCAATCGCCTCCGCCGGCTCCGGAAGATTTGTGAAAACCGGCAAAAATGTCCGCAGCATAAAGGCATCTTCATCTCCTTTGCCTCTGTGCTGCGGAAAAACTTCTGTCTTGTTGTGGAATAGTGCCAATCCCCCCCGGGTGCATATTCATCAGATTCGAGAAAAAATGCGCAAAATCGGAGGATACTTTCCCCACCCTCAGCCGGCGGGGGGCTTCCTGCCCCGCATCATATAGGCCTTGGGCGTCATGCCGGTGCGCTTTTTGAAGCGGGTGTAGAAATTGTTGAGGTTGGGGTACCCGATCTGCTCCGAGATCTCCTTGATGCTCTTGCTGCTGTTCTGCATCAGCTCCTTGGCCCGCTCGATCCGCCGCCAGTGGACGCACTCCACGCAGGACATGCCCATATGCTTTTTGAACAGGTGGGACAGGTGGTAGGCGCTGATATAGAACTTCTGGGAAATGCTCTCCAGGGTCAGGTTCTCCCCCAGGTGTCCGTCGATATAGAGCAGGATCTCGTTGACCTGCCAGTTGGAGGAGAACTCCAGCCCCACGGTCCGGTTGATGGACTCGACGAGGTGCTCGCCGCTGATGGGCTTGAGCAGCAGGTCGCTGGCCCCCAGGCGCAGAGCGGTCTGGGCGTACGCAAAGATGCTGTAGGCCGTCACAATAATGAATTTGGCCCGGCACTGCTCCGCCTTGGCCTGCTCAATGACCTCCAGCCCTGTCAGGACCGGCATCTGGATGTCCATGAACACCAGGTCCGGGTCGTGCTGCCGGATGGCCTCCAGCGCGGCCTGGCCGTCGCTGACCTCCGCAGCAATGGATATGGGGAGCTGTTCCTCCTGCAAAAAATAGCGGATCAGCTTACCCACGGCGGGCTCGTCGTCCGCGATGACTGCGCGCAGCATAGTCCGTTTCTCCTTTCTCGTTTTCTACTGTTTTTGTCCGGTTGCATTTTTGGGCGGATATGATATCATAAAAACGCGGGATCGACCAATTCACAACATGCGTCTGACGTATCGAAGCAGGAGGTACACCACCATGGGAAAAGACCGGCAGATCAACTCCTGGGGCTATATCGACTGGATCCAGCGGGAGCTGTCCGGGGGCGGGTTCCCCGCCAGCATCGGGTTTGTCAACCTGCTGCCCGGCAAGCGGCAGGCCGAGCACACCCACCACTCGGAGGCCCAGTTCCTCTATACCCTCACCGGCTATGGGGAGCATATCATCAACGGCAAGCACTACCAGTTCGGCCCCGGCGACCACTTTCTGATGGACAGCGGCGTGGTACACGCCACCATCAACCGGGGGGAGGAGATCATGCAGGAGCTGATCGTCTCCATCCCCATCCACCTGTGCCGGGACGCGGACAGCCCGCCGGCCCGGGACGAGTCCCCCTTTGACCCGGACTTTGCCCGCGCCGCGCTGCTGGACGGCATCGCCCAGCTCACCCGCGACACCCTGGACCATGTCAACATGCCGGTGGTCCTGGCGGACAGCAGCCAGCGCATCGTCTACTGCAAGGGCCTGCCGCCCCTGTGCGGCCGCTGCGGGGAGCCGGCCTGTCCCCTGGGCCGCAGCGTCCACGAGCTGCACAGCGAGCACCGCTCCGCCTGCAGCTCCGTGATCTGCCCGCGGGGGCTGACGGTGCTGGTGCAGCCGGTGATGCTGGATAACCGGGCCTGCGGCTTTATCAAGGGCGGGCTGTTCCGGCAGTACCCCAATATCCCGGCGGCGGGGGAGGTCTACGACGTGCCGGACTCCACGGTCAACGCCGCCCGCTTTTTTCTCCAGGACATCAGCAGCTACCTCGCCGCCTTCTACCAGGAGCGCCGGCGGCAGCGGCCGGCGCGCCTGCCCGCCGGGGAGGCCGCAGGCGTTGCGGAGCAGCTGCGGACCAACACCCTGAACATCCAGATCCGCAACCACCTGCTCTTCAACACCCTCAACTCCATTGCCTCCCTGGCCATCCGGGACGGCTCCATGGACACCTACCGGGCCATCATCGACCTGGCCGAGCTGCTGCGGGGCCTGCTGCGCCGGGAGGGAGAGCGGGTGCCGCTGAGCGAGGAGATCGCCTTTCTGCAGCGCTATATCAACCTCCAGACCCTCCGCTTTGAGGACAGCCTGCAGGTGACCTGGCGGCGCTGCGGAGCGGCGGAGCGGATCTTTGTCCCCCACAACTTTCTCCAGCCCATAGTGGAAAACGCCCTGCTCCACGGCTATAACGACGGCTGCGGCCAGCGCAGGGAGCTGCTGATCGAGACGGCCCTGGAGGACGGGCGCAGCGTGGTGCGCATCCGGGACAACGGCTGCGGCATGGATGAGCAGACGCTGGAGCGGCTGCGCAGCGCCCTCTATTCCGGCGCGGCCCACGGCCTGTCCATGGTCAACCGCAAGCTGGCCGGCGTCTTCGGCCAGGACTTCCGCTTCGACATCACCAGCCGCCCCGGCGAGGGGACCTGCTGCCTCCTCAGCTTCCCTGTATAGGAGCCGGAACGTGTGCGATTGCAGAAAACGCATATAAAAAGCGCAAGATTCTGAATAGAAATCCAGGCGGAAATGTGGATAATTAAGACATGTCCTGCTGATATGCACTGCACACCACACAAAATACGGAGGTAACTGGCTTATGAAAGCTACGAAGAAAAACGATCCCGAGCTGTACGGCATTGTCAGGGAGGAGTACGTTCGCCAGAGGTACAACATCGAAATGATCGCTTCCGAGAGCACTGCCCCCATCGAGTGCCTGGAGCTGGCGGGCTGCGTGTTCAACAACAAGACCACCGAGGGCTATCCCGGCAAGCGGTTCCAGGCCGGCTCCCAGGTCGCCGACAAGATGGAGCTGCTGGCCATTGCGCGGGGCAAGGCCCTCTACGGCGCGGACCACATCAATGTCCAGCCCTACTCGGGCTCCTCCGCCAACTACGGCGTCTATTCCGCCATGATGCGCCTGGGCCTGATGGAGCCCGGCGACACCATCCTCAGCATGAGCCTGGACGACGGCGGCCACCTGACCCACGGCAGCCCCGCCAACTTCATGTCCAGGTTCTTCCACTTTGAGCACTACGCCCTCAACCACGACACGGAGCAGATCGACTACGAGGGCCTGGCCGCCAAGGCGAAGGACGTGCAGCCGAAGCTGATCATTGCCGGCGGCAGCGCCTATCCCCAGCTCATCGACTATGCGCGCATCGGCGCCGTTGCCAGGGAGGTGGGCGCGAAATACATGGTGGACATGGCCCACATCTCCGGCCTGGTGGCGGCGAAGGTGATCCCCTCCCCGGTCCCCTATGCGGACTTTGTCACCTCCTCCATGGCCAAGACTCTGTGCGGCCCTCGGGGCGGATTCGTCCTGTGCAGGGCGGAGTACGCCAAAAAGCTGGACGCCGGCGTGTTTCCGGGCTCTGTCAGCTCCATCCATCTCCAGACCATGGCCGCCAAGGCGTACACCTTCCAGTATGCCGCCAGCGAGGAGTTCCGCGAGATCATGACCCGCGTCGTGGCCAACGCCAAGTATCTGGCCAAGTCCCTGACGGAGAAGGGCTTCCGGGTGGTGTCCGGCGGCACGGAGAACCACATCGTCCTGCTGGACCTGCGCCCCAAGGGCATCTCCGGCAAGGCCTTCCAGGACGCGCTGGAGTACGTGGGCATCACGGTGAACAAGAACATGATCCCCGGCGACACCGCCTCCCCCAACGTCACCAGCGGCGTGCGCATCGGCCTGACCTCCACCGCCCAGCGGGGCTTCCACACGCCTGACATCGAGGTCATCGCCCAAATCATGAACAAGGTGGCCGACCACATCGACGACCAGGCCGCCCTGGACGCCTGCAGGCAGGAGGCCCGTGCGCTGATTGAGAAGTTCCCCCTCTACGACGAGGCGTACAACGACTACTTCGAATGATCCGATTCTCCGATACAGGTTTTTCTCTCTCTTTTCTCTCTTTTTAAAACGGCGGCAGACGCCCCCATCCGCAGCCTGCGGACGGGGGCGCCGCCGTTTTATGGCTCCGGTATGGCGGCGAAATACCGGGTCAGATACCGCATAAACCGCTCCAGGGCCGGGTGGGGCGTCCGGTCCGGATTGGCCCGCATATAGACGTTGCGGTACAGCTGCGGACGCCGGAAGGGCAGGAACGTCAGGCTGTCGCTGGAATAGGTCCGCCAGGTCTGGACGGGCCAGAAGGTAATGCCCAGCCCCCGCTGCACCAGCATCCGGACCAGGAAGGGGCTGTCGCACTCGAAATCCACCTCCAGCTTAAATCCGGAGGCGATGCACAGCCGCTCGATCTGCTCCCGCAGCAGCTGGTCCTCCGTGGGCATCACGATGGGTTCCCGCCCCAGCAGCTCCAGGGTGGCCTCCTTGTGGAGGCTGAGGGGGGAGGAGGCCGGGATGGCCAGCATAATCTCCTCCCTGGTCAGCAGCACGGTCTCCCTGTCCGCCACCTCGTCCGGGGAGGAGAAGATGGTGAGGTCCGTCTCGTCGCTGTTGGACGACTGCAGCAGATGGAAGCGGGTCTGGGGCTCCATCTGGCGGAACCGGGCCAGAATATCCGGGATGAGGGCAGAGGCCGAGAGGACGCGGAGCTGGATGGCGCTCTCCGTTTCGCCGGCAAAGACCTTGGGCAGGGCGTCCACCGCCGAGAGGATGGGCGCCACCTTGGCGGCAAAAAGCCTGCCGTTGGGGCTGAGGCGGATGTGCTTGCCGTTGCGGACGAACAGGTCCGTCTGCAGCTCCGCCTCCAGTCCGGTGATTGCCTTGCTGACCGACGACTGGGCCACCATCAGGCGGCGGGACGCCTCGGAAATGTTCTCGCATTTTGCGGCGTAGGAGAAGTAACGCAGCTGATAAAGTTCCATAGTTCGGCCTCCTTGCACACGAGTATTGGTCCAACGTATCTGGAATTTCATCTATATCAAAAGGGAATGCCGGACTGTGCCGCTGCGCGCTGAAAGAGGCGCAAATCGTATGGTTCCCCCCAGCCCGTCCCCTCCGCCGCCGCATCTCCATTATTTCATTATTATAGCACATTTTTCAGGCAATGGTAGGCGATTGTCTGTTTTTTTATTATTCATAATTGCTATAACCTTATCAAAAACCTAGAGATACTGCCGTCCGCGTTCCATGGTATACTGTGAGTATCTCCCAAAAAAAGTGTCAAAGAAAGGAGCAATAGAGGGGTGAATATACAAAAGCAACCGTTGTCATCCGCAGCGGCTTATGTCGAAAGCCGAAAAGAGGAAATTCTCAGTCTTCTGCGGGAGTTTGTGGAGCTGCCCAGCTGCAGCCGGGAGCCGGAGGTCATGCCGGCGGCGGCGGACTGGGTCTGCCGGCTGCTGAGAAACGAGGGCTACCGGGTCCGCACCTGGGAGGTGGGCCACGGCAATTCGCCGGTGATCGTCGCCGACCTGGAGGGCCAGGAGGGGGGCCGTCCCGTGATCTTTTCCGGGCACTATGATACCGCCCTCTACCGGGACCTGTCCAGGCAGAATCCGTTTCGGGTGCAGGACGGCATGGTCTTCGGTACCGGCGTGCTGGACATGAAGGGCGGGATCGTGATCGCCCTGTATGCCGTCCGGGCGGCGGTGCAGGCGGGGCTGCGGCGTCCGGTCCGCCTGCTGCTGGCCGGGGACGAGGAGATCAACCACGTGGGTTCGCGGGCTGCGGAGATCCTGACGGAGGAGGCGGCCGGGGCGCTGTGCGCCTTTAACATGGAGACGGGCCTGCGCAGCAACGCCCTGGCGGTCTTCCGGAAGGGCGGGACCAGGTGCCGCATCACCGTAACCGGCGTGGAGGCCCATGCGGGGAATGATTTTACCAAGGGCCGCAGCGCCATTGTGGAGATGGCCTATAAAATTGTGGATATCCACAATCTGACGGACCTCTCCGTTGGCACCACCATGAACATTGGCACCATTGCGGGCGGGACCATCTTCAACGCCGTCCCGGCGAAATGCGAGATCGTGGTGGATATGCGCTTTGAAAAAAACCAGGAGCTGGAGAGAGCGAAAGAGGCCCTGGCGGCGGTCTGCCGGAAGACGTACATTGAGGGGACCCGGACGGAGATGGAGTACATCGACGTCATGCACGTCTTTGAGACCACGGAGGAGGGCCTGCGGCTGTGGGACTTTCTGCGGGAGACCGCCGGGGAGGCGGGCCTGCAGCCTCTGGGCCAGGCCCGGCTGGGCGGCAGCTCCGACGCGGCCTATCTGACCATGGCCGGCGTCCCCACCGTCTGCTCCTGCGGCACGATGGGGGAGTGGAACCACACGGTCCGGGAGTACGCCCTGGCGGACTCCCTCTATGCGCGTGCCAAGCTCTTTGCCGGCGCGCTTTTGCGCATGGATCTTTTTGAGAACGGCGCTGCCCGCAGTTCTTAACCAAACAACAACAAGAGGAGGAAGAAAACGTGAAAGAGCAAAACAATGCCGCGGCGAAGCGGTCCTTCAAAATGCCCCACGCATATGTCATCATCGTGCTGCTGCTGGTGGTCGTATCGCTGCTGACATACTTTATCCCCGCCGGCTCCTACGCCCGCTATGAGGACGAGACGGGCCGGAGCGTGGTGGACCCCACCACCTTTGCCTATTCGGAGGAATCCAACCCGGTGTCCATCCTCCAGATCCCCTCTATGATCGTCAAGGCCATTGAGAAAAACGCCTCTCTGATTTTTTCCATTATCATTATTGCAGGCGCGCTGGAGATTATTCTCTCCACCGGCATGTTCCACGCCTTCTGCAACAAGCTGTCCCGGGCCTGCGCCAAAAGCGGGAAGGAGATCCTGTTCATCCCCGCCATCACGCTGATTTTTACTCTCATCGGCCTGACCCAGTCCACGGATAAATTTATCGCCTTCGGCCCCATCGGCGTCATGCTGGCGGTCACCCTGGGCTATGACGCCATTGTGGGCATCGCCATAGTGCTGTTGGGCGTGGGCGTGGGCTTCAGCGTGGGCGCGCTCCACACCACCACCGCCGTGGCCCAGCAGATCTCTGGTCTGGATCTGTACTCCGGCATCGGGGTCCGGATCGCTGTCACCATCATCTTCTATCTGATCACCACCCTCTATATCTGCCAGTACGCCAAGCGGATCAAGGCCGACCCCACAAAGAGCCACCTGCACAACGTGGAGGGCGTGATGGACTTTGACCCCGCCGAGACGGAAATTGCCATCAACTGGCGGCACTTCCTGGTGCTGGGCATCTTTGTGGCCGGGCTGGGCGTACTGATGTGGGGCTGTCTGAAAAAGGGCTGGTCCTTCCAGGAGACCTCCATCCTGTTCCTGTGGGTGGGCATCCTCAGCGGCCTGGTCTACGGCATCGGGCCCTCCCAGATGTGCAAGACCTTCATCAAGGGCTGCGGCGGCGCCACCGGCGCGGCGCTGGTGGTGGGCTTCGGCGCAGCCGTGTCCCTGGTGCTCAACGAGGCGGGGGTCATTGACACCGTCGTCATGGGGCTGGCCCAGATGCTCAACGTGGTCCCCGGCATTCTGCGGGGCGCGGCCATGTTTGCGGCCAATGTCATCATCAACTTCTTCATCCCCTCCGGCAACGGCCAGGCGGCGGTGGTCATGCCCATTATGGCCCCCCTGTCCGACGTCATCGGCGTCTCCCGGCAGACCGCCGTCATGGCCTTCAAGCTGGGCGACGGCCTGTGCAACTACGTCCTGCCCCACGCCGCCGCGCTGATGGGCTTCCTGGGCGTCACCGGCGTGCCCTACGACAAGTGGATGAAGTTCATGCTCAAGCTGTTTGCCATCTGGTTTGTAGCGGGCTGCCTTGTCTGCGCGGTGTGCCAGGTCATCGGCTACGTGTGATCCGGCGTCTTGAGGGATGTAAGCATATGGAATTCGCTTTGATTGCGCTCCGGCAGACGGCGGTGATGTTTTTGCTGATGGGAATTGGCTGGGCCCTGTATCGCGGCGGCAAAGTCAGCCGGGATGGCAGTAAGGACCTGGCGAATCTGCTGCTCTATGTGATTCTGCCCTGCGCCATTCTGCATGCGTTCTGCACGGAGTACACGGCGGAGAAAAGCCGCCGCCTGTTCTATGCGTTTTGGCTCAGTCTGGCGGCGCTGCTGCTGGCGGTGCTGGTCTCCCGCCTGATTTTCCGCAGGCGACCCATTGACCACTTCGGCGCGGCCTTCTCCAACGCGGGCTTTATGGGTCTGCCCATGATTCAGGCAGTGCTGGGCAGCGAAGCGGTGATTTACTCCGCCCCCTTTATCGCGCTGCTGAACTTCTTCCAGTGGACCTACGGCGTGTCCGTGCTGACTGGACAGAAGGGGGGGCTGACGCCGCGGAAAATCGTTACCAACCCCATTTTGCTCAGCCTCATCGCCGGTCTGGCGTGCTTTTACCTGCGGCTCTCTCTGCCCGCCGTCCTGTCCGCGGCGGTCTCCTCGGTGGCGGCGATGAACTCCCCCGTCGCCATGATTATCCTCGGCGTCTACCTGGCGCAGACGGACCTCCGTTCGCTGTTCACCGCTCCCAGACTGTACGGCAATGCCGCAGTGCGGCTGCTGCTGATTCCCGGCCTGACGCTGGCGCTGTTCAGCCTTCTGCCCGCCTCTCTGTGGGAGGCCCGGCTGGCGCTGCTCATCGCGGCCAGCGCGCCGGTGGGGGCCAACGTGGCTGTTTACGCCCAGCTGAACCATCTGGACTACGCCTATGCCAGCAAGAGCGTCTGCCTGAGCACCCTGTTTTCCATCGGGACTCTGCCACTGGTCATCGCGCTGGCCGGCCTGCTGTGGCAGTGACTGACGGATTTTTCGGTACGCTTCCGCATTCCCCCCGCCCGGATGGGCGGGGGGCTTTTATTGCAGCAATTCGCCCCTTACAGCAGACCCTTCCTGCCCAGGATCGCGGCCATTTCGCACCGCTTCAGCAGCTCCTCCGGGCTGTCGCCGTTGATGATCCCGGCGTCCTTCGCCCTCTGCCAATACCCCTCCTGCTGGCTCCACTTCGGCTCCGACAGCGCGGCGGCATGGCGCTGGGCCTTTGCCAGCAGGTTGTACGCCTCCTCGTCGCTCAGCGCGGCAATAATCTCTGCACCTGTCATACTATCGTCCTCCTTGTTATATTCGCGGGCATCCACCCACCAGTAATACTTGACCTGGCTGCGAAAATCGTACGGGTCCCCATTGACCCGGCTGTCCTTCGTGCTGGCCGGGTCGTTGATGCGGATCTTCCCGTCCGCCCACCAGACCAGGATAAAGTGTCCGCTGCTGGTCCACGTGCCCTTGTTCATCAGGGCGATCAGGTAGTACCCCTGCTGGAGCATCTCCAGCGCCCGCTTGTGGTTGGGATGATTGGGCTTGCCATAGGTGGACGTCCAATCCAGCTGGTCGCAGTCGATGCCGAACGCGGCCAGCTGCGGCTTGAAGTAGGCGTAGTACGTCCCCTGCTTGAGGGCCTTGTACCCGTGCTGGACGGACCAGTTGCAGGCATCCTCCGGAGTAAAGGTCTTGCCGGTCAGGGTCTCGATGACCATCGCGGCGCAGCTCGGCCCGCACCCGGCGGAACCAATGGTACTGCTCTCCCCCGATGTCCGGTATGGCTTATCTCTCCAGCGGGGGTCGTTCTGGAGATAGGATATAGGCTGTTTATTCATGCAGCTCTCTCCTTCCCGCTCTCGCGGCATCCACACTGCCCTCGGCCAGCACATACGCCACCACGGACGCCACGCTGACCACAGCGCCCGCCACGGAGCTGATGGTGTTCTCGTCCAGGCCGAAGACCATCGCCAGACCGGTGACGATCCCGGCCGCAGCAGCCCACAGCTTGCGGCTGCTCAGCTTACGCTTCCAATCAATTTTATTCATGTCTCATCCTCCCTGCTCCATTGTCTTTGTCTGCATACAAAACAAAGCTCACAATCCAACCCTCCCCAGCAGAAACGCGATGACCGCGGCGCATACGGCCCAGACCGCTTTTTCCACAATACTCTCCCATCGCCTGGCAGGCTTGTCCCGCTGGGCCTCCTGCCACTCGATGAGTTTGTCCAGCTTCTCATTGACGGTGGAAAAATGCTGCTCCTGGGCCGCCTCCGCCCGTTCCAGCTCATTGAGCCGCTTGAAAATCTCCCTGTGGGTGTCGCTGTTCTGGCCCTGGAGCTTATCCAGCTCCTTCTCCAGCCGCGTCAGGTCCGCGCAGGGCTCCGTGCATTTGTCCGGCATGTCGTTCACCTCCTGTTATCATGTGTCTTAGGATACCGCTGGCCCAGCAATGAATATATTGTAGGAACTTGTGGACGTGTTGCTGTTTCCGTAGAATTTTTCACCAACCGCGTCATACATTCCAATCGCGCCGGACGGGTCGATGCAGGGAACAAAATCCAAAACCAGATTGCCGTTGGTGTCCCACATTTTCAGGGAGTAGACCTTTGTCTGCTTTGCCTGGCTCTCATCATTCAGATTATTTTGTTGTTCTCCAAACAGCCTGTTCATTGAGCTGCGCCAATATGTGCCAACTGTCTTTGATATTGTCGTTCCGTTTGTTGTGATTGTCTTAGCTGTGCTGTCAAGCTCAATCTCATAATTGCTTCCTGCGACATAATCGGCCAAATTAGTAAATGATGTTTGATGCCGGAAACGCACTTTACCGCTGCACACACAAATTCCTTCTCGATAGATTGATGTTCCGGATTTTTGGCCGTACCCATAAACGGCGTACACAGTTGTGCTGGATGTCGAGGAAGTCTGACCGCTGGAGAATTTTAACGAAAACTTGGTTGCAGTTGATTTGGCTGGCATCTGGATATACGGCATACGGCTTGTCGTGCCGCTGGTACCGTTCTGCACATATTCCACTTCCGTATAACCGGCGGGCAGCCGCCCGGCTGGTGCGGACCCGGACGCATCAAACACCTTCCTGGCCACCCCGCCCCCATCCCCCACATACAGTGTCTTGACTTCTCTGGCGACGCCGCTCGCATCTCCGACGTACAGCTTTTTCACCTGCCGGGCAATCCCTCCGGCATCGCCCACGTACAATTTCACCGCCATGCCTACACCTCGTACACGCCGTACAACGTCCCCGCAGCCAGCAGCGAAGACCCGGCGGTCAGATCAGCTGTCCCGCAGGTAATGAGCGTGATGTCGCTGCTCAGGGCCTGCCCGTTGACCTTCCGCGATGTAGGCACCACATCCGCCAGCACTTGCTCCAGGCTCCTCCCGTCTCTCTGCCGGATCACGCCCTCAACCACTGTTTTGGGGTAGATATTGGTTCCATCGCTGTTCTGGAACTGCTCCAAACGTCCGCCTGTGACGGGCGTGGACGGCGTGTCCGTCTGCACTGTCTTGACCTCCGATGCGGTCCAATCGGAATCCAAAAACGCACTGCCATCCGCATTGTACCCCCAAGCCCGAACGCGGTATTGCACCGTGTTCCAATCTTCGCCGGCGGTCTGTGTCAGTTCTGTTTTATTGGTATGAAAAGTATTATTCATCCCATCCTCGGTCTCCTCGCCAAACGGGCCGCCATTAACGGAGCTCTGCAAAACATAAGCAACAGCCTTGGCAACCGCGCCCCATGTTATCGATACATCGCCGCCGCGCACAACATTACCAACCGTAATAAAAGTGGGTGCAGGGAATGCCATGTTGAAAACCTCCTCACGTAAATGTTCCCAGAATCAGCCCGTACAGTGTATTGCTTATGCGGCTTGCAGCCGGAATGGACGTGACCATCTCCACAAATCCGCCGCCGCTGTACCCGCCGCCGCCGCCCTCCGGCGGGTCGATCCAGCGGGTGTCGTAATCAGCGGCGGTCTTCTTGGCCAGCACCTGCCCGGCGCTGCCGCCTGTTGGCACGCCGGGACCGGCGGGACCCTGCGGGCCTGTTGGGCCAACTGCCCCAGAAGCACCGTCCGCGCCAGGGGGACCGGCGGGGCCTGCGGGGCCAATCGGACCGGTATCACCCTGGTCGCCTTTTGGCCCGGCAGGACCGGCGGGTCCTTCCGGACCAACCGGACCGGTCTGCCCAGGAGCGCCAGCCGGACCCGGCTCCCCCTGGAGTCCCGGCGGGCCCTGCAGCGGCCCCACGTCCTGCCACTCCGCCATGTCCACAGCCCACAGATAGATCGTGTTGTCCTCCGCCGTGCCCACCGCGTACGCATCCCCGGCTGCACCGGCGGGATGGGCGGCATTCAGCTCCTCCAGCGTGTCAAAGCGGCCTTTCACGATAAATGATGTGCCTGACTCACCCTTTTCGCCCCGCTCGCCCGGCACGCCCTGGGGGCCTGTATCGCCGGTATCGCCCTTTGGACCCGCCGGGCCGGCGCTCCCTCTGGCGGCCTCGCCGGTGTCCCGATAGCTCTGGCTGTCCGCATCCCAGGTCCACCACGTGCCGCTCTGGATGACCGGCGGCTTCCCGCTGTACTGCTGCGCCTTCTGGGCGGATGCGGCAGCGGCGGCGGCATTGGCCTGGGTGTCCTCAACGGCAGTGCCCACCTGCCCCACAGCGGCCAGGGCGTCATTGGCGGCGTTCTGCGCGTCGTCCACATACTGCCGCACCGCCGCCTGTGCAAAGCTCTTGAACTGACGCCCGGTCACCTTCACCGCCGCGCCCTGCTGTTCGGCCACCAGAAGCGAGTCATCATAGAGGTCCGCCGCTGCGGCCAGCGCGCCGATATTCTTATCCGCCATTGTCCTCCTCCTTCTCCGGCTGCGCCAGCCGGAACGCCCTGCGCAGATGCTCCCGCGCCGCCGCCATAATCTCCACGCCGTCCCCGCTGACGGGGATCGCCGACAGGCAGGCGAAGGTCAGGTCGATTTCCTTTTGAAGTTCCGTCATAACAATCTCCTTTTCTTTACCCAGGTATAATGATAGGTGGCTGCTCTCTGGAAGCGTCTACCGGCGGATTTGGACGCAGGGCCTCTGCATAGGCGCTTTTTTCTTCCAAAGTGTATGAGCCGGGAACCCACTGCTCTTTTTTTGCGGAACGTCGCACCGCAGTTTCACCGCGCAATTCTTTGACTGCTTCTGACAGCTGCTGTACTGCTTTCACGAGATACGGGATCATTTTCATCTCTCTGGTGCTGTAGTGGCCGTCGTGCTCGTTGATGGAAACAAAATCCGCTCTGGCCTCTGCTTCCAGCTGCTGGGCGATAAAGCCCATTTCTTCATGTTCTCCGTTCTCAACCCAATCAAAGCTATAGGTTCTGATTGAATTGATGATGCTCAGCGCATCGGCACCAGATGGCTCTATGTTGGTTTTCAGCCGCTCATCAGAGGTGTTCAGGATAGAGTTTTTGCTCATGTCTATGTCGTTATAGCACTGCACCAGTTTCCATTGGTTTTGGAACAAATCAATGCAAGTAGTTCCTGCGCTTCCAAGGATTATTTTCTTTTGGCTGTTGGCTTCGATAATAAACGCAGTATTGCTGTAATAAATGCTCCCATAGGGAAACTTTGTGTCATCTGATGGTCCAAAGTGCATCGGATATAGCGCATGGCTTTGACAGCCAAAATATAATCTGTCGGCAACATAGCCCGAATAACCGGATGGACTTTCCAAATTAGATGACAATTCTTTTGCTGCGTAAAACAGTTTAACGGTATAATTACTCGAACTGTCTCCTCTTCTTGCCCAGGTCATAAAACCGCCATCTTGTTCCATATCAAAAACAAGTCCTTTTTTGGAGGCATCTTTTTTCCAATAGTTGGTTCCAATATATCCCACAAGGGTGTTGCCGTACATTAACTGCATCCGCCCGCCGGTAATCGACATACTGGTTGCAGACGTTTCCGAATACAAAGAACTGCCCCGGATAGTGGAGCCGGTAATCGTACCGGAAAAATTCCCATTGGTTGCGGCAATTGTTCCGTTTTCCGTGACCTTCAGATTGGAGCTGTTGACAACGAAAGTCCCCGAATTAAACGTCACCTTCCCGCCGCTGATGGTAACAGCGCTGTTGTCGTTGGCGAAGGACTGCCGGACGTTGCTCAGATCCAGGTCCTCCGTCTGCTTGTTCCCATTGACATCCAGAATGATGGATGCCGTACTGCCCAATCCGCCGGTAACGGACAGAGAAATCTTATTGGCGCTTTGCTGGATATTGGACACCTCTCCCTCCAGATTCTTCACGCTGGACGATATGCTGCTGACGGTCTGCGTGATGGAGGAGATATTCCCGTTGGCCGTTGTGATCTGGGACTGCAAACTGCTGGCAGTCTGTGTGAGTGTGGAAATGTTTCCGTTAGCCGCCGTGATTTGCGATTGCAGGCTGCTGGCGGTCTGCGTCAGGGTGGAGACATTGCCTTCCACACCTTGCACCCGGCTGGTGATGCTGCCCAGCTGGACGGAGAAGGAGGCGGACAGCCCCTGCATTTCGTTTTCCACCTCCAGCCGGATTTCCTCCGCCGTCTTGGTGATACGGGAGCGGGTCTCGGCGATCTTCCGGTTAAACTCCTGGGTCATGGGCCCGCCGGACGGATACTCGTCCTCCAGTTCCGCCTCCCCTGGTGCGGACGCGCTGGGGAACCCGCTGCCGTCGTCATCCACGCGGGCGATGACGGCGTACACGCCACCGGCGGTGATGCCGTCCCCCAGCTCTGCCGCCGGGTCGATGTTGATGTCGGACGCCTCATACATCTGGTATTGGAAGCCCCTGACTCTGGCCAGGATGCTGTTGACCATCGCCTGGGTGGCGTGGGGACAGTCCGCCGCCAGTTCGAAGCCGGAGTCATCCCCGGCGGTGAGCACCCGCTCCTCGTCCACCCGCAGCGTCACCCGAGAGACGGGCCGCTGGACGCCGTTGTTCTCGAAGCCGGTCAAGTCCAGGCCCACATAGAATTTATCTGACAAGGATCCTCACCCCCCCGAATGTAATGGGCTCGCCGTACTCCGTCACCAGATAGAACGTTTCCGGCGGCGCGCTCAGCAGCGGCACCAGCAGCAATTTCCCCTCGCCGGTCACCACCCAGTTCCCGGCATGGGCCGCGGCGATGAACCGCAGCTCATCCCGCAGCGTGTAGTCGTTGGCCGGGTAGTCAATGGTATACGACGGGTCCAGCTGGGTGCGCGGGTCCACCTGCACCTGCATGATCCGGGCGATCTCCGCCACGGCATTGGGCGCAGTCATGGGGAAGGTGAGGGACTGGTCCGGCGTCCACACCCGCTCCGCCTTCCGCATGGCGTCGAAGGCCTCCACCGTCCACTGCCCGTCCTCCTCACTGCGCCGGTTGGTGAAGAACACGCCTTTGGGCAGCCACTCCGTCGCCTGGGAGCCGTTTTTCAGCCGGACGTACCGCCTGATAGTGGCGGCTCGGGGGACGCTGTCCGCGTACAGCTTCAGCGTCAGCTTGGCGGTGGCGGCGTTGCCGATGCCGAACTCCTCATACAGCCCCGCGTCCACGGAGTGCTCCACCTCGCGCTCCGGGCCGTAGACTGTGCCGTTGATGTCGAATTGGTACTCTTTTTTCGTGCCTTTGGTCCGCAGCAAGGCTTTCCAGAGGCTGCTTGTTTCCTGCGCCATATCACACCTCGATAATGGTAAAGGACACGCCCTCCCAGACCTCGTGGCCGTCTGTAATGACGTACGCTTTCGGGGCAAAGGTGGAGCAGTAGAACTCCTTGCTGAATGTCCCGCCCACGCCGTACCCGCTGGCCTGGAAGGTCTGCTGCATCAGCACGGCTTCGATAGCGGCCAGCACATCCACCGGCGTCTCTCCCAGCTCATACTGCAGCGTCAGCTTGTCGGTGATCTTGTCCACCCGCGCCTTCCCGTCCTTGGTCCGGCCCGTCTTATCGCTGTGCAGGGCGTTCTTGGTCCAGGTGTACCCCCTGGCCTTGATGTACGGCGTAACGTCCACGCCGCCGACTGTCAATACATTTTTCATCTCTCACCTCAGAACAGCAGCACCGGCTTCCCGGCGGAGCGTGTCATGTCGTTGATATGCGTCACGGTATTTCGGGCAATCACCTTGCCATCCAGGACGCTCTCAACGGTGATGTTGATATCGCCGCTTCCGGCGTACCGCTCCATGACGTTCTGCAGAGCTGTCTCGATAGTCTTCAGCGGCGTTTCGATGTTCACCCCGCTTCTCTGGTCGCCCAGGATCGCGGCAAACTGCCGGTTTGGCGGAATCACCGCGCCGTTGGCCAGCTTCGGCAGCACAGCCGCCGAATACCCCGCCGGTAACTCCGGCGTCATACGGTAGGCGCTGTAGCTGGCCGCACGGCTGCCGGTACGCCGTCCGCCGCTGCCGGAGGACTTCCCGCCGCCGTCGAAGGCGCTGGAGACAGAATCCCAGACGCGGGATGCCCAGCTCCTGAGCTTGTCAAAGATGCCGTTGAGGCCATTCGCAATGCCGTCCACAATGCCCCGGCCAACAGACGCCCAGTCCTTGTTTTTCAGCGCGTCAATGGCCTCCGTGACCTTGCCGGTGATGATGTCCTTGACTTTGGCAAAGCCCTCGCTGACCGCCGTCTTGATATTTTCGATCTTTTCGGAGATGGCGCTCTTGATTTCGTTCCACTTGGAAACGGCCTCGTTCTTGATGGTTGTCCAGACCTCGACAACCTTGTTCTTGATCTCCGTAAAGACGGTGGTGACGGTGGTTTTCAAGTTGTTCCAGGTGGTTTCAAGGGATGTCTTGATGCTGTTCCAGATGGAGGACGTTTTTTCCTTCAGAGCATCCCAGGCCGCGCCGATCTTCTCCTTCACTTCCGTAAAGACCGCGCCGGCCTTTTCCCTGATGCCGTCCCAGATGGCGCGGAGCGTTTCCTGGATGCTGTTCCAGACCTCAGCGGTTTTCTCTCGGATGGCCTCCCACGCGCCGGTAAAAAATTCCGCAATACCGCTCCAGCTCTCGCTGATTCCCTGGAGCAGGCCGGCAATCAGGTTTTCCCCGATCTCCGCGAAGACGGTAGACGGGGAGTGGATACCCAACAGCTCCTTCACACCGTTGACGATGGGGTCCACAAGATGCTCCTTCAGCCAGGTACCGATGGACGCGATTTTATCCAGCATCCCCTTCAGCAGTCCCTCCACGGCATGGGCGCCCACCTCCGCCACATCTTCCCAACTGATCAGCTTCAACTTGGCGGTCATGGTCTCGCCCATCAGCTCGCCCCACTTTGACAGCAGGCTGCCCCAGTCGATATGTTCCAGCAGTGTGACAATGCTCCTGCCGATCTCATTCCAGTCCACGCTGCGCATAAATTCCAGCGCGAAGTCCAGCGCGGCCTCCAGTCCGTCGCTGATGACGCGGCCGGCCTCCGCCCAATCCACGCTCCGGAAGAACCCATTGATTTTCTCAGCAATTCCCTGGGCGATTTCCTGGATATGGGGGGTAACGGCGTCCAAAAATCCCCGTACCGCCCGGATGGCCGCGCCGATGGCGGCAGCGATGGTCTCCGCCAGCGCCCCCAGCGCGCCAACCCAGTCGATCCCGACCAGGAACCTGCCCACATCCGCGCCGATCTGGTACCAATCGATCCCGGCGATCAGGTCCCGCAGGAAGGACACCGCCTGGATAAAGGCGTTTCCCAGGGTCTGTCCCATTCCCGTCCAGTCCACCTGCCCGAAGGAATCATTTACCGCCGTATAGATTTTTCTGGCGATATCGCCCCACTGCAGGCCGTCCACAAACCCGTCCACCAGATTTTTCAGCGCCGTCAAAGCGGCGGCGATGGCGGCCAGCGCGCTGGTGATCACACCGTACCAGTCGATATTGTTCAGGAACGCGGCGATCTGGCCGCCGATCTCCTTCCATTGGATCCTCTCGACGGTATTTTTCATCTCGTCGAAAAATCCCTTCACAATGTTCCCTGCGGCCTCCGCCAGCAGCGGCATATCCAGCCCCATCAAAAACCCGGCCAGCATCTCCAGCGAGATTTTGAACCCTGCCCACAGCAGCCGTCCGAAGTCGTACCAATCGATTTCGGACGCCAGCCCATTGACGAATTCCGCCAGCTTCCGCCCCAGATTCATCCAGTCGAAGTTATAGATGAACTCGGTCAAAAACTGCAGCGCCAGATTCAGCCCGGCCCCCAGCGCCTTCCCCAGCTGATACCAGTCGATCCAGTTCACCAGCTTGTTGAAAGCGCCGGCCAGGTCGCGTCCCAGCCGCTCCACCTTCTCCAGCACGCCTGGGAAGGTAAACATATCGTACAGCTTTTTAGAGAGGCCGTTGAGCCAGTCCGCGAATTTGCGAAAGGCGTCCTCCAGCTTGGGGATCCCCGCCAGCAGCTTGTCCAAAAACGCGCTGAACGCCTCGCCCCAGGAATCGAACTCCGGCTCCCCATAGTCGTAGTCAAAGTCCGGCATCGCGATGTCGCCAACGCCTCCGCCGCCCCCGCCGCCGCTCTGCTCCGGAAAGCTGAGGATATTGAACTCGTCGAAAGCGGCCACAGCGGTCTCCGCCTCTTTGGCGGCCTCCTTGGCCGCGCCGCCCACAGATTTTACGGCGTGGGCCTGCTGATACAGTGCCGCCGCGTTTTTCTGCGCCTTTTTCGCGGTGGTCCCGAAGAGGGACGCGGTAAACTGGGACACAGCGGCAATGACGCCCGACAGCATATTCATCAGCGCGGCCAGCGCCGGCACCACGGCCTCATACACCGGCTGGAACGCGGTCAGCAGCACGCCCCGGATCTGGGCCAGCGCGTTAACAAACTGCTGGTTGACCATCAGGTACGCGCTCATCTCCTGCCGCAGCATGGAGACCCCCCGATAGACGACGGAGAACACCAGCGCCCGCTTCAGGGTGCTGCCCAGCTGTTCCAGCTTCCCGCGCAGGGCCTCGGTGGCCCTGGCCGCTCCGTTCATCTCCCGGACCATCGGCAGCGCGCGCCCGGCGGCGCTGAGGGCCTTTCCGGCCAGCGCGGCCCCGCCCTTGACTGCCGCGGCCACCAGTTTTCCTGCCGCCTCGGCGCTTTTTTTGACCTTGCCCAGCATATTTTCCCAGGCATCTCCCACCGCCTGGGCGGCGTCCTGCAAACCGTCCCGCAAATTTTCCAGCTGCTTCTGCCAGTCTCCGGCCAGTCCATCCAGCCCGCCTCCGTCGAAGGACTTGCCGATCTTCTCCAGGGATTCCAGCAGCTTCCCGCCCGTTCCGGCGTCCTCGCCGCTCTTCTGCAGCGCCTTCTGGTACGCCTTCAGCTGTGCGGTGATTCCGGCAATCCGGCTGACATTCTCGTCATATTCCTGAAATCCCAGCCCCATTCCGGCGCTTTCCAGCGTCTTCTGCCGCTCCTTCAGCTCCGCCAGCGCGTGGCTGAGCTGGACAATCTTCTCATCGCCCACCTCGGCGGAGCGGCTGAGTCCTGTCAGCTCGTCCTTCGCCTCCGCCAGGGCCTCAGCGGCCTGTTGGGCCTCGGTCCTCTGGATCTCCAGGTCCCCCTGCAGGCTGGCGATCTCCCTGTCGTATTTCTCCACGCTGGCGCTGATCTGCTCGTACTTTTTCCGCAGCCCGTCAACCGTCTCCTTCTGCTGCTCCAGCTCCAGCTGGGCCAGGGGGATCCTGGCCTCCGCCTCGCGCCGCACGGCCTCAGGCGCCTGCCGGTTGTCGGCAATTGCCCGCAGCTCCAGCAGCTCTTTTTTCAGGGCCTGGGCCTTGGCGGTCTCCTCGTCGATGGCAGAGCTTTTCACCTGTGCGGCGCTGAGGGCCTCCCCCCGTTTTTTCTGCAATTCCTCCAGCAGCTTTTCGGACCTGTGGACCTCTTTTTCCAGGCTGTCGGACATCTCCCTGAGCCCCTTGGTAAACCCGCCGCTGTTGATCTGCGTGTCAATCCTGATCACGCCGTCATAGCCAAGAGCCAAGCGGTATCACCTCCTTTCCGCCCGAACGAATCAGGCTTTTTTCACGCGCTCCAGCACGGCCTGTATCTCCGCCTGCTCCTCTCTGGTATACGGCTCCGCCAGGGCAAACCGCTGCTGCATCCTTCGGAACTCGGCCCGTTTCTTCTCCGCGATTTCCGCCGCGCTGGTGGTGCGGATATCGATCACGCTGGTAAAAGCGGTCCCCGCCAGGTCCCCCAGCATGGGCACGAACTCGAACCAGTGCATCCTCTCCCGGCTGAGGTCCCGGCCAAATACCTTTTTAAAAGCGGATACGATTCTCCCGGCGTCCTGCTCAAAGGAGAACACGGCCTGTTCCCCGCCGGTTTCCCCCTCCTGCGGATTCCCGCAGGAGAGGAACCAGCGCAGCCCGTCCAGGGCCGTCTGGAAATCGGGCATGCCGTTTCCATAGAGGAGGCCCAAAGCGATCCCGGTCTTGTCGCAGTCGTCCAGCTCCGGGTCGGCGACGCAGAGCTGGAGCTGCACGCCGATTCGGAAATCGGTCCGGATGAGCCACCCGTTGTAGTCCTCCGGCAGCCGGTCCAGCAGCGGGTTAAACATTGGCGGTCCTTCCGGCGCTGTACCTGCTGAGCTTCTCCGCCCGCTCCCGGCCATACGCCTCGAAGAAGGGGAGCAGCTGGGTAAAGAACTCGTCAAAGAGCTCGATGCCGGGCACGATCTCGCCGAACACCTTCCGGCACGTATCCGGCCCGAACAGGTTGTCCACCTCCCCCATGATGTCCTCATGGAACTGCCGGTACAGCGCGGCTGCGGCCCGCGGTTCCGCACCGCCCCTCTCCTGCATCTCGTTCTCCCAGACCTGCACGTCCTCGGCCCGCTGCTGGATGCTGTCCAGCATGGCAAAAAACCGGTCCGGGAAACTGTTGTCGCTGAAATTGAGGGTAATAAACTCCCCCTGGTCGTTGACCTCGATTTTTTTAACGGAGGTACTGACACGGATTCCCGCCATTGTTACACCCCCTTTCCTTCGCTGAAGGTCCTGGTATCGGGGTCAAAGGTCCCCTCGGTCCCCTCCCCCCGCCAGTTGATGGTGTACCCGATGGCCAGGGGATCGGAGGCCGCGCCGCCGTAGTTGTCGATCTGGATGGACACAGGCTGCCGGGTGGCGGGATACGCGCCGCCGGTGGCCCCCTCGAAGATATCGGTCATCACGATATCCGTATGGGCGCCGCTGCCGATGGGCAGCTTTTTCCGCAGGCCGTTGATAAACTCGAAGGCCGTATCGCCCTTGACCACCTGGGCGGTCACGGGGGCGCTGGGCTGATAGCCGGTCAGCTCGGTGTTGGCGGTGTCCTGGTGGATAAACTGCTCCGTACTGGTCTGGGCGTTGTAGGAGATGGACAGCTCCGTCACGCCGTCGCCCACCAGGGCATAGGAACCGGCCTCCGCGCCGGGGGTCGTGTTGACGAACAGTAAAAACGCACTTCTTTTTTCAGACATGATTATAAAGTCCTTTCACAAAAAATTCTTGTTCTCTACGCTCTGACCTGATAGGCCAGAACCATAAAGATCTGGTAATCCTCGCCGCCGTCCTCATATCTGGCGGCCATCACGGCGGGGGAGGCCCGCTCCACGCACACAGCGTCCATCCCGCCGCCCAGCTCCGGCAGCGTACCGCTTTCCGCCCAATCCGCCAGGGCATGCAGGGCCTCCATCGCCTCCAGCCTCTCCTCGGAGCAGGCCGGGGCGGTCCGGTACTGCAAAGAAAACTGGAACTGCGCCTCATAGGCGCCGCTGATGAACTCCCGTGTTTTAAAGGGGGCCGCGGCGGCAAAGAGCCCCATACTGCTCCCATTGGCCAGATATTCCGCCTCGATCTTCTCCACCCGCCGGGGCAGGGGGCCGCCGGCATTGAGCCACGCCAGCACCGCGCGGGCCACCTGGGCCTGTTCCGTTCCGGGCACTGTACTCCGCTCCCGCTCCATCACTCGCCTCCCGCCCGTTTCCGCACGCCCCGCACCCAATCCTGGCCGCACCGGGCCTTAGCGGCCTCGAACCAGAGCCGCCGGGCTTCGGGATTGACGCCTTTTTCTTTTTTCCGGTAGTACACAGCGGCGGCATAGGGCGCGGTCCACAGCACAGCCCCGCCGCCGGGGGCCGCCTGGCCGCTTCGGAGCAGGTTGCCGGTTTTTTTCGGCACAAAGGGCGCGGCGTCCCGGACGACCTGCCGGTCCAGCCACCGCTGGGCCTCCTGAAACTGCCTTTGGAACCGCCCCATGCGCGCCTGCCAAATCACCCCGCCCATATCACTTTCCTCCAATCTGCCAATGGCGCATCCTCTCGCTGCCGAAATCCCGCACCGCCGCGGAGCTGACCCGGAACACGTCCGCATACCGGTCCCTGATCTCCGCGAAGCTCAGCTCCGGCTCCACCACCTTCCCCCGCACGAAGAAGCAGTCCGCGCAGGACCGGCGGTCCCTGGGCCCGATGGTCCAGAACGCCCCGCGGTTGTCCAGCCGGTCAAACGCCCCCGGCTCGCAGAAGGACTGTTCCTGCCCGCCGGCGGGATCCACGGCCCGGCAGTCCAGGGGGATAAACAGCGCCGCGGCGTCCTCGCTCACGGCCCCGTATTTCATCACCCCGCCGCCGCTGCTGGCGTCCAAAAACACGCCGTCCAGAAAGGCGATGCACACCGTCCCATCCCGGCAGATATTGTAAACTGTCACCGAATGTGGTGTATACATGGAAACGACCTCACAGTAAACAAAGCTCTCAGCGCGGGGACGGCGGCGAGGTATCTGGCCACCGCCTCCCGCTTTTTCTCCTCCAGGTACCGGGCGCCCGTTTGGGAGAGGGCGCCATAGCTGACGGAATAACTGCCCACCGTCTCGCTGGTTTTCCCCTCCGTAAAGGCCCGCCGCTCCATCCGCTCCTGGTCCTGCAGCAGCTCGATGACGGCGCACACGGCGAAGCGGACCAGATCCCGGTCCTGTTCGGGCACGGACCCGCACCGTCCCCGGCACAGCCCGTCCACATACTCCCCGGCCCTGGCGGCCAGGCGGGGAAAGTCCTCCGGCTCCACCGCCCGGCCCAGGTACACGTTGGTGTAGAAATCGCAGTCCACGCCGGGCGTCATGGGCACACCTTCATCACAAACACCTCGTCCATCCGCTCATAGGAGGGCAGCACGATCTCGGAGGCAAAGGTATTGATGTTGACCGGGTGCTCCTCCACGACTCTGGAGATGGCCACGCCGGTGTTGACGATGGCCACATCGGCGCTGCCGGAGGCGGCCAGGTCGGCCTCCTCAGGGGTCGTGCCGTACCAGGTCGCGCCCAGCGCCCCGTCGGGGATCAGGCACACATACCCGTCGGGGACAAAGGGGTGGGCGGCGCGGTCCTCATCCCGGTACATCCGGTCATAGAGGGCGATCTGGAGCCGGGAGGTATTTTTGACCACCGCGCGGACCTCGTCGTCGGACAAAAACGCCCTGGCCGCGCCGCTGGCGCTGAGGAAGCGCTCCTTCAGGGCGGTGGTCTTGGCCATCAGGTTGAAGGTGTTGGTGTTCATGACCGCGGTGGTCAGCTCCGTGCCGGTGCGGACGCGGACGGCGTCCATGGCGGTTTTGAAGTGGAGGAAGGGGTCGGCGGCGGCGTTGGACCAGATCTGATTCCCGGTCAGCTCCATGTAGTTGTTCTCCCTCCACGCCTTGTCCCCGTCGTAGTTATAGGTATAATCCACGCCGTTGGCCTGGATAGAGATGCCCACGTTGCCGTCCTGGGGGAACAGCAGCTGACAGATCATGCGCTCCGGCACCACGTTGGCGGCGGCGATGAGCTCATAGACGTCGTCGAAGATATGCTCAATCATGGCTCTGGCATAGGGGTCGCTGGTGTCGGCGGACCGCAGCAGCTCCTGCCGGTCCCGCTCGGTCAGGCGGAAGCCCTCCCGGAAAAAGGGCATCTCCGCCTCCAGCTTTTCAAAGCCGATGCGGCTGCGGAGGGGGGCCTTGGCGTCGAAGGGGGAGGGGGACAGGGACACGGGCAGCCCCTTGGAGCCCTTGAGCCAGGTCAAATCCAGCCCGGCCTTCTTCCTGGCGGGGAACAGCCCCGCGCCCAGGTAGGGGGTCTGTCCGGCGGACGCCTCCGTCCAGTTGGCGGCAATGGCCGCGGCGGTAAAAAAGTCTCTCAGATTCATGTCATACCTCCTTATTTTTCGCTGCCGGCGTCACTTCCGGCATCACTTCCGGCGTCGCCGCCGCTTCCGGCATCGCCGTCACCTCCGGCGGTCTTTGTCACGCCCACGTTTTCCCGGAAGACGATGCCAGGCAGGATGGCGCTCATGGCCGCGGCCCCGGCGGACGCGCCGTTTTCCCGGCATCTGCTCCAGTCCACCACGCCCTGCACCACCATCGCGGCGTTGGGGTTGACGGCGGGGTCCGCGTCGTAGAGCAGGATCCCCGCCGCGCCGGTCCCGGCGGGCACGGCGGCGCCGCTGTCCGTGACGGGCATGCCAGCCCTCACCGGCGTCTCCCCGGCAATCACCACCGGGACGGCCTGGAAGTCGTCGGACGCCAGGATCTCGCTTCTTCTTCCCACAGGGGTACATTTCATTTTCATAATATCCATCTCCTTATAAAAAGTTTTTCATCACTTCACCGGAGGCTCTCCGGGCGGCGGCTCTCTCCGCGCCCATAGCCCTGGCCTGGGCCACATTGGCCGGCAGCGCCTGCGCCTGGGCGCAGCCCAGGCCGGCGGGGGCCACGAACCGGGGCACGGGCCTGTCCGGGGCGAAGGCGGCGGGGTCGGCCTCTCTCCGGGCCTGCACGAATTCCTCCAGTCCCACCAGCGCGCCGTTTTCCACCGTCAGACGCTCCGCCTGCAGCTGGGCAAAGAAGTCCCGCTGGGCCGCCTTTGAGCTGAATTTCAGCCCCAGTCCCTCCACGGCGCTCTGAACGATGCCGTCGTACTCCATGCGGGCCAGGGTCTCCCTGCTCTCCCGCAGGCTGTTCTCGGCGGTCTCCGCCCGTAGCGCCTCCCGCTGCACATCCCGGCCATGCTCCTCCAGGATCGGGCCGATGACGCCGTCCTCCAATCCCAGGCTCTCCAAAAAATTCCTATCCATTTCGCTCTCCCTTCCGTCTGTTTATTGCGCCGCGGCATCTGCCGCATCCTCCCCGTCCGCCACAGCGGCCCTGGCCTCCGCCTCGCTCTCGCCGAACCACTTCACCCGGAACTCCCATTTCCGCATCAGCCCCTTGTCCACCAGCTCCGCGTCCAAGGTCTTATCCAGCCGCCGGACCTCCGGGTCGTCCAGCACGCCGTCTCCCCACGAAAACTTCGCCTCATACGTCCCGTCTGGGGCCAACCCGGCCAAATCGCACCAGGCGTCCATCGCCTCCAGCAGCTCCTCCAGGGTCCTCTGGAACGCCTTTTGGATGGCGGCCTCGGTCACATACTGCCGGTGCTTGGCGGCCAGGATTTCGGTGGCGGTTTTCTCCACGCACTGGGGGTCGGAGATGGTGCCGTAGGCCAGCCCCACCTGGAACTCAATCCGCTGCAGAATGCGCTGAAAGCCGTTGTACAGCGGTCCGTCCCGGAATTCGGGGCTGAACACGTCGAAGAAGCTGCCGTCGCTGGAGAAGGGGCCCACGACAAAGATCTCATCGTCGAACTGACCGGCGTCCACGCCGTCCACATAGATCCGCCGCTTGCCGCTCTCGAACTCCCAGCGGATGAGCCGCCACTGCTCGTCGGCCTGCCGCATCAGCTCCGCCGCCGCGCCGGCGTAGACCGACGCGCCCAGCTTGGAGTCCGGCTCCGCGCTGTTGGCCTCCGGCGGTTTAAAGTAGGCGAACAGCGGCCCCTTCAGCCCCTCGATCACGGTCTCCGCCGCCAGACCGGCCCACTCCGGCACCGCGTCCAGCTCCGCCGCCCCGCCGGGCCTCCCGTCCGGCCCGCTGTAAAAGGCCCGGTTGCGGACCACATAGACCGGCTCCCCGTCCCCGCCGGGCAGGAAGTCATGGTACTCCAGCCGGACGAACCACTGCTTACCCACCTGGACCGGCGCGCTGCGGAACACGCCGCCCACGGCTCTCCCCGCGCCGTCGAACCTGGTGGGGAGGAAGTTCACGGCGGAGACGTCCACCAGCAGCCGCCCGTTTTCCAGGTGGGGCTTCATGGCCACCCCGCCCAGGCAGAGGCCCAGCTCCAGCGCCCGGAGGAAATTTCTCTCAGCGGCCAGCATCTCCCGGCCCAAAAACCGGGCCCTGTCGCCGCCGGACACCGTCAATTGGAACTCCGTCAAAGCCTGTCTGGCCAACTCCCGGCCCACGGCTCCCGGCAGCCCCAGGGGCCGCACCTGGCAGTCCTCCCAGGGGGGATGGTTGACATACATCTCCCACCACAGCCGCCGGTTTTCCTCCCACAGCGGGGAGGGGGCGTCCCCGCCGCCATCCCCGCCGGGCCCGCCCCGGCCCGCGAACAGCTCTCTGACCCAACTCATGAATCTCATCCGCATCTCCTCTCTGCGTGCATCTGTCTCAAATATCGCGCCATCACGGTGGCGGCAAAGTACCGCATCTGGTCCATGGCGTGGTCGTACTCCTTCAGCACGGCGTCGTCTCTGGCCTCCGCGTCCCACCGGTAGGCCGCAAATTCCCGCAGGATATCCCTGCACTCCCGGCAGAACCGCAGCGCATCGCTCTGCAGGAGGGAGGCGGTCAGCCGAATTCCGTCCAGCACCCGGTTTTCCGCGTCCCACACGCCGAAGCGCCCGTGCCGCCGGATGGTCTCCTTGAAGCTGGCGGCGGAGGGATCGACCACGATCCGCTCAATGGGGCGCTCGCCGGCCAGCTTTTCGATTTCCCGGTAGTGCTCCTCGTCGGTCCGCCTGCGGCCAGTTTTCCTGCTGTCGTAGTAGTACTCCGCGCACATCCAGGCCCTGCCCCGCCACACGCACCACAGCCCGGCGGCGGTGGGGTTGACGGTGCCGTAGTCCACGGCTATGTACCACTTTCCCTTGCGCCGCGCCTCCTCCGGCGCTCTGTCCACCACCAGGCTGTCCATTTTCTCCTGGAACATGGGGTACACCAGCCCCTCTGCGGCGGACCATCTCCCCAGGATATACCGGTCGTAGAACACGCTTCCGGCGTACTCCTTTTTCAGGCTCTCCCGGAACCGCTCCGGCAGGAAGGGGTTGTCGTCGATGGTGTAGGTCTGGCAAAAGATATCCGCGCCGCTGTCCAGGAATTTTTTCAGCCAGTGCTCCGGGTGCTGGGGATTAAAGGTACCGTCGAAGCAGGCATACTCCCGGTCCAGCCGGCTTTTCAGCAGCTCGAACACCTCCGCGGCCCAGTCGGCCACCTCGTCGCCATAGCAGTATTTGACGGAGGCCCCCCGGATCTTGGAGACCTGGGCGGCGGTCGCCGCGCCCAGGGCGTAGCACCGCTCGCCGAAGAGCCATACGGTGTTGTCCCCGCCGATCTCCCCCACCCACTCCGGGCCGTATATGCTCCGCATAGGGCCCAGGATATTTCTCTCAATGGTGGCCTTTGTCACGCCCAGGACCGCCACGATCCCGTCCCGTCCCGCTCTCTCCCGTATCCGCATGGGGATAACGCAGCGGCAGTCCAGGTACGTTTTGCCGCTTCTGGTGGCGCCGCCCTTAAAGTTCCAGCGGCGGCGGGCCAGCCGGAGGTACTCACTCTGTTTCCTGCTCAATTCCATTTTTCAACTCTCCCAACGCCTCATCCAGCCTCAGCAGGGACAGCTTTCCAGCGTCCGGCTTCTCCTGCCATTTGTCCGGCATCCGGTTTTTCAGCCAGAATATCTGGGCGGACAGGTCCGCGGGCACATGGACCTGGTCGACGCCCTGGGCCAGCTCCTCGAACTCACACACCTTTTTCCCGTCCACGTACTCCACCCGCCGCAGCTTATAGCACTTGGACACATCCACGGTATACCCGGTTGCCTTCTGCAGCAGCGCGGTCTCGATCCGCTCATCCGGTCCCGGCTGGGGGGCGGCGGGGGCCAGGGCCTGGGCCAGCCGGGGGAATTTCTTTTTCCACGCCCGCAGGGTGTCGGGGCGCACGCCGGCCTCCCTGGCGATCTGGGCGTCGTTCAGCCCCTGGCCGGACCACTGCCGCAGCCGGTCCAACCCCTCCGGCGAGAGCCAGAATTCGTACTTATTCCCCATCACGCTCCTCACCTCCTCCGGCGTCCTCCCACTCCTCCAGGCACCGCAGATGGCAGACCTGATCCAGCCGGAACGCCATCTCCTCCTCCGGGCCGATGTCATAGCCGCACAGCCCGCATATGATATCGCTCTCCGGCGGAGCCCGGAACCCGCCGGCGGGCTCATAGCGCCGGTAATTGGGGACCACTCTCATCTCTGCGCATCCCTCCCTATACGGCGCAGGAACCTGCCGTACTCCTCCCGAAACCTGCCGTCCAGCGCGAAGGCGGGGCAGCGCAGCACCAGAAAGCTCCTCAGCGGCGCGCCGCCCTTCGTCTGGGGCGGCTGCTCGCTGGGCAGGGCCTCCCAGCCCTCCACCGGCACGCCGCTCCTGCTCCATGTGCAGCCGTCATAGGCATTCCGGCAGCACCAGCAGAGGGAGCCAGTCCACTTGTCGGGGACTCTCAAAACACTCACTCCTTCCGGTTCGTTGATTGACTATGTGAGCATTATAACTCACGTAGTCCACTTTTGTCAAGAGTTTTTTTCACCGATAATTGACTTTGTGAGTTTTGGTGGTATAATATAGAAAAAGGAAGGGGGGAATACGCCATGGAACAACGCATCAGGGCCATCCGGAAGGCCCAAAAACTGACCCAGGCGGAATTTGGCCGGCGGGTCGGGGTCAAGGGCAACACCGTAACCAACTATGAGATTGGCCTGCGGGCGCCGTCGGAGGCGGTGCTCCGCTCCATCTGCCGGGAGTTCAACGTCTCAGAGCGCTGGCTGCGCACAGGCGAGGGCGAGATGACGGTGCAGCGGAGCGCCGGGGAGGAGGTTTCCGCCTTTGTGGGGGACGCTCTCAGCCGCGGGGAGGAGGATTTCCGCCTGCGCTGTCTGCGGGGCCTGGCCCGGCTGACAGAGGAGGAGTGGGTGCTGCTGGAGCAGCTGGCCGCGAAAATTGGCCAAAAAAAACCGGCCCCTGAGGGCCGGTAAAGGGAGCTTATTTGAGTGGAATGAGGACCTTTGGGGCGTATGTACTGCCTGAGACCGGGCGGAACCATCCCGCCTGCAGTGCGCCTGTTATTTGACCATATGCAGGACAAGCTGGTAGACACAGCGGATTTTCTCCACATCCGCCGCATGGAGGGTTCTGACGATGCAGTCGATCAAAAACTGCTTTTCCTCCGGGACTGCGCCATGATTATCCAACAACAAGACCGCTCCTTTCCTCATTCGCTTCCTGTGGTACGCTCCTATTATAATACGTTCGTTCTATTTAGTCAAGGTGCAATTTTATAATTTTTTATAAAAAAGTTTCAGCAAAACTATAACCCTCTCCGTTACGGCCAGCGCCGGGCCACTTTCGCCCAAAGGGGGCGGTGGCGCACGGTATCTGCTCAGCAGTTCTCTCTGCCCGGCAGTTCTTCTTGGCTTTCGGGGGAGCAGTCAGCCGCAGGCTGACGGAGAGGGCTTTCCAGCACTTTGCCGAGAATTATAGAAAAAAAGGGGGGATGCAGCATGCGGCGCAGCGCGGCCAGGAACCGGCGAATCGTCATCATCGTCGTCATTGCGCTGCTGATCGTTGCGGCGGAGGCGGCGGCACTATACAAAATGGTCAGCATGATCGCCCGCGGGGAGAGCCCCCGGCAGATCCGGGCGCAGGACGCGGCAGGTCCGCTGGATTTGACAGGGGAGTGGGTGCAGACCAACAGCCTGTCAAAGGACAGCTACCAGGCCATCCGCATCACGGATCAGGCCATCGACGTCTATTGGATCTCGGAGTCGGAGGGCATCTATATGCTCTACTGGTCCGGGACCTGCCAGACGCCCGCCGCCAGGAAGGACGCCTGCCGCTGGACGTCGGAGAACGACCTCGCCCGCACGTCCACCTCCCGCCGGGGCTCCCAGGCCAAGGAGAAGGAGTTCCGCTATGCGGACGGCAAGCTGACGTACCAGGTGGAGGAGGGGGACCAGCCAGAGACCGTGGAGGCGGAGCGGCGGACCTGGAGCGGCGGCGCGGAGGCCGTGTCCGCTCCGGCGGACGATATCCCCCAGGGGGAGCAGCTCTCCGGGGCCGGCGACATCGGGGATTACCACATTGCCATCGGCGGGCTGGAGACCGTCCGGGACGCGGAGGGATACCCGGCGGTGATCGTGACCTACACCTGGACAAACAACAGCGAGGCCACGGCCAGCGCCATGGTGATGCTGCTGGAGCGGGCGTACCAGGGGGAGCGGCGGCTGGAGGCGGCCCAGCTGGGCCAGCGGGCCGGGTATGACGCCCACTCGGCGGCCCGGAACGTCCAGCCCGGCGGCAGCGCGACCGTCCAGCGGGCCTACCGGCTGGCGGAGGAGGGCGGCACGGTGACATACACGGTGTCGGAGTTCCTCAGCCACACCAAAAACGCGGTCGTCAAGGAGTTTGACCTGGATGGACCGGGCAGATGATCAACATGAAGGGAGCAATCGATATGAAACCTCTGTGGAGACGCGCGCAGGCGCTTTTCCTGACCCTGGCGGCGATCCTGCTGGCCAGCGGTGCCGGGACCGCGCCGCAGGCGGAGACGCTCTGTCTGACCACCACTGCGGTCAATGTCCGCACGGGCCCGGACTCCGCCGCGGCGGTCCACAGCGTTCTGCCGGCCCGGACGGACGTTGTGGTCACCGGCGCGGCGGGCGGCTGGAGCCAGGTCCGGCTGGAGGGCGGCACGTACTATATTTTCAGCAGATACCTCCGGGAGCGGGCGGAGCCCAACGGCTATCGGATCGCCATCGACCCAGGCCACCAGGCCAAGGGCAACTCCGCCAAGGAGCCCATCGGCCCCGGGGCGAAGGAGGAGAAGGCGAAGGTGGCCAGCGGCACCAGCGGCAAGGCCAGCGGGCTGAAGGAATACGAGCTGACGCTGCAGGTGTCGCTGAAGCTGCAGGCGGAGCTGGAGGCACGGGGCTACGAGGTCCTGATGACCCGCACGACCCACGACGTGGACATCAGCAATGCCCAGCGGGCGGCGATGGCCAACGAGGCGGAGGCGGACGCATTCATCCGCATCCACGCCAACGGCTCCACGAACCCGTCGGTCAACGGCGCGCTGACCATCTGCCAGACGGCGTCCAACCCCTATAACGGGGACCTGTACAGCCAGAGCCGGGCGCTGTCCGTCCAGGTGCTGGACGCTCTGACGGCGGCCACAGGCTGCCGGCGGCAGTACGTCTGGGAGACGGACACCATGAGCGGCATCAACTGGTGCCAGGTGCCGGTGACCATCGTGGAGATGGGCTACATGACCAACCCTGCGGAGGACCTGCTGATGGCGGCGGAATATTACCAGTATCAGATTGTGGACGGAATCGCCAATGGAATCGACGCCTACCTGACACAGGCGGCGGCCTGAGGGCGGTACCGGCGCAGCGGAGGGCGGCAGGGAGGGGCCCGCGGCAGCGGTCCGCTCCCGTGCGGAATGGAGAAGGAGGGAACACCATGACGAAAGCAGCGTTGAGGAAGCTGATTCAGACCGCCTCCGGCCAGATCCCGGCGGAGACGGTGATACAAAACTGCCGGATATTGGATGTTTTCACAGGGGTTTTCAAGGAGGGGGACATTGCGCTCTGCGGCGGTCGGATCGCCGGCGTGGGGCGGTACCGCGGGGAGCGGGAGATCGACGGGGAGGGCCGCTATGCGGTGCCCGGCCTGATCGACAGCCATATCCACATCGAGTCCTCCTATCTCTGCCCGGAGGAGCTGGGCCGGCTGCTGGTCCCCCACGGTACCACGACGATCATCGCGGACCCCCACGAGATTGTAAACGTCTGCGGCACAGCGGGCCTGGACTACATGATGATGGCGGCGGAGAACACGGCGCTGGACATTCTGTTCATGCTGCCCTCCTGCGTACCGGCCACGCCCTTTGAGCACGCGGGCGCGGAGATGGGGGCGGCAGAGATGGCGGAGCCTCTCCGCCGGGACAAGGTCCTGGGCTTAGGGGAGTTCATGAACTTCCCAGGGCTGCTGAACGGGGAGGACGGCGTGCTGGACAAGCTGCTGCTGGCGCAGGCGGCGGGCAAGCTCATCGACGGCCACTCGCCGGGGCTGACGGGCCTGGGGCTGAACGGCTACGCGGCGGCGGGCATTTTAGGCGACCACGAGTGCGGCACAGCAGCGGCCATGGAGGAGCGCCTGTCCCTGGGGATGTACGTGCTGCTGCGGCAGGGCTCGGCGTGCCGCGACCTGCGCCAGCTGATCCCCGGCGTGACGCCGGCCAACAGCCGCCGCTGTCTGCTGTGCTCTGACGACCGCCAGCCCAGGACCATCCTCACGGAGGGGCACATCGACAGCCACCTGCGCATCTGTGTGGAGGAGGGGCTGGACCCGGTGACGGCGCTGCAAATGGCGACGCTGAACGCGGCGGAGTGCTTCCGCCTGTATGACCGGGGGGCCATTGCGCCGGGCCGCCGGGGGGACATTGTCCTGCTGGACGACCTGACGGAATTCTCTGTAAACCGGGTCTGGATCGGCGGGCAGCTGGCGGCGGCGGCGGGCGTCTATCTGCTGCCGGTACAGCGCCAGGACATCACACCGGTCATGGGCAGCGTCCGCGTCAAGGACTTCACGGCGGAGAAGCTGAAAATGCATCTCAAGAGCCGCCGGGTCCATGTCATCGAGCTGCGCCCCGGCAGCGTGGAGACAACGAAGAGCACGGCGGAGGTGCGGCTGGACAGCCGGGGCGAATTCATCTGGACGCCGGAGGCGGACATTGCGAAGGTAGCTGTCATAGAGCGCCACCGGGAGACGGGGCACGTGGCCTGCGGCTTTCTGAAGGGCTACGGCATCCGCGCGGGGGCCATTGCGCTGTCGGTGGCCCACGACTCCCACAATATCATTGTCACGGGCGTCAGCGACGGCGAGATGGCCTATGCGGTGGAGAAGCTGCGGGAGCAGAACGGGGGCATCGTCCTGGTCAAGGACGGCGCTGTTCTGGAGTCCATGCCCATGCCCATTGCGGGGCTGATGAGCGACCGGAGCGGCGAGTGGGTGGCGGAGAAGCTGGAGCGCATCCACCGGGCGGCCCACGCCCATCTGGGCATCAGCGGCGGGGTAGAGCCGGTGATGACGCTGTGCTTCATGTCGCTGCCGGTGATCCCGGAGCTGAAGCTGACGGACATGGGGCTCTTTGATGTGACGCAGTTCGCCTTTATCCCCGTAGAGGCGGAGTGATCCTCTTTGGATGAGTCCTGCCGGCAGGCCGCGGGCCGCATACCGGCCAGCCCATCCGTCTGACGAAAAAAGCGGTATTTTGGAGGAATTCCTCCCAGGGTATTGACAGATGCAGCGGCTATCGTATATAATTGGTGCTATGATAGACTGGTATGCCCTGTAGAGCGGCAGGCCGAAGAGGAGGAACATCATGAGCTTTCTGTCAAATTTACTTGGCTTTGTAAAGGATAATTCGGACGAAGAGGATGAGGATCTGGAGGAGCTGGAGGACGAGGATGAGGACGAGGACGAAGACGCTTCCTCTGTTCTTGGCCATCTCTTTGAGGGCATGCCCCTGGATGTCATCACAAGCGACAACCAGCTGGCGCTGTCCGGAAAGCTCACATCCCGGAAAGAGGGAATGCTGACGTTGGAGCGGCTGCCTGGCTGGCTGGCGTTCGAGCTGATCCCGGTAGGGGCCCCGGTGTCTGTCCGGGGCTATAACAGCAGGATGGAGCAGTTCAACCTGACGGCCACGGTCGAGGAGTCTTCCCGCGTGCTCTGCAGGCTGACGGACGTGCAGGCCTCTCCCATTGAGAACCAGCGGCTGAGCTTCCGCATCCCCATGAACACCACGGCCTGGCTCTACCGCCGGGAGGACGAGCGGTGCCAGCGGGCGGAGAACTGCACTTTGGTGGACGTGAGCACGGGCGGCTGTTGCATTGAATCAGAGTATGTCCACGAGGAGAACGAGATCCTGCGAATCAAGATCAAGCTGGACGACTACCAGCCCATGCAGTTTCTGGGCCAGATCATCCGGGCCACCACCTACGGCAAGCAGTACCGGTACGGCATCCTGTTTGCCCAGCTGCGGGAGGACGAACTGACGAGTCTGACCAGAACCCTGTACAACATCCAGATTGGCAACCGCCGGGCCTGGAACCAGTCCAAGGATGGACCCTGGCATTAACCTCCAAAAATACCCAAGGAGGACTTCCGAATGGAAGTCCTCCTCTTTTTATGCCAAGGCCCGTGCGGGCAGCAGCGCGGAGCGCATTAAAAGTTCTTTTTGATACTTTTTCTTTCAAGAAAAAGTATGTCACCGGCCCAACTTCGCCCGCAGTTCAGCGCCCATGTCCTCGTAGCCGGGCTTGCCGAGCAGCGCGAACATGTTCTTCTTGTAGGCCTCCACGCCGGGCTGGTCGAAGGGGTTCACGTCCAGGATATAGCCGGACAGGCCGCAGGAGTACTCGAAGAAGTAGATCAGCTCGCCCAACGTAAAGGCGTTGATCTCACCGGCCCGGATGATCAGGTTGGGCACGCCGCCCTCCACGTGGGCCAGCAGGGTGCCGTCCATGGCCTGGGTGGCAATATAATCCATATCCTTCCCGGCCAGGAAGTTCAACCCGTCGCCGTCCTTCTCGTCCATAGGCACGCAGAGCTTGTGCTTGGAGGGACCAAAGCGCACCACGGTCTCAAACATGGTCCGCTCGCCCTGCTGGATATACTGCCCCATAGAGTGCAGGTCCGCGGTAAACTCCACGCTGGCGGGGAACAAGCCCTTGCCCTCCTTGCCCTCGCTCTCGCCGTAGAGCTGCTTCCACCACTCGGCGAAGAAGCGGAACCGGGGCTCATAACCGGCCAGGATCTCGATCTTCTTGCCCTGGGCGTACAAATCGCTGCGGGCGGCGGCGTACTGCCAAGCGGGATTGGCGTCCAGACCGGCGGCGCGGCAGGTCTCCATCATGCTGGCCGCGCCCTTCATCAGCTCGTCCAAATCCACGCCGGCCACGGCGATGGGCAGCAGGCCCACGGCGGTCAGCACGCTATAGCGTCCGCCCACGTTGTCGGGCACCACGTAGGTGTCGTAGCCCTCGGCGTCAGCCAGGGACTTCAGCGCGCCTCTGGCCTTGTCGGTGGTGGCATAGATGCGCTTAGCCGCGCCCTCGCGGCCATACTTCTTCTCCAGCATGGCCTTAAAGAACCGGAAGGCCACGGCGGGCTCGGTGGTGGTGCCGGACTTGGAGATAACGTTGACGGAAAAGTCATCGTCGCCGATGAGGTCCACAATCTCCTGCATCGCGTCGCCGGACAGGCCGTTGCCGGCAAAGTAGATATTGGGCGCGTCCTTCTTGATCAAATTGTAGTTATTGGAGTAAAGCAGCTCGATAGCGGCCCGCGCCCCCAGATAGCTGCCGCCGATGCCGATAACGACCAGGGCTTTGCTGTCGCTCTGGATCTTCTTGGCGGCAGCCTGAATGCGGGCATACTCCTCCTTATCGTAATCCCTGGGCAGGTTCACCCAGCCGACGAAGTCATTGCCCCGGCCGGTGGCCTCCTGGAGCCAGGTATGGGCCTGCTGGAGGCCCTGGGCGTACTTTTCAGGCTGGACAGAGGCGCTGGTCAGATCGATCTTCAACATAATGTGTAATCCCCCTTCTGGAAGTAAAAAAATAGAGTTCACTATGGGAAATTATAACATACCGCCTTCCCGTTCGCAAGTATTAATTTGGCGTGTTCAACAAGCGGTGCCAAGACGGCGCGGCGGCGGAGCGCCATCCCCGCCAGCATATTTTAATTGAATGAATAAAAAATTGCCTGTATATTCAAAAAAGCGATTGATTTTTTAATTGAAGCATGCTATATTGGATAAACCCCTTGAGAATATACAAATTGGAGATGAGCGCATGGCCTATAAAGCCCTTGAAAAGCTCTTTTATGGCGATGAGAGCGTCTATATTCAGACCTACAAATCACGCTTTGACTCTGAGGACACCGTGAAGCTGGATTTTCTTCTATCTCAGCACCAGGCGTTTTTTGTACAGAACACAGAAGTCCTGAAATTGGCGTATGAAATTGTCAAATTGGACAAATCGGTGGCCGCACTGTGTGCGGCGCTGCCTGGTGTGGCCCAGGAGCAATATTCGAAAAAGTGCCTGATCGATGAAATTGTTCTAACAAATACCATCGAGGGCGTCCACAGCAGCAGAAAGGAAATCCGCGACGCGCTGGAAATTTTAGAAAAACAATCCAGCGAAAAGGGGGAGCGCCGCCGTTTTGTCAGCGTGGTCCAAAAATATCTCAAGCTGTTAAAGAGGGAAGACATCCCCCTGACCACCTGTCAGAACATCCGAGATATCTATGACGAGCTGCTTCTGGAAGAAGTGCTGGCGGAAAATCCGCAAAATAAACCGGATGGGGAGATATTCCGAAAGGATATGACCGCCATTCACAGCGCAACAGATAAGGTCCTTCACAAAGGCCTGTATCCTGAGCGGGAGATCATCGCAGCCATGGAGAAGGCGCTGGCATTCCTGCACGACAATTCTGTGGACCAGCTCTGGCGAATCTGCATCTTCCACTATCTGATCGAGTATATCCACCCGTTTTATGATGGAAACGGGCGGCTCGGCCGTTTTATCCTGAGCTACTGTCTGTCTGAACTTCTGGAGCCGCTGCTCTCATACCGGATTTCCGAGACAATCAAGGAAAATATCACAGCCTATTATAAAGCATTTACGGTGTGCAGCAATCCCCACAATCTGGGGGATCTGACCCCCTTTTTGATCATGATGCTTCGTATGATCCACACCGCGCTGAAGGACCTGGAGGAGTCGCTGCACGAGAAGCTCCTTAGCTGGCAGAAGTATGAAGCCCTGGCGTCCTCTTTCCCCGAAGCAGCCAATAAAGGCGTACGCAGGCTGTACAGCTACCTGATCCAGGCCGCGCTGTTCAGCGAAAAGGGAATCTCCACCAAGGAGCTGAGGACCTATTTCCAAGCGAGCTACTATATCATTAAAAATCTGCTGGATCAGGTCCAGCCCAACCTGCTGCTTTCCCAGCAAAAGGGCAAGGCAAAATACTACCAAATCAATCTGGAGGAGCTTGACAGCCGCCTGCTGGAGACCGCGCTGCACGAACTCCACGCCGGCCCTCCCCCGTGCTGATAAAACGGCCAAGATGGGTACAGGCCGAAGCCCGTACCCACCTTGGTACAAAAGAGAGAGAAAAGGGAGGAAAGAGAAAATGCTCTCGGAATCGGATTTAAGCCGCGTCCCGGCCGCCGTAGCCATAGCCGCCGAAGAACTCGTTGAAGAAGTCCTCCATGTCGCCGTACACATCGCCGCCCTGCTGGGGCGTGGTCTGGCTCTGCTGGGACTGCTGGGGCTGGGCAGGCGCTGCGGTCTCCTCCGGCTTCTCGGCGGTGCTGCCGAAAGTGAGGTCTGTGGTGTAGACCTGTCCGGAGCGGACATAGGTGATGGTGGCCGTGTCGCCGGCCTTGTAGCTCTTGCTGCCCAGCACAGCCTTCACATCCTGGCTGGAGGTGATGGTGGTGGTTCCCACCATGGTGATCACGTCGCCAACCTGCAGGCCGGCCTTTTCAGCGGGGCCGCCCTTGACCACTTCCGTCAGGTAGCCGCCGGAGCGGACGCCGCACCGGGGATAGGCGGATGCGTTGTCCACGGAGATGCCCATATAGGCGTGGGAGGTGACCTGGCCGTTGGTCATGATGTCCTCCAGCATGGACAGCACGTCATCCAGGGGGATGGCAAAGCCCAACCCCTCAATCATGGCGCTGCCGGAGGAGGAGCTGCCGCTGTACTTGGCGGAGACGATGCCCACCACCTCGCCGTAGATATTGAACAGCGGTCCGCCGGAGTTGCCGCTGTTGACGGCGGTGGAGATCTGGATCATGTTGAAGGGGGTCCCGTCCAGGTTGATCTCCCGGTCCAGGCAGGAGACAATGCCCTCGGCCATCGAAAAGGTCAGCTCACCCAGGGGATTGCCGATGGTCAGCACGTCGTCGCCCACCTTCAGGCTGGAGGAGGTGCCCAGGGTGACGGGCTTCAGCGCCGTGTCGCCGGGATCGACCTTGATGACGGCGATGTCGTAGTCCTTGTCGCCGCCAATAATCTGGGCGGGGAAGGATGTCCCGTCGTTGAGGGTAACCGTGACGGTCTCGCCGTTTTCAATCACGTGGTAGTTGGTGACAATGTAGCCGTCCTTGGTGACGATGAAGCCGCTGCCGGAGCTGGCGTTCTGGACGGCCTGCCCAAAGAAGTTGTACCCCACGGGGGTGGTGACCACGTTGATGCTGACGCAGCTGTTGACGTTGGCGTCATAGATCTCCGGGAAGGTCAGCTTTTTCGAGCCAGTAACGCTGACCGTGGTCACCTCCGCCAGCCCCCGGTCCACCATCTGCATCTGGGTCTGGCCCTTCCGTCCGTCCTGCCAGTCGTTGACCAGCCAGCCGACGCCGAAGGATGAGCCCAGCAGCAGGGCTGCGCAGAGGACGCCGGCGACAATACGCCTGCCGGTTTTCTTCGGCTTCTGGAACTCTGCCGACGGCTCCAGGGCGGGGAGCGGTTCACTGTAATCGGGCCGGTAGCGGTAGTGGTACTCGTAAGGGGTCCTGTCCTGATGGTTGTTGTTCTCGTTATACATAACAAGCTGCCTCCTCGTTCATAGCGCTTTTATTTTTTGCTGTTGAGGATAGAATACAGTGGATTTGTGACAAGATTATGAAGAAATTTTGCAATGTTTTTAAACATTCGCTGAATTGAACCTGAAAAGATTTCATCAAGCGATCCCGAAAAACCGCTTTCCGTTTTCCCTTGTCACCCGTGCGCACTCCGCAAAGGACACGCCCTTGATCTCCGCCAGTCTCTCGCAGATCAGGCGCACATAACGGGAGTCGTTCCGCTTCCCCCGATGGGGCACGGGGGCCATATAGGGGCTGTCGGTCTCGATCATCACCCGCTCCAGGGGCACAGCCCGGGCGGCCTCCACGGCTTTTCGGGCGTTTTTATAGGTCAGCACGCCGGTAAAGGACACCATCCACCCCAGCTTCACCAGCTCCTCTGCCATTTCCGCGCTGCCGGAGAAGCAGTGGAACACGCCCCGCACCTGCGGGAACTCCCGAATCATCGCCAGACTGTCAGCGTGGGCCTCCCGGTCGTGCACAATGACCGGCAGCTCCAGCTCCGCCGCCAGGGCCAGCTGGTCCCGGAACACCTGCTGCTGAAACTCCCTGGGCGGATTCTCCTCCCAGTAATAATCCAGCCCGATTTCACCGATGGCAACCACCTTTGGATGCTCCGCCAGCTCCCGCAAAGCCTCCAGGTCCTCCGGCCTATAGGGTGCGCAGTTCTCAGGATGGTATCCCACGGCGGCATATAAAAAGTCGTACCGCTCCGCCAGCGCCACCGCGGCGCGGGAGCTGGGCAGGTCGCAGCCCGGATTGACGGCCAGCGCAATGCCCGCGCCGGGCAGCGCGCCGAGGACCTCATCGCGGTCCGCGTCAAACTGTTCCGCGTCATAGTGGGCATGGGTATCAAAGAGCACGGGAAACATCTCCTTTCCAGGCAGTCAGATTCTGGATACAGCACCGGTGGTGCAGTCCACGAAATAGGGGTTCGTATCGGTCTCAATGCGCCACACAGGCAACAGGCGCACAGTGGCGGCGGTGGCCTGCAGCAGATAGACGCACTGGATGTCCGTCACCTGGCTGCACACGATGCCTGTGGCGCCCCGGTAGTCCAGGAAACGCACCAGCGCCGTCACGCAGTCGATCCGCCCGGTGGACTCCACCGCCGCATTCTCCAGGCTCACATGGGCCCCCGTCACCCCGGTCAGCACGCCCTCCTCAAAGTACAGCGCCGCCGTACAGCCGTATACCGTCACGCCGGCCACCTCCTGCACCGCCGTCACACTGCCGGTGCCGCCGTCCACGTCGACCACCATATCCCGGTACCCGAATTCGCTGCAGAACTTCTCCGAAAAACCGGCGATATCCTCCACCGCCACCTCCAGGCGGCTGCCGTCAAAGCTGCCGCCGGAGCGGAACTGGATGCTCCCCTTGTCCGACGAATAGCTGTAGATCCCGCCGCCCTGGCTGGAGGACACCGCGCTGCTGCCCAGGAGATAGGAGGCGATGACCCGCTCCGTCTCACCGTGCCGGGAAATGGCCAGGGCGCTGAGGGGCTGCTGGGACAGCTGCAGGCGGCTGCCCAGCGTCAGCTGGCTGGCGGCGCAGAGCTCCTCCAGCTGGCGAACCGTCTCAGACGCGGCCCGCCGGCTCTGCCACCGCTGGCTGCCGATGAGCACCAGCAGCCCCGCGTTGAGCAGCAGCAAAATGAGGATCGCGATATTTTTCAGCCGAAAGGTCTCCAAAGTGCAGCACCACCCTATCCGAGCCGTATGATCAAGGCCCAATACTACAGATCATGATAACCAGCAGGGGGAGAGCCGGGCGCCCCCCGCGTCCACATAGGCCACGGACAGGCCGCTGTCCGGATGCAGGGAGGCGATGGCTGCCGCCATAGCGGGCGGCAGCAGCGGCGCGCCCTCCTCCTCCGCCGGCGTATAGGCCCGGCAGCGGTAGGTGAAGCTGACGGCCCCAGCAGCGCCCACCGTCACGGCCAGGGCGTCCGACTCATCGGGGAAGCACACCGGCACGCCCTCCGCCTGATAGCGGAAGCGCACCACATAAGTCCCCTCCTCGGTCTCCTCCGCCCCGGACAGCCGCAGCGGCGACGCGCCGGTCCCGTTCGTCAGCGCGGAGGCCAGGCTCCACGCGGCGCGCAGGGCCTCCGGCAGCGCCGGTCCCTCGCCGCCGGGCCGGTAGGACGGCGCTGCCGCCGCGCTGGAGTACAGCACCGTGCCGTCCGGGCCGATGCGCAGGGTGCGGGGGGACTCCTCCACCACCACCGCGCCGTCCCGGTCCGTGTACAAGAACTTTGTGTGGGCGTTGAAATCCAGTGCGGTCATCAGGTTGTAATCCGTGTAGCCCGCCGGCAGGTCGGCCTGGAGCTCCGGCGGCTGGGCGACGGAGGCGGCCAGCAGCGTATAGGGCTCCAGCGCCGTATAGTTGGTCTCATAGGCGAAGGAGCTGCCGTTGGGCTGCACGCCGGCGCAGATGGTCTCCAGCGCCGACGCCGGCAGCGCTGTGGCGCACCGGAACAGCCCGCCATCCCCGCCCCGCAGGTACATGGACACCGCGTCCTCCCCATCGGCTGTCAGCGCCAAGGCCCGGACCGGGCGGTCGGAGCCCGCGCTCTCTCCCAGGCAGGCCGCCACCGCCGTCAGGGGCAGCTCCACGGTGAGATCCAGATACACGGCCATTCCCTCCAGGGCGTCCCGGAACTGCTGCTGTGCAGCCGCCTCCAGCTCCGCCGCAGAGCCCAGGGCCTCCCGGAACAGGGGAATGACCTGCTGGACCAGGGGGTCGTCCTCCCCGGCGCACAGCTGCCCAAAGCGGCCATACTCGCTGTCCGCCGTAACCATGATGTGGACGGAGCCCAGCATGGCGCTCAGCTCCCCAGCCGGCTCCTGGGCCGGCTGGGGGGACGCCGCCGGCGAGGCCAGGGCCCACCCGCCCCGGACCATGGGGGTGCGCAGCAGCAGGAACAGGGCCGAGACGGTCAGCAGCACCAGCGCCGCGTTCTGCAGCGCGTTGACGATCCGGTTATGCTCCCTCATGGCGCTCCTCCTCCTGCCGGATGGGCAGCACGATCCGCACCGTACAGCCGGGTCCGTCGTGGCTGGTCAGGCTGATGGTACCGTGGTGGCGGAGAACGATCTCCCTGGCAATGGACAGCCCCAGGCCGGTGCCGCCCTTCTCCCGGCTGCGGGCCTTGTCCACCCGGTAGAAGCGGTCAAAGATCCGCTCCCGGTCCTTGGCGGGGATGCCGATGCCCGTGTCCGACACCTCGATCCAGGCGCTCTTTCCCGTCACACCCGCGTCCACGGAGATGGTCCCGCCGTCGGGGGTGTACTTGATGGAGTTGCCCACCACGTTCATCATCACCTGTTCCAAACGGCTGCGGTCGCCGGTGATCACCGGCAGCAGGCTGCGGTCGCCGTATTTTTGCACCAGGGTGTGGCTGTGGTTCTGGGCGTCCAGGGCCACGGCCCGGCACACCGACTCAATGGCGTCGGCCAGGGGGAAGCGGCTCATGCGCAGGTCCGCCCGTCCGGAGTCCAGGCGGCTGAGGGTCAGCAGGTCCTGGACAATGCGGGTCATGCGGTCCGTCTCGCTGATGATGATGTCCAGGAAGCTGTCCGCCGTGTCCCGGGGGATCTCCGGGTCGTCCCGCAGCGTCTCGGCGTAGGAGCGGACGTTGGTCAGGGGCGTTCGCAGCTCGTGGGACACGTTGGCCACAAATTCCTTGCGCATCTCGTCGTTTTTCCGCTGGGCGGTGACGTCGTGGAGCACCGCCATGGCCCCGCCCTCCTCGTCGGACACCGGGGCCAGGTACAGCTCCAGAATCCGCTCCCCCACGGTCATCTCCCCGGAGACGAAGTTGGGCCGCTGCAGGCCCAGCACCTGCTGCAGGGGGGCCTGCTGGCCGAAGAGGGCGTCATAGTCGTAGAACGCCACTTCACGGCCCAGCATGCGGCTGGCGGCGGGATTGTTGGTGAGCACCGCGCCGTCCCCGGCGAAGGAGACCACGCCGTCGGTCATATGGAGGAACAGGGTGTCCAGCTTGTTGCGCTCATTCTCCACGGCCTCCAGGGTGTCCTGCAGGACCTCGGCCATGTCGTTGAAGGTGGTGGTGAGGATTCCGATCTCGTCGGTGGACTCCACGGCGATGGCGCTGCTGAAGTCCCCGGCGGCCACCCGCTCCGCCCCCTCTGTCAGCCGCTCGATGGGGATAATCATGGTCTTGCTGAGCAGGAAGCTGAGGAGCACGGAGATCAGCAGGCCCACCAGCAGGGCCTGCAGGATGATCAGAAACAGCTGGCTGTTCAAGTTTGTCACCGTGTCCCGGTTGTCATAGATGTAGATGATATAGGCGCTGCCGCCCCCGGTGACCGGGATAGCCAGGTCCATGAAGTTGGCGGCAATGTCGCTCTGGTCCCCCACCTTGCTGCCGCCGGCGGCGATGCTGTTGCGGACTGTCAGCAGGTTGGGGGAGGCGGGCAGGCGCTCAAAGGCATCCTGGCCGTCGGAGCCGGCCAGATACGCGCCGGTCCGCCCGTCCAGGATGAAGTAGTTGCGGGTATTGGTGTTCAGCCCCAGGTCCCCGGCCTTGGCCTCGATCATCTCCTGGAGCTTGGGCACGTTTTCCTCCTCCGCCCAGCTGCGCAGGGAGGCCACAAAGGGCGTGTTGGCGGGATTGGAGTCGCCGAAGACGCTCTCCATCTGCTGATAGAATTCATCGATATAGAACGCCGTGATGCTGGTCATCATAAACGCGCCGACGATGGTCATCAAGGATGTGATGAGCAGCAGCATGATGAGAACCAGCTTCATATGCAGGCTGCGAAACATGGCGCTCTCCCCCTCCGCTTGGCGGGGCTACTGCCCCGCGAAATAGTACCCCACGCCCCGCCGGGTCAAAATCAGCTCCGGATTGGCGGGGTCGTCCTCGATCTTCTCCCGCAGGCGGCGGACCGTCACGTCCACCGTCCGCACGTCCTCCCCCACATAGCCGTAGTTCCACACCTGCTCCATCAGGTCGCCTCTGGAATACACCTTTCCGGGGTGGCCGGCCAGGAAGGCCAGCAGATCATATTCCCGCTGGGTCAGCTCAAGGGGCTTGTCGTGCTTGAACACCTGGTAGCTGTCCAGATGGATGCGCAGGCCCCCCGCCGCCGTCAGCACGTCCCCCGCGCCCTGCTCCATGGCCGTGCGCCGGATGTTGGCCTTGACGCGGGCCATCACCTCCCGAATGGAGAAGGGCTTGGTGATGTAGTCGTCCGCGCCCAGCTCCAGGCCCTTGACCTTGTCGTCCTCACCCTCTCGGGCCGTGAGGATAATGACCGGCGCTTTGTTCCCCTTCTCCCGCAAAATCCTGCACACCTCGAAGCCGTCCAGCTTCGGCAGCATCAGGTCCAGCAGGAGGATGTCCGGGTTTTCCTTCAGCGCCATATCCAGCCCGGCCTCGCCGTCGTTGGCCGTCAGGATGTTGTACTCCTTCTTCAAATTGTACTGGAGGATATCCACAATGCTCTTCTCGTCCTCAACGATCAACACCGTCTTTTTCTCGTCCATTCCCATTACCTCCATCTTCAGGCCCGCCGCTCACCAGTACAGCTCGCACTGTCCGGTGGCGCAGTTGAATTCCCAGCGCAGATAATACCGGCTCCCCGCGTCCAGCGCCACGCTCTCCCTGGGGTGCCACCGGTTCAGCCGCAGCAGAGGCTGCTTTTTTGCGTCCAACAAAAACACCTCCATATCCCCCTCCGTCAGCTGGGCGACCAGGCAAAAGTGGTAGACCCGGCTCTCCCGAAATCTCCCCGGATAGCGGACCCAGCCGGTGCAGGAGGCCACCCTGGCCTGATCCCGGCCGTTTCCGGGGATCATCACAAATACAAGGGCGGAGATGCACTTGGATACGAAAGCGCCCTGGCTGTGCGCAAGATAGAAAATTATGCCAAGAAACAGAAGCAGCAGCGGCAAGTCTATCCATATGTTCAGCATCTGGCCCACCTCCGCAGATCCACTTTCCCCGCCGCCGCAGGCGGCGCATTGCCCGTCTGGCAGGACCCGGCAGGACTACAGATTCAGCAATACTTTCGTTTTCAGTACCGCCGCCATGGTCTTGGCGTCCTTGATGCTGCCGTCCATGACCTCCTGCACCAGCTGGTCAAAGGGCACCCGCTCCAGGGTCAGAAACTCGTCCTCGTCCAGATCCGTCTCACCGAAATGCAGCTCACGGGCCAGATACATGCGGATAATCTCCCCGCAGTATCCCGGCGACGGGTACAGCTCGCCCAGGGACTGGAATTTCCCCGCCGTGGCGCCGGTCTCCTCCCGCAGCTCCCGGATGGCGGCCTCCCTGGGGTCCTCGCCGTACTCCAGCTTTCCGGCGGGAATCTCCCGCAGCAGCTGCATATAGGGGTACCGGAACTGGCGCACCAGCAGCACCCGGTTTTCATCGTCCAGGGCCACCACGCACACCCCGCCCGGATGGTCCACCACCTCCCGGACGGCCTCCTGCCCGTTGGGCAGCAGGGCCGTATCCCGCCGGATATGCAGGATCTTCCCGTCAAAAATTTTCTCACTGGATAAAGTCTTTTCTGTCAGGTCCATGGTTATGCGTCTCCTTTTTCCGTATCGTTTCCGGCGTTTTCCGCCGCCGGTGTTTCGAAGTCTCCGGGGGTCAGCCTGTCCGTATAAACGCCGCTGACGCCGTCCTCCAGCAGCTGCCTGGCCCGCTCCAGCTCGTTGACCGTATGGGTGTACACCGTCAGACCGTATTCCGCCGCGATGTCCCCATAGACGCTGTTCCACAGCGCCTGGTCTATGGTGATGCCCAGGATGCCGTTTTCCGCGCAGAACGCCGCCTTCCGCCGGAAGGTGTCCTCGGTGCCGTCAAAGCCCTCCAGGTACAGGGTGTAGATATAGCCCGCAAAGTGGTGGACGCTGTCCGCCACCTGGAACATCAGGGGGCTGTAGATCTGCACCACAAAGCGGTCCAGCAGGTAGCTCAGCCCCAGCTCCGCCGCGTCCGCCGCCATCGCGTCGAACTGCAGCCGGACGAATTCTGCCTCCATAAACTTGGAGTCGGTGACAATGCAGACGTCGGGGTATTCCTCCATCAGCAGCAGCAGGTCTTTGAAGGAGAGGGGGGTATATTTGCCCAGGATGGGCGCCTGTAGGAATTCCTCCAGCGTGGGGATGCTGGTCTCCCGGATGCCCCGCTGCCAGCCCTTCCGCCAGTCGTGGCGCAGCACCACCTGCTGGTCGCTGGTCAATCGCAGGTCCGCCTCAAAGACCCGCACGCCCTGTTCATACATGGCCTGGAAGCCCTCCAGGCAGTTGAGCACCGTCCGCTGGCCCACCGCCCCCAGGCCGTGGGTGATGACTTGTTCCCGTGCCAAAATTTCCGGTCCGGTCAGCTCCCCCTCCGGCTTCTGTTTCTCCTCGGCCGCCTTCTCCGCCGGCTCCAGCCACTCCGGCATAGCCTCCTCGCTGCTGGCCAGGGGTTCCTGCACCGGCTCGGTCCGGGCCGGCTCTCTGGCCTGGCTGTCGGAGGCGAGGACCCCGGCCAGCCCGATAAATTCCAGGGCCGCGATGACCAGCAGCAGATATACGAAGGATGTATAGGGGCCAAAGGGTTTCTTTTTGTAAAAATCCGCCATGCAGAACCTCTCCGATGAAATGAATTGATAGTAGTATACCATGCCGGCGGCAAAAATGCCACCCATAAATTTCTTTCTCAGGGATGGCGCGGCGCTGAAAAACACACAGGCGGTCCCGGAAAAGGGCCGCCTGTCCGCTGGTCAAAAACGCGGAGAGGGCTATCCGACCTCCAGCGTATAGTCCTCCACCCCCGGCATATGCCGCAGCAGCGCGTCCACCGCCTCCGCGGCCTTTTCATCCGCCCCGGTCAGCAAGCCGTTGTCCGCGGCCCGCTGCTCGACGATCTTCTTCTGATCGCCGGTAAAGGAGGTGTAGTCGGTAATGCTGATGCGGTTGAACACATTGTCGCTCTCGTCGAAGACCTCTATGCTGTCCTCAGGGATCTCGTGGGAGAGGATCCGGCTGTCCGGCAGGGTCACGGTGATGCGCCTCCCGGCCTCGTCCACCTCCACCGCCGCCTTGCTCAAATCCACACCGGCCTTGATGATGCCGTCATAGGAGACAATAAAGGTCTTGGTCGTAAACGGCACCTTCCAGCCGTAAAAATCCAGCTGGTTTTCATACCGGGCCATATTGGTGTAATAGTACGACACCGACACCAGCTCCTGGGCCGTGCGCAGCTGCTGGCCCAGCAGGTCAGCCGTCACCACCGGCTCTGCCTGCTGTCCGGCCCGTTTCGCCCCGTACAGGAACGCGCCGAACATCCCCCCGGCTGCCAGCGCCGCCGCCAGAAGGACCAGCAGCACCTTTGTCCGCAGGCGCATTCCCCGCCGCACTTCTTCTCTTTCCGCCATTGGTACTCCTTTCCCCCTACCGGATGACCTTCCGGATGTCCTCGCTGCGGCCCAGCACCAGCAGGTGGTCCTCCTGGCAGAACTTGTAATCCGGGCTCAGGTTGGGCCGGATGACCCCGTCCCGAATGGCCGCGATCACCGTCAAATGGTATTTCACCCGGAAGTTCAGGTCCTTCAGGCTCTGGCCCAGCCACCGCTGCATGGGCTCCAGCTCATAGATGGAATATTCCGCCGTCAGGCGGATGCAGTCGAAAATACTGTCCGAGCTCTCGCTGACCGCGATGCTGGTGGCCACCTCCAGCTCCGGATAGATGATCTCGTCCGCGCCGTTGCGCAGCAGGAACTTGGCCTGGATGTCGTCCTCCGCCTTGCTGAACACCTTTTTGGCCCCCAGCTCCTTCAGCAGGCTGGTGACCTGCAGGCTGCCCAGCACATCCTCCCCCAGGCACACGAAGCAGGCGTCAAAGCTCTCCACGCTGAATGAGCGCAGTACATCCGGATTGGTGCAGTCCCCCACCCGTGCGCTGGCCACATAGGGCAGCATGTCCTCCAGATGCTCGCTCACCCGGTCCACAATCATGACCTCGCACTTCTGCTCCGCCAGAGCGCGGCAGAGGTGGTGGCCAAAGGAACCCATACCGATGATCAGAAACGTTTTCATGGTTACCTCCTAAAAAAAGCGTACGTTCCGCATTATCCGATGGTGATCTCCTCCGGCGGCAGTGTCACCGGCGGCAGGGCCTTTTTCTCCAGCAGCGCCGCGGCAAAGGAGATGCTCCCCACGCGGCCGCAGTACATCAGGAAGATGATCACCGCCCGGCTCACCGGCGCAAGGGAGCGGGTGATGCCGGTGGTCATGCCCGCCGTGCCGATGGCGGAGAAGGTCTCAAAGAGCACATCCTGCAAGGGCAGCGTCTGGACCATGCAGATGACCAGGGCCCCTGCCAGGGCCAGCAGCAGGTTGGTAAAGAGCACCGCCGTGGCCCGCTTCAGGGCGCTGTCGCCGATGCTGCGGCCAAAGGCGTTGGCGCTCTGCTGGCGGCGCACGCCGGAGAAGGTGTGCAGCAATATGACGAAGATGGTGGTGGTCTTGATGCCGCCGGCGGTGGAGCCGGGGTTGCCGCCGACGAACATCAGCATGATGGTGAAGAGCAGGCTGCCGGGGCTGAGGGCGGCGGTGTCTGTGGAGTTGAAGCCCGCCGTGCGGGGCGTCACCGCGTCGAAGAGGGCCCCCAGGACCTGCTCCCGCAGGGGCCGGCCGGCCCCCAGATTGTCCCGCTCAAAGAGGAAGAACAGCGCGCCGCCGCCAACAACCAGCAGCAGGTTCATCACCAGCACGACCTTTGTCTGGAGCCGGTAGCGCCGCCAGCGCAGCTTATTCCGGACCAGGTCGCCCCAGACCAGGAACCCCGACCCGCCCACCAGGATAAGGGCGCACAGGGTGAGGATTACCAGGGGGTCGTCCACATAGCCGCTGAAGGAGGAGAACTGGCCGAAGTGAGCGCCCATCAGGTCAAAACCCGCGTTGCAGAAGGCGGAAACGCTGTGCCAGATCCCGTAATAGACGCCCCGGCCCAGGCCGTACTGCCCCGCGAAGCGGATGGACAGCAGCGCCGCGCCGGCGCCCTCCACCAGCAGCGTGCCCAGGAGGATGAAGCGGATAAAGGGCACGATGCCGCCCAGCTGGTGGTAGCTGACGCTGTCCACCACCACCTCCCGCTCCCGCAGGCCCAGCCGCCGGCGCAGCAGCAGGGAGAAGAGGGTGGCGATGGTCATAAAGCCCAGGCCGCCGATTTGGATGAGGGTGATAATGACCAGCTGGCCGAAGGTGGTCCAGTAGGTGCCCGTGTCCCGCATCACCAGGCCCGTCACGCAGGAGGCGGAGGTAGCGGTAAAGAGGGCGTCGCCGAAGGACGCGCCGCCGGGTCCCCGGCTGGAGACGGGCAGCATCAGCAGCGCGGTGCCGGTCAATATCATGATGAAAAAGCCCAGCGCGATGACCTGCACACTGGACATCTTGGCTTTTCTCTGCCGGTTCATAAGCAATCCCGCCTTACGCATTCAATCAATATAGACAGGATACCACATTTTTTGATTGCTTGCAACCGTCCTGTTCCGCAGGCGGCAAATTTTGCGGTATGGCCGCAGGCTTTATCGTTCGTGCGTATACCCCCCGGAAACCGCTGATGTTCAGCGGCTTCCGGGGGGCAAAAGGCCTGATTTCACGCATTCTTATCTCATCCGATCACTCCGGAGACGATTGCGATTGGTGGAAGAAGGAACGAGGCTATGCGTTTTGTATAGCCGGAAGAATCAGCGCTCGCGGCTGCGGCGGTAGCGGAAACTGCCAGAGCAACGCCCAAGATACGTTTGAGTTTCATACAGAACCCTTCTTTCTTAAAAACAAAAAAACAACGTGCAGCAAACAACCGGATTTATGCGGTGTCGCTACTCGTTGCAACGTCAATATAGCACTTTACAAGCAAAAAAGTCAAGCAGGAATTTTTTGATATTTTTTCATCGGGGATCCATCCAAAGTAGAAACTATGAATGTTGGAGTTACCGTCCGAATTTGAAATAGGAGCCTCATTTTGGTACCGGAACCTGTTGCGATGCAACAAGTTCCGGCGATTTCTTTTTTTCTTCAGGTATCCTCTATTATATTTTTATGGCTTCGCTTTTATGCTTCATACAGGTTTCGTTTTTCTGAAGCCTATACCTTAGCCCAGGCGGAGGATGAACAGGGAGGCCCCGGCAGACTTAGCCGGCAACACGACCGGCGTGGCGCTGATTACCCGCAGGGAGACCCTGTCGCCTTTGCTCAGCGGCACCAGGATCGTGCTGGAGAAGTGGGTTGCGGCCAACTGCGAAGTCATGATGGAGGCTCTATTGATCTCATTGTTGATTACAATCTGGGCAGTGCCCGCCACCGCTGTGGAGGGATTGAGGTTGTAGGAAATCTGGTAGTATCCGTCTTTCTGCACAATAAACTCGCTGCTGGCTTTATCGACTCCAATATCTGTGGACCTGTGCCCAACATCCGGCAGAGGCACCGTGATGCCTAATAGGCCGGCGCTTAATGGATTGGGGAGGATGGTGCCCCCAGTGGTATTTGCAGCAAAGGCGTTGGTGGCGGTGATATTGGGGCCGGTGGGACCGGTGGGGCCGGTAGGACCCGTGGGGCCATCTGCGCCTGGGGCATATCTTCCGGCAGGCCCCGTTGGACCGGTGGGTCCGGCAGGGCCGGCAGCGCCCGCTGCACCGGCAGGGCCAGTGGGACCGGCAGCGCCGGTTGCACCGGTTGCGCCGGTCGCGCCAGCGGCGCCGGTGGGGCCAGTGGCTCCAGTGGGGCCGGCAGGGCCGGTGGGCCCAGCAGCGCCGGTCGGGCCCGCGGGACCCTGTGCGGGGGTGGTATCCAGCGCGCACTGCATCTTGGATTTCAGGAGGAGCTGGTTCTGCGCGGTGGTCTCCAGCAGAGCCTTGACACTCCCATTGGCGTCCAGCACGTCCTTCACGGTAGCGGCAGGGCCGCTGAGGCCGGGCAGCGTGCCAAGGATATATTGCAGCTTCTCGCCCTCGGCGTTCAGGATATGGCTCATCCCTAACTCCTCCATCGCAATGGAGGAGAGAATCTGATTGACTGCGTCTTCCCGCTGGATGGGCGGGTCAACATTGGGAAAGCTGGGCAGAGACATAAAAGAATCTCCTTTCTAAGTGGGTGTGCACACCAGGAATGTGCCCCTTCATTAACCCTCTTCCAGCAGGATGATGCTCAGAGAAGCGCCCGCCAGGGTGACAGTTTGCGCCGTTGGAGAGAGTCCGGGGAGGGGGGCCGCACTAATCTGGAGCTGGATCGTTGTGCCGGCGTTCAGAAGATGCGTGTACTGATTCTCAAAGCTGGCAGTGGGAACCACGGGGATAACCGAAGAAGTGGTTCGCGAGATGCCGTTTATCGGCAGTCGGACCCCTACCTGCGCAGGCTGGGTGAGATTTACGCGGTAAGAGAGCAAATAGGCACCTTTTTTGTTCACCTGAAACACGGTGTTTTCCGGGTTGGCCGTAATATCTGCGGACATGACCTGGGCATCCGGCAGAGGGATCGCAACACCGGAATAGGACGGCACGTTGATGGAAGGCCCCTGGGTGTTGGCGGCGAAGGCTGCGGCAGCTGTGGGGTTGGGGCCGGTGGCCCCGGTGGGTCCACTGGCTCCTGTGGGACCGGCAGCGCCATTGCGAACCTCGCCTTCTGCGGCGGCACCCTGCGGACCTGCGGCCCCGGTGGGGCCGGCTGCGCCCGCAGCCCCGGCGGGGCCGG
>CAJTPV010000021.1 GCA_910578505.1 uncultured Oscillospiraceae bacterium | reverse complement strand
CGGAGCGTCTGGGCCTGTGCGGCGCGGTGAGCTGGCTGGACGCCAAGGCCACCAACGAGCTGGACCCCTCCGGTCCCTGCCAGATTGTCCCCAAGGAACACATCATCGACGAGAATATCGGCCGCTGGGAAGAGGTCAACGACGCGGTCAAGAAGTACAGCCAGGGCGCGCTGGAGTCCGTCACCCTGTACTCCATCATGGAGGACCCCATGACCTCCTGCGGCTGCTTCGAGTGCATCTGCGGCATTGAGCCCTTCTCCAACGGCGTGGTCATCGTCAACCGCGAGCACGCGGGCATGACCCCCCTGGGCATGACCTTCTCCGAGATGGCCTCCATGACCGGCGGCGGCGTGCAGACCCCGGGCTTCATGGGCCACGGCAAGCACTTCATCGCCTCCAAGAAGTTCATGAAGGCGGAGGGCGGTCTGGGCCGCATCGTCTGGATGCCCAAGGCGCTGAAGGACCAGGTGGCGGAGCGCGTCAACGAGTCCGCCAAGGAGCTGTACGGCGTGGATAACTTCTGCGACATGATCGGCGACGAGACCGTTACCGAGGATGCCGAGACCCTGCTGAACTACCTGACCGAGAAGGGTCACCCGGTTCTGAGCATGGATCCGCTGATGTAAGCGATTATCGTGCGACATATTGGCCGCCGTCCCCTCCGCGGGGGCGGCGGCTTCCTCATGGTTGAAATATACAAAAAAACGGCGGCCTTTTCATCAGCTATGCCTATTGAAACCAGGCGGATAATGTGCTATAGTACAATCATCAGTTCTGAATACGTATTCTTTGGTGCGGCTTATGATTACGATGACAGAAATTGCAAGATTAACAAAGGTATCCCAGCCCACGGTCTCCCGTGTGCTCAACGGGAATATGAACGTAGCGCCGGAGATCCGGGAGCGGGTCCTGGCCTGCGCCAAAGAACACGACTATCAGCCGAACGCCCTGGCCAAGGGCCTGCAGGGCAGCAAGACGCACCTGCTGGGCGTGCTTTTGACCGATATCTCCAACGGCTTTTTTGCAGATGTGGCCAAAGCGGTGGAGACGGAGGCCCGGAAACACGGGTACAGCATCATCCTCTTCAACAGCGATTACAACCCGGACAGCGAGCTGGAATATCTGGACGTGGTGCGGCGCTACCGGGTGGACGGCGTTCTGGCCGTCCCCATCCGGGAGACCAGCGAGACCTGGCTGGCCTACGCGGAGAAGCTGGATGTGCCCGTGGTGTCCATCACACGTCCGGCGAGAGGTTTGGATTCTGTCTATGTGGACCATGCGGAGGCCGGGGAGATGGTGGCCCGGTATCTGGCCGGGCGGGGCTACGAGCGGTTTTTGTTTATCGGAAAGGAATATGACCGCAAATATGTGGGCTTCCGCCGGGCCCTGACGGAGACGGGGCAGGCGGCCACAAATATTGTGTACCAGCACGACGGGCAGATGAAAAAAGCGCTGGAGGCCTGCGCCCCTCTGTCCGGGCAGCGTCTGGCTGTCTTTGCCGGAAACGACATCTATGCCCTGCGGATTCTCAGCCTTCTGCGGGAGCTGCATATCGCGGTTCCCGGCCAGGCTGGTGTGATTGGCTTTGACGACACAATGATGAGCCGGTATCTGCATCCCAGCCTGAGCAGTGTCTCCCAGCCCATTGCGCGGATGGCGCAGGAGGCTGTCACCCGGCTGCTGTACCGGATCGAGCATCCCGGCGGGCATCCGCTGTGGGACCTGCCTCTCCGCGCCATGCTGGTCCCCAGGGAGAGCGCCTAAAAAAGAACCCGCTTTGCGGTTCTTTTTCAGGCCAGATGTGAATACGTATTCTCTCCAAGAATCCGGAGATTATATTTTCCTCTGTTGAGAATACGTATTCTTACAGGTGTGATTCCCCCTCCGGCGAGGGAAAAATACAGTAACGGAAAGGAAAAGAGAGTATGGATTACGCGAAAACAGCACAGCAAATCTATGAAAAGGTGGGAAAAAAGGAGAACCTGATCTCCGCCGCCCACTGCGCCACCCGCCTGCGGCTGGTGCTGGCGGACAACGCCAAGTGTGACGCCAAGGCCGTGGAGGATATTGACGGCGTCAAGGGCGTGTTCAGCGCCTCCGGCCAGCTGCAGATCATCCTGGGCACCGGCGTGGTCAACAAGGTCTATGACGAATTTATCGCCATTTCCGGCCTTACCGCCGCGTCAAAGGAGGACGTCAAGGCGGCAGCTGCGGCCAAGCAGAACGTCTTCAAGCGGGCCATCAAGACCCTGGGCGACGTGTTTGTGCCCATCATCCCGGCCATTGTGGCCAGCGGCTTCCTCATGGGCATCATGGAGGCCCTGACCTTCATGGTCAACAACGGCTTTCTTGATATCGACACCTCTGGCTCCATCTACGTCTTCGCCAACCTCTTCGCCAACACGGCCTACACCTTCCTGCCCATCCTGATTGCCTTCAGCGCCGCCAGGGCCTTTGGCGGGAACCCCTTCCTGGGGGCGGTCATCGGCATGATCATGATCCACCCCAACCTGCAGAACGCCTGGACCGTGGCCACCCAGGGTGTGCTCCAGACCCAGCAGGTCTGGTTCGGTTTGTACAGCGTGGACATGGTGGGCTATCAGGGCCACGTTATCCCGGTGATCATCGCCGTGTGGGTGCTGTGCTTGATTGAAAAGCGCCTGCACAAGCTCGTCCCCGCCATGCTGGACCTGTTCGTGACACCCCTGGTCAGCGTGTTCGTCACCGGCTACCTGACCCTCTCCATCATCGGGCCCATCTTCGTGACCATTGAAAACGGCATCATCAACGGCATCCTGACCCTGCTGACCCTGCCCTTCGGCCTGGGCAGCCTGGTGATGGGCGGCCTCTACTCCCTGACCGTGGTGGGCGGCATCCACCACATGTACACCGTCATCGACGTGGGTCAGATCGCCAAGTACGGCTTTACCTACTGGCTGCCTCTGGCGTCCGCCGCCAACCTGGCCCAGGGCGCAGCCACCCTGGCCGTGGCGCTGAAGACCAGAAACGCCAAGATCAAGGCGGTGGCCCTCCCGTCCTCCCTGTCCTGCTTCATGGGCATCACGGAGCCCGCCATCTTCGGCGTGAACCTGCGCCACTTCAAGCCCTTTGTCTGCGGCGCCATCGGCGGCGCGGCGGGCGCCATGTACGCCTCCCTGGTGGGCCTGGGCGCCAGCGGTACCGGCGTGACCGGCATCTTCGGCCTGCTGCTGTGCCTCCATGACCCCATCAACTACATCATCATGATGGCCGTATCCGCGGGCGTGGCCTTTGTACTGACCTGGTTCTTCGGCTTTAAGGACGCCGCGCCCGCCGAAAAGAAGCCCGCTCCATCCCAGAAGCCCGCCCTCACCGTGGACTGCCAGCCCGGTACGGTGTACGCCCCTGTCTCCGGCAGCGCGTTCCCCTCTGAGGAGATTCCTGACGAAACCTTTGCCGCCGGCGTCCTGGGCCGGGGCGTGGGGATCAACCCCACAGAGGGCGTGATTGTGGCCCCCTTTGACGGCGAGATCTCCTCTGTGACCGACACCAAACACGCGGTGGGCGTCACCTCCCCCGACGGCATGGAGCTGCTCATCCACGTGGGCGTGGACACGGTGGCCATGGGCGGAGACGGCTTCCAATGCTTCGTCCAGGAGGGGCAGCAGGTGAAGGCCGGCGAGACCCTCATCACCTTTGACCGGGAGAAGATCGCCCAGGCCGGGCATCCCGACTGCGTGGTGGTGCTGGTCACCAACTCTGACGACTACACCGCTCTGACCATCCAGACCGGAGACTGCCGCGCGCTGGACAAAGTGATCCAAGTCTGATAGGATATCCAGTACCCCGGTCCGCCGGAGCTGTCCGGCGGGCCGGGACGGGGAAAGGAGAAGCGTCATGAACGCTCTGCAAAAGGACCTCATCAAGCTGACGGCGGCGGCGGAACAGGCCGCCCGCCCGCGGGGCCCCTGGGGGCTGCAGCTCCATCTGATGCCGCCGGCGGGCTGGCTCAACGACCCCAACGGCCTCTGCTTTTTCCGGGGGGAGTACCATGTCTTTTATCAATACTCCCCCTTTGACGCCAACGGCGGCGTGAAATTCTGGGGCCACTATCGATCCCGCGACCTGCTGGCCTGGGAGCAGTGCCCGGTGATGCTCTACAGCGATGAGACCTATGACGCCCACGGCGCGTATTCCGGCTCGGCCCTCTGCGGGGAGGACGGGCTGTATCTGTACTACACCGGCAACGTCAAGCATTCCGGCGATCACGACTTCGTCCTGACCGGCCGGGAACAGAGCACCGCTGTGGCCTATTCGCCGGACGGCGTCCATCTGGGCTGGAAGCGGCGGCTGATGGGCAGCGGGGACTATCCCCCCGGATTGAGCCGCCATGTGCGGGACCCGAAGGTGTGGAAGCAGGACGGCAGGTACTATATGCTCCTGGGCGCGCGGACTGCCGGGGACCAGGGGGAGGCGCTGGTGTTTTCGTCGGAGGACAAATTTCACTGGGAGCACATCAACACCCTGCGCACGCCGGAGCCCTTTGGCTATATGTGGGAATGCCCGGACCTGTTCGAGCTGGACGGGCGGTATTTTCTGCTGGTTTCGCCCCAGGGCGCGCCGAAGGACGGCCCCGGCTTTGAGAATGTCTATACCGCCGGATACTTCCCCCTCTCCGGCGACTTCCGGGGGAAATACTCCCTGGGCGACTTTGTGCCCCTGGACTTTGGCTTTGACTTCTACGCGCCCCAGACCTTCTCGGACGGCAGGCGGCGTCTGCTCATCGGCTGGATGGGCATGCCTGACGCGGACTATTCCAACCCCACCGCCGCCCAGGGGTGGCAGCACTGCCTCACCGTGCCCCGTGAGGTGACCTGCCGGGACGGGCGGCTGCTCCTGACCCCTGTGCAGGAGCTGGAGGCGCTGCGGACATCCCGCTATGGATTCCCCTTTGGGGGGAGCAGCACCACAGATCTGCCCCCAGCCGCCGACATCCGAGTCACCTGTGAGGGCCCGCTGTCCCTGGACCTCTCCGGCGTATCCCTGCGGGCGGCGGACGGAGCGCTGACCCTGACCGTCCGGGAGGGCGGCTGGGGACGGGAGAGGCGCACCGCGCCGGCCGGCCCGCTGCGGAACCTGCGCATTCTGGCGGATACCAGCGCGTTGGAGATCTTTGTCAATGACGGCGAGGCTGTTCTGTCCACCCGGTGGTACCCGGAGAGCGATTCCCGGACGCTGACCCTTCGCGGGCAGGGCCGCGCGGTGGTGGACAGTCTGCGGCCTTTACAGATAGAGAAGCCGGTTTTGCCATAGAGGACAGATGCAACAAAAGATGTAAAGGAGAAATGCTTTTCATGAAGATCCTGTATATGGGCACGTCCGCGGCGGAGGGATGGCCGGGACTGTTCTGCTCCTGCCCCGTCTGCACCCATGCCCGCCAGGCGGGCGGACGGAACCTGCGCACACGGACCCAGGCCCTTTTGGACGGCGGCCTGCTCATCGATTTCCCGCCGGACACGTACGGCCATGCGCTGCGGCACGGCCTGGATCTGGGCGGCATCCACACCCTGCTGGTCACCCACAGCCACATGGACCACTGGTTTCCTACCGACCTGATCCACCGGCACGAGCACTTTGGCCACGGCGCGGAGGGGGTGCTGGACGTCTATGGGAATGCGGCGGTCGAGAAGGCGTTTTATGAGCATATCCTGATCGACCGCTTCAAGCCCCATCCCATAGACGATGCCGTCCATTTCCACGTGACCCGCGGCGGCGATGTCCTCCACGCCGGCGGCTGGGAGATCACAGCCGTTCCCGCCGACCACGACAAGCGGGAGGAGTGCCTGATCTATATCTGCAGAAAGGACGGCAAAACCGTGCTGTACGGCCACGACACTGGCCGCGATCTCTCCCCGGCGGCCTGGAAGCTGTTGACAGAGGCGCGATATGATCTGGTCAGCCTGGACGCGACAATGGGGACCAAATCCGTCCCGGCGTACCACATGGGTCTGCCCGATGTGGAGATCCTGCTGGAGAGACTGACCGCCCAGGGGTGCGTCCATGACCGGACCGTCAAGGTCATCAACCATTTCAGTCATAACGGGGAGATGACCCATGACCAGCTGGCCGCCTGGGGGGCCGGGCGGGGCATCCTGGCGGCCTATGACGGGATGGAGATCGAATTTTGACTGTCCCGGCCTGATGCGGCATGGAGAGACGGCCAGGCGGTTTGCCTGGCCGTCTCTCTATGTCAGCTCTTTGCCGTCCAGCACCGCCTGTACCAGGCTGTCCCCTTTGTACACCAGTTTCAGAGAAAAGAACGGGCTGTCCGGCGCTTCAATCAGCCGGAAAAACAGCTTGTCTCCCTCCCAGATGGGCAGGCTGCCGACCTTGCCCTTGGGCACCCACTCCAGGTCGCCCTCGTCGCAGTCGGACAGCGTGCCGGTGTAGCCGTCGGCGGTGAAGAGGTGCATATACTCCGTCTCATACCCTTCGGCCACAAAGGTGACCACCGCCCGGAAGCGGTAGCGGGTCAGGGTCAGACCCGTCTCCTCCCGGACCTCCCGGAGGAGGCAGTCCTCAGGGCTCTCGCCGTCCTCGAACTTGCCGCCCACGCCAATCCATTTGTCGTGGTTGACGTCGTTCTTTTTCTTGACCCGGTGGAGCATCAGATACTCCCCCCGGTCGTTCTCAATGTAGCATAAGGTGCAGTTGAACATCGCATTACCCCCAAATCAAATAGCTGATGCCGAATAGTATGGGCTGATGGAGCACATAGACCAGCAGGCTGTGCCGCCCCAGCCAGGTAACGGCGGCGGGCAGCCTGGCCGAGAGCAGACGGCTCTGCCGCCGCTCCAGACACCGGCCCCCCAATACGGCGCCGAACAGGAAGAGAAAAAGCCAGGGAAACAGCGGAAAATAGTCCGCACTGTAGAATCCCGGCGATAAAAAACCGACAGGATAGAGCCAGCGGACGGATACCGGCGTCCGGCCGGTCCACCACTTTGTCAGCGGGAACAGTACGCCGCACCCGGCCGCGAGAAGGGGGCCGGGGATTTTTTGCAGCCATTTGCCCGCGAAGTGGTAGAGGAGCATGGACACGCCCAGAAACATCAGGATGCCGAAGCGGATGGTCTGCCCGCCCACCGCCGCGCCGATCTCCACAGCGGCTCCCGCCAGCAGAACGGTCAGAGCGCGGCGCAGGTTGCTGCGGGAGAATCTGGCGGACATCCCGGCCAGGAGAATGAAGCTGCAGCAGATGAATTTCTGCAGCAGGTTCAGCGGCGTGCTGAAGAGCTGCTCCGGGGTCATGACGCCGAAGATGTACAGGTCAAAGAGGAAGTGGTAGACCAGCATCAGTACGATGGCCAGGCTGCGCCAGGCGTCCAGGATGTCAAAGCGGCGGCGGTTCATAGCATTCGTCCCTCCTTGGTGATGTCCCTTTATATACCATAGATCCCGCTGTCCGTCAAGAAGCAGAGGAAAATCAAAACTGCGGCGGAAGTTTCCCGCCCGTCGTTCCCCTCCGCAGCCAACTGGCGAATCGATGGCGGAAAGGCGGATAAACGGGTTGAAAAAGAGCGGGGGAAGGGGTAGAATAGGGGCAGGAAGAAAATGAAGGAGCGCTTTCTTCATTTGTCTACATGCCAAAGTGGTGCAGCAATGGTGCGGCAGACACCATGCAAACGCCGGAAACCCTTGAAAAATCAGGAGGAACAAAAGTCATGAAGCTCGGAATCGTCGGGTTGCCCAATGTGGGCAAATCCACTCTTTTCAACGCGATTACCAACGCTGGCGCCGAGAGCGCCAACTATCCCTTCTGCACCATCGACCCCAACGTGGGCGTGGTGGCCGTGCCGGACGCCCGGCTGGACAAGCTCAGCGAGATGTATCACCCGAAAAAAACCACCCCCGCCGTGATCGAGTTCGTGGATATCGCGGGGCTGGTCAAGGGGGCCAGCAGGGGCGAGGGGCTGGGAAACAAGTTTTTGTCCAATATCCGGGAGACCCACGCCATTGTCCACGTGGTGCGGTGCTTTGACGATGAGAACGTGATCCATGTGGAGGGCGGCGCGGACCCGGTCCGGGATATGGACATCATCGACCTGGAGCTGGTGATGGCCGACGCGGAGATGGTGGAGCGCAGGATCGACAAGGCCAAAAAGGCGGGCAAGGGCGACAAGAAGTTCCTCCGGGAGGCGGAGATCTTCGCGGGCCTGCTGGCCTGGCTCAACGACGGCAAGCCCGCCCGCTCCTACGCATGCGGCGAGGACGAGCGGGCGGTCATCGAGACCAGCGACCTGCTGACGCTGAAGCCCGTCATCTACGCCGCCAATCTGGACGAGGACGGCTTTGCCGGGTACCGGGACGCCCCCTACTACCAGCAGGTGGAGGCCAGGGCCCAGGCCGAGGGCGCCCAGGTGATTCCGGTTTGTGCGAAGCTGGAGGCGGAGATCGCGCAGCTGGAGGGCAACGAAAAGGCCATGTTCCTGGAGGACCTGGGGGTGGCAGAGAGCGGTTTGGACCGGCTGATCCGGGCCAGCTATACCCTGCTGGGTCTGATCTCCTACCTGACCAGCGGTGAGGACGAGTGCCGGGCGTGGACCATCTCCAAGGGCACCAAAGCGCCCCAGGCCGCGGGAAAAATCCACTCCGACTTTGAGCGGGGCTTTATCCGGGCCGAGGTCATCGCCTATGACGACCTGATGCAGGCGGGGTCCATGGCCGCGGCCAGAGAAAAGGGGATGATCCGCTCCGAGGGCAAGGAGTATGTCGTCCGGGACGGGGATATCATTCTGTTCCGGTTTAATGTGTAGGGGAAAATTTCCCCATGGAAGCCTTGATAGGACCAGGGGGCTGCCGTTATCGAGCGGCAGCCCCCTTTGACGTTTTGTCCCTGTCTTGCGGCTCTATGCCCGCTACCGGCAGACAAAGCAGTACCAGCCCTCCAGCGCATTGGCCTCCAGAACCAGCAGGCCGCTGTCCTCCAGCGCGCTGCGCACCTCCTCCGCACGGGTATCGATGATGCCGGAGCAGATAAAGACCCCCTCCTTCTTGATCAGGTGGTGGACGTTGGGGGCCAGGGCGATGATCACGTCGGCCACGATGTTGGCCGCCACCACGTCGTATCCGCTGCCCAGCTCCTTCTGGAACCCGCTGTCGCCCAGCACGTCCCCGGCCAGCACCGTGTACCGGCTCCGGTCCACGCCGTTGAGGGCGGCGTTTTCATAGGCAATGTCCACCGCCTTCTCGTCCACGTCGCAGGCCATGGCGCTCTCCGCCCCCAGCAGCAGCGCCGCAATGGACAAGATCCCGCTGCCGCAGCCCAGGTCCAGCATTTTCATCCCCCGGCGCACATACTTTTCCAGCTCCGTCAGGCACAGGCGGGTGGTGGCGTGGCTCCCGGTGCCGAAGGCCAGCCCCGGATTCAGCCGCAGCGCCACCCGGCCCCTGGAGTCCGCCTCCTCCCAGTCGGGAATCACCATCAGGCGTCCGCCGATCTCCAGAGGCTTGTAGAACGCCTTCCAGTTGTTCTCCCAGTCCGCGTCCTCGATGCCGTCCATGGTCATCAGCAGCGGGGCGTATTCCTCCGGGTGCTTCTTTTTCAAATCCGCCAGAGCTATGCGCACGGCGGCCACCTGGGCAAAGCCGTTTTCGCTCTCCTCCACATAGAACGTCACCCGGCACTTGCCCGTCATCGCCTTGTCCAGAGCCTCGTCCACATAGTCCCAATACTGCCGGTTCTGCTCCAGAAAGCGGCGGAAATCCGCCTCGTCCTCAATCACCAGCCCGTCAATGCCCAGGCTGCTGAGCATGGTCTCCACCGGCTCCAGACCGGCGGGGGATGTGTCGATGTGTAAAGCGAGCCATTTCATAGCCGTCTCCTCCTTTTTCCGTCACCGCTGCAGAATATCCGCATTCCGGTACTGGATGGCCTCCGCCAGATGGGCGGCGGAGATCCGCTCCGCCCCGTCCAGGTCGGCGATGGTCCGCGCCACCCGCAAGATCCGGTCGTGGCTGCGGCCGGTCAGCCCCATGCGCCTGAAAGCGGCCTGCAGCACCTTCTCCCCCCCGTCGTCCAGGACGCAGAATTTGCCCAGCATGGGCGCGGTCATATGGGCGTTGCAGGCGATGCCGGCGCCGGCCAGACGCTCGGCCTGCCGCGCCCGCGCCGCGTTCACCCGCTCCTTCACCGCCGCCGACGGCTCCGGCGACTGCTTGCGCCGCATGGCCTCAAACTCCACCGACGGCACCTCCACATGCAGGTCGATCCGGTCCAGCATGGGGCCGGAGATGCGGCTGACGTACCGCTCCACCGCCGCGTCCGAGCAGGTGCAGCGGCCCGACGGATGCCCCCGCCAGCCGCAGCGGCAGGGGTTCATGGCGCACACCAGCATAAAGCGGCTGGGCATGCGGACAGAGCCGGCGGCGCGGGTGATGGTGATCTCGCCGTCCTCGATGGGCTGGCGCAGGACCTCGATGGCGTCCTTGCTGAACTCCGGCAGCTCGTCCAGAAACAGCACCCCGTTGTGGGCCAGGGAAATTTCCCCCGGCTTGGGGAAGCTGCCGCCGCCGGCCAGCGCCGCCGGGGAGGCGGTGTGGTGGGGGCTGCGGAAGGGCCGGCGCTGGAGCAGGGGGCGGCGGGGGTCCGTTTTGCCTGCCACGGACCAGATCTCCGTGGCCTCCAGGGCCTCCTGCCGGGTCATATCCGGCAGGATGGAGGGCAGACGCCGGGCCAGCATGGATTTGCCGGAGCCGGGGGAGCCCACCAGCAGGATGTTGTGGCCACCGGCGGCGGCTACCTCCAGCGCCCGCTTGACGTTCTCCTGGCCCATGACGTCGGCGAAGTCCGGTCCCGTCTCCGCCGTGCCCTCCGGCGTCCACTCCACCGCACGGGGGATTTTCCGCTCCCCCCGCAGGTGGGCCAGCAGCTGCCGGACGTCCTCCACGGGGTAGACGGTCAGGCCGTCCGCCAGGGTGGCCTCGGCGGCGTTCTCCGCCGGGACGTACAGCTCCCGCACCCCCGCCCGGGCCGCGGCCAGGGCCATGGGCAGCGTTCCGGTGACAGGCCGCAGCGCGCCGGTGAGGCTCAGCTCCCCCAGAAACGCCGCGGCCTCCGGCGGCGGTTCGATGTCCCCTTGGGCCGCCAGAATGCCCAGCAGGATCGGCAGGTCGTAGACCGTGCCCTCCTTCCGCAGGGCGGCGGGGGCCAGGTTGACGGTGATGCGGGAGACGGGGAATTTGGCTCCGCACCCCTTGATCGCCGCCCGGACCCGCTCCCGTGACTCCTTGACCGCCGCGTCCGGCAGCCCCACCACGTCAAAGGCCGGCAGCCCGCCGGAGAGGACGCATTCTACTGATACTTCATACCCCGAGACGCCTTGCAGCCCCAGGGAGCGGATGGTGACGACCATAGCGGTTCTCCGTTTCTATCTGTTGATTTTCTATATCATAACACAATCTGCCAGGAATAACAATAGAGCTATTGGCCGGCCATATGCCAAGTTTAATTGCTTTTGTGACAAGTGTACTTGACATAAAACGAATGCTGTGCTATACTCCATATCAGAGCCGGAGGAAACCGGCCAACACACAACAAGGAGTGACAAACTATGGATAAAAACGAAATTCTGGAAAAGAGCCGCCGGGAAAATCAAAATGAGGACGAAATGGAGCGCACCATCAAGATAGAGGGGGAGTCCTTCAGCCTGGCCCTGACGCTTCTGGTGGGGCTGGTGCTGGTGGCCTATAATCTGCTGCATGACCTGCCCACCGAGAGCGTAATGATTATGTTCTGGACCTCTTGTGTGGGAAGCCGGCTGTACAAATTGAGCAGGCGGAAAAACACATCCGATCTGGTTACGCTGCTGATTTCTCTTGCCTTTCTGGTGTCTAATATGGTAAAATATTTCACACAGACGTGAGGGGGGATGGCATGGACGAGCGGCTGGTATTAAAAAACAGGCTGAAGGTGGCGCGGGCGGAGCGGTCCCTCTCCCAGGGCGATCTGGCGAAGCTGGTGGGCGTATCCCGGCAGACCATCAGTTCCATTGAGACAGGGCAGTTCAGCCCCACCGCCAAGCTGGCTCTGGTACTGTGCATCGCCCTGGATAAGAAGTTTGAGGAGCTGTTCTATTTTGATTGATTCGGCTTTGGCTCGGCCCATCGCTTTTGGAAATACCGGAAATAGAACCTGGCCGCGGGAGATAACGGAATGTCCGTCTCCCGCGGCTTCATTTGCGAAAACCCACAAATCCCCACCGCTATTTTTGTGCAATTCCGGAGAAAAAACATTTTTTTGCAAAAGTGCTCAAACATAACATTTACAGATCAAAAAAATTGTGCTATAGTATGCAATGTATGAGTACCCTGCTTATGTTTATCATACAACAGCAGTAACAAATATTAGGAGGAACATTCAACTATGGCAAGAAAGTTCAAATCCATGGACGGCAACAACGCGGCGGCGCATGTCTCCTATGCGTTTTCCGAGGTTGCGGCGATCTACCCGATCACCCCGTCCAGCCCCATGGCCGACCTGGTTGACCAGTGGTCCGCCAACGGCCTGAAAAACATCTTCGGCACCCAAGTCAAGGTGGTGGAGATGCAGTCCGAGGCCGGCGCCGCCGGCGCGGTACACGGCTCCCTGGGCGCGGGCGCTCTCACCAGCACCTACACCGCCTCCCAAGGCCTGCTGCTCATGATCCCCAACATGTATAAAATCGCGGCCGAGCAGCTGCCCACCGTGTTCCACGTCTCCGCCCGTACGGTCTCCACCCACGCGCTGAACATCTTTGGCGACCACTCCGACGTTATGGCCTGCCGCCAGACCGGCTTCGCCATGCTGGCCGAGGGCAACGTGCAGGAGGTCATGGACCTGAGCCCCGTGGCCCATCTGGCCGCCATCAGCGGCAAAGTCCCGTTCATCAACTTCTTCGACGGCTTCCGCACCAGCCACGAGATCCAGAAGGTGGCCGTGTGGGACTACGAGGACCTGAAGGACATGTGCGACATGGAAGCTGTCGCCGAGTTCCGCAAGCACGCCCTGAACCCCGAGCATCCCTCCACCCGGGGCAGCCATGAAAATGGCGACATCTTCTTCCAGCACCGCGAGGCATGCAACAAGTACTATGACGCCCTGCCCGCAGTCGTGGAGAAGTACATGGGCAAGATCAACGAAAAGCTGGGTACGGATTACAAGCTGTTCAACTACTACGGCGCTGCTGACGCGGACCGCGTCATCGTCGCCATGGGCTCCATCTGCGACGTGGCCGAGGAAGTCATCGACTACATGAACGCTCACGGCGCCAAGGTCGGCCTGGTGAAGGTCCGCCTGTACCGTCCGTTCGCCGCGGATAAGCTCATCGAAGCCATCCCCGCCACCGCCAAGAAGGTGGCTGTCCTCGACCGCACCAAGGAGCCCGGCGCTCTGGGCGAGCCCCTGTATCTGGACGTGGTCTCCGCCCTGGCCAACGCCGGCAAGAACGACGTCAAGGTCATCGGCGGCCGCTACGGTCTCGGTTCCAAGGACACTCCCCCGGCCAGCGTGTTTGCTGTCTATAAGGAGCTGGAGAAGGACGAGCCCCGCCGCCAGTTCACCATCGGCATCGTGGACGACGTCACCGGCCTCAGCCTGCCCGAGGAGCCCGCTCCCAACACCGCCGCGGAAGGCACCATCGAGTGCAAGTTCTGGGGCCTGGGCGGCGACGGCACCGTGGGCGCCAACAAGAACTCCATCAAGATCATCGGCGACCACACCGACAAGTACATTCAGGCGTACTTCCAGTACGACTCGAAGAAGACCGGCGGCGTGACCATCAGCCACCTGCGCTTTGGCGACAAGCCCATCAAGTCCCCGTATTATATCAACAAGGCTGACTTCGTGGCCTGCCATGTGCCCGCGTATATCGTCAAGGGCTTCCCCATGGTCCGCGACGTCAAGCCCGGCGGCAGCTTCCTGATCAACTGCCAGTGGAGCTTTGAGGAGCTGGACAAGCACCTGCCCGCAGTGGCCAAGCAGTATATCGCCAAGAACAACATCAACGTCTATACCATCAACGCCATCGACCTGGCCGCTGAGGTCGGCATGGGCAAGCGCACCAACACCATCCTCCAGTCCGCGTTCTTCGCCCTGGCGAAGGTCCTGCCCCAGGAGGAGGCCATCCAGTACATGAAGGATGCCGCCACCAAGTCCTACTCCAAGAAGGGCATGGACGTGGTGGAGAAGAACCACAAGGCCATCGACGTGGGCGCTTCCGCCTTCAAGAAGATCGACATTCCCGCCGAGTGGGCCAACGCCGTGGACCAGCCCAAGGAGCACAACCTCTCCGGCAAGGCCGAGCTGGTCGCCATGGTCAAGGACATCCTGGAGCCTGTGGGCCGCATGGACGGCGACAGCCTGCCTGTCTCCACCTTCATGCCCCATGTGGACGGCCAGTTCGAGCTGGGCGCCTCCGCCTATGAGAAGCGCGGCGTAGCCGTGTCCGTCCCCACCTGGGATCCCACCAAGTGCATCCAGTGCAACACCTGCGCCTATGTCTGCCCCCACGCCACCATCCGGGCCTATGCCCTGACGGACGACGAGGTCAAGAACGCCCCCGAGGGTCTGAAGACCGCCGCCATCAAGGCCGGCAAGGGCAAGGGCGCCTATACCTACGCCATCGGCGTCAGCCCTCTGGACTGCATGGGCTGCGGCGTGTGCGTGGAGGCCTGCCTGGCCAAGGATAAGGCTCTGAAGATGGTTCCCCAGGAGAGCGAAGCGGCTCAGGCTCCCGTCTGGGATTACCTGGTGCAGACCGCTCCCAAGGCGGACATGCAGGACAACACCGTCAAGGGCAGCCAGTTCAAGCAGCCCTACCTGCAGTTCTCCGGCTCCTGCGCCGGCTGCGCCGAGACCAGCTATGCCCGTCTCGTCACCCAGCTCTTCGGCGACCGGATGTATATCTCCAACGCCACCGGCTGCTCCTCCATCTGGGGCGGACCGGCTGCCACCAGCCCCTACTGCACCAATCCTGAGGGCAAGGGCCCCGCATGGTGCAACTCCCTGTTCGAGGACAACGCCGAGCACGGCCTGGGCATGTATGTGGGCCAGAAGGCCATCCGCAACGCCCTGGCTGAGGACACCAAGAAGCTGATCGCCATTGAGTGGGCGCTGCCCGAGCTGAAGGAAGCCGCCCAGAAGTGGCTGGATACCATGGAGGACGGCGAAGCCAACCAGGCTGCCGCCAAGGCGTATATCGCCGCCCTGGAGCAGAGCATCTGCACCGTGGACGAGGTGGTCGCTTTCACCTCCAGCCCCGAGGCCAAGAACACCTTCGGCGACAAGGCCGCTGAGATGGCCGCCCACGCCCAGGAGCTGAAGGCCTCCGGCGCGAAGTACTGCGACTGCGACGCCTGCAAGCTGGTCAAGGCCATTCTGGACAAGAAGGAATACCTGAACAAGAAGTCCGTGTGGATCTTCGGCGGCGACGGCTGGGCCTACGACATCGGCTACGGCGGATTGGATCACGTCCTGGCCTCCGGCGAGGATGTCAACGTGTTCGTCTTCGACACCGAGGTGTACTCCAACACCGGCGGTCAGGCCTCCAAGGCCTCCAACATCGGCCAGGTGGCCCAGTTTGCCGCCGCCGGTAAGGAGATGAAGAAGAAGAGCCTGAGCGAGATCGCCATGCAGTATGGCTATGTGTACGTGGCCCAGGTGGCAATGGGCGCCAATCCGGCCCAGACCATCAAGGCCATCACCGAGGCCGAGGCCTATCACGGCCCGTCCCTCATCATCGGCTACGCCCCCTGCGAGATGCACTCCATCAAGGGCGGCATGATGAACTGCCAGAAGGAGATCAAGCGCGCTGTTGAGTGCGGCTACTGGAACATGTTCCGCTTCAACCCGGCCCTGGCTGCCGAGGGCAAGAACCCCTTCACGCTGGACAGCAAGGCCCCCGCAGGCGGCTATCAGGAGTTCCTGCTCAACGAGGCCCGCTATGCCCGCCTGACCCGCGAGTTCCCCGAGCGCGCCGAGGTCCTCTTCGCCAAGAACGAGGCCGCTGCCAAGGAGCGCTATGAGCATCTGATGAAGCTGATTGAGCTGTACAAGTAATCTGCAGAGCGTGTGAGACCCCATAACGCATAAAGCGCCGCCCCGGTTTTCAGACCGGGGCGGCGTTTTGGTTTCGCGGGATTCTCAGCTTTTTTCTAGCAGCGCGATATATTTCGGGCGATCAGACTCCGGCACCTTCAGCACGGCCATCGCCTGCTCAACCGGCAGGTGCAGCGCTTCAATCATATTCCTGATTGCTGACAAGGTGGCTTCCATCCGGCCCTCCACCTGGCCCTCCATCCGGCCCTCCGCACGGCCCTCCGCACGACCCTCCGCCATTGCGTCCTGATACTTCAATTCCCACATCATATACGGCACCTCCATCCTCTCGTCATCGCGGACCTCTTGAACCTTTCTCACCGTTTTATGCAGCAACTCCGTCTGATAATCTCCGGAATCATTATTTGTTCGCATATAGTCTAAGTATTCCGTAATAGCGTGACCCGCATTTCCGGTCACATAGCGGCTGTTGAGAAAGATAACGTGAGAACCGTCATTGTATTCCCGGTCAGTCCCTTCAATATGGGATACTCTCTTATTGACAGCAAGACCGGTTCCGAAGTAATCAAAATCGCAGATGAAAATCACATAACTCTCGGACAGCTCGCTGTAGGGACTCCCCTTCAGCAATTCCTTTCGGTCAATGGTACCTTGATAATACCGCACACGCAGCTCTAATTCGCCCTTTCTTGTGGTCTGCATCTCAATGGCGTAGACGGTGTTGGCGCTGTCGCGCAGGTAGATATCCAGACGTATTCCGTGATTGGCATAGCTGTCCTGAATACCCTTCTGCTGCTCAATATATTCGATCCGCTCGATTTCGACCCCCAGCAGCTCCTCCAAAAACAGTTTACAGATCTCCGGATTCCGCATAACCTGACCAAACATGAAGTCATTTTTCAGCGGCAGCTCCTTCAGAGGGATAATCTTCCGTTTCAATTGACTGGTCCTCCTATTCCTTATTACACGCGCATCAGCAGCGCCTCAAAAATGCTCTGTTTCCATATGGCCGTCCGGCTGCAGGTCGGGCCGGATCGACTTGCTGCGAAATACGTTGGAAGAGGGCAACAGGAACTTCTGAATGGCGAAAAGCACGCCGATGGCAAAAATTCGAATCAGCGACTCCGCGCCGTTGGTGTGCTCCACAATCAGCTGCCGGGAGGTGGCAAAAATCAGCACGTCGATGACCCGCTCCGGGTTGTGGTAAATCAGCATCTTGACAAACTCCACCGCCACCGCAAAGGACAGCATCGTCTGCAGAAAGATGTTCAGCGCCTCCTCGTCATAGAGAGATACGTTTCCGATCAGGTACTCCTTCAGCGTAACCGCCATTAAAACCAGCACCATGACCACAATACACGCGGCAATAAATAATTCCAGAAGTTTCAGGAATATATACGCCCTCTCCCGGATACCTCTTTTTACGCCCATAGGTGATCTCCTTCCGTATACGCAAGATATTGATGAACTGCTGATTCTACTATAGCACAAATTTGTACAAGCCGCAAGAAGCGGAAACAGGAAAGTTCAGCGAAATATCCGCACAGCCCGCACAAATGCTGCGTCTGAAAACAGACCCCGGAACCGCTCTTGCATTCTCCGCACAAATGCCATATAATGAACAGCACAGCCACAAACAGTATAAGGAAACAGAGGACATGGTGCAATGAAGATATTGGTTGTAGAAGATGATTTGCCCCTCTGTACGGGGGTATGTTTTGAATTGGATTGCAGCGGCTACTTAACTGTCGCGGCCTATACTTGTCAAAAGGCGATCCAGCTTATGGAGAGCGAGCATTTTGATTTGGCTTTGCTGGATGTCAATCTGCCGGACGGAAACGGCTTTGACCTGTGCAGAGCAATAAAAGCCGTGCATCCGGAGCTGCCAATCATTTTTTTTACTGCCAACGACTTGGAGAGCGATGTGCTGACTGGATTTGATCTGGGAGCGGAGGACTATATCACCAAGCCTTTTCACATGAAGATCCTCCTGCGCAGGGTAGACGTAGCCCTTCGGCGCAGCAATTCCGCCAGGCCGGTACCGGAGGGCTGGCGCGACGGCTTTCTGCAGCTGGATTTCGGCGCGCTGACCGCCATGCGCGGTACGGAAAAGCTGGCGATCACACCCAACGAATACAAGCTGCTCAAGGTGCTCACAGCCAACGCCGGTACCATTGTGACCCGGCAGATTCTGCTGGACAAGCTGTGGGACAGCGCGGGCAGCTTTGTTGACGACCATACCCTGACCGTTACCATAAACCGGCTGCGGGGCAAAATTGAGGATGAGGCCCATACGTACATCAAAACGGTGCGCGGCATGGGGTATATCTGGACAGGAGTAAAGTCATGAGGCGTCCGCATACCCGATGGGTCCAGCTGCTCTTCCTGCTTCTTGCCGCCGCGCTGCTGGCTGCCCTGGGACTTCTGCTTTGGCGCGCTGTTCCCAACGGCCAGGTCCGCCTGGGGCTGCTGGGTATCTGCGGCGGACTGTTTCTGCTGGCGTTTCTATGGCGCCAGTACCAGCGGCGGCAGGTGGTCCGGTTTGCCGACGAGCTGTGCCAGACGCTGGACGCCCTGATGGCCGGCCGGCAGCCGGAGGGATACCAGCCCTATGAGGACACCCTTACGGCCAAGGTGCAGGGTAAGCTGCTGCAATATGACGGCATCGTGCGCGAGGGCCGGCGTCAGAGCCAGCAGGACAAGCAGACCCTTCAGGAGCTGGTCAGCGACATCTCCCATCAGGTAAAGACCCCCATTGCCAATATCCAGATGTTCGCCGGCATTTTGCAGCGGCGCCGGCTGACCGAAGAAAAGCGCGCGGAATTCTGGGGGATGATGGAGGGCCAGATCAACAAGCTGGATTTTCTGCTGCAGTCCCTGATTAAAATGTCCCGTCTGGAAACCGGGACCTTCGCCATCCACCCGGAAAACGCTCTGCTCAGCAATACCATCGCGCAGGCGCTGAGCGGGGTATGGTCAAAGGCTGAGGGGAAACGCATCCAGCTCTCTGTGGACTGCGGCGGCTCACTGGCCGTCCGGCATGATCCCAAATGGACCGCGGAGGCGCTGGGAAATATTCTGGACAACGCAGTGAAGTACACCCCGGAGGGCGGCAGGGTCACGGTCACCGTCCACCCCTGGCAGTTCTATACCCGTATCGACATCACTGACACCGGCATCGGCATTGCACAGGCGCATCACCACGATGTATTCCAGCGGTTTTACCGGGCCCAGGAGGTGGCGGCGGAAGAGGGCGTCGGGCTGGGCCTCTACCTGGCCAACGGGATTATTACCCGGCAGAACGGGTACATCAGCTTACAATCCAAACCGGGCAGAGGAACGACCGTTTCCGTGCATCTGCTCAGTACATAGCACAATACAGGAGGGGAGCTCTCCATGGAAATCGTAACGGTACGCGGCCTGAAGAAGTACTACGGCAAAGGGGAAAATCAGGTCAAGGCTTTGGACGGCATTGACCTCACCATTGAGCAGGGCAAATTCACGGCCATCATCGGCGCCTCCGGCTCCGGCAAAACGACCCTGCTGAATATGATCGGCGGGATGGACACCCCTGACGCGGGAGAGGTCATCGTGGACGGCGTCAGTCTGTCCGGGCTGAAAGAGAAGCAGCTGGCGGTATTCCGCCGCAGCAAGGTAGGCGTGGTGTACCAGAACTTCCATCTTGTCCCTACTTTGACCGTTCAGGAAAACATCCTGTTTCCGCTCAGCCTGGCGGGATGCGCCCCGGATACGGCCTTTTTCGGGGAAATCGTTCATTTGCTGCGGCTGGACGGACGTCTGGGGGCCTATCCCCACGAGCTGTCCGGCGGCGGACAGCAGCGGACGGCCATTGCCAGGGCGCTGATCGCGAAGCCGGCCATGATTCTGGCGGATGAGCCCACCGGCAATCTGGACACGAGAAGCGGCCAGGATGTGCTAGGCCTCTTAAAGCTGTCGGTGGAGACCTACCGCCAGACGCTTGTGATGATTACACATAACCTGGAGATCGCCCAGATGGCCGACCGGGTGGTGCGCATCGAAGACGGACGAATACTGGAGTAGGGGCCATGCTGGAAAATAACAATCTGGCGGCCTGCCGCCTCCTGATCCGGCGGGACCTGAAATTTCACAGCAGAAAAAGTCTTCTGCTGGGGATTGCGGTTTCCCTGATGACCGCCATGTATGCCTTTGTCTTTCTGCTGGGCAGTTCCATCGAGGGGGCCTATCTGCTCTCGTACCAGTACGCCTACGGTTCCACCAATCACATTCTGTTCACCGGCATGACCAGCCGCCAAGCCCAGGCCGTGGCCGGGGCATCCAGCGTAAAAAGCGCGGTCTGGCTCAGCACCATCGGCACACTGTCCGATGAGATGATCGGCTCCCGCTCGGTAAAGCTGGCGGTGACGGATTGGGACTATGCGGAGACGGTGCTGTCCCTGCCCACCGATGGCCGGATGCCGGAGGACCCGGCGGAGATCGCCCTGGACGCCTTTACCATGGACTCGCTGGGGCTCCCGCACCAGCTGGGATATGCGTTCACCCTCCAGTGGACGGACCCGGCGGGCCGGGTGCATGACGCGGACTTTATCCTCAGCGGCTGGTGGCAGAGCCCCACCAATTTCACCGAGGCCTGCGCCTGGATCACGCCGGAACGGGCCGCCGCGCTTCTGCCCGGCTATCGCGAGGACACGGCAGCCAACGTATCGCTGGGCGTGAACCTGTACTGGCCGGATGACCTTGCGGCACAGGCGCAGGCGCTTCTGGCGGAGCAGGGGATCTCCGGGCCGGGCTTTACCGTCAATCTGGGCTGTCTTGACGCCCGTATGGACGCCGCCAACAGCAAGGCCAGACCATTCTACTCCCTGGCCATTTTGGTGCTTGTCTGCGGATTTCTGATGGTCTACAGCATCCTGCACGTGACCGGGGAGCGGGAAAGACGATACTTTGCCGGCCTGAAAATGCTGGGGACGACGCCGCGCCAGATCCGGTACATCCTGCTTGGGCAGGCCTCTCTGCTGACCCTGCCGGCCCTGCCGGCCGGACTGCTGCTCGGCGGCGGCAGCTACTATCTGTTTGTCCCGCGCATCATTACGGGATTTGCCCATCACCCCGCCAGCTATCTGATGGACTGGCCGCCGCTGCTGCTGGCCGCCGGATGCAGCTGGGCAACCGTGCTGCTGGCCTATCTGCCGCCCATGGGCGGGCTTGCCCGGCGCACGCCCCGGAAGCTGCTGGATGAGGACAGCTTACGCCGCGGAGGGAGGCGGGAGGCCGGACAGGGCCAGGCCACCCTGGCGCTGCTGGCGCTTCGCTCCCTGCGGCGGAACACAGGCCATGCGGTTTTGTCCGCGGCGTCCCTTTTGATCGCGCTGGTCATTCTGTGCGGCAGCTGGACGATCTACTCCAGCTACAGCGAAGAGATGTACCTGTCGGCTGTCTCACCCTGGGACTACACAATCGCGGATGGCTCCGCCTGTATTACTTCTCAGCGGTATAACGAGAAAAACCAAAACATCACCCAAGAGATGGTGTCGGCGCTGGCGGGACGCCCGGAGGTCCTCTCCGTCAGCGGTCTGAAAAGCCACGAGCTGACGCTGACGGCCTCACCGGAGCTGCGGCAGCTCCTGCTGGACTTTTATAACGGCATCGACCCGGAGAGCGGCGTGCCGCGCCGGGAGCTGATGAACTTCCAGCCGGAATGGAGCAGGGGACTGGAGGCCTTTGAGAACACGGGGGAGTACACGGCGCTTGTACTGGGCGCGGACAGCGCCTTTTGGACATATTTCACCCAGTCGTATCCCCTGATCGACGGCAGCTTCGACGCTGAGCAATTTGCGCAGGGCGGATATGTGCTGACCGGCGGCTCCTACACATCGGAGCTCTGCAGCCTGCCGGCCGGCGCGGAGGTGGAGCTGGCCGGACAGACCTTTACGGTAATGGCGGCTGTCGTTGCGGACGAAACGGTCATCAGCGGCGGCAACAGCCCCCAGGCGGCCTTCCGCCTGCTGTACTGCCTGCCAACGGAAGCCTTTGACCGGCTGTTTCCAGGTCAGGCCTACCGGCAGCTCGCCGTGGACATCGACCACAGCCGGCAGGAGACCTTTGAAACCTTCCTGTCCGGATACGAGCAGGGGGTCAACAGCGGCATCGCCGTTAAGTCCCGCAGTGACTACCAGGAGAATTTTGAAAACGCCCGGCTCAATGCGGTCGTTGTGGACCTGCTGATTGGCGGCGTCCTTCTGCTGATCGGCTTGCTGAATGTCGTCAATGCCATGGTCACCAAGATCGTGACCCGAAAAAAGGAGTTTGCCATCTATGAGAGCCTGGGCATGACGGTGGACCAGCTGCGCAGACTGCTGGCGCTGGAATCCGCCCTGTACGGCGCGATCCTGCTGTCTGTGGTGTCGCTGGGGACGTTCCTCCTCACATGGTTTGGGCTGCCTGTGGTATTTGCCGGAATGAATACCTGGTGCATGACCTACCGGTATACATTGACGCCGCTGTGGTGCAGCATACCCGCGCTGGCCATACTGGCATTGGCAGCGCCGCAGCTGGCGCTTGGCTGGGTCCGCCGGGACAGCCTGACAGAGCGGATGCGGGTCGTTGAATGACCGGCATTTGCGTGCCGGCCTGAAACAGCCTGCAGAACAGACCGGGCCGGCTGCCTCAACACCGGGCAGGTATGAAGCGAAAGAATGCAGGGACTATCCCGTGTTTTGTGTCACTGTTGGCAAATATTTGATTTAGCTGTTGATTCTTTTGGGGAAATGTACTATACTGATGGTGTTTGGAGAAATGCTTTCTCCGGCGGAAAATCTTAGGAGGAAAAAACGATGAAGTACGACCGCATTTATAACTTTTCCGCAGGTCCGGCCACCATGCCGGAGCCGGTTCTGGAGGAGATCCGGGATGAGATGATGAACTACAAGGGGTCCGGCATGTGTGTGATGGAGATGAGCCACCGCTCCCCTGTGTATCAGAAGATCATCGATGAGGCGGAGCAGGATCTGCGGGACCTGATGGGCATTCCCGACAACTATAAGGTCCTCTTTATCCAGGGCGGCGCGACATTGCAGTTTGCCATGATCCCCATGAACCTGATGAAAAACGGGGTGGCCTGCTATGTGGAGACCGGCGCGTGGTCCAAGAAGGCCATCGCGGAGGCAAAGAAGTACGGCGACGTCCGCGTGGTGGCCTCCAGCAAGGACAAGAACTACAGCTATGTCCCCAACTGCGACGATCTGGACATCCCGGACAACGCGGACTACGTGTATATCTGCGAGAACGAGACCATCCACGGCGTGACCTGGGCCAAGCTGCCCAACACCAAGGGCCATGTGCTGGTCAGCGACCAGAGCTCCATGTTCCTCTCCAAGCCCTGCAACGTGTCTGACTACGGCCTCATTTACGCCGGCGTGCAGAAGAACGTGGGCCCTGCGGGCATGGTGGTGGTCATCATCCGGGAGGACCTGATCCGGGACGACGCGGAGCTGGATCCCAAGACGCCCCTCTATATGAGCTATAAGACCCACGCGGACAACGGCTCCATGTACAACACCCCCAACTGCTGGGCCATCTACTGCTGCGGCAAGGTGTTCAAGTACCTCAAGAGCATCGGCGGGCTGGAGGCCATGGAGAAGATGAACATCGACAAGGCCCAGGTCATGTACGACTTCCTGGACAGCTCGAAGATGTTCAAGGGCACGGTGGAGAAGGACTCCCGCTCCCTGATGAACATCCCCTTTGTCACCGGCGACAAGGACCTGGACGCCAAGGTGGTTGCCGCCACCAAGGCCGCCGGATACGACAACCTGAAGGGCCACAAGAGCGTGGGCGGGCTGCGGGCCAGCGTGTACAACGCCATGCCCAAGGAGGGCGTGGAGGCCCTGGTGGAGTTCCTGAAGAAGTTTGAGGCCGAAAACTCTTAAATTATTATTGATGGGAGAAGATACAACTATGAAAATCCTTGTAACAGACGGAATGGACAAGACCGCCCTGGAGCAGCTGAAGAAGAACGGCCACGAGGTGGTGGAGCGGTTCTACAAGCCGGAGGAGCTGGGCGCGGCCCTGCGGGATTTTGACGCGGTGGTGGTGCGCAGCGCCACCAAGGTTCGCTCCAACCACATCGACGAGGCCAAGGGCGGCCAGCTGAAGCTGATCATCCGCGGCGGCGTGGGCGTGGACAACATCGACGTGAAGTACGCCGAGGACGCCGGCATCACCGTGAAGAACACCCCCCGGGCCTCCTCCAACTCCGTGGCGGAGCTGGCCATGGGCCACATGTTCTCCTGCGCCCGGTTCATCTCTGTGGCCGGCCACACCATGCGGCAGGACAAGTGGGAGAAGAAGGCCTACGGCAAGGGCATCGAGCTGGGCGGCAAGACCCTGGGCATCATCGGCTTTGGCCGCATCGGCCAGTCCCTGGGCCGCATGGCCAAGGGCATCGGCATGGAGGTGATTGCGCAGGACATCTTCCATGTGCCCGGCATTGAGGAGCAGATGGGCATGAAGTACGTGGAGCTGGACGAGCTGCTGGCCAAGTCCGATTTCATCTCCCTGCACACCCCGTCCCTCAACGGCGTGAAGCTGATCTGCAAGGAGAACATTGACAAGATGAAGGACGGCGTGGTGTTCATCAACACCAGCCGGGGCGACAACGTCAACGAGTACGACCTGCTGGAGGCCCTGAATTCCGGCAAGGTCCGCGCCGCCGGCCTGGACGTCTACGCCGACGAGCCCGCCAGCAACAAGGCGCTGTACAACCACCCCAACGTCTCCTGCACCCCCCATATCGGCGCGGCCACCAAGGAGGCCCAGCAGCGGATCGGCATGGAGATCGTGGATATTATTGAGAATTTCAGTAAATAACAAAGCGGAGCACAATAAAAGTTTCGCCGGCCTTTACAAAGGCCGTGGAGTCCAGGGGCAAAGCCCCTGGTCGTGCCCCGCAGGGCACGAAATCCCCCAAAAAGGCCGCGCCGCAAAACCAACCATCTGCACCCAATTGGCGCGGCCTTTCCGCGCATTTGCCCGCCGCAGGCGGCAAACAGCCCGTCACGGCAGATCCGCCGACGCTTGCTCTGCATCTATCATACAGCATTTTCAGGGCCGCTCCATCCAGTGTGGAGCGGCCCTGGTTTATCTGGCAATCGTTATGGTTCCCTTATCTCCGTCCACAGTACACATCGCCCCCAGGGGCAGCGTCACCATAGGCGAGCAGTGGGCGGAGCGGACATTGTACAGCACCGGCTTCCGCCACCCAGCAAAAAAGTCCCGCAGCAGCTCCTCAGGGCCGTAGGACTCCCGGTAGGCGTTGCGGCAGTTGGAGAATGGGCCGAATACCAGCCCCGCCGCGTCCTCCAGAATCCCGGCATACCGAAGCTGGCTGAGCATCCGGTCCAAAGAATAGACCGCCTCCCCCACGTCCTCCAGGCAGAGGATGCGGCCTTTGGCGTTGATCTGCCAGGGTGTACCCACAGAGGCGGTCACCAGGGACAGATTCCCGCCGGTCAGCACCCCGGAGGCCCGGCCCGGACGGAGAATCCGTATGGGTTCCCCCGGCGGATTCTCTATCGTCAGCCCGCTCTCCAGAGACAGCGCCCTCTGCAGGCTGCGCCAGGAAAAACCGTCTGTCTCTCCCCAGCTCAGGACCCGGTTGGCAGTAGGGCCGTGATAGGTGACCAGGCCGCACCGCTGGCCCAGGGCCAGATGGAGAGTGGTCACGTCGCTGAAGCCAATAAGGGGCTTGGGATGGCCGGCAATCAGCGTATAGTCCAGCAGCGGCAGGACCTGCCATGCCGTACTGCCGCCCCGGACGCACCAAACCGCCTTGACCTCCGGGTCGGCAAAGGCCCTGTTGATATCCTGCGCCTTGACGGATGCCGGCGCGGCGGCATAGCCGCAGTCTGTTTCGCAGCGGCAGGATTCCCCCAAACACACCCGGAACCCCAGCGACATCACCGCGTTTTGGATCTCCTGCATGTTTTCCCTCTCCGACAGCGGAGACGACGGACACACCAGCGCAATCAGGTCCCCAGGCCGGGGCGGGGAAGGACAGATCATCTGGCCGCCCTCCTCCCGCCGTCCGCCAAGAAGTCCAGCGCGGCCTGGGCCTCCACCGCCGCAGACAGGGGCAGGGCGTCGGGGTCAGCGGCGAAACGGGGGTTGTGGTTGGGACAGGTAAAGTTTTTCGCCGCGTTTCCGACACCGATGTAGTAGTAACACCCCGGCGCGGCGCCGCTGAAATAGCCGAAGTCGTCGGTCCCCAGGGAGGGGTCTGCCAGCTCCAGCACATTCTCTCCGCCCAGCACCTTCGCCGCCGCCCGGCGCAGCAGGTCCGTCATAGCCGGGTCGTTGCGGCAGCCGGGATAGCTCTCAAAAATCTCTATCTCCGCCTCCACCCCCATGGCCGCGGCGATCCCCGCCGTAATGGTCCGGAAATCCTCCTTTACCCGCTCCCGTGCCTGGCCGCCCATGGTACGGAGGATGCCGGTGAGTTTTGCCTCCTCCGGCAGGATGTTCCCGGCGGTGCCGCTGTGGAAGCTGCCCACCGTCACCACCACCGGCTCTGTGGGGGAGGTGCGGCGGCTGGAGATGGTCTGCAGGGCGGTGACCAGCTGGGCGCCGGCCACGATGACGTCGCTGCCCAGATGGGGCTTGGCTCCGTGGGAGCCCCGGCCCCGGATGGTGACGGCGAAGGGGTTGGAGGCCGCGCAGATGGGGCCGCTGCGGACGGAGAGCGTCCCGGTGGGGATGCCGCTCTCCACATGGCAGCAGAGCATGGCGTCAACGGCAGGGCCCTCCATGCACCCGGCGGCAATCATCCTGGCCGCGCCGCCGTCCCCCTCCTCGTCGGGCTGGAAAAACAGCTTGACTGTGCCGGCAAAATCCTCCCTGTGCCGCTGCAGCAGCTCCGCCGCGCCCAGAAGGGAGGCGGTGTGGAAGTCGTGGCCGCAGGCGTGCATGACGCCGCAGGTCCGGGAGGCGTAGGGCAGACCGGTCTCCTCCGCGATGGGCAGGGCGTCGATATCCGCCCGGAAGCCGATGGTCCTGCCGGGCTGGCAGCCCCGAATGACGGCGGCTGTGGCCGTGTCCAGCAGGGGGGTGTAGGGGATGCCCAAAGCGTCCAGCCGCCGGCGGATGAGGGCGGCGGTCTGGTGCTCATGGTTGCCCAGCTCCGGGCGCTGGTGCAGGGCATAAAAAATTTCTTCCAGCGCGGGGGCCAGGGCCAGGGCCTCCGCTTTGATGTTTTCAGTCATGGGAAACGCTCCTTCTTATCATGCTTGCGCCATTATACACATTTTCCGCCTGTTTGTCATGCAGAATTATGGAAATTTTCTACCGCGGACGTATGTACAGCGTTTTGTGCGCCAATCTTTTTCATGAGGAGCAGCAGAAAAAACCATATGCCGCCAATTTGCGGCATGCCGCTCACACCAGGGCTGTGTACCCGATACAGCGCAGCTCCCCGCGGGTCTTCAAAAACGAGTCCAAATCGCTCAGCGCCAGCGTCCGGGGCAGGCGGACGAACATCTCATAGGTGACAAAGCCGTCCTCATGGTAGGTAATCTTGCTGTCCGCGGCCTGTACGCCCTTCTCTTTGAAAAAGGCCCGGCAGTCCTCCACAAAGCCCTCCCCGGCCCGCACGGTAAACACCAGCTGCCCGCTGACCAGGGAGTCCGCATGGACCATAAACCGGTGCATCAGGATCTGCAGCGCCAGCATCAGCACGGTGGAAAAGATGCCCAGGCCATAGAACCCCGCGCCGATGGCCAGGCCGATCCCCGCCGTGCCCCACAGTCCCGCCGCCGTGGTCAGCCCCCGGATGGAGCCGCCGTGCTTGAAGATGACCCCCGCGCCTAAAAAGCTGATGCCGCTGACCACCTGGGCGGCGACACGGGCCGGGTCCGCCCCCCGGGTGCCGTTGAACACGACCCCCTTCGCCGACGTTAGGTCCGCGAAGCCATATTTGGACACGATCATCATCAGCGCCGCCGCAAAGCAGACAATGATATGGGTGCGGATGCCCGCCTCCTTGTACCGCTTGCTGCGCTCAAAGCCGATGAAGGCCCCGCAGACACAGGCCACCGTAATGCGCAAAATAAACTCCAGATTCTGCCACAGGGAAAATTGACTGTTCAAATACTCCGTCAGCAACATAGCGTCACTCCTCCATCCTCATTTCTTCCCCGCATTATATCATAAAGGTCCCTCCAGTTCAACTCCCGCAGCGATGCAAAACCAGGTACGAAAACCGGCCTTGCAATCCCCAAAAAGACGTGATAAAATAGCGGCGAAATCAAAAATATGCTTCCAAGGAGGTTTCCCCCATGGACATTCCCGCCTTAAAGGCCAAGCTGGACGAAGCCCGCTATATCTATGACGACAGCCTGGTGACCACCCTGCTGGTGGCGCTGAAGCTGGGCCGCCCTCTGCTCATTGAGGGCGCCGCCGGCGTGGGCAAAACCGAGATCGCCAAGGTCATGGCCCACGCCCTGGACCGGGACCTGGTGCGCCTGCAGTGCTACGAGGGTCTGGACGAGAGCAAGGCCCTCTACGAGTGGAACTATCAAAAGCAGCTTTTGAGCATCCAGGTCCAGATGAACCGCCAGGACCCGGACGCCCTGACCAGATCCCTCTTCAGCGATGACTATCTGCTGCCCCGCCCCCTGCTCCAGTCCATCCGCGCTGAGAAGCCGGTGGTGCTGCTCATCGACGAGATCGACAAGTCCGACGAGGAGTTCGAGGCCTTCCTGCTGGAGCTGCTCAGCGAAATGCAGGTCACCATCCCTGAGGTGGGCGTGGTGCGGGCGAGGACCATCCCCTTTGTGGTCCTCACCTCCAACCGGACCCGGCCCCTCAGCGAGGCCCTGCGGCGGCGGTGCGCCTACCTCTATATCCAGTACCCCAGCCTGGAGAAGGAGGTGGCCATCATCCGGGCCAGGCTGCCCAACGTCAACGAGCATCTGGCTGTCCAGGCCGCCCAGGCCATCCAGCGGCTCCGCGGCAGCGACGCCATTTTGAAAAAACCGTCCATCGCCGAAACCCTGGACTGGGTATCCGCCCTGGAGGCCCTGGGCATCAGCGACCTGACGGACGAGAGCGCCCGCCAGACCCTGGGCTTTGTCCTCAAGAGCAGCGAGGACCTGGAGGCGGGAGAGGCGGTCCTCAGCGGCAAATCCGGGGAGGACGAAGGCTGCGGCCATGCCCACGACCACCAGCACGGTCACTGCGGCCACTGCGCCGGGGCAGGATCCCAATGACCGTTTATTTGGAAAAGCTGGCGGAATTTTCCGCCCTGCTGCGGCAGGAGGGGCTGCCGGTGGGCCTGCAGGAGACGGCGGACGCCTGCGAAATCCTCTCCTGCCTGGACCTGGGGGACCGGGGGACCGTGCGCGCCGCGCTGCAGGCCGTATACGCCAAGAGCCGGGAGGAACAGGCGGCGTTCCAGCGGGCCTTTGACGGCTTTTTTGTCAGCGCGGAGAAGCGGGACGCCCTCCGCCGCCGCCACGCCGCCGAGGCCGAGGCGCTGGCCCGCCGCCGGGCGGAGGCGGAGCAGGAGCTGCAGGTCAACGGCCAGCCCATGGATTTGCGGGAGGACCTGCAGGAGGTCTATATCCGCATGGGCGACAGGAGCCGGGAGCAGCTGCGGCAGCTGCTGGAGAAGACAAAGGGCAATCTGGAGCGCAGTCCCCAGCTCTACAGCAACTTTATCCGCTCCGTATTCATGCGCTTTCTGCTGGAGCAGCAGATGACCATGGAGGACGCGGCCTCCGGCTGCGAGGAGAGCGACCCGGACCTGGCCCTGCTCTACCGGGATATCTCCCACTTCAGGGATGCGGACATTCCCCGTGCCGCCGCCCTCATTGCCGCCATCTCCCGGCAGCTGGACGCGGAGCTGAGCCGCCAGAAGCAGGGCGCAGCCCACAGCGGCAAGCTGGATTTCCGCCGGACCATCCGCAAGGGTCTGGAGACCGGCGGCAGCTTTTACCGCCTGGCCTACCGCCGGAAGCGGCGGCGGAAACGGCGGCTGGTGCTGCTGTGCGACGTGTCCGGGTCCATGCTGCAATTTTCCGAGTTCGCGCTGCGGTTCATCAAATCCATGAGCGAGGTGTCCGAGTCCTCTCAGACCTATCTGTTCTCAGAGGAGATCCATGCCGTGGACCCCTTTGCGCTGCAGAATATGGACGCTTTCCGGGACTATGTGCGCGCCTCCGGCCTCTACGGGCGGGGCACCGACCTGGGCACGGCCCTGGAAAAGCTGTGCGCCAGCCGCCCGGCAGCGCTGGGGTCCTCCACCACGCTGCTGATTTTGTCCGACACCAAGACCATCGACCTGCCGCGGGCGGGCCGGGCGCTGCTGGAGGCCCGCCAGCGGGCGGGCAAGGTGCTGTGGCTCAATCCGATCCCAGAGCGGAAGTGGCCCTATGTGCGGAGCATTCAGACCATGCAGATGCTCTGCCAGATGCTGCCGTGCAGCACGCTGGACGAGCTGGCCCGCGCCTGCCGGAAGATGCTGAAATAAGCTGCCGGCGGCGTGGGTATAGATGGCCGCACTGTCAAAATCGGCTTTGGAAAGGATTGCTATGTGTATTAAACGGGTTTTAAGCATTTTGATTGCTCTCATTTTAGTGTTGCTCGTTCCTGTTACAACTGCTCGTGCTGCTGACCTGGTATCCGTTTCACTTCCAGATTTTTCTGTTACCCTGAATGGACAGACAACTTTACAACGTCGAAAACCGCAGATGAAGCCTGATCCGGCAAGGTCCATCCTCCCGCTCTTTGGAGGATGGACCTTTTTCTGCAAAGTTACAAAAATGTACCGTTCATGTACCCTTATTTTGACATTGCCCTGCTACGATAGGATCAGCAAACGAAATTCGTATTATGCAGCGAGGAGGATCTGTATATGGAAAGCATTTTGAAAGCACGCGGCCTGAAAAAATACTACGGCGCGGGGGAAGCACTGGTCAAGGCCCTGGACGGCGTGGACCTGGAGATTGAGCGGGGCAAGTTTACCGCCATCACCGGCACCTCCGGGTCCGGCAAGTCTACGCTGCTCCATATGCTGGGCGGTCTGGACACGCCCTCCGAGGGCAGCATCCAGGTGGACGGCACTGAGCTTGCCAGACTCAACAGCGAGCAGGCTGCGATATTCCGCCGCAAGCAAATTGGTTTTATTTTCCAGAACTATAACCTGGTCCCGGTGCTGACTGTGTGGGAAAATATCGTGTTCCCGCTCTCTCTGGACGGCCAGAAGCCGGACAAAAAATTCATCATGGAGATCGTGGCTCTTCTGGGCCTGGAGAAGAAGCTGGACAGCCTGCCCAATAACCTCTCCGGCGGGCAGCAGCAGCGTGTGGCGATTGCAAGGGCATTGGCCTCGAAACCATCCATCATTTTGGCCGACGAGCCCACCGGCAATCTGGATTCCAAGACCAGCGATGACGTGATTGGCCTGTTGAAGATGACCAGCCAGCAGTTCAACCAGACCATTGTCATGATTACCCACAATCCTGAGATTGCCCGCATGGCTGACCGGGTGATCCGCATTGAAGACGGGCGCATTGCCGCCTGAGCATTCCCGGAGAGGAGGACGATTCCATGTTTGATCCCATCAAGACGCTGAACCGGCGTCTATTCAAGCAAAATACAGGCCGTAATCTCGTTGCGGTCATTGCCATTTTGCTGACAACCCTGATGTTCACCACCCTCTTTACCCTGGCCCAGAGCCAGTCGAAAAACATGGTGGAAATGGCGTTTCGTCAGGCGGGCTACGACGCCCAGGTGTCGCTGAAAAACGTCACAGAGGAGCAGCTGGCCCGGCTTTCCGCCCACCCGGATATCGCCGGGATTGGTGAGAGCATTGTGCTGGGCCTCGCGGAAAACAAGGCGCTGGGCGGGCGGCAGCTGGAGATCCGCTGGGCTGACGACAGCTATGCCCGGCACTCCTTTGGCGCACCCACTGCGGGCCGCATGCCCCAGGCCGCCGGTGAGCTGGCACTGGATACCATTGCTCTGGACCGGCTGGGACTCCCGCACGAACTGGGGCAGGAGGTGACGTTGGAATGGCGCAGGGATTTTAACAGCGGTGAGGTAACCAGTACAACCTTTACTCTCTGCGGGCTTTGGGACGGCAATGAATCCTCCTACGCCAGCTTCGCCTGGGTCAGCAGGGAGTACGCCGATCAAATGACCGGAGGACGGCCCGCTGTGGAGGGGCAAGCGCTGGGGATGCATATGGCGCAGCTGCATCTGGTCAGTGACGCCAACATTGCAGGTATGATGGAGGATATTCTGGCGGATACCGGGCTGACCGGCCTGGAATACAGCGTCAATCTGGCCTATTCCCCAGAGCTGAACGCCAATGCCGCTATGGAGAGTGCGCCTATGTATCTGGGCATGGCGCTGGTATTTCTGGCCGGGTATCTCATCATCTACAATATCTTCCAGATCAGCGTCACCGCTGATATTCAGTTCTACGGACAGCTGAAGACTTTGGGAACCACCACCCGCCAGATCAAAAAGCTGATCTACGGCCAGGTGAACCGTCTGTGCGTTATTGCCATCCCTGCGGGCCTGCTTTCCGGCTGGGGCTTGGGCGTTCTGCTTGTGCCGGTGCTGATGGGACGCATGGACGGCGGCGCGGCAGCCAACCCAGTCATTTTCATCGGTTCCGCCGCTTTCGCCTACCTGACTTCCGCTATTTCCTGCCTGCAGCCTGCCCGGCTGGCGGGGAAGGTATCCCCCATCGAGGCCCTGCGGATGAGCGACGCCGCCATCAGCAAGCAGAAGAAGCGGAGACGCAGCCACGAGACGGCCACCTTGTCCGGGATGGCCTGGGCGAATCTGGGCCGCAATAAAAAGCGTACGGCAATTGTTGTCTGCGCTTTGACGCTGGGACTGGTTCTCCTCAGCTGCTTCTATGCGAAGGACGCCGCCTTTGATATGGAAAAATATCTGGCCGATCTGACCCTGGCGGACTTTGAACTCTCGGACGCCTCCCACGAGAACTATATCGGCGGCTATGACCCCCAGGGAACCACCCTGGATGGGGAATTGGCGCTGCAGCTGGAAAACGCGGAGGGCGTGGAGGCTGTGGGACATCAGTACAGCCACCAGTTCTCCTGGCAGCCGGATAACAGGACTGTGGAAAACATCGGCCTGTTCTACACAGAAGAGATGCTCAGCAACTGGGCCAGCTATGACCCGACCGGGCCGGAGGCGGTACAGGCGGTGCTGGCCGGCGGTCCGATGACCGCGACGCTGCTGGGATTGGACGGCATTCCTCTGGACGCCGTGACACAGGAACAGTATCTGTTGGCTGGCAGCTTTGACTCGGATGCGTTCGCCGCCGGTGACTATGTATTAGCCATCGGCCCGGCCATTGATATGGAGAATGAGCACTATGACGCGCTCCCCGTACCCCCGGTGGGCAGTACGGTGGACCTGGACGGACGGGCCTACACGGTAATGGCCGTGGTCTATCCGCTGACACCCATTGACGAAGGGGCTATGGAGGGCGGCGTTACAGATGACCTTACGATCAGCTTTATCGTCCCCACCAATACGTTCCGTACTTTATGGCCGGAGAACACCCTGCGGAAGCTGTATCTCAACGCAGCGGACAGCGCCATTCCTGCGGTACAGGCCCTGCTGGATGCGTATACCGCTGAGACGGACCCCAGCCTGCCGGTCACCTCCCGGCAGACCATGAGCGCGCAGTATGCGGCGGAGACCCGTTCCGCCGCTGTGACCGGCAGCGCCATCAGCGTTGTTATTGCTCTGGTGGGTGTGCTGAACTTTGTCAACTCTATGGTAACCGCCATCGTCTCCCGAAAAAAGGAGTTTGCTGTCATCCAATCGGTGGGCATGACCAAAAAACAGCTCTGCAGAATGCTGGTCTTTGAGGGGCTGAGCTATGCGGCGCTTACCCTTGCGGTGTCCTTCGTCCTCAGCGCGGCGGCTGTCGGCATCGGTGTGCGGGCCATGGTGGAGGGCGGCTTCAGCACCTTCCGCTTCACCCTGCTGCCGCTGGCGGTCTGCACGCCGGTCATTCTGGCGTTCGCTGTGTTGATCCCTTATGTTTGCTTCAAAAATCTGGAGGGGCAGAGTATTGTGGAACGCCTGCGAATGAATGGATAGCCCGGAATAGAGTAAGGATATGGATGAGGCCGCAGAATGAACGAGAAAATCAAACAGCACTCCGCCGGAATCCGAGATGAAGCGGAAAAAGAAGACTGAAAAGCAGGAGCCGCCAAAGTCAACCGGCGGCTCCTGCTTTTTATGGCACATTTTCAAATACATCCTCCAGCGCAACCGTCAGGCCGCTGAAAATGGATGGGACAATCTCTGTCTTCAACTCGGCCCGCTCCTCGTCATTGAGCTTATTCAGCCAATAATCGGGCGCAAGGCAGTAGGCCTCGTCCAGATGGTACACGCCGTTTTCCAGCAGGTAGACCTCTACAGATTTATCCATCGGATTCACAATCCAGTATTCCCGCACGCCGCACTGCTCATATACACGCTTTTTATACACGCGGTCCCGCTTGATGGAGCTGGGCGACAAAACCTCCACCACCAGATCCGGCGCGCCGTGTATGCCGTCGTCCCTGACCTTGCTGCGGTCGCAGATCACCATGACGTCCGGGATAAACCGGTCCTTGTCCGTCAGATACAGGTCCGTGCCGTCCGGAAACACCCGGCAGGGCTTTCCCTTCAAAAAGTTTTTGAAGAGCGACGCAATATTAAACGCTGTCTGATTGTGGTTGGTGGCGGGCCGGGGGGACATCAACACAGCTTTTCCATCAATCAGTTCCTCCCAGAACTCCTCTTCATAGGCCAGATTTGTACACATCAATCAATCGCTCCTTCCTCACTGAATCACCACGTTTTCTCTTCCCAGCACCTCCACCAGCTCGTCCACCAGCGACTTGCCCAGCAGACAGGCGGAGGCCATCCGCCTGCCGGTATCTGTAAACACCAGCCGCACCGGCGTGGTTCCGGGGAACATGCTGAACACCCGGTTGATGTGGTCCCAGGCCGGGTGGTCCATGCCCGACAGGCGCAGCCACAGCATTTTCCCCTCCAGCACCTGCACGCCCTCCGGCGGCGGTTCCTGGGCCGGCTCCTCCGAAACGCCGCCCCGCAGGGGATACACCTCGTCGCAGAGGATCTGGGGCGGCTTCTCGTCCCGGACCGACAGCTTCCCCCTGACCAGCACCGCGCTGCCCTCCTGCAGCTGCCGCCCGAACCGCTCCAGCGTCCTGCTGAAGCACAGCAGCTCAATGGACGCCGTGTCGTCCTCCACCGTGGCGTAGGCCATGAGGGAGCCGCTGCGGGTGGTCCTGGTGCGGTAGGCGGTGACAATGCCCGCCACCGCGATCCGCTGCTCGTCCTGGTACTGCACCGGGCCGCCATCCTGGGCGAAATCGTCGTGGATGGACACGATGTGCACCGCGCCGGCGGCTGCCGCCGCCCTCCGGTAGGCGTTCATGGGGTGGCCGGAGAGGTACAGCCCCGTCACCTCCCGCTCCTGCCGCATCCGCTCCTCCAGGGCGTACTCCGGGATGTCCGGCAGCGCCGCCTCGGCGTGCCGCCGGGGGGAGGCGGGGGCGGCCATGCCGAAAAAGTCCATCTGCCCCTCCACATTCTGGCGGCGGCTGCCGCCGATGGAGTCCAGCAGCTTGTCGCTGACGGCGATCATCTGGCTGCGGTACGCGCCGAAGCTGTCGAAGGCCCCGGCCCGGATGAGATTCTCCAGCGCCCGCTTGTTGATGTCGCACCCGTACAGCCGCTCGCAGAAGTCCTGGAGGCCGGTGAAGGGGCCATTGTCCTCCCGCTCCCGGACCATGCTCTGGATAAAGCCGCGCCCGATGTTTTTGATGGCCACCAGGCCGAAGCGGATGCCGCCCTCCTCCACTGTGAAGCAGTCCTGTGAGCGGTTCACGTCCGGCGGCAGCAGGGGGATCCCCATGTCCCGGCATTCGGAGATATACCCGGACACCTTCTCCGAGTAGTCCAGCACCGACGTCAGCAGCGCCGCCATATACTCACGGGGATGGTGGTACTTGAACCAGGCCGTCTGATAGGCCACCACGGCATAGCACACCGCGTGGGCCTTGTTGAAGGCGTAGTTGGCAAAGTCGTAGATTTCATTGTAGACCGCCTCCGCGATATCCGCCGGGATACCATTGGCGATACAGCCGGTAATATTTCGACTGGAATCGCCATTCAGGAACGCTTCACGCTCTTTTTCGATGTCCTTGACCTTCTTCTTGCTCATGGCCCGGCGCACCATGTCCGCCTGCCCCAGGGAGTAGCCCGCCAGGCGGCGGAAAATCTCAATGACCTGCTCCTGGTAGACGATGCAGCCGTAGGTGATGGAGAGGATGGGCTCCAGGGACGGATGCTTGTAGGTGATGAGGCTGGGGTTGTGCTTGCTGGCGATGAACCGGGGGATGGAGTCCATGGGCCCAGGCCGGTACAGGGCCACGATGGCGGTCAGGTCCTCGATGGACTGGGGCTTGAGCCCCACGCACACGCCGGTCATTCCGGCGGACTCCATCTGGAACACGCCGGCGGTCTTGCCCTGTGTGAGCATGTCGAACACCGCCTGGTCGTCCTCCGGGATATCCTCCAGCTGGAAGTCCGGCTCCCGTCGGCGGACCATGGCCACCGCGTCCTCCAGGACCGTCAGGTTCCGCAGGCCCAGGAAGTCCATCTTCAGCAGGCCCAGCTCCTCCAGCGTCACCATGGAGTACTGGCAGACCACCGTCTCGTCGTTCCGGGCCAGGGGCACGTAGGTGTATACGGGGTTCTTGGTGATGACCACGCCGGCGGCATGGGTGGAGGCGTGACGGGGCATGCCCTCCAGGGACCGGGCGGTGTCGATGAGCTTGTGGATGCCGGGGTCCCCGTCGTACATCTCCTTCAGGGGCTTGCTCAGCTGCAGGGCCTGGTCCAGGGTGATGTGGAGGTTTCCCGGTCCGCCGGGCACCTGCTTGGCCACCACGTCCACCTCCGCATAGGGCATATTCATCACCCGCCCCACGTCCCGGATGACGCCCCGTGCGGCCATGGTGCCGAAGGTGACGATATGGGCCACCCGGTCCTGACCGTATTTCCGGCGCACGTATTCGAAGACCTCGTCCCGGCGGGTGTCGCCGAAGTCCATGTCGATATCCGGCATGGACACCCGCTCCGGGTTCAAAAAGCGCTCGAAGTACAGGCCGTACTTCATGGGGTCGATATCGGTGATGTGGAGGCAGTAGGAGACCATGCTCCCGGCGGCGCTGCCCCGGCCGGGGCCCACGGGGATGCCCTGGCTGCGGGCGAACCCCACAAAGTCGGAGACAATGAGGAAGTAGTCCGTAAACCCCATCTGTTCAATCATGTCCAGCTCATAGTCCAGCTGCCGGTGGTACTCCGGATGCCGGCCCTTGTATTTGGCCGCGAACCCCTCCTCGCACAGCCGCCGGATATAGGACTGAGCCGTCTCCCCCGCCGGGACGGCGAACTGGGGCAGGTGGTACTTGCCGAAGGTGAACTCCAGGTTACAGGCGTCGGCGATCCGCTGTGTGTTCTCCAGGGCGTCCGGATAGCGGCCAAACAGCGCCTCCATCTCCTCCGTGGAGCGGACATAGAAGTTGCGGGGCTCATAGCGCATGCGCTTTTCGTCCTCCACCAGCTTCCCGGTCTGGATGCACAGCAGCACGTCGTGGCTCTCCGCGTCCTTGGGGGCCAGGTAGTGGCAGTCGTTGGTACAGACCAGGGGGATGCCGGTCTCCTGGTGGATGCGCAGCAGACCCTGGTTGACCACCGTCTGGTTCTGGATGCCGTGGTCCTGGAGCTCCAGGTAAAACCCGTCCGGGCCGAAGATGTCCCGCATTTCCAGGGCGTATTCCCTGGCCCGGTCGTAATTGCGGCCCACCAGCAGCCTGGGGATCTCCCCCGCCAGGCAGGCGGACAGGGCGATGAGGCCCTCGCTGTGGCTCCGCAGCAGCTCCATATCGATGCGGGGCTTGATATAGAACCCGTCGATAAAGGCCCGGCTGACCATATAGCTGAGGTTCCGGTAGCCCGTCTCGTTCCGGCACAGCAGGACCAGGTGGCGGCTCTCCGCGTCCAGCTCGTGGACCTTGTCCCGGAGGGAGCGTCCGGTTGGCGTCATATAGACCTCGCAGCCGATAATTGGCTTGACGCCCTCTTTTTTGCAAGAGCGGTAAAAATCCACCGCGCCGTACATGACGCCGTGGTCGGTGACGGCCACGGCGGTCTGTCCCAGCTCCCGGACCCGCTTGGCCAGGCCGTCAATGCGGCAGAAGCCGTCCAGGAGGCTGTACTCGGTATGAACGTGAAGATGAACAAAGGACATGGGAACCTCTCTTTCCGCGAAGCATGTGGAGCAAAGAACACCGCGCAGCGCAATAAAAGTTTCGCCGGCCTTTTCAAAGGCCGTGGGGTGCAGGGGCAAAGCCCCGCTCGTGCCCCGCAGGGCACGAAATCCCCCAAAAAAGAAAGCCGCGCCGCATCATCCCCCGATCCGCACCCAATCGGCGCGGCTTTCCCGCGCATTTGCACGCCGCAGGCGGCAAACAGCCCGTCCGTCCCTGCGCCCGCTTCCTGTCTCTCATTTTCCGTATCTTCTGTGCGCTGGAGGAGGAGCGCTCTACTCCTCCTCCAGCATCTGCTCTAAAATCTCCACAGCGGTCACAATATAAATTGCGCAGGACTTGGTCAGTCCCAGCCGCTGGGCGGCGGGGCTGATGTCCGCCGTGAGGCCCAGGTCCCGGATCTCCTGGCAGCGCACGCCGGGGACCCGCTCCTTAAAAAGCGCCTGGAACTTCATCACCTTTTTCGCCACATAGGATTTGGCCTTCATGTCGCCGGGCTGGCTGTGGGGCCACCGCATGCCCAGCACCATGGCCCCGCCGCTGAGCACGCCGCAGATCTCGCCCGTGCGGAAGCCGCCGCCAAAGCCGCCGGTCAGGGCGGCCAGCTGCTCCTGGGGCAGGCCGATGACGTCGGCAAAGGCGCAGACTACCGCCTGGGAGCAGCTGTAGCCCGCGTTATGGTAATCGTTTGCCAGTTTTGCTCTGTCCATGGTTCTTTCTCCTTGTCTGTCGAATTGATCCTCTGAAATGTGCCTGGTGGAAAGACGGGGGCGCTGTTTGACGCATGCGCGTCAAATGCGCTTGGGCCGCGCCCGATTGGAGGGATACGAGGGATTTTGCGGCGCGGCCTGGGGTATTTCGCGCCCTGCGGGGCGCGACCAGAGGCTTTGCCTCTGGACTCCACGGCCTTTGAAAAGGCCGGCGAAACTTTTATTGCGGTTCACGTTCGGCTCAGCTCTGATAGCTTCCGGAGCCGGTGGTTCAGGCAGCTCTTGGTGATGGGCGGGTCGAATTCCTCCGCCAGCTGGGCCAGGGTCAGCTCCGGGTACGTCTCCCGCAGGATGATGGTCTCCTTCAGCTGCGCGGACAATCCCTCCACCCGCCCCAGCTCGTACAGCCGCCGGATGGCCTGGAGCTGCTCCTGGGCCGCGTCCACCGCCTTGTCCAGGTTGGCGGATTCACAGTTGACCCGGCGGTTGACACCGTTGCGCAGCTCCTTCTCCGCCCGGGTGTTCATCAGCTCCATGGCGGACAGCGGCGCGCCCATCAGCGTCAGCAGATCCTCGATCTGGCCGCCGCTTTTGAAGTACGTCACCTGGCAGCCCCCCCGCGCAGTCTGCTTGGGCCGGCGGCCCATGTCCGTCAGCAGCGCCAGCAGCTCCCGGCTGGCCTGGATATGGCTGGTGACCAGCTCCAGGTGGTACCGCTTGGCCGGCTCCGTCACACTGCCCCCCGCCAAAAATGCCCCCCGCAGGAAGGCGGCCCGGCAGCAGTCCTCCTCCAGCAGACCGAAGTTGATGTGCAGCACCGGGCTCTGGCGGGAGTCAAAACCAAAGGCGTCGATGATCCGGCTGATCTTGCCGGCGTCCGTGATCTGGAAGATGTACTTCTGCTCCTCCGCCCTGGGCAGGCGGTCGAAGCACAGGCCGAAAGCCCGCTCCAGCAGCGCCGGCAGCCGGGAGGCAAAATCCGCGTTCTCTGTGATGATCCGCACCTCGTGGGCGGAAAAGGTGCTGCAGTACAGCAGCGCGCCGTAGGCCTCGGCCTTTGCGCAGCAGGGGCGGTCCAGCCCCGTCCGGCATAGTTCCGTCTTCACATCGCTGGAAAAGGACATGGCAGCACCTCCCTGCTCCATTACTCTATACGGTACCGGCCCAGCCCGGCAATCCGAACGCTCCTGCGGGCGTGGAACTCCAGCAGGGCCGCCGCCAGCAGCTCCGGGTCGTGGCGGACGTAGCCGTCCCGCACGGCGGACACCGGGCTCTTCGCCAGCTCCACCCCCAGCCTGGCGCACTCCGCCTTGTCGCACCGCACCGGCACCGCCCCCTCCTGGGCGTAGCGGGCCAGGACCTCCTGGGGGATGTTGGCGGAGTTGACCAGGCACAGCTGGAACAGCCCCGGCAGGGAGTGCTGGAAGATGGCCCGGATGTGGTCCGCGTTGGTGTACCCCTCCGTCTCCCCCTCCTGGGTCATCACATTGGCTACGTACACCTTCAGCGCGCCGGAGGCGGCGATGGCCCCGGCGATGCCCTCCACCAGCAGGTTGGGGATGATGCTGGTGTACAGGCTCCCCGGCCCCAGTAAGATCATGTCCGCCTGGGCAATGGCGTCCAGGGCCGCCTGCAGGGCCGGGGGATGCTCCGGCAGCAGCCGTACCTGCCGGATGCGGCAGTCCTCCCGCTTTTTGCAGTAGGAGATCTTGGACTCCCCCAGGACCCTTGTCCCATTCTCAAATTCCGCCTCCAGCTGCACGTTGCTGGTGGTCACCGGCAGCACCCGGCCCGTGATGGCCAGCACCTGGCTCATGCGGCCCACCGCCACGTCGAAGCTGCCGCCGGAGATGCCGTACAGCGCAGCCAGAAACAGGTTCCCAAAGCTCTGCCCCCGCAGGGAGCCCTCCGTGAACCGGTAGTGCAGCAGCTCCCCCATCAGCGGCTCCACGTTGGCCAGCGCCTCCAGGCAGTTGCGGATATCGCCGGGGGCCAGCATGCCCAGCTCCTGGCGCAGGACCCCGGAGCCGCCGCCGTCGTCCGCCACCGTGACGATGGCCGTCAGATTGTTGGTGTGCCGCTTCAGACCCCGCAGCATGGTGGACAGGCCTGTGCCGCCCCCGATGGCGACGATCTTAGGCCCCTTGCCGCTGGGACCGCGGTAAAGAAAGTTTTCGTTCATATGCTCCATGTCTATCACAGCCTTATCCCATTGTCCGGGATGGATAATGTTACGAGCGCGTCATGTCCCGGTGGTTCTCCGTCACCTGATAGCCCAGAGAGGCGGCATACTCCGCCAGCGCGTGGGTCACCGCCACGGAGCGGTGGTGGCCGCCGGTGCAGCCGATGGCCACCACCAGCACGGTCTTCCCCTCCTCCCGGTACAGCGGCAGGACAAAGCGCAGCAGATCCCGCAGCTTCTCCATAAACTGCTCCGTCTCCCGGAAGGAGAAGACGTAGTCGCGCACATCCGCGTCCAGGCCTGTGTGGTCCCGGAGACTGTCGATGTAGAAGGGATTCGGCATGAACCGCACGTCAAACACCAGATCCGCCTCCAGGGGCAGGCCGTGCTTGAAGCCGAAGGACACCAGGCTCACCATCATCTCCCCCGCAGCCCCGTCCCCGCCGAACAGCCGCAGCAGCTCCGAGCGCAGCCGCGCCGTGGAGTAGTTGGTGGAGTCGATCACCAGGTCCGCCTGGGCCTTGACCGGCGCCATCAGCCGGATCTCCCGGTTGGCCGCCTCCTCCAGGGACCCCGCCTGCTCCTGCAGCGGGTGCAGGCGGCGGGTCTCCTTGTACCGGTTGATAATGGCCCCCACGTCCGCCTGCAGAAAGAGCAGGCGGCAGCTGTACTCCCTGGAGCGCAGCGTTGACAGGACCTCCAGAAATTCGTCAAAGCTGTCCGCGGTGCGCACGTCGTAGACCAGCGCTACCCGGTTATACCGGCCGTTCCCGGCGGCGCAGAACTCTGCGAATTTCAAAATCATCCCCGCCGGCATGTTGTCCACAATATAAAACCCCATGTCCTCCAGAAAGGACGCGGCCTTGCTCTTGCCGCCGCCGGACAGTCCGGAGATAATCAATATTTCCATCTTCCCCCTCCTCACACACGATCGCAGCTATGACACGATCCTGACCTCCGGCTCCAGGGCCACGCCGGTCTGCTCCTTCACCGTCCTCTGCACATGGGCGATCAGCGCCAGCACGTCGCCGCTGGTGGCGCCGCCGGCGTTGATGACAAATCCCGCGTGCTTCTCCGAAACCATGGCCCCGCCGGACCGGGCCCCCTTCAAACCGCACTGCTCGATCAGCGCCCCGGCAAAATGGCCCTCCGGCCGCTTGAAGGTGCTCCCCGCGCTGGGGTACTCCAGGGGCTGCTTCTCCCGCCGCCGCCGGTCCAGGTCCTCCATCCGGGCCCGGATGGCCTCCCCGTCCCCCGGCTCCAGCAGGAACTCCGCCGCCAGCGCCGCCCCTGGCCGGCGGCTGAAAATACTGTGCCGGTAGCCGAACTCCAGGGCGTCCCCCTCCAGGCGCACGATCCCCTGTCCGGGAAACCAGGCGGTCACCGCCGTCACCACCTGGCGCATCTCGCCGCCGTAGGCCCCGGCGTTCATGAACACCGCGCCCCCCAGGCTGCCGGGGATGCCGTGGGCAAATTCCAGCCCGCTCAGGGCCTCCCGCTGGGCGAACACCGCCAGACGGGCCAGGGAGACCCCCGCCTCCGCCCGCAGCGTACGCTCCCCGGTGCGGCCCACGCTGTCCAGCCGCCCGGTGTGGACCACCAGCGCCTCCACCCCCTGGTCCGCCGCCAGCACATTGGAGCCGTTGCCCAGCACCAATACCGGCCACTGCTCCCGCTCCGCCGCGTCCAGCAGCGCCGCCAGCTCCTCCGCCGAGCCGGGCCGGGCGAACCGCCGGGCCGGGCCGCCGGTGCGGAAGGTGGTGTGCCGGGCCATGGGCTCCTCCCCCATCCATTCCAGCTGCGGGAACCGCTCCTTCACCAGAGCGTCGAAGGTGTCATACCAGGGCATAGAGATTCCTCCTGCATAAAAAGATGATGTAAGGTTTACTGGGCCAGCCCCAGCAGGGCTGCGCCGATGATCCCGGCGTCGTTGCCCAGCTTTGCCTTGACCAATTTGGGGTGCTTCTCCGCCTCCCGGCCAAAGCACTGCTCCAGCACCATGGACTGCAGAGGCACCAGCAGGTCCTCGTCCCGCTCGTGGCTGACGCCGCCGCCCAGGGCGATGACCTCCGGCTGGAAGATGTTGACAAAGTTGGACAGCCCCTCCGCCAGATACTCCAGGTACTGGTCCACCACCGCTCTGGCGGTCACGTCGCCCTTGCGCATGGCCTCGAAGGCGGTGCGGCCATCCACCCGGTTCAGCGCGCCGCCCACCAGGCCCCACATGGCGGAGTCCGGGTGCTCATCCATGGCGGCGGTGGTCTGGCGGATGAGGGCGTTGGCGGAGGCGTACCGCTCCCAGCAGCCCCTGCGGCCGCAGGTACACTGGTCGCCGTTGTGGACGATGACGATGTGCCCGCCCTCGCCGGCGCAGCCGTTGATGCCGGTGTGGATCCTGCCGCCCAGGATGATGCCGGTGCCGATGCCGGTGCCCAGGGTGACCAGAATCAGGCTCTCAACATCCCTGTCCTCATAGTGGTAGTATTCCCCCAGGGCTGCGCAGTCCGCGTCGTTGCCCAGGTAGACCGGCAGGTCCCAGTACTTATGGAACATCTCCGCCACCGGCATGGAGCGGATGGGAATGTTGACGGTCTTGATGACCACGCCCCGCTTATTATCCACAGGACCGGGGAACCCCATACCCACAGAGGCCACCTGTTCACGGGCAATACCGTTCTCCTCAACGAGCCCGATGGCCATTTCCGCCAGGGTCTCCCCCATGTGCTCCATGGATTCGAATTTCAGGGGCATTTTCTTGGTGGCCGTGATCTGGTAGCCCTCATCCACCAGCCCGGCCTTCAAATTGGTCCCGCCGATGTCAATGCCGATATAATACATCGTATTCCTCCTCATGAGATTTTATCTATAGCCATTTCTTGCAGAGCCGTCAGGACCCCTGGACCTGGCGCTCCAGTTCGTCGGCCAGGGTCTGGGCGGCGTTGAAGCCGTACTTCTTGTGGCGGTTGTTCATGGTGGCCACCTCGATGATTGTGGCCAGGTTCCGGCCCGGCCGGACCGGGATGGTGGTGGTGGGCACCGAGAGGCCCAGGATATTGACCGTCTCCTCGTCCAGGCCGAAGCGGTCATAGAACTTGTCCTCCCGCCAGGGCTCCAGGTGGACCACCAGGTCGATCTGGGACTCCTTCTTCACCGCCCGCATGCCCATGAGCTGGTGGACGTCGATGACGCCGATGCCCCGCAGCTCGATATAGTTGCGGATCAGCTTCGGGGCCTTGCCCAGCAGCTGGTCGGCCACCCGGCGGATCTCCACCGCGTCGTCCGCCACCAGCCGGTGGCCCCGCATGACCAGCTCAATGGCGGCCTCGCTCTTGCCCACGCCGCTGTCGCCGGTGATCAGCACGCCCTCGCCGGCGATGTCCAGGAGCACGCCGTGGCGGGTGATGGTGGGGGCCAGGGCCTGGGTCAGATACTCGATGACCCGGGTGGTGATGACCACCGTGGTGTCCGAGGTGTGCAGCAGGGTGCGCTTGTGCCAGCGGGCCATGGCCAGGCACTCCGGAAAGACCGCCAGATCCCGGGATATGATCAGGGCCGGGATGGGGTACTGCAAAAGATTGGAAAAGCTCTTCTCCCGCTGCTCCGGGGTCATGTTCTCCAGCATATTGGTCTCCGCCATACCGATAACCTGCAGGCGGCGCTCGTCAAAATAGTCGAAGTACCCCAGCAGCTGCAGCGCGGGACGGTTCACGTCCTTGATGCCCACCAGGGCCGTTTCATAGTCGCTGCCCTTATAGACAACGGACATCTTCAGCTGCTCCACCAGCTCATGCAGATGGATGCCGCCCTGCATTTCGTCTTGCTTGATCATATGGCTCTCCTCCGTTCAGCTGCGGCCGCGCGGGCTGCAGGTCTATCGTTTTCACAGGTGCTGAAACAATTATAGTATAAATGGAGCGGCTTGACAAGAGCGCAAAAACTTTTCTCAAATACAAAATTTCCACTTGCAATTTGTGTCAAAGTCTGTTATGATAAACGTCGATGCATATGATGCATATTGAGTTTAGAACAGCAAGGAGGTGCAACGGATGGCTAAATGTCAGTTCTGTGACAAGGGTGTGACCTTCGGCATCAAGGTGTCCCATTCCCACAGGCGCTCAAACCGTACGTGGAAGCCCAATGTCAAGCGAGTCAAGGCGATCGTCGATGGTTCCCCTCGCCATGTCTATGTTTGTACCCGGTGTCTGCGTTCCGGCAAGGTCACGCGCGCGGTCTGATTTCTCCGGCGAACGCGGGATTTGTTCTAATGGAATATAGGACTAAAAGCAAAGCAGCAGGGCAGACGTTGTCTGCCCTGCCGTTTTGCTGTCCCGCCGCCCCGCGGGGCGGTCACATCAAAAGGATCTCATCGTGGACCTTGGTGGCCACGCAGTGCCGGTGTACCTGGTGGAGGCGGATGGCCTCGTCCCCAAAGCGGATCTTGGTGCCGGGGTAGGCCACGCCGCACTCCAGGCGCTCGTTGCCCTGGTCCTGCCGGCCCCCCTCCTCGGCCTGCAGGCGCTGCAGCCGCTCCTCCAGCTTGCGCATCTTCATCTCCGCCGTAGTCAGCTTCAGCCGGGTCTTGCTCAGCAGGGACGAGCGGACCGGGCTGTCCGGCTGGCACTCCAGCTTCTCCATCTCCATCTCCAGGGCGTTGACCTCCCGCTGGACCAGCTCCCGCTCAAAGTAGTTGCAGGGCCGCCCGCCCAGAACCACGGTGGTCTTGCACTCCGACTGGGAGCCCACGGCGCTGGCGCAGATCCGCCGGGCCGCCCAGACAAAGCCGCCCATGATCTTGCCCCGTCCGGACTGGACGATCACCTCCCCGCCGCAGTAGACGCTGCTGCCGATGATACAGTCCGTCTGGAGGAGCTCCCGCACGCAGATGACGGCGTTCTCCACGTATTTGGCGAAGACGCTGCCCTTGGCCCGGACGGTGGTTGCGCCGCCGCCCAGGATGCCCTTGACCACCACCAGGTCGCCGCCGGCCTCCACGCTGCTGCCGGCCTCCACCACGCCGCCCACGTGAATGTTGCCCCCCGCCTGCACCGTGAAGCCGCTGAGGATGTTCCCCTGGATGTTGATATCCCCCAAAAAGTTGATGCTGCCAGTGGAGTAATCCACATCCCCGCCGATCTCCAGCACCGGCTTGACCTGAAAGACCTGGCCGGTGAAATCCACGGAGCCGGAGATGGAGGCCAGCAGCTGCACGCCGTCCTCGCTGATCTCCGTATTTTTCCCCTTGGGCAGGGGGACGGACTTCCCGCTCTTGGCGGGAATCTCCTCATCCAGCACGGACCGGCCCGGCTCGCCCTCCGTGGGCTTGATGAGATGACAGATCTCCTCCCCCTTGGCCGCGTTGTGGATCAGATTCAGGGACGTGTAGTCCACCTGGTCAAATTCATCCGCCTCCAGCACCCGCTGGATGACCCGCGGATAGTTATCCACAATGTTGCCGTTTTTTCCGTCAAAGGCCGGTTTCCCCTTGGCGGCCAGGAACATGTTGAAGTACCGCCGGTCGTGGTGGGCCAGCCGGTCGATCAGATTCCTGTCCAGGCCGTAGCGCACGCCCTGCCCGGCCAGAGCGCTGTCCAGCATCTCCCGCGTCAGCTCCTCCCCCTGTCCCACCGGGGGGAACACCAGGACCCAGGCGTAGAGCTGATTGGCGGAGAGGTACACAAAGGGCTGGGCGTCCAGCGCCGGCGGCGGGGCCTCCGCCTGCCGCCGCTCCGGCTGCTCCTCCCCGTCCTTTTTTTTCTCCCGCCTCTCGCTCCGCTTTGGGGCGGCGCTGTCCTGGACCGCCTTCAGCCGCGCGCTGCAGGCTGCGGCCAGCATTGGCCGCAGGCGGTCCAGCTCCCTGCGCACCGTCTCCGGCGGGAGGATGCCCGTCTCATCCAGGCAGACGCGGGGCGCGGGCAGATAGCCGGCCTCGTGCCGCCGCTGGCTGTGCAGGCGGTAGATGGGGTGGTCCTCCGGCAGCTCCAGCAGGGACAGGCTGGACGCGCTGGCGCCCCCCGGCTCCCCGGTCACCTCCCCGGCGGCCTCCGCTTCCTCCGGAGCGGTCTGCTCCTCCTCCGGCTTTTCGCCGAACAGCAGGTTGGAAAATTTGTCCTTGATCGACATATGCGCACCATCGCCTCCTTCGATGAAATCGTCTTAAAATTGCAGTAAGCCCTCTCCGCCGCAGCCGACGCGGCATGCTCGGCGCTAGACGGGGATCGCCCGCAGCTGCTCCATGGTCTCCCGCAGCCGCTCCAGCAGCGGCTCCGGCAGCGGCAGCCGCTCCACCTCCGGCCCGTCGGGGGCTGTACGGTTGCGCACGCCCATAAACACGCCGTCCAAAAACACGGAGGAGCAGTGCCATTCCCCGCCCAGGCACAGCAGCAGGGACAGGGCCCCCGACGACAGCGCCGGGGCCACATAGGGCTTGAAGCCCAGCTCCCGCATCTCCAGGTTGGCGTGCTTGGTCCGCTCCGTCAGGTCGCGGGACACGGCGTCGTCGTACCGGGAGATGGAGTTGGCCACCACCAGGCCCTCGCCGTGGGGGCCGAAGGTCCGCCCGTCCTCCAGAAACGCGGCGAACCGGGGCTCCCGCCGGGCATAATACCTGGCCCTGGCGTTCATCACGCCCAGGCCGAAGCCCCGCACCTGGTGGGGGAACAGCCCCCCGTAATCCAGCTCCCCGGCCTCGTTTTTGTTGCTCTCCAGCAGCACGGCCCGGCACAGGGGGTCCACCGGGTCGCTGACCACGCAGAACATGCCGCCGAAGCCCTCGTCACGGGCCCTGCGGGCGTAGGAGACCGCCAGATCCCGGTTCAGCTCGTACTGGGCCATGCGCACATCCCCGCTCTTCACCGCCGTGTCCGGCACGAACCGGGAGGCGCAGAACAGGAATACGTCGCAGTTGAACAGGTCCTCCGGCTCCACCTTCTCCACGGCTGGGAAATCCCGGTCCCCGGCGGGGGTGTCGATCTGGCCCAGCTCGAATACCCACCGCTCCGCCACGTTGGGCCGCATGTCGCACACGCCGATGGCGGAGAGGTTATCCCCCCCCAGCAGCCGCAGGCCAATGGCCAGAGTGCTGCCCACGTCGCCCAGGGCCAGCAGATGCACGCGCCGCTTCTCCGGCGCTTTTTTCCGCTCCAGCAGCTCCTCCCACCGGGGGTGGGCGGCGTTCACCGCCCGGACCCGCCGGTCCCGGACAGCCGCCAGCAGGTCCGCCGGCAAATCCGCCGGCGTCTCGTCCCGGCTGCACAGCGTCTCCGGGCCCTCGGCGGCGGTCAGCAGGGCGGGCGCGGTGACCGCGAAGGTCTCCCGGCCCGTCAGCGGCGGGCGGCGGAACAGATAGAGGACCTCCCCCGCCGCCGGCAGCCGCTCCAGCTTCTCCCAGGCCAGCGTCTCCTCTGTATACAATATGTGGTCTTTGTACTGATAATATCCCATTATGACTCCCCTATCACGATTTTATAGCGGGCCTGCAGCCGCTTGAGCATCTCGATGTCGTTTTCCAGATACGTGGACGCGGCCCGGCTCAGGTCGTAGCCCATGCAGCTGCCCTTGTCCGGGCAGAGGGGCAGGTTGATGGCCTCCCCCAGCCGGCTGAGGGTCAGGTTCCGGGCGTACAGGGACCGGTACTCCGTCTCCAGGGCCAGCAGGATGTCCCGGGCGTTTTCCAGGCAGCACAGGGACAGGTGGTACGTGGACCCGTCCACGCAGTCCTCCGTCAGCTCCGGGGCCGCATAGGGGAAGATCCGGTTCACCGCCGGCTGCAGGCCGCCGGCCATGGACTCGGCCCGGCGGACCGTGTCCCCGCCGATGAAGGGGTACAGGGTGGACTCCACAAAGCGCATGCGCAGGTTGGGCAGATAGTACACGCTGTCCACCGGGAAGCCCAGCTGCTCCATGGTGTCCCGGCCCACGCCGGTGAGGTAGCCCACCAGCACCTGCCGCACGGCGGCGCCGGTCTGGGCCAGCAGGGGGGCGATGCGGCGGATGCGCTTGCCGTCGTGGAGCATGTCGTCCACCAGGATCACAGGCCGCTGGAAGGCGTGGATGGTGCGCACCTGGTCCGCCAGGGGGGGATAGAAGGGGTAGGCCTCAATGGAGTACCGGCTCAAATCCGGCTCATAGACCTTGTCCGTGTGGAGGGTCTTGGTCACCGTGTTGGGCACCGCCACCCCCCGCAGGATCTTCCCAAAGGGGACGCAGATGCATTTCCCCAGGACCCTGGGCTGCGTCTGCTCCGTGGACACGCCGTTGCAGGCGGCGATCTTCCGCAGCAGCCGCTGGTAGATGACCCCCGCGGACATGGACAGCACCAGACAGCCGGGGTACAGCTCCGTCAGCGCCCGCTGCACCCGCCGGTGGGCGTCGGCCACGGCCCCCAGTACCCGGGGATTGGTGGCCAGAGGCGCTTTGATGGCGGTGTCCACGTTCCGGGTGAGGACGATGGGCCGGCGCATGTCCACGCCCATCAGCTCCCGGGTCTCCCCGCCCACGGCGGTGGGCACGAAGCCCTGGAGAGTGAGGATCTCCCGCACATAGGCCGGGATGGACGCCTCCGCCGGGCAGAACAGGGCGTAGGTGTACTCCTGCCGCAGGGCCAGGGCCAGCACCTCCGTCAGCAGCAGCTGGCACAGGTCCAGCTGCTCCGGCCCCCTGGGCACGAAGATGCCGCTGATGACCAGCACCCGCCCGCCGGTGTGCTGCCGGATGAGGGCGGACAGCTCCGCGCTGCCCAGGCGGGAGAAGAGCTGGTGGGAGTCCAGGCACCGGAATCCGGCGAAGCCCAGGGCCGGGCCGCTCTCCCCGTGGCGCAGCAGGATGGCCTGGTCCCCCAGCCGCCGCAGCTGGCGGTACAGCTCCTCCGCCCCCTGGCCGGCGGCCCGGCCGGTGAGGTCGGCCTTTCCCGGCAGCTCCTCCGGCAGCTGGAGGAAGCGGTGGAACGTCAAGTCCTCCGCCTGGAGCAGGGGCTTGTCCTGGGGCTCCCGGAGGTAGAGGCCGTGGAGGTAGATAAACTCCTGGGCCGCGGAGTCGATGAGGTTGGAGATGTCCCGGCCCTGGTCCACCGCGTCCCGGATGAGGGTGGAGCTGATGGACTCCAGGTGGGTGGGCAGCTGCAGCTCCACCGTTTGGCCGGTGATGGCGCTGTAGTCCCGGTCCTCCTCCCCCTCGCCGGAGGAGCGGCGGAAGATGATGTGGTCAAAGCCGTGGATGGAGCCGGGGACGGGCGGGAGCTGGTAGGAGGAGGCGTTGGCCACCACGTCGCTGCCCACCACCATGGACACCGCCCGACCGGGAAATGCCCGGCGCAGGTCGCCCAGAGTCTCCGGGCTGGCAATGTTTACCGGGAAGTTCTCCGGGAAGATGTGGACGTGGAACTCGTCGGCAATGGACATGCTCACGATCCGGCGGCGGATGCGGTGGGGCTGGGTCTTCTTGGACCAGGAGAACTCGTCGATGGCCAGCATCACCTCGTACCCCAGGTCCCGGATGGCCTGGACGATGCCCTTGTGGGAGAGGGTGAAGGGGTCAAAGGTGCCGGGGAAAAAGGCGATGGGCCGGGGGGGATCGTAGCGGAAGCCGCCGTGGAGGATATCCTGCTCCGTCAGGAAGCGGTACAGGCGGCCCATCATGCCGGCCCGGTAGTAGAAGGTCAGCTCGTCGCCGGGAATCTCGCCGGTGAGAGCCAGGATCTTTTTCAGCGTCAGCAGGAAGGCCCGCCGCTTCTCGTGGACGCCCAGCACCTGGGAGCCGAACACAGACCGGCCCAGCACGAACATGGCCTCCTGGCGCACCTCGGCCTGGTATCCGGCCAGACCCTTGAGCAGCATGCCCAGCAGCCGCTCCCGGCGGCGGCGGTAGACCTCGTCCGCCTCCGGGAACCGGACCCGGTAGGTGTCGTACTCCTCGTAGATGACGCCCACTGTGTCCAGAGCCAGGGCCACCACCCTGGGGTTGGAGGAGCTGAGGGAGCCGGATTCCAGGTCCCCCAGCATCTCCTCCAGCAGCGCCGGCGGCAGCCACAGGGAGAACCGGCCCAGATAGCCGGGGATATATTTGGAGAACTCCTGCTGGCCGATCTCCAGACCCCGGCCCAGCTCAATGGCCACCTCGTTGCGCTCCTCCGGCGTCAGCCGGGGGGCGATGGCCAGCAGCGCATTTCCGGCCACGTGGCGGACAGCCACCTGGTCGCTGACCTTTACCAGGTTGGTCAGATGGGTGGCGATGTGCAGCAGCCGGCCACCGCCGCCTCTGGCCACGCCGGTGAGCAGGCGGATATTGACCTCCTTGATGATCCAGGGCGTGGCTGTTTTGAGGTTGTCCAGGAAGATTTCCGACACCGTGTCCTCGTCCAGCTCCAGGGGCTTGTCCTGGTACGTCATGCTCTCCACCGCCGTGCGCCGCAGCAGAGTCAGGGACTTGCTGTCCTCACAGGATACGTCCCGCAGGGCGTGGAGAATGATGTCCTGCGTGGTCAGACCCGGACGGATGTAGTCCATCAGCAGCACTGCCGCTACCCGCACCGTGAGGGCCTGGCGGGCCGCCAGAGACTGGGCAAAGTCCAGCAGGTCATAGCGCTGCCGGTCCTCCAGCAGCTCCACCGGCAGGGCGGTGGCCGTCTCCAGCAGCTGGAAGGCAGTGTCGTCCTCCAGCCGCTCCGGACGGCGGTAGTAGCGCAGGAAGGCCTTTAAAAACAGCCCGCGGTGGTCCCCGCCGCACTTCTCCAGCAGGGAGTTGACCACCATCTTCAGGGTGTAGCTGATCCACCGCCGGTGCTGCTGCATGAGCTTTCGGTCGGGATAGATAATCTTATCCAGGTACAGCCGCCACTGGTCCAGGTCCGTAATGGCCCGGCTCTCCGGCTGGGCGTCCGCCGGCTTTTCCTTGGCGTAGCCGGCGTGGAAACGGGCGATGATCTCCCCCATCAGCGCCGCCGCCTGGCGGCGGATATCGCCCTCCCGGTGCATCAGCAGCTCGTAGAGAAAGGCCAGGGTCTGCACCTTCTGGGGAATGCTCAGGTAGACGGAATAGGACTCGAACACGCTCAGGTAGGCCCGCAGACGCCGCCAGTCCGTCTCGCTCCGGGCCAGCTCCAGCAGATTGGCAAAGCTGCGCTGGCCGGTCAGCCGGCTCATGAGGGCGATGTTGTGCTCCACGCCCAGCAGACGCAGCGTCTCCGCTGCCTCGGCCATGTCCATCAGAGCCACGTCCTTTTTCGCCGACGCCTGGCTGTATGCGCCGGACAGGGTGGTGTCCACCCCCAGGCTCAGCATGTAGTTTTCAAAATCCCGCAGCTTGGCGTAGACAAAGGTGTACCGGGTCCGCTTCTCCTCGTTGACGTTGTCCAGTTTATTGAGGATGACGTCAAAGGCCTCGGCCAGGGTGGAAATCCTGGTAATCTCCCGTCCGTCCGCCCCCCGCTCCTGCTTGACCCGGAAGTCGGCGTAGATCAGCACCAGGGATTCCACGGACAGATAGTCCAGCTCCAAATCCCAGACCGAGTGGTTGGCGGCTACGTAGCCCAGGTCGGACATGTGCCGCCGCCGGAACCACAGGCCCGTGTAATAGTAGTGCAGGTACGGCACCCGCTCGCCGGGCCGGCAGCCGAATTTGCCGATGTCGTGGCCCGCGGCGCTGCCGGACACCAGGGGCAGGTCGATGGGTACCCCCGCCCGCTTCAGGTCACGGGCCACGCTGAGGGCCACGTGGTGGACCCCGGCGATATGCTCCAGGGTGCGGAAGGGAGTGGCCTCCAGGCCCAGGCGCATCATCTCGTAGATATACTCCCGGCGGTAGCTGCGCAGGAAGAGACGGTAGCTCTCGTAGTGGGGGCTGCCCTGGAGCTCGTCCTCCTCCAGCAGCTCCAGCTGCCACAGGGGGCCGGCGGGCAGGATGGAGCGCTCCGCGTCCAGCAGTACCTGCAGCAGAGAGAGGAGAAAGGCTGCGCCGCAGGCCGCTTGGCCGGGCTGGAAGTCCGAATCCGGGAACATGGATCTTCGGGCGAAGTCGTAGGTAAAGGCCAGCCAGCCCTCCTCCGGCTCCGGCGAGAGCCGGTCCATCACGTCCCGGCACAGGCGGAGGACGTCCGCGCACTGCAGCCGCGCGCCGCTGTCGTAGAGGGACGCGAAGCGCTGGAGGTAGTTCTGATCCTCCAGCAGCTCCCGCAGCATTTCGCGGTGGGGGGTGAGGTAGCGGGAGGCGGGCAGGGTGGACACCCGCCGCAGCAGACTGGCGCTCATCTGCCGGATTCTTTTTTTGTTCATGGCACAGGCCCTCCTTGTCATGTTTCTGTCAGGCTCTTTTCTCTCATTATGCACCAATTCGCTGTAATACGCAATACTTTTTCTTCAAAGAATCCGGATTATGCCGGCAGAAGCTGTGAAGACAGCGATGAGACCGTTGTCACGCCCCGGCAAGAAGAATTGCCCACCAACGCCAAACGCCCGGAGCAGCTTGCACTGCTCCGGGCTGAGATTATGCATTTTCGTCCTCCAACGCCGCCGGGAGGAATGTGTCATCTGGCGCCTCTGTATCACCGGGTACCTCCGTGTCATCCGGTACCTCCGTATCACCGGGGACCTCCGTATCATCTGGCAGCTCCGTGTCACCGGGTACCTCTGTATCATCCGGCAGTTCCGTGTCACCGGGCGCCTCCGTATCATCTGGTACCTCCGTGTCACCGGGTACCTCTGTATCATCCGGCAG